>DASRAN010000077.1:0-21761 GCA_035638115.1 Patescibacteria group bacterium | reverse complement strand
CTTCTTGATGTTCTCCATGTTGGCCGTGGCCGCCTTGAGGTCCTTGACGAACTGCTTGTGGAACCCCTTCAAGGCGTCGACATAGGTGAGCCGGCCCTCTTCGATTTCGTCGAGCTCCTCCTCCATGCGCGCCGTGTACTTGACGTCGAGGATGTCCTCGAAGTGCTGCACCAGGAGATCGGTGACCGTGAGCCCGAGCTCGGTCGGGACGAACTTGCCGTCCTGCTTCTCGACGTAGTCGCGCGACTGGATCGTCGCCAGGATGGTGGCGTAGGTCGAGGGACGGCCGATGCCGTTCTCTTCCAGCTCCTTCACGAGCGACGCCTCGGTGAAGCGCGGCGGCGGCTGGGTGAAATGCTGCCGCGGGTCGAGCTTCTTGAGGGCGAGCTTCATCCCGACCTCGAGCGGCGGCAGGAGGCGCGCCGTCTCGTCCTCGTCGGCGGCGGCGCCCGGGTCGCGGCGCTCCTTCTCGGCGCGCTCGCGCTCGGCGCGCTCGCGGTCGATGACCTCCTGGTAGATCGCCAGCCAGCCGGCGAACTTGAGCGTCGAGCCGGTGGCGCGGAAGAGGCACTTCGCCGCCTTGATGTCGGCGGTGGTCACGTCGAAGACCGCCGATTTCATCTGCGAGGCGACGAAGCGGTTCCAGATCAGGCTGTAGAGCTGGAACTCGTCCTTCTGAAGGTGCGCCTTGACCTGCTCCGGGGCCAGCTCCATCGAGGTCGGGCGGATCGCCTCGTGCGCCTCCTGGGCCATCTTCCCGGTGCGGTAGACACGCGGCTCGTCGGGCAGGAACTCGGCCCCGTGCATCTTGCCGATGTAATCGCGAACCTCCTGCAGCGCCTCGGGGGCGATGCGGGTCGAGTCGGTTCTCATGTAGGTGATGAGACCGACCGTGCCGAGATCGCCGAGGTCCATACCTTCGTACAGCCGCTGCGCCAGCGTCATGGTCTTGCGCACGGTGAAGCCGAGCTTGCGCGACGCGTCCTGCTGCAGCTTGCTGGTGATGAAGGGCGGGACCGGGTTCTTCTTCTTTTCCTTCGATTCGACCGACTGCACGACGAACACGGCCTTGTCGAGCGACGTGACCACCGCGTCGGTCTCGTCCTTGTTCGTCAGGTCGGCCTTCTTGTCGCTGATCTTGATCAGCCGCGCTTCGAAGGGCGGCGGGGCCGCGCCCTCGAGCATGGCGGCCAGGGTCCAGTACTCTTCCGCCTTGAACGCCTGGATCTCGCGCTCGCGCTCGACCACCATCCGCAGCGCCACCGACTGGACGCGGCCGGCCGACAGTCCCCGGCGCACCTTCTCCCAGAGCAGCGGGCTGATCTTGTAGCCGACCAGGCGGTCTAGGATGCGGCGCGCCTGCTGCGCGTCGACGCGGTGCGCGTCGATCTTCAGCGGGTGGTCCATGCCGTGCTGCACGGCGCGCTTGGTGATCTCGTTGAACATCACGCGGAAAAGATGCTTGTTGGTCTTCTTGAGGATCTCGGCGAGATGCCAGCTGATCGCCTCGCCCTCGCGATCAGGGTCGGGCGCGAGGAAGACCTTGTCGGCCGTTTGCGCCGCCTTCTTGAGGTCCTCGATGACCTTCTTGCGGCCCTGCAGGATCTCGTAGGTCGGCTTGAAGTCGTTCTTCTCGTCCACCCCGAGGTGACGCTTCGGCAGATCACGGACGTGGCCCATGGAGGCCTTGACGGTGAAGTTCCGTCCGAGGAATTTATTGATTGTCTTCGCCTTGGCAGGCGATTCGACGATGACCAGCGACTTGCCCAAGAAGACTCTCCTTTCGACTCCGCGGGCCCCGTGAAGGGTGCCTATCGTTCGACAAATATAGTCCGCTGTCAAATCCGGCGACCACCCGGGGCCCTTTTGTCGCCTTCAATCCGGCGTTTCGCGGCACCGCGCGGCGATGAATCTCGCCCCCGGCAGGCGGCGCGCCAGACCGCGCAGCTCCAGCTCAAGAAGAGCCGACATCAGCGCGCCCGCCGGCAGACCGCACGACCCGGCCAGCGACTCGATGCCGACGCCGCGCGTTTGCGACAACCGGGCCAGCACCGACCGCTCGGCCTCCGACATCGGCGGCAGTCCCGGCTCCCGCGCCGCGATCTCCGCGGTCGCATCGGGCGAGCGCCCCGCCGCCACGCGCCCCGCAGCGACACGCGCCGCGAGGTCGCTCACCTGCGGCGCCAGATCCTCGATCACGTCCCGCGCGTCGCGGCAGCAGATGGCGCCGTCGCGCAGCAGCGCGCTGGTGCCCGCCGCGTTCGGCTCGCCGGCGGGTCCCGGCACCGCGAAGACCAGCCGGCCGGCGTCGGCCGCCAGGCCGGCCGTGATCAGCGAGCCGCTGTCGCGCGCCGCCTCCACCACCACCGTCGCCCACGCCATCCAGGCGATCAGCCGGTTGCGCTCCGGAAAGTGGCGCGGCAGCGGCGTCGTCCCGAGCGGCAGCTCGCTCACCAGAGCGCCGCGCCCGGCGATTTCGTCCGCCAGCCGCGCGTGCTCCGGCGGGTAGATCCGATCGAGCCCCGAGCCGAGCACCGCCAGCGTCCGGCCGCCTCCTTCGAGCGCCCCGCGGTGGGCGGCGGCGTCGATGCCGCGCGCCAGGCCGCTGGCCACCGTGAACCCCCCGGCCGCCAGGTCGCGCCCCAGGCTCTCGGCGGTCGACGTGCCCCAGGGAGTCGAGCGCCTCGATCCGACCACCGCGACCGTCAGCCGATCTTCGGGTTCGAGGGATCCGCGGACGTAAAGAACCAGGGGCGGGTCCGGAACCTCGCGCAGCAGCGGCGGGAACCGCGGATCACCCGGCACCAGGATCGCGATGCCGAGTCGTCGGGCCGCTTCCATTTCGGCTCGGGCGGCCTCTTCCCACCCGGACGGCAGCGGCTCCAGGCCCGGTTCGATGACGGCGCGTCGCCGCGCCCCGGGCCTTCCCGCGACCGCCAAGGACAGTCCGACCCGGTAAAGGACCGAGTCCGGCATGGCCACCTCGACGTGACGCGGGAGCCACTCACCTTAATAGATGATGCCGCGCCTTGTCAAGAAACGCGGGTTTGGGCTACAACCTGTGCCTCCAATGCGAGACCGGTTGCCGTATCCCATGAGGGAACCTAAGTTTACGCCCGCGTGGCCGCCGCCTTGGGCGTTCCTCCGCCTGATCGTGGCTCTGGCGGGGGTGGCCGCGTCAGTCGCCGCCGGGCAGGTCCGCGCCGCCGGGCCGGCCGGGCGACAGGAGACCGCGACCGAGATGAACGCCCAGACCGACGGGCCGGAGCCGACCGCCCGCACCCCCGACGAGCTGATCAAGGAGGGGGAGATCTGTCTCGACAACGGCGACGCGTCGCGGGCGCGCGACCTGTTCGAGGGCGCCCTGCACCTCCGTCCCGACGATCCGCGCGCCCTGCTCGGTCTCGGCCGGGCCTTGACCGCCCGCCGCCGCTACGTCGAGGCCGACGCGCTCTACCGCGACATGGAGGACCGCCGCATCGACCCGCTCCACGCCCGCCTCGGCCGCGCGCGGCTACGGGGCTTGCAGGGGGACCACGCCGGGGCCCGGCAGTTCTACAAGGACGTCCTCCAGGCCGATCCCGGCAACGTTCCGGCGCGGCTCGGGATGGCGAGCGAGGCGCACGCGCTCGGGCTCGATCGCACCGCTTTGGCGCAGGCCGACAACCTGGCCCTCGATCATCCCGGCGACGCCGGCGTGCGCGCGCTGCAGAAGACGATCCACGACGACCTCGCGCCCCGTCTCGAGATCGAGCCGGTGGTGCGCACCGACGACGGCGGCAACCGGGTCGGCTCCGTCGAAGCGGCGGGCACCTTCATGGCCGACCCGCAGACCGAGATCCGCATCGCGCTCACCGGCGTGAGCACCCGCTCCGACTGCGGCGACGCGATCGATTGCCAGACCCAGATCACCCCGCCGCAATCGGGAGGGTCGGTCACGACCGACACGAACGTCCTGACCGCCGGCGTGACCACGCGCCTCGTCCGGCCGCTGCAGTTCGAGGGACGCGTCGGCGTCGCCCAGGAAGAGTCGCTGGACGGCGGACACCGCACCGACCTCATCGGCGACGCGGTCCTGTCGTGGGACGTCAGGTCGCGGGTGACGGTGCAAGGCCGCACCGGCCGGCGCCCGCTGCTCGATTCGGCGGCGCTGGTGGACTGGGGGATCCGCGTCGACTCGGCCACCATGCTCATCGAATACCGCCCCGAGGCGACCTGGACGATCAGCGGCTGGGGCGATCTCGCCTGGTACTCCGACGGCAACACGCGGCAGGCGATCGCGGCGGCCGCCGGGTTCCACAAGCCGATCGCGGGGATCGTGTTCGCGGCCGGGTTCGAGGCGCGGCTGCGGCGCTTCGCGGACGATCGCGACTATGGCTACCTCGACCCGAGTCGCTACGACTCGGAGATCCTGACGCTGCGCCTGACCGAAGGGACCCGTGACAGCCGCCTCTACTGGCGGGTCGAGGGGCTGATCGGCCGGCAATCGTACGATCCGAACGACTCGCTGCGCGCCCCGGTTGCCGATCCGCAGGCGACGGTCCACGGCGGCGGCGGTCTCTTCGGCGTCGCGATCGGCGACCGGGTCCGCCTCGAGGCCTCGTACAGCCGCACCAACGACGCCCTCGAGACGGCGCCCGGCTTTCCCACCGCGCGGACGGGGCTCCTCCTGCGCGTCCGGCTCTGAGATGGGCGCATGACGACGAACCCCGCGCGGGTCCTGGTGGTCGACGACGACCCGCTGACGCGCCGCTTCGTCGGCGCGCTGCTGCGACAGAAGGGTCACGAGGTGCACGAGGCGATCGACGGCGAGGACGCCCTGCGCGCCGTCCACACCCTCCAGCCGCGCCTCGTGATTCTCGACCTGGTGATGCCGATGAAGGACGGCTACGAGGTGCTCGAGGCGCTCAAGGCCGATCCGGCGACGAAGCGGATCCCGGTGCTGATCCTGTCGATGCGCTCGCGCGAGGAGGACGTCGTCAAAGGGCTGAACCTGGGGGCCGAGGACTACGTCACCAAGCCGTTCAATGCCCAGGAGCTCATGGTCCGCATCGGCAAGATCCTCGAGCGCA
This sequence comes from Patescibacteria group bacterium, assembly GCA_035638115.1. Taxonomy (GTDB): domain Bacteria; phylum Acidobacteriota; class Polarisedimenticolia; order Gp22-AA2; family Gp22-AA2; genus DASRAN01. The sequence continues at coordinate 16,689 of DASRAN010000077.1, read as the reverse complement.
CCTGGTGAGGCGCGGGGGACGGGGGCGATGACGTACAGCGACCGCGAGCTCCTGGTGATGGTGATCATCGGCATCGTCTCGGTGCTGTCGGCGCTGACCCTGCTCATCATCCTCAACAAGGCGTGGCGCGAGGCGCGCGAGGCGATGGATCGCCGGCGCCGCGCCACTCTCGAGCCGGATGTGTTCCGTTACGCCGGCGCGAGCGACACCCGGGCCCTGCGCGAGTACCTGGATCTGCCGCTGTCGTCGCGTGACGAGCGGATCGTCGAAGCGATCCTGCTCGACGTGGCGGGGCTGGTGAAGGGCGAGTCGCGCGAGCGGATCACGACGGCCTGCGAGACCCTCGGCCTGGTCGCGGCCGCGGTCACCGGGCTCAAGAGCCGCCGCTGGTGGAAGCGCGCCGGGTCGGCCGAGAAGCTCGGAATGATGCGCAGCAAGCAGTCGGTCGACGCGTTAGTCGCGGCCATGGACGACCCGATGGGCGAGGTGCGTATCCGGGCGGCGCGGGCGCTGGGTCTCATCCGCGGCCGCACCTCCGTCCGGCCCATCGTCAAGGCGCTGTCCGATCCGAACCGCTGGTCGGCCATCCGCCTGGCGGAGATCCTGATCGGCGCCGGCGAGGAGTCGGTCGACGAGCTGCTCGAAGCGTACGACGGGCTGCCGAAGCCGGCGCGGGTCTCGGCGCTCGACGTGATCGGCCGGGTGCGCACGCCGCGCGCCGCCGCCCTGCTGCGCCGCGCGCTCAAGGACCCGCTGCCCGACGTCCGGGCGCGGGCGGCGCACGCCATGGGTCTGATCGCCGACCCCACCTTCGTCGAGGACCTGTCGATCTGCCTGGGGGACGAGGTCTGGGCGGTGCGCGCCATGGCGGCCAAGGCGCTCGGACGGATCGGCGCGCCGCAATCGGTGCCGCGTCTGGCCGGCCTGATGAGCGACCGCGAGTGGTGGGTGCGCTCCAATGCCGGCGACGCGCTGCGCGCGCTTGGGGTTCCGGGACGCGAGGCGCTCATCAAGACGCTCGAGGAGCCGGACGCCTACGCGCGCCACCAGGCGGTGGCGCAGCTCGAGGAGGGCGGCATCATCGACGAGTACGTCTCCGATCTCGGATCCGGGGACCCGGCCCGGCGCGAGGCGGCGATCCAGTTCGTCCGCAAGGTGATCAGCGCGCAGCGCATCGATCGCCTGTCGCACCAGGCCGTCGAGCACACGCAGGACAGCGTCCGCCGGACGCTGCTCAAGATCCTGAAGCCCGAGCCGCAGGGAGGGTCGTCGTGAGCTGGCACACGCTTCTGGCCCGCGCCGTCCTGGGGTTCAACGACGCGGTGCTCTGGTACTTCGCCATCCTCAACTCGTTCTACGTGGTCCTCTTCCTGGTGTCGCTGGTCGAGGTGCTGCGCTTCGTGAAGCGCACCTTCTTCTCCGACTACGAGCAGATCCTGCGCTCCGAGATGACTTGGCCGATCTCGATCCTGGTGCCGGCGCACAACGAGTCGCGCACCATCGTCGAGACCGTGCGCTCGCTGCTGAGCCTCAACTACGGGCAGTTCGAGGTCATCGTCATCAACGACGGCTCGGCGGACGACACGCTGCACAAGGTCGTGCAGACGTTCGAGCTGAAGCGCACCGACCGCGTCGTGCGCAAGGCGCTGCCGACCTCCGAGGTGCGCGGCATCTACGCGGCGCTCGAGATCCCGAACCTGGTCGTGGTCGACAAGGTGCGCGGCGGCAAGGCGGACGCCTTGAACGCGGGGATCAACGTATCGCGCTTCCCGCTCTACTGCTCCGTCGACGCCGACTCGATCATCGAGGAGAACGCGCTTTTGCGCGTGGTCAAGCCGTTCATGGAGCACCCCGACGAGATGGTGGCGGCGGGCGGCATCGTCCGCATCGCCAACGGCTGCAAGGTGCGCGACGGACGCGTCGTAGAGATCGGGCTGCCGAACCGCATGCTGCCGATCTTCCAGGTGGTCGAGTACCTGCGCGCCTTCCTGTCCGGCCGCATCGGCTGGAGCACCATGCGCTCGCTGATGATCATCTCCGGCGCCTTCGGGCTCTACCGCAAGTCGGAGGTGGTCGCGGTGGGCGGCTACGACCGCTGGTCGCAGACCGAGGATCTGGAGCTGGTGCTCAAGCTCCACGACCGGTTGCGGCGCCAGAAGCGGAGGTACCGCATCGTCTTCGTGCCCGACCCGGTCTGCTGGACCGAGGTGCCCGCGAAGTTCCGCGTCCTGGCCCGCCAGCGCAACCGCTGGCATCGCGGTCTGGTGCAGAGCCTCTGGCGCCACCGCAACATGATGTTCAACCCGAAGTTCGGCGTCATCGGCTGGGTGGCGATGCCGTACTTCGTCCTGTTCGAGCTGTTCGGGCCGTTCGTCGAGATCCTCGGGTACATCACGCTGCCGCTGGCCTACTTCCTCGGCATCCTGAACCTCGACTTCTTCCTGCTGTTCCTCATCTTCTCGATCTTCTTCGGCATCTTCCTGTCGATCGCCGCCGTCCTGCTGGAAGAGATCTCGTTCCGCCGCTACCCGGGCTGGCAGCATCTCGCCATGCTGGTGCTCGGCGGCGTCCTCGAGAACTTCGGCTTCCGCCAGCTCCTGTCTCTCTTCAAGGTGAAGGCGTTCTGGGATTACCTCTGGCGCCGCAAGACCTGGGGACAGATGGATCGGCAAGGCTTCCGCAAGGCTGCGCCGCGGGCGCCGCTGCCCACGACCACCGGCAGCTAGTCCCACCGGGGGGCCGAAACGCAATCCGGCCGCGTTCCGGAGAGGCTCGGGCCCGGCGAGCTTGACCGGTTGTTACGTCGTCGTTACAATGTATGTATGTCGGGCTGCGCTTCGAATGGGACCCGCTCAAGGAGGCAGAGAACCAGCGGAAGCACCATGTCTCATTTACCGAGGCGGAATCAGTCTTCGCGGACGAGCACGCCCTTCTGATCGACGACCCCGAGCATTCCGAGGACGAACCCCGATTCGTGCTCATGGGTCTCAGCACGAAACTGCGGGTTCTCGTGGTCGTCCATGCGCATCGTGAATCCACAGGTGTGATTCGGCTTATCTCGGCGCGAAAGGCCAACAGTCGAGAGCGCGCCCTTTACAACCAAAGGTGGCGAACATGAAGAAGAACTACGATTTTTCCAGGGCACGACGTAACCCGTATGCAAGCCGTCTCAAGCGCCAGGTGACCATCCGTCTCGACGATCGGACGATCGCCTATTTCAAGACGCTCTCGAAAGAATGTGGCATTCCGTATCAGACGCTGATCAATCTATACCTTCGCGACTGTGCGGCGAGCGGCAAGCGGCTCGAGATGAACTGGAAATCGGTTGCTTAGGTTGCTGTGGTGCATGACCGCGGGCTCATCGCCGGATGTCGTCGACCGGCGAGGCTTGGCCATACCGTTGTCGACGATTGGCGCGTGGATCCGGACTTCGTCTTGTTCGGCGCCGTCCAGTCCGAAACCGACGACCTGCCTCTCGAAGATCAGCGTGCCCACTGGGATCCGGCGGCATTCGAGGCCAAGCAGCATGAGGTCCGAGGCTACGAAGCGAAGACACGAGAACAGATGCTGAAGGCGTGCCGCTAGCGCATGGCGGCGAGGTGGCCAGCGAGCTACAGGCGCAAGTTCTTCTGAATCTCCCCGACGAGATAGAGCGATCCGCTCGCCACGACCAGCCCTCGAGCTCCGGCGCGTCGGCGCGCCAGCGCGAGCGCGGCGGCTTGATCGGGCTCGCACGTCGCATCGAATCCTGCGTCCTTCGCCTGGCGCTCCAGATCGGCGGGCGGGCGACCGCGCGCGACCGGCAGGCCAGTGACGACGACCTCGTCGACGACGGGCTTGAGGATGCGGAGCATCTCGTCGGCCGGCTTGTCGCGCATTGCGGCGAAAAGAAGAACGCGGCGCGGGCGGGTCGCCTGGTGGCGGTGCAGATACGCGGCCAGCATCGCGCATCCGTCAGGGTTGTGCGCTCCGTCGAGGAGGAGATCCGGTTCGTCGTTGCCGGCCGCCGGCAGCAGCTCCAGCCGGCCGGGCCACTGCGCCGTGGCAAGGCCATGGCGGATCGCCCGCTCGTCGATGGGAAGGCCGCCGTCGCGGCGCAGGATGCCGGCGAGGAGCACCGCGAGGGTCGCGTTCCCGACCTGGTGATCGCCACGCAGCGCGAGCGCGAGGTCGGCATGGCGCTCGCCGTCGGGCGTCGTCAGGGAGAAGCGCGGCGGATCGGGGAATCCGTCGCGCGGCTCGATGCGGCAGGAGTCCGCGGCGACGAGTGGCGCGCCGGCGGCGGCCGCCTCGGCGGCGATCACCTGCATCGCTTCGTCCTCCTGGCGGGCTACGACGACCGGGACGCCGGAGCGGATGATGCCGGCTTTCTGGGTGGCGATCTCGGCGACGGTCCGGCCTAACCCCTGCGTGTGGTCGAGCGAGACCGGCGTGATGGCGCAGGCGAGGGGAGAGCCGACGTTGGTGGCGTCGAATCGGCCGCCCATGCCGACTTCGAGCACGGCGATCGGAACGCGGCTCCTGTGCAAATGCAGGAACGCGAGCGCCGTCGTCGCTTCGAAATACGTCGGCGTCTGGGCTCCGTCGCGCGTTACGCCCTCCACGGCGTCGCGCACCTCGGTGGTCAGCTCAGCGACGGCCGCGGCCGGGATTGGGGCGCCGTCGATCGCGATCCGCTCCTCGAAGCGGACCAGGTGGGGCGACGTGTAGACCCCTGGCCGCAGCCCGGCTTCGCGCAGGATCTGCGACAGGAACGCCACCACCGAACCCTTGCCGTTGGTGCCGGCGACGAGCACGAAGCGCAGATCGCGCTGCGGATCTCCGAGACGCGCGAGAAGCGCGGTGATCCGATCGAGCCCGGGGCGGATGCCGAGCGATTCCAGAGAATCGAGCCAGGCGAGCGCCTGCTCGTAGGTCATGGGGTCTCGCAGGTCGTGCGGCGCCGCCGTGGCCGGCCGGCGGCCGTCATCAGTGGCTAAAGCTCCGGGGGGCTGTGCTTCCGGGCGGCGATCGACGTCGGGAAAGGGACGGTCCGTCCGATGCCTTCGCGCTCCCGCGTCGTCGTGCCGGGATCCTGGCGGCCGGTCTCGCCGTCGCGCGGCGCCTGGGCCTGGACGAGGTCGCGGTTGTACAGGACCCTGAGGACCTGGACGACGACGTCGCGCATCTGGCGCCGCTCGACGATGAAGTCGAGCATGCCGTGCTCGAGCAGGAACTCGGCGCGCTGGAACCCTTCGGGGAGCTTCTCGCGGATGGTCTGCTCGATGACGCGCGGGCCGGCGAAGCCGATGAGAGCCTTCGGCTCGGCGATGTTGACGTCACCGAGCATGGCGTACGACGCGGTCACCCCGCCGGTCGTCGGGTCGGTCAGCACCGAGATGAACGGGAGGCGCGCCTCGTGCAGCTTGCCGAGGGCGCCGGAGATCTTCGCCATCTGCATCAGCGACAGGGCCCCCTCCTGCATGCGGGCGCCGCCGGAGCAGGAGATGACGATGAGCGGGATCTTCTCTTCGATGGCGCGCTCGATCGCCCGGGTCATCTTCTCGCCGACCGCCGAGCCCATCGACCCGCCCATGAAGGCGTATTCCATGACCGACATCATCACGTCGGTCCCGGACATGGTGCCGCGGGCGTTGATCAGGGCATCGTTCAGACCGGTCTTCTCGCGGTACTCACGAAGACGGTCCTTGTAGGCTTTGGTGTCCTTGAACTTGAGGGGGTCGACCGAGTAGATGTCGGTGTCGACCTCCTGGTAGCGCCCTTCGTCGAACAGGGACGAGAGCCGCTCGCGGGCCGAGATGCGGAAGTGATAGCCGCACTTCGGGCAGACGTTGGCGTTCCGGAGGACTTCCTTCTTATAGATGATTTCCTTGCAGGAGTTGCACTTGACCCAGAGGCCCTCGGGCACCTGGACTCGACGGTGCTCCACGGCCTGCTTGGGCTTGCGGATCTTCTTGAACCAGGCTATTTCCATCGGGTTGGTTTGCCGCGGGGACCCCAACACCGGCGGCACAGCGGGATAGTACGCATACCGGCCCGGCCGGTCAAGCGGAAGGGGGAGGGGGAAGTTGGCTGCCCACTTCCCGGACTTGGCGCCGGCAGGCCGTGGCCAGGCCCGCTACATCGATACAACTCACGTATTTTCAGAGTCTTGTGAGGCTATCACGACCGGCTGATAGCGCCGGCTCGAATCCCGAGTAGGGAATCTGGACCTCCCCATCCGGGCCGACGATTCCGTCACCGCGGGATCGGCCCGTCAGGACGCCGGCAGCTCCCGCCCAACGCATTGCCGGTGCTCGGGTTCGGGGTGGCCGGTAAGCGGGGAGGGCCGCGTCGGCGCGGATGGTACGGGCGTTGCGATAGGGGGTCCCGGCGTCGCGAGACGCCAAATCTTGAAGGAGGGTCGCGACGAGCTTACGGTTCCCGAGCTGACACGCAGGCGAGACCTGCGGCGAGCCGGCCCCGAACCTCCCCTCGGGGCCGGCTCAACTCTGTTCCGAGACGAACTCTCATCGGAAAGGCGGCGATGACCTCCACGCTCCTGCTGACGGGCACCGCACTTCTCTCCGCCGGGCTGGCGGCCTTCCTTTCTTATGCCCTGGGTCGCCTGCCGGTGGCTAGAAGGCTGAGCCGGGCGGTCCGCGATCTCGAGAGGACCCGGGAGCTGCAGCAGGCGACGCTCGAGGCGGTGACCGAGGCGATCGACGGCCGGGACCCGGCCGCCCGCGGTCACGCGCGCCGGGTCCAGGCTTGCGCCCTGGAGCTGGCGCGCGGCCTGGACCTGCCGGCCCCGGAGCGTCAGGCGCTCCGGATGGCGGCGCTGCTCCACGACATCGGCCAGGTGGTCGTCCCCGATCACGTCCTGTGCAAGCCGGGGCGGTTGTCGGAGGCGGAGTTCGAGAAGATGAAGGCGCACCCCGGCGCCGGCGCCGAGATCCTCGCACCCGCCGGACTGCCGGCGTCGATCCTGGCGATCGTCCGGCACCATCACGAGAAGTGGGACGGGACCGGTTACCCGGACGGGCTGCGCGGCGATGCCATCCCTCTGGGGGCGCGCGTCCTGGCGGTGGCCGACGCGTTCGAGGCGCTGACCTCCGAGCGGACCTACCGCCCGCGTCTCGAGCCGAAGGAGGCGGCGGCCGTCATAGCGACCTGGTCCGGCTTGCAGTTCGATCCGTCGGTCGTGCAGGCGCTGCAGGATCGTCTTGAAGCGGTGATCGCAGCGGCGGAGAGCGGCGCCCGGGCGGACGCCGATGCGCAGGCGAATGGCGCGCCTGCGAATGGCGGGGCTGCGAATCGCGCGGTCGCTCCCGATGTCGGTGGCTTCGGCGACGCCCTGCACCAGGGGATCGCTCGGCTCGAGGGAGCGAGCGTCGTGGCGTCGGCGCCGCGCACGCCGCTGGTCCCCGGGCCGTCGTCCGCCGTCCGCGACACCTACGCCGTACAGCGCGAGGTGTTCGCGCTGTACGAGATCGCCCAGACGCTCGCCTCGACCCCGCGGCTGACCGAGGTCCTCGATCTCGTCGTCAGCCGCATCGCGCAGCTCGTGCCGTTCCGGACCTGCGCGGTCTATCTGACCCAGCCGGCCGGCGAAGGTCTCACGGCCCGGTTCGTGTCGGGCGCCAACGCGGCGGCGCTGCGCGGGCGGCGGCTGCGCCCGGGCGAGGGAATCACCGGCTGGGCCGCCGAGCATCGCAGCAGCCGGTTCTCGGCAGGCGCGGATCTCGATCTCGCCGACACCGGGATCGATCCGACCGGCTACTCGACGGTGGCCGCTTTCCCCCTCTGCCAGGGGGACGAGGCGCTCGGCGTGATCACGCTCTACTATCCCAAGGCGGCGCCCTGCCTCGAGGAGCATGTCCGTCTGATGGAGATTGTGGCTCGCCTGGCCGCCGGTGCCGTGGCGAACGGCCGGATGGCCTCCGCCTCGGGCGCCGCGGCGCTCACCGACGAGGTGACGCATCTGCCGAGCGCGCGCTACCTGGAGCAGGTGTTCGAGCGCGAGACCATCCGCAGCCAGCAGTCGGGACAACCGTTCGCGGTGCTCGAGATGGACCTCGAAGCCTTCCGCGGCGTCAACGAGCGCTTCGGTCAGGCGGGCGGCGATCGCTTCCTGATGGAGATCGGCCGGGTCCTCAGGAGCCACCTCCGCGAGCGCGACGTCCTGGTCCGGCCGGGCGAGGATGAATACGCCGCCCTGCTGCCCGGCAGCGGGTTCGCGGCGGCGGCGGTCCTGGCCGAGCGCCTGCAACAGGCGGTGGACGGGTTCGCCCTGCGCCTCGAAGAGAACGGTCCTCCGGCCCGGGCCGGCCTCTCGGCCGGCATCGCCATCTATCCGCTCGACGGCGAGACGCTCGCCGACCTCATGCAGCGCGCCGCGCTCAACCGGGCCCGCAACAAGCTGGCGCGAAGGGAAGCGCGGACCTCCACGCCGAACGTCGTCCCGTTCCGGTCCCCCGCGGGCGATCGTCCGGCCTGAACGGCCGGCCGGAGGCCGGCCCGGGCCCGGCGGGGGCCCGGCCGGGCTTCCGGCCCGTCTCGCGTACAATCGGCCTCCATGCCGGCCCTCGCGATCGTCGCCGCGGTCTCGACCCTCATCGTGCACGCCACCGTCGTCGACGGGACCGGCGCGCCGGGGCGCGTCGCCGCGGTACGCATCGAGCAGGGGCGGATCGCCGCCATCGGCGAGCTCGAGCCGCGTCCGGGCGAGGAGGTCGTGGACGCCGCGGGGCTCACGCTCGTCCCCGGGTTCATCGACACGCACAGCCACGCCGACGGCGAGCTGTTCGATCATCTCGACGCGATCGCGGCGACCAACCAGGGGATCACCACGGCGGTGGTCGGGCAGGACGGGGACGCGCCCTACCCGCTGGCCGATTTCTTCGCCCGCCTCGAGCGCACCCCGGCCGCGATCAACGTCGCCGCCTACGCCGGCCACGGGACGCTGCGCGCGGCGGTGATGGGGGACGACTACCGGCGCGCCGCCACGCGCTCCGAGGTCGGGCGGATGCGCGACCTGCTCGGGAAGGAGATGGACGCCGGGGCGCTGGGGCTGTCGACCGGTCTCGAGTACGACCCCGGCATCTACTCCGACCCGAAGGAGGTGCTCGCCCTGGCGAAGGTCGCGGCGGCGCACGGCGGCCGTTACATCAGCCACGTCCGCAGCGAGGACCGGAACTTCTGGAGCGCCATCGACGAGATCATCGCCATCGGCCGCAAGGGGCGGCTGCCGGTCCAGGTCTCCCACATCAAGCTGGCGATGACCTCGCTCTGGGGGAAGGCCCCCGAGCTGCTGGCGCGGCTCGACGCGGCGCGCGCCGGCGGCGTCGACATCACCTCCGACATCTATCCGTACCTCGCCTGGCACTCGACGCTGACCGTGCTCTTCCCGAAGCGCGATTTTTCCGACCTGGAGGAGGCGCGCCTGGTGGTGCGGGAGATCGTGCAGCCGGACGGCCTGCTCCTGACGCAGTTCGACGCGCACCCGGAGTGGGTCGGACACACGCTCGCGGAGATCGCCGCCGAGCGCAAGGCCGGGGCGGCCGAAACCCTGGTCGAGCTGCTGCGCCTGTCGGAGGCGCGCCGCAAGGAGACCGGCGACGCGGGCGAGGGGATCATCGGCACCAGCATGACCGAGCCCGACCTCGAGAAGCTGATGGCCTGGCCGCACGCCAACATCTGCACCGACGGCAGTCTCGACGGCGAGCACCCGCGCGGGTACGGGTCGTTCACGCGCGTCCTCGGGCGCTACGTCCGCGAGCGGCGGGTCATGACGCTCGAGGAGGCGGTCCACAAGATGACCGCGCTGGCGGCGGCGCACGTGGGGATCACCGATCGCGGCCTGGTGCGCGAGGGGATGGCGGCCGATCTGGTGCTGCTCGATCCGGCCACCGTCATCGACCACGCGACGATGACGGCGCCGCACGCCATCTCGGACGGCGTGCGCTCGGTCTGGGTGAACGGCGCCGTCGTCTACGCCGACGGCAAGGCGACCGCCCAGCGACCGGGGACGGCGATCAAGCGGGCGCCGGCGGCGCGCTGATCGATCAGGGAACCGGCGACTCGCGACCGCAGGCGTCGACCGCGGTGACGTCGTAGAAGAAGTTCTCTCCCGTCAAAAGCGCCGCCTGCGAATGGATGAAGCTCTTCGCCGAGGTCGTCCCGGCGCGGATGAGCGTCGCGAGACCCGGGCCGCTGCGCAGATAGACATTGTAGGCCGGCGCGTTCACCGGGTCGGCGCTCCAGTCGATGACGATGTCGTTGCCGGATCGGGTGACCAGGATCGTCCCCACGCCGCCCACCGGACCGCTGCACAGCGAGCATCCCGTGCCGGGCTGGAACAGGCTCACCTCGTCGACGCCCGCCTCGACCAGCGACCCGCCCACGCCGAGATCCTGCGCGGTCACCCGGACGCGGAACTGGTTGTTCAGCGGCACGACGCCCGAGAGGGGGAACTGCTTCGCCGTCCAGGCCGGGACGTCGGCGAGCGTGTTGAGAACCGTGGTCCAGCTCGCTCCGCCGTTCCCCGACACGTCGACGACGAGCGGATCCTCGCCGGGATTGGCGCCCAGGTCGTTGCTGTAGAACAGGCTCATCTGCAGGACCGGTGACGGCTGCCCGGTCAGATCGAAAACCGGCGAGGCGAGCGTGGTCACGCCGCTGTCGACGTCGAACGAGCCGTCGCCCGATCCCGCCAAAAGGCCGGTGACCCAGGCGTTGACCCCCGGGTCGGGCGTGGCGTCGTTCTCGGGCTGGGCGATGGTCGCCTGCGGGTCGCCCAGCTCCCACAGCCCGGTGGCCGCGGTGTTCGGGGAGATCAGGCCCCAGCCGGCCGCGCCGGACTCGAAATCCTGGTGATAGAGGACGTGCGGCAGGTTGCGCGCCGGCGCCGAAGCCTTGATCGCGTTGGGGTCCTCGTTGGCGTGCGCGTCGGCGGCCCGCACGACGTAGTAGTAGGTCTGGTCGGGCAGCAGCGCCGTATCGACGTATGACGTGCCGAGGATCGACGCCACCAGCGTCGACGCGCCCGGCGTGAACCCGGCCGCGGTCGATCGATAGACGTTGTAGCGCACCGGCACGGAGCAGGTCTCCGCCGCGGCGCTCCAGAGGAGCGAGGTCTCGCCGCACGATCCGCCGGTCACGACCGATCCGAGCCCGGAGAAAACCGGCGCCACGGTGTCGGGGGAGACCGGCGCGGTCACCGTGCGCGCCGTGGTGTTGGCGTCCTGGCCCGAGCGCGAATCGTCGGCGCGCACGATGTAGTAGTAGGCCACCCCGGGCTGCAGCAGCGTGTCGTGGAACGCCAGCCCCGGGACGTGCTGCGTGACGAGCGTCGAGGGACCCGGTGTGAAGCCCGGCGTGGTCGAGCGGTAGACGTCGTAGCTCATCTGCGCGTTCTGGCACTGGGTCGCGGCCGCGCTCCACGAGAGGTCGGTCTCGGCGCACGAGGCCCCCGCCGCCGCGGTCGTCAGGCCGCCGAAGATCGGGGGGAAGAAGCAGGGCGGCGTCAGATCGCAGGTCACCGCCTCGATCTTGACGTCGTCGAGGGCCGCCTCGACGTTGGTGTCGGTGCCGCCGTCCTTCACCCGCGCGCGCACCCGGAAGGTGGAGTTCAGCGGGACGAGCGACTCGAGCCGCACGTCGACCGGCTGGAAGCCGTAGTTGCGCGCCGTCGAGTTGACCGAGTCGGCCACCACCCAGGTGGAGCCGCCGTTCCCGCTGACTTCCACGATGAAGGTGTCGGCGGTGTCGGTCAGCGACGAAGTGGCCCACCAGCGCTTGTACGACAGGCGCGCCGCGGTCGCGCCGGAGAGATCGATGATAGGGGAAGTGGTGATCGTCTCGCCGCCGTCGACGTCGCCGCCGCTGTCGGTGGCGTTGGTGCCGGTGAACAGGCAGCGGGTGCCGGGCGAGGGATCGGCATCGTTCTCCGGCTGGTAGGAGGTGCCGTTCGGATCGCCGACCACCCAGAGGCCGCCGGTCGCAGCCGGTGAGCCGGCGCTGGTCGTCCAGCCCGGCGCCGCGCCCTCGAAGTCCTCGAAGTAGCGCACGCTGCTGCGCTGGCCGACCAGAACCGGGAAGGACGCGCTCGTCGCCGCGCCCCCGCCGCCGTCGGTCAGCGACAAGGTGAACGGCAGGCTCTCGCCGCAGGTGAGATCGGTGGCGAGCGCGGCGCGATAGGCGGTCCCGCTGGCCGTCGCGCCGGTGGCGACGGCGCCGTAGCTCGCCGAAGGGATGGTCACCGCGACGTCGGAGTTGCCCGACGACAGCGTCCCCTGGAGCGCGGCGGCGTTGCCGGAGGGGGTGGCGTTGCGCAGCGCCAGGGTCAGATCGATCGACTCGCCCGGATCGGCGAAGCCGCTGCGGTTGCCCGCCGGCACGTCGTCGACGCCGATCGAGGCGAGGAACGGCCGCGCGTCGGGCAGCGCGGCTCCGGCGATCGCGTTTTCGATGGTCGACCGGCAGCCCGAGGCGTTGCGCGCCTCGACGACGTACCAGTAGGTCACGCCGGGCTGCACCGTGAGATCTTCGAAGTGCGTCCCGGGCGACACCGTGCCGAGCGCGATGTAGGCCTGGTCGGGCGCGAAGTCGGCGCGCAGGACGACGTAGCTGGTCGCGCCGGGGCTCGTGGTCCAGTCGAGGACCGCCTTCCCGTGGCCGGGCGTGATGGTGAGCGAGGGCTGCGCCGGCGGCACGCAGGCCGGCGAGTCGGCGGCGCAGGGGGTCCCGGCGATCTCGTGCGCGTTGAAGGCGTCGTAGATCTCGCGGCAGTGCGGCGTGCCGTCGGCCAGGTTGCCGTTGTCGTCGTCGGCGGCCAGGTAAGCCGAGTAGGCGCTCTGCGCCGCCGTCGGCACCATGGTGTTCGACTGCGGCATCGAGGTGAAGTAGATCCGCTCGAGCGTCTGCCAGCCGGTGTTGAAGCCGAGCTTCGCGGCCAGCGCCTTGGCGAGGTCCCACTCGGTCTGGCCGTAGATCTCCCCCTCGCAATGCACCTCGTAGCCGTAGGCCGTTCCGTTGGTGCACTGGCCGGGGGCGCAGATCAGGCAGAAGGTGGAGAGCGCGCTCGGCTTCGCGACGTAGCCGACGTGCGACGACTCGACGTCGCGCACGGGAGATCCGGTGACGTCGAAATAGGGGCCGATGCGGGAATCGTGCGTCACGTGCATCGCGGTGATGTCGCCGGTCGCCTCGCCGGTGCCGCCGTCCCCGAGATTGGTGTTCTGGTCGAGGCCGTGACCCCACTCGTGGTACATGACGTCGGAGATGGTGCCGGTGTTGTTGCAGCCGCCGCCGGAGCGGAAGAAGTTGGTGGTGGAGCCGTCCCAGAAGGCGTTGCAGACGTCGTCCTCGTTGACGGTGGAGACGACCGTGCTGTCGAGCCAGGAGATGGCGAGGTACTTCTTCGCCAGGGCGCGGACCCGGTTCTGGTGGAAGAAGGCGTCGCGGTCGGCCTGCGTCGAGGATCCGTTGCCGAACTGATCGACGCCGCCGGTGCCGAGCTCGAGATCGCCGGTCCCGCGGTCGGTGAACGCGAAGGCGCGGTTCGGCGAGTCGCAGCCCGAGCACTGGACGCGGAAGTAGGTGCCGTCGAGCGCCGTGAAGGCGGGGCCGCCGATGTAGCTGAACGTTCCGGCGTCACCCGTGTTCTGCGACCCCGGCGCGGTGTAGATGCGCACGTTGGTCAGCGGCCGCACCACCTCGGCGTCGTTCGGGTCGCGCGGATGCACGCCGCCGGTGACGCGCGCGTAGCGGTTGGCGTCGTAGAACGACAGGACCTCGCCGGAGCGCGCGTCGACGTCGCCGGTCCAGGTCGCGGCCTCCCCGGCGCGCCGGAAGGAGACGCGCCACGCCAGCCGCCAGGAGGCGCCGCCGGCCCAGGGGACGCTGGCGCCGCCGGTGGCGCGCGGCAGGTAGAGAAGCCGCCCCGGCTCGTTCACGACGTCGGTGTCGCGCCGCCCCCCGGCCTGGTCGAAGAGCCGCGCCAGGGCGTCGTAGGCATCGAGGCGCGGGCTCGACGGCGGCATCCCGGCGCCGACGCCGATGGTTCCCATCTGCACGATGTTGCCGTGATTGGCGCGCAGGAAGACGCGCGCCCCCTCCACCGGCACGCCGTCCACGACCCAGTCGTAGTCCAGGAAGACGATCTCGCCGTCGTCGTCGAACAGGCTGCGATCCCGGTTCAGGATCAGCGCGCCGACCGGCGGGCGCAGGAGGTCGCCTTCGGAGTCGATGAAGCGCCGGCCGGGAGCGTCGGCGTCGTCGATCGAGCGGGGCGTGGCGGCGAGGCCGAAGGCCGAAGCGGGCAGGCCGTTGCCGCTCCCGGGCAGGAACGGCACGCCGCGCCCCTCGAACAGAAGGGGCCGCCCGGTGCGGCGATCGAAGGTCAGGCTCCAGACGCCCGGATGCCGTCCCCGGAACGCCGCGGCGGGCGCCGCCGCCGGGCCGCCGCCCCCCTCGGGCGCCGGCTCCGGCACCTGGTCGAGCGCCGCGGGCGGGATGATCCGGCGGTCCGGATCCTCCGCCCGGCGCGGGGCGAGCGCCGACGCGGCCGACGGAATCAGGATCAGGCAGGCGATCGCGAACCCGATGAGCCGGGCCGGAACGACTGCGAAGCTGCGGCGTTCGATGACGAGCATGGGCTGAGGATCTCCGTCGGGACGGGGATGGAAAATGTACGAGGGAGTCGCTCCTCTGGCAAGCGGAATAATGGTAGCCTCTCGCCCGCGATGAGCGAACGCGGCGCCATGGGGTGGCTCTGCGCCTGCCTCGTGCTGTCCGGCCTGAGCGGCCTGGTCTACGAGGTGGCCTGGGTCCGCTCCCTCGAGCTGATCTTCGGCGCCACCACTTTCGCGGTGGCGACGGTCCTGGCTTCCTTCATGGGCGGCCTCGCGACGGGCGCCTGGCTCGCCGGCGCGCTCGCCCCGCGTCTCGAGCGCTATCACCCCCTCAAGGTGTACGCCGCGTTCGAGGTGCTGATCGGCGCCGTCGCGCTTGGCGTTCCGCTCGCCTTCCGCGCCCTCATTCCGCTCTACCAGGCGATCTGGTCGGCGTTCCAGGCGTCGTTCGCGGTGTTCAGCGTCGTCCGGTTCGTGCTCTGCGCCGCCGTCCTGATCGTGCCGACGGCGCTGATGGGGGCCACACTCCCGGTGGTCGCCCGGTTCGCCGCCGGCCGGGACGCGCCCCGCCGCGTCGGGGTCCTGTTCGCCGTCAACACCTGCGGCGCGGTGGTGGGATGCGCCGCGGCCGGGCTGTTCCTGCTGCCCGCCCTCGGGCTCATCAAGACACAGTGGCTCGCGGTGCTGATGAACCTCACCGCCGCCGCCGGCGCCTACGCGATCGCCCGGAGGACGCTGGGCTGGAGGGAGATGGACGCGGGCGCGGAGGCCGCGCCGGCCGTGGCGCCGTCGCAATCGGGACCGGAGGTCACGCGGGCCCGCGCCACGTTCCTGATCGGCGCCTACGCCGCCTCGGGGGCGGTGGCCATGATGTACGAGGTCGCCTGGAGCCGCTTCCTGGTCCTCGTCCTCGGATCGTCGACCTACTCGTACACCATCATGCTGACGACCTTCCTCGTCGGGCTGACGATCGGGGCCTGGCTCGGCAGCCGGCTGGTGCGGGCGGCGGACCCGCTGCTGATGACCGGACTCTGCCAGCTCTTCGTCGGCGTCTCGACCTACCTCGGCCTGTTCGTCGCCGGCGAGCTCCCGTACCTCTATCACGTGATTCACGACGCCTTCCATCCGGCGTCGCGCGGGCTGCTGGGCGTGCAGCTCCTGCTGGCCTCGGTGGTGATGTTCCTGCCGACGCTCGGGCTGGGGGCGATGTTCCCGCTCACCCTCGGCGGTCTCGGAGCGGCGGGCGACAACGCCCAGCGCCTGGTGTCGCGCGCCTACGCCTGGAACACGCTGGGCGCGATCGCGGGGTCGGTGCTCACCGGCTTCTGGCTGATCCCGCTGCTCGGCAGCCGGAGGGTTCTCATCGCCGGCCTGGTGATCAACACGCTCGTCGCGCTCGCCGCCCTGCTGCTGATCGAGCCGCAGACGCTGCCGCGCGCCCGCCGGGCCGTCCTGGCCGCGGTGATCGTGGCGTTCCTTGTGAACCTGTGGGTCTCCGCTCCCTCCTGGCAGCCCGACATGCTGTCGACCGGGATCTTCCGCTACGCCGATCGCTACGAGGGGCTCGATCGCGCCGCGTTCCGCGAGCGGGTGAAGCAGGGGCATGGCGAGTTTCTGCAGTTCGAGGAAGGGCTGACCTGCACCGTCGCGGTCTTCCGCACGACCAAGACCCTGTCGCTTCTGGTGAACGGCAAGCCGGACGCGTCGGTGCCGCCGGGTCTGCAGGAGGCCGTTCCCACGCGCCGCGAGCAGGTGCAGGGAGACATGCGGACACAGGTGCTGGTGGGGCAGCTTCCGCTGCTGCTCGCCCCGAAGATCGACGACGTGCTCCTCGTCGGCCTGGGGAGCGGCGTGACGCTGGGGTCGATCCTGACCCATCCGGTCAAGCAGGTCGACTGCCTGGAGCTCGAAGCCGCCGTCGTGCACGGCAGCCGCTACTTCGACTCGCAGAGCGGCGCCCCGCTCAACGATCCGCGCGTCCACCTGGTGGTCAACGACGGGCGCAACGATCTGCTGGTGCGCGACCGGACCTACGACGTCATCGTCTCGGAGCCGTCCAACCCCTGGATCCCGG
>DASRAN010000076.1:0-15823 GCA_035638115.1 Patescibacteria group bacterium | reverse complement strand
CTGTTCGCCTCGACCGGCATCCTGTACACGCACGAGTCCGCGGGGCGCGACGAGAAATTCCTGTCGATGAAGATCGTGCGCGCCGCGCTGCGCATCAAGGCGGGGGAGCAGCGCGAGCTGGTCCTCGGGAGTCTCGACGCGCGCGTCGACTGGGGTGCGGCCGGGGACACGGTCGACGCGATGCATCGCATCCTCGCCGCCCCCGCGGCGGGCGAGTTCGTGGTCGCCACGGGGGTCGCGCACACGGTGGGGGAGTTCGCGCGGATCGCCTTCGAGACCGTGGGGCTCGACTGGCGGCGGCACGTGCGCGAGGACCCGTCGCTGCTGACGCGCGCGACACCGGTCCGGATCGGAGACCCGCGGCGGCTGCGCGAGGCGACGGGCTGGAGCGCCGCCACGGGTTTCGAGACGATGGTGAGCGGGCTGGTCCGCGCCGCGGCCGCGGCGATGGCGGTGCAATGACCGACGTCCCGGAGAGGAGCGGCGTCCCGCAGGCGAGCGGTGTCCCGGAGGCGAGCGAGCTTCCGGAAGGGAAGCGCCGGCCGCTGATCTTCATCCCGACCTACAACGAGTGCGACAACGTCGTCCCGCTCTGCCAGGAGATCCGCTCGCTGGGCGTCGATCTCGACATCCTCTTCATGGACGACAACTCGCCGGACGGCACCGGGAAAATCCTGGACGAGCTGGCCCGGACCTGCCCGAACGTCCTGGTGCGCCACCGCACGGGAAAGTTGGGGGTCGGCAGCGCGCACGCCCAGGGGATCGAGTACGCCTACGCCGAGGGATACCACATCCTGATCACCATGGACTGCGACTTCACGCACCCGCCGCGCCACATCGTCGACCTGCTGCGCGAGGCGCAGGGCGCGGACGTGGTCATCGGCTCGCGCTACATGGCGAAGCGCAGCCTGGCCGGCTGGAACCTGCTGCGCAAGCTCCTCACCTGGACCGGGCACGTCCTGACGCGGCTTTTGCTCGGGATGTCGTACGACGCCACAGGGGCGCTGCGTCTGTACCGGCTCGATCGGATCCCGCGCCGCCTCTGGTCGCTGGTGCGCTCGCAGGGGTACTCGTTCTTCTTCGAGAGCCTGTACGTGCTGCACGTCAACCGGATGCGGATCAAGGAGGTCCCGATCGCGCTGCCGCCGCGCACCTACGGCCATTCGAAGATGACCTTCGCGGAGGTGCGCCGCAGCGTGGCGCTGCTGTTCTCCACCTACGCGTCGTCGATCCTGCACCGTCACCGCTACCAGGTGGGCGAGGTGATGACCGGGAACGCCATCGACCCGCAGGCCACCGACGACCAGGGGTGGGACGACTACTGGAAGGCGCACAAGAGCGCCGGCGGGCTTCTCTACGACGTGGTCGCGGCGTTCTATCGCAAGGTGATCATCAAGCGGACCCTGAACCATTTCGTGCGCGGGAGCTTCGCGCGCGGCGCCGTGGTGCTGCACGCGGGGTGCGGCAGCGGGCAGGTCGACGCCGACATCTCCCGTCACGTACGGATCACCGGTCTCGACATCTCGGTGAACGCGCTGAACCTCTACGCGCGCACGACCGAGGGGCGCTGCGCCATCCTGCACGGCAGCATCTTCAAGATCCCGCTCCCGGCCGGCTCGATGGACGGCATCTACAACCTCGGCGTCATGGAGCACTTCACCGAGGGGGAGATCGACCGGATCCTGGCGGAGTTCCGCCGCGTCCTGCGCGACGACGGGCGGGTGGTGATCTTCTGGCCGCCCGAGTTCGGCGCCAGCGTCGTCTTCCTGAAGGGCGTCAAGTGGACGCTCGAGCACGTCGCCGGCCGCAAGAACGTCAAGCTGCACCCGGACGAGATCACCCGGGTCCAGTCGCGGCGCCACGCCGCCGGCATCTTCGAGCGCAACGGCTTCCGCGTGGCGCGCTACTACTTCGGGATCCGCGACCTGTTCACCCATTCGATCATCGTGGCGGAGAAGGGGAACGGGACGGCCGCGGGCGCGCCGCCGGACCGCGCCGCGGCCGCCGGCGCCGGACGCGGGGCGGCGCCGTTCCCGCCGCCGCGCGCCGACTCCGCGCCGGCCGGCCACCCCCGCTGACGCGCATGGAATCGACGGCCGCGGCGCCGGCGGCCCGCTGCGTGGTGTGCGGCTCGGCCGACCTCGCCGAGCGCCGTCCGGCGGAGATCGAGCGCCTCGACCAGGTGTCGTTCTCCTACACCTTCAGCCCGGAGCACAACCGCACCTTCCGCGTCGTCCGCTGTCGCGGCTGCACGCACCAGTTCTGCTCGCCGCTGCCGGACGCCATCCCGGCCC
Organism: Patescibacteria group bacterium; assembly: GCA_035638115.1. Classification (GTDB taxonomy): domain Bacteria; phylum Acidobacteriota; class Polarisedimenticolia; order Gp22-AA2; family Gp22-AA2; genus DASRAN01. Next base: position 13,529 of record DASRAN010000076.1, on the reverse strand, counting down.
AGTATCACGAGGTGGTGGACGAGGAGTACCTGAAGCACGCCGACTCGCGCCGGTTGGCGGCGCAGGCGGTCGTCGCCCGGATCCTGGAGCGGACCGGTCGGGGACGGCTGCTCGACGTCGGGTGCGCCACCGGGGATTTCATGGAATCGGCGCGCGCCGCCGGTTTCGAGGCGGAAGGGCTCGAGCTGTCGTCCTGGTCGTGCGACGTGGCGCGCCGGCGAGGCTTCACGGTCCATCAGAAGACCCTGGCGCGCTTCGCGCGCGACAGCCGCGCCCGGTTCGACGTCGTCTCCCTCATCGGGGTCATCGAGCACCTGCCGGAGCCGAGCGCCGAGATGGGCCATCTCGCCACGCTCGTGAAGCCCGGCGGAATGATCGTCGTCTGGACCGGCGACGCCGATGCCTGGCTGCCGCGCCTGCTCGGCCGGCGCTGGTGGTACTGGCAGGGGCAGCACATCCAGTACTTCACGCACGCGAGCCTGACGCGCCTGGCGCGCGACGCGGGATTCGTGCCGATCGTCACCGAGCGCTACCCGTTCGCCGCGACCCACGAGACCTTGTCGAACTCGCTGCGCCGCTACCCGCTGCATCGTCTGATCACCGCCGCCCTCCTGCCTGTCTTCTGGATCAAGCCGGTCGTCTACCTGAAGCTGTCGGGCGAGATGCTGTTCATGGCGCGCCGTCCGTGACGCCGGCGCCGGCCGCTGCTTCGCCGGCGGCGCCCGTCGATGCGGCGGCGAGCGCGCGGCGCCCCGCCTCGATGCTGGCGCCGTGGCTTCTGGCGGCGGGCCTCATCGCCCTGCGCAATCCGACGGCGCTTTTCCGGGCCGAGTTCTGGGCCGAGGACGGGACCGTCTTCTTCCGCGACGCGCTCCTGCGCGGGGCCGCGAGCCTGGCGATGCCGGTGTACGGCTACTGTCTGTCGCTGGCGCGCGCGATCGCCTGGGTCGCCACCTTCTTCCCGGTCGTCGGGACACCCTACGTCTACGCGGTGGCGGCGCTCGCCGTGAACGCCTTCACGGTCGCCTACCTGTCGCGCCCGGGATTCGAGTGGCTCATCCCGAAACGGGCGCACCGGATCCTGGTCGCCTGTCTCCTGACCCTGGCGCCGGGGGCGGGGGAGACGTTCCTCAATATCAGCAACCTGACCAACTGCCTGGGTCTGCTGGCGCTCCTGATGCTGATCGAGACGCCGCGCGAGCTGGGAGCCCTGAAGTTCGCGGCGCTGGTCGCGATCGGGCTGTCCTCCGGGCACATGGTGATCCTGCTGCCGCTCATCCTCTATTTATGGGTCCGGGACCGGCGGCGGAGCCATCTCTTCCTTCTCATCGCGCTCTTCCCGATCGTGGCCGCCAATTTCCTGGGCAACCAGCGATCGGGGGCCGCGACCGGCCTGCTCGACTACTCGCGATTCCTCGTCGCCCCGCTCGTGATTGTCGAGAACTTCGTCGTGCGGCTCTTTTTCGCGCCGTTTCTCGGATCGGAGCTGACAGGCGGGTTCATGAAGACGCCGGCGTGGGTCTTCTGGCCGCTGGCGCTCGGCGCCCTCGCCGCCGCCGCATGGGGCGTCCGCCGCGCGCGGCCCGACAGGGAGACGACGCGGATCCTCGTCCTGTCCGACCTGCTCACCGTCTCGACCTTCGGGATCATCGTCGTCAGCCGATCGTACGCGTTCGAGAAAGTCCAGCGCGAGTCGGGGAACATCATGTGGGGCGTGCGCTACTCGTTCCTGCCGGGCGTCATGGCCGATCTGATCTGGATGGCGGCGCTCATCGCGCTGGCGCGCGGGGCGACGATGGGGACAGGAGCGGCGGGCGTCGGGGCGGCGGGCGGCGGAGCGGGGGGCGGGAACGGGCGACGCGTGGCCTGGCTGGCGCGCGCGGCGATCGTGGTCCTGTGCTTCAACAACGTCGCGCGCTGGCACGGGGTCTATCGCCGGCACGACGCCCACTGGCCCGAGAGCGCCGCCCGCGTCCAGGCGGTCCTCGATCGCCGCGCCCGCGGCGAGCTCCAGGTCCCGACCGAGGTGCCGGGAATCCAGATGCATCCGATGGGAACCGGGATGGAGTGGCTGACGGTCACCATCCCGCCGTCCGACCGCTGAGCCGGCGCGGGGATCGTGATGCGCGCGCCCGGCGCTAGACCCTGACTTCCGCCTAGCCCCTGACTTCCGAGCGCGGCTCCTTGAGGCGACGGCGCAGCGCCTCGTGCTCGAGCAGCATCTCCTGCGGGGTCCGGGAGCCGAACTGGCCGAAGAATTCCTCCTGGCTGCGCAGCGCCCGCAGCCAGCCCTCGTGGTCGACGGCGAGCAGCCGATCCATCTCGCTCTGGGAGAGGGAGAGACCGTCGGTATTCAGCGCGCCCTGCGTCGGCATGACGCCGATGGCGGTCTCGGTCGCGCCGCCCCGATCGTGGCAACGCTCGATCATCCACTGCAGGACGCGCAGGTTGTCGCCGAACCCGGGCCAGATGAAGCGGCCGCTGTCGTCGCGGTTGAACCAGTTCACCCGGAAGATCTTCGGGGGCCGGGAGAGGCGGCGGCCGACCTCGAGCCAGTGGCCGAAGTAGTCGGCCATGTTGTAGCCGCAGAACGGCAGCATGGCGAACGGATCGCGGCGCACGACACCGACCGCGCCGGTGGCGGCGGCGGTGGTCTCCGACGCCATGGTGGCGCCCAGGTAGACGCCGTGCTGCCAGGAGAACGCCTCGTAGACCAGGGGCACGACGTTGGCGCGCCGGGCGCCGAACAGGATGGCGCTGATCGGCACGCCGCGCGGGTTGTTCCACTCTTCGGTGTAGGTCGGCGCCTGGCGGATCGAAACCGTGAACCGGCTGTTCGGATGCGCGGCCGGCTCCTTGCTGGCCGGGGTCCAGGGCTGGCCGCGCCAGTCGGTGCACTCGGCGGGCGGATCCTCGAGCCCTTCCCAATAGACCGTGCGGTCCTTCTTGAGCGCGACATTGGTGAAGATGGCGTCCTTCTGCAGCATGGCGAGCGCGTTCGGGTTCGACTTGCTGCCGGTCCCGGGGGCCACGCCGAAGAAGCCGGCCTCGGGGTTCACCGCCCAGAGCCGTCCGTCCTCGCCCGGCCGCAGCCAGGCGATGTCGTCGCCGACCGTGAACACGCGCCAGCCGCGGAACTTCTCGGGCGGCACCAGCATGGCGAGGTTGGTCTTGCCGCAGGCGCTCGGGAACGCGCCGGCGACGTAGGTGATCCGTCCCTCGGGATCCTGGATGCCGACGATCAGCATGTGCTCGGCGAGCCAGCCTTCCTTCGAGCCGAGGGCGCTGGCGAGCCGCAACGCCATGCACTTCTTCGACAACAGGGCGTTGCCGCCGTAGCCGGAGCCGACGCTCCAGATGGTGTTGTCCTGCGGGAAATGACAGATGAAGCGGCGACCCTCGTTCAGATCGGCTTTCGAGTGCAGCCCCCGCGTGAAGTCGTCGGAGGAGCCGAGCTGGTCGAGAGCCACCTGCCCCATCCGCGTCATCAGCCCCATGTTGAGGGCGACGTAGACGCTGTCGGTCAGCTCCACGCCGACCTTGCTGAAAGGGGAGCCCTTCGGGCCCATCAGGAACGGCACGACGTACATCGTGCGACCCTTCATCGAGCCGGAGAAGACTCCGCCCAGGCGGTCGTACGCCTCGGCCGGCGGCATCCAGTAGTTGGTCGGCCCGGCATCGTCCTTCTCGGTGCTGCAGATGAAGGTGAGCTTCTCGGTGCGCGCCACGTCGTTCAACGCGCTGCGATGCAGGTGGCAGCCGGGCAGCTTCCGCTCGTCGAGCGGGATGAAGTCGCCCGCCCGCACCGCCTCGGCGGTCAGCCGCACGCGCTCCGCCTTGGAGCCGTCGCACCAGACCACGTGATCGGGACGGCAAAGGCGCTCGCTCTCTCCGACCCAGGCTTCCAACGTCCGATTCGCCGTCATGACGTCTGTGTCCCCCCGTGCAGCCCTCCGGAACGATGCAGATCCGAGCTGAAGGGCGAGCCCCAATTATAGGGCCGGCGGCGGCCGCGAGTCGCGGGTGGCGCGTGATAATCTCAGCCGCTCCAACCGAGGAGGCCGATGAACCGCTGGGCGAAAAGGCTGATCGTGCTGGCGGTCCTGGTGGCCGCCGTGGCGGCCCTCAAGCTCACGGTGCTGCGGCCCAAGCCTCTTCCGGTCACGATTTACAGGGTGGCGCGCGGCCCGGTCGAGGAGACGGTCAGCAACAGCAAGGCCGGGACCGTGACGGCGCGGCGGCGCGCCAAGATCAGCCCGCAGATCGGCGGACAGGTGGAGTACATCGGGCCGCGCAAGGGCGTCACGGTGAAGGAGGGCGAGGTCCTCCTGCGCATCGTCGACCATGACCTGCGCGCCAGCCTGGCGCTCGCCCGGGAGCAGGTCACCAGCGCCGAGGCGACGGCGCACGAGGCCTGCTTCACGGCCGACCAGGCGGCACGCGACCTGAAGCGCAACGAGAACCTGCGCGACGACCGGATCATCCCCGAGTCGCTCCTCGAGCAGCTCCGCAGCCAGCGCGACGCCGCGGCCGCGCGCTGCGACGCGGCGCGGGCCGCCACGGGACAGGCGCGCGCCACGGTCGGGCTGGCGCAGGCCAACCTCGACAAGGCGACCCTGCGCGCCCCGTTCGACGGCATCGTCGCCGATCTCAAGGCCGAGGTGGGCGAGTGGGCGTCGCCGTCGCCGCCGGCCCTGCCGATCCCGCCCGTGTACGACATCATCGACCCGACCTCGATCTACGTCTCGGCGCCTATCGACGAGGTCGACGCCGGCAAGCTGCGGACCGGGCTGCCCGCCCGGCTGACTCTCGATCCGTACCCGGGGAAGTCGTTTCCCGGAAAGGTCGTGCGGGTCGCGCCGTACGTCATCGATATCGAGCAGCAGAACCGCACCCTCGAGATCGAGGTCGAGTTCGACGACGCTGCCTTCAGCCGGACGCTCCTGCCCGGCACCTCCGCCGACGTCGAGGTGATCCTCAAGAGGGTCGACGACGTCCTGCGTCTGCCGGCGTACGCCATCCTGGAGGGCGGCAAGGTGCTGGTGCTCGCGGACGGCCGGCTCGAGGGACGAACGATCACGACGGGGCTGCGTAACTGGGAGTACGCCGAGGCGACCGGGGGTCTCAAGGAAGGCGACCCGGTCGTCGTGTCGCTCGACCGCGCCGAGGTGAAGGAAGGGGCGCGCGCCGTCGAGACGCCGGGCCCCGCCGCGCCGCCGCCGGGCGCTGAGGCCGCGAGACACTGAACGGCCGCCGGCCGCCGGCCGTTCGCCCGGCGCCGAGGGGGACTTCCTGATCGAGCTATCGGGTCTCACCCGCCACTACAAGGTCGGCGACCAGGTGGTGCGCGCGCTCGAGAGCGCCGACCTGACGATCCCGGGCGGCGACTACGTCGCCATCATGGGACCCTCCGGCTCGGGCAAGTCGACGCTCCTGCACCTGCTCGGCTGTCTGGACCGTCCGACCTCCGGCTCCTACCGTCTCGACGGCCGCGAGGTCGGCGCGCTCGGCGAGGAGGACCTGGCCGAGGTCCGCGGGCGGCGCATCGGGTTCGTCTTCCAGTTCTTTCATCTCGTGCCGCGGCTGACGGCGGCGGCGAACGTCGAGCTGCCGATGCTCCTCGCGGGCGTGCGTCCGGCCGAGCGGCGCGAGAGGGTCGCGGCGGCGCTGGCGTCCGTCGGGCTGTCCGACCGCGCCGACCACCGGCCCGACCAGCTCTCGGGCGGCCAGAGACAGCGCGTGGCGATCGCGAGAGCCACGGTGATGAAGCCCGCCATCCTGCTCGCCGACGAGCCGACCGGCAATCTCGACCGCGCCTCGGGACAGGAGATCATCGAGCTCCTGGAGCGCATGAACCGCGACGGGCTGACGCTCGTGGTGGTGACCCACGACCCGGAGGTCGGGCACCGCGCCCGGCGCATCGTGCGCCTGGTCGACGGGCGGATCGCCGAGGACGGGGCGCCTTCGTGAGGGCCGGGATGGGGCTCTACGAGCAGGTGCGCTTCGCCTTCTGCGCGGTGAGCGGGCACCGCCTGCGCTCGTTGCTCACGCTTCTGGGGTTCGGCATCGGCGTGGCGGCGGTGGTGCTGCTCACCGCGCTGGGGGAAGGGGCGCGGGCCTACGTCACCAGCGAGTTCATGTCGCTGGGGAGCAATCTCCTCATCGTCCTGCCGGGCCGGATCGAGACCAGCGGCGCCGCGCCGCTGATCGGCGGGAACACGCGCGACCTGACGCTCGCCGACATGGAATCGGTGCGGCGGCAGGTGCCGCGCGCCCGGCATCTCGCGCCGCTGTCGGTCGGCGCCGCGCAGGCCGCGTTCGGCGACCGGCGCCGCCAGGTCACGATTCTCGGAACGACCTCCGAGTACCTGACCCTGCGGCACATGACGCTGACGTCGGGTGAGTTCCTGCCGGCGCTGGACGCCGATCGCGAGGCACAGGTGGCGGTCATCGGCGAGACCATCCGCAAGGAGCTGTTCGGCGCCGAGAACCCGCTGGGGCGATCGATGCGCGTCGGTGAATGGCGCGTGCGCGTCATCGGCGTGCTGGAGCCGAAGGGGATGACGCTCGGGATGAACATGGACGAGGTGGTCTTCGTCCCGGTGGCCAGCGCCATGCGGATCTTCAACCAGTCGTCGTTGTTCCGCATCCTGATCGAGGCGGCCGCGCACGCCGACATCGAGGACGTGCGCCGCGACGTGCTCAAGACCCTGGCCACGCGGCACGACGGGGAGGAGGACGTGACCATCCTCACCCAGGACTCGATGCTCGCGTCGTTCAACCGGATCCTCGGCGCGCTGACCTTGTCGCTCGCGGGGATCGCGGCGGTGTCGCTGTCGGTCGCCGGGATCGGGATCATGAACGTGATGCTGGTGTCGGTCTCCGAGCGCACCTCCGAGATCGGCCTCCTGAAGGCGATCGGCGCGCCGCCGCGCGCCATCCAGCGGGTCTTCCTGGTCGAGGCGATCCTCCTGTCGCTGGCGGGCGGGATCCTGGGCCTGGCCGCCGGCTACCTGGGCGCGGGCGTGCTGGGCCACGCCTTTCCGTCCCTCCCGGCCAGACCGCCGGTCTGGGCGGTGATGGCGGCGATCGCCGTGTCGTTCGGCGCCGGCGTCGCGTTCGGCGTCATGCCGGCGCGCCGGGCCGCGCGGCTCGACCCGGTCACGGCGCTGGCGCGGCATTGACGGGCGCGGGGACGCGTCCACCGGAAGGGACCTGATGCGCGACTTCGATCTGATGCGGCTGGCCTGGGGGGCGGTGGTCGGGCACCGGCTCCGTTCGATGCTCACCGCGCTCGGGATCGCCATCGGCATCGCCGCGGTCATCCTGCTGACCTCGCTCGGGGAGGGGATCCGGATCTACGTCATCAGCGAGTTCTCTCAGTTCGGCACCAACATCGTGGCCATCAATCCCGGCAAGTCGGAGACCAGCGGCGGCAATCCCGGCGCCATCGCCGGGACGATCCGCAAGCTGACGGTGGAGGACGTCGAGGTGCTGGGCCGGCTGCCTCAGGTTGATGCGGTGATCCCGGTGGCGTTCGGCAACGCGCGGGTCGAGTTCGAGGAGCGCGGCCGGCGCGTCTTCGTCTACGGTGTGACGTCCGAGATGCCGCGGGTCTGGAAGTTCGGCGTGCGCCAGGGCCAGTTCCTGCCGCCCGGCGATCTGCGTCACGGGGCGGCCGTGGCGGCGCTGGGAGCCAAGCTGAAGACCGAGCTCTTCGGCGAGAAGAACGCCCTCGGAGAGCGGGTGCGGATCGGCTCGCGCCCGTTCCGCGTCATCGGCGTCATGGAGCCGAAGGGGCAGTTCCTCAACATCGATCTGGACGACACCGTCTTCGTGCCGGTCTCCGAGGCGATGTCGCTGCTGAACCGCGACGACCTCCTCGAGATCGACGTCCTCTACTACAACGCCGCGGAGACCCAGAACGTGGTCGACGCCATCAAGCGCGTGTTGCTCGACCGGCACGACGGCGAGGAGGACTTCACCATCACCAGCCAGGAGTCGATGCTGCAGACGCTCGACCGGATCATCGGCGTGGTCACCGCCGCCGTCGGCGCCATCGGCGGGATCTCGCTGGTGGTCGGGGCGATCGGCATCCTGACGATGATGTGGATCTCGGTGAACGAGAGCACCAGCGAGATCGGGCTTCTGCGCGCGCTCGGGGCGCGGCGCGGCCAGGTGATGGCCTACTTCCTGCTGCAGGCGGCGCTTCTGGCGACGGCGGGCGGGGCGCTGGGCGTCGGCGCCGGCCTGGGGATCATCGAGGCGCTGCACCTGTTCGTGCCGCGCTTGCCTGTCAGCACGCCGCCCGAATACGTCCTGGCGGCGCTGGCCCTGTCGTTCACGGTCGGGATGCTGAGCGGGATCCTGCCGGCGCGCCGCGCCGCGTCGCTCGATCCGATCGAGGCCCTGCGCGCCGAGTGACGGGACGCGCCGTCAGCCGGCGTCGTGGAAGATGACGCCGAGAGTGAGCCGCAGCCCCGACGCGATCCGGCTGACGCCGTGGCGCAGCGTGGCGCGGCGCCACCCGCGCGCGCCGCGGATCGGGCGGACGCTGGTCGCGAACACGACCGCCTCTCCCTGAGCCAGGGCCAGGGCGGTGCCGATCGACTGCTCGCGGGGGCGCTGCTCGAGGAAGAGGTTCTCGCCGCCGGCGAAGTCGATCCCCGGCCGACTCAGCAGGAACGTCATCTGGAGCGGGAAGGCGACCTGGCCGTAGAGATCCTGGTGCATGCGGTTGTAGCCGCCGGCGCCGTAGCGCAGGAGGAGCGGCGTCGGCTTCACCTGGCCCCGACGATGGCACAGCCGCAGGAACGCCGGGAGACTCTCAGGGTAGCGCGTCCTGCCGCCGAGCGCCTTCTGCCAGCGATTGGCGACGTCGGCGAGCGGCGGATAGGCCGCCTCGCGCAGCGCCTGGACGGCGGCCGGCAGCGGCGCCCCGAAGTAGCGGTACTCGCCGGCTCCGAAGCGCAGCCGCTCCATCGTCACCTGCTTGCGGAACAGCGACGCGTCGTCCCACAGCGCCGCGACGGCGGCGCACTCCGCGGGATCGAGGAGGGCCGGCAGCCGGGCGCATCCGTGCGCGTCGAGGTCGGCGCCGACCGCCGCCCAGTCGACGGCGGCGAGACGGCGCGCCGGCCCGGAGCGGCGCCTGGCCGCGCCGGCCGCCGCGTCCGGCTTCGGGCTCACGCCGCGTCCGGGCGGCAGACCCGGCACGGCCTGTAGCCGACCGACCGGGCGTCCTCGACGCCGGCGAAGACGACGCGGTTCTCGTCGCGCGCCCGCCCGAGCGCCGGGCACCCGACGCGACACAGGATGCGCGTCGTGGTGCACCCTTCGAGCACCGGCGTGGTGCGCTCGAGCTCGAGGAGGTCCGACTTCATCGCCAGCCCGAAGCCGTAGCCGCCGAGCGTGGCGTCGCCGCGCAGCACGCGGTGGCAGGGGACGATGAACGGCACCGGGTTCCGGCCCAGGGCGGTGCCGACGGCGCGCGCCGCGCCGGTGTTGCCGATCCGGTCGGCGAGGAACGAGTACGAGCGCGTCTCGCCGAACGGGATGCGGACCGACTCCTCGAGCACGCGGCGCTGGAACTCCGGCAGCGGCGTCAGATCGACCGGCACCGAGAAGAACGATCGCCGCCCGTCGACGTATTCCAGGAGCTCGGAGCGCCCCTGCTCGGCGAAACGGCGTGCCGCGGAGCCCGCGGACTCGCCGCGTGTCCCGGGGTGGATGGCCACGACGCCGCGCTCGCTGGCGTCGACCACGAACCCGCGCCTGATCCTGTCGAGCGTGTCGAGACGGCGCCGCGCCTGGCGCACGATGCGGCGCACCTGCGTCGCCTCCATCCCCTCCGGCCGCAGCCGCGCCCGGAGCGTCGCCTCCAGATCGAACAGCGTTCCCTGATCGTGACTCGTCATCGTCGTTCCTCCCGCAGCGCCGCGCGCAGGATCGACTTGCCCCGCGCCAGCTGGCTCTTCACCGTGTTCACCTTGATCCCCCGCACCCGCGCCAGCTCGCGATACGACAACCCCTCGGCGTAGCGCAGGATGATGAGGGCACGCGCCTCGTCCGCCACCTTCGCGAGCGCCCGGTCGATGTCGATCCGCTCCGCCGTGCCGTCCGGGCGTCCACGCGGCGGCGGCGCTTCGTTGACCTCGGGGCGCGCCCGCCGGCGCCGGATCTCGTCGAAGCAGACATTGGCGAGAATCCGGTAGAGCCAGGTCGAGACCGCCCACTCCGGACGGTAGCCGCCGGCCGCCGTGAAGCACTTCATGAAAGCGCGCTGCACCGCGTCCTCGGCGTCGGCACGCGACCCCAGGAGGCGCCGCGCCACGCCCTGCATCCGCCCGCCGTGCCGCGTCACCAGCTCGGTGAACGCCGCTTCGTCGCCGTGTCGGATGCGCCGCATCAGGGCCCGGTCGTCGTTCATGATGGTCATCGTGAGTGTATACGGACAGGGCGGCCGGTTCGGGTGCATCGCGGCGCGGCACCCTGTACAATGCCGGCCGTCATGAGCGATTCCGGCGGAGCGGCGCGCGCGCCGCAAGGTCCCATGCTCCCGGCCCGGCTCAAGCCGGGCGTCACCCCCGAGACGCTCGCCGGACTCGCCCCGCGCCCGCAGGCGGTCGACGGCCGGGCGCGCACGCTGCGCGGCCGCACGCTCATCTTCTGGGATCCGGCGCGTCCCGGGCAGAAGCGCGACGCCATCGACACCGACCAGATCACGCCGGCCGCCGACTGCGTCTCCGAGAGCCTGGACAGGCTCGACGAGCTCTGGAAGGCGGGCTCGTTCCGCTACCTGATGCCCGATTTCCGGAAGCGCGTCCACGCCGGCGAGACGTTCGTCATCGCGGGTGACAGGTTCGCCATCGGCTCGTCGCGCGAGATGTCGCCCGCCGGTCTCAAGGGGGTCGCCGACGAGGCCGGGCTCGAGATGGTGATCATCTGCGGCGCCAACATGGGGGACATCTTCCGCCGCAACGCCATCAATCTGGGGCTGCACGTCGTGCAGTGCCCGGAGGCGGTGGCCGACGCGAAGGACGGCGACGAGATGTCGTTCGACACCGGCACGCGGGCGGTCGCCAACCTGACGCAGCGCCGCGACTACACGCCGGTGCCGCTGACCGAGAAGGAGGAGGAGATCCGGCGCGATGGCGGCATCTACGAGGTCGGCCGGCGCGAGTTCGCCGCCTCGGTGAAGAGGACGCCGCGCGTCGCGTTCCCCGATGGCGCCGCGGCCCGCCGCATGACGCTCACCGAGCAGATCCTCTGGGCGCACCGGGTCGACGCCGACGCCCAGGTCGCGCCGGGGAAGACGCTGCGGGTCCAGGCCGACCTGCTGCCGGGATCGGACGGGACCGCGCCCTTCGCCATCCACACCTTCAACCAGATCACGGGCGGGAGCACCATCTTCCCGCGCCAGATCGCCATCGCCGCCGATCACTTCGTCTTCACCGGCAAGACGTCGGACGACCACCAGACGGAGATCTCACGCCAGTTCGCGCGTCACCATGATCTCCGCAAGCCGCACTATGCCGCGCCCGGCGACGGCATCTTCCATTTCTATTTCCCCGAGCAGGGACTGGTCGTGCCGGGGTCGTTCGTGCCCGGAGCCGATTCGCACAGCCGCGCCTACGGGGCGTACGGCGCCGTCGGCATCGGCATCGGCAGCACGACGCTCGGGTTCGGCTGGGCGACGGGGGCGATCTACGTCAGCGTGGCGAAGCAGCGCCGGGTGACGTTCGGCGGGCGGTTGCAGCCGTGGGTCGGCGGGAAGGACATCGTCCTCGAGCTGCTGCGCCGCTGGGGGAAAGCGCAGGCGCAGGGGATGGGGGTCGAGTTCATCGACGGGGGGCAGCAATTGCCGATGACCTCCCGCAATACCATCGCCAACATGATGGCCGAGGCGGAGGCACAGAACGGCATCTTCCCGCAGGACGCCATCACCGACGCCTGGTTCGCGGCGCGCGGCATCGCCCTGCCGTACCCGCGTCTGGCGCCGGGCCCCGACGCCGTCTTCGCCATCGACGAGGCGTTCGATCTCGCCGCCGTCGTGCCGATGGTCGCCAAGCCTTTCAGCCCCGGCAACGCCTACCCGGCCGAGGAGGTGGCGCGCGAGCGGCTGACGTTCCAAAAGGCGCTCATCGGGTCGTGCACCAACGGCTCGTACGACGATCTCCTCGGCGCGGCGCTGGTGCTGCGCGCGGCGCGCGCCGCCGGCCACTCCCACGTCGCGCGCGGCGTCGAGTTCGTCATCTTCCCCGGCAGCGGCAAGGTCAAGCAGGAGATCGAGCGCCCGGAGAACCGGCTGGAAGGGGAGACGATCGCCCAGGTGCTCCGCAGCGTCGGCGGCGTCATCCGCGACTCATGGTGCGGCCCCTGTTTCGGCCAGGGCCCGGATGCGCTCGTCTCCGGACAGCGAGCCATCACTTCATTCAACCGCAACTGGCAGAACCGCATGGGGCTGGGAGGCGAGGGGTATCTCGCCAGCCCTCAAGTGGTCGCCGCCTCGGCGATCGCCGGCTACATGGCGCCGCCGTCCGAGCTCGGCCTGCGCTGGGACCCGGAGCGTTTCGCGGTCTGAAACGAAAATCGGGAGGGCGCCCCGCGCTCCGCGCCCATCCTTTTTCGACACCCACCCTTCCCATCGGCGGTATGCTGTGGGCGCATCTCGCTCGTCGCCGCATTGCTCGCCGCAAAGGAAGGTCGGTCATGTGCTCCTCCGCCCGTCTCCGTCCGTGGATGAAGTCCGTCCTCCCGTCGATCGTCATCGCGCTCGCCGCCGCGGTCTTGACCGGCCCGGCCGTCGCCCTGCCGCGCGACCTGACCTTCGCCCAGCGCGTCGAGGCGCAGCGGGCGATCGAGCGGGTCTACTACACCCACCGCAGTGGTGGTGCGCGCGGGTTCGAGGCGGAGGTGCCCGATTCCCTGCTGGAGCGCAAGGTGCGAACCTACCTCGCCGAATCGGTCGCGCTCGAGGAGGTCTGGCACACGCCGGTGACGGCGACGATGCTGCGCCGCGAGGTCGACCGGATGACCGCAGGGAGCCGTCTGCCCGAGCGGCTAGGCGAGATCCGGGCGGCGCTCGGGAACGACGATCGCCTGATGGCCGAGACCCTGGCCCGGGCGACCCTGGTCGACCGGCTGTGCCGCAGCTTCCTGGCGAAGGATTCGCGTATGGCGACGCGCGACTGGGACACCTGGTGGGCGGAATCGATGCCGCGCTTCGATCCGTACCGCGCGGGCACGGTCGTCGAAGAGTCGCCGGACCAGCCCGCGATCGCCGCTATCCCCCTTGCGCCGTCCCAGAACGGCCGCCCGACACCCGACGCCTCCTCCTGCGCCTTCCAGGATGTCTGGGGGAAAGGGCAGCCCGACTCTCTCCCGAGCGGCATCGGTCTCGACGTGATGGTCTGGACCGGCAGCGAAGTGATCGTCTGGACCGGCCCGGGGAGCCGGTACGATCCCGCCACCGACAGCTGGCACGCGACGACCCTCGTGGGCGCGCCTGCCGGGAGATCGGGGCACAC
>DASRAN010000075.1:0-92251 GCA_035638115.1 Patescibacteria group bacterium | reverse complement strand
GACCTGCTCGCCGACTATGTGGCGGCGCGGTTGTCAGACGACCAGCGCCGCTTCGTCGAAGGGCACCTCGCCGGTTGCGAGTCGTGCCGCGCTGCGGCGGACGATCTCAAGGAGATCGGGACGCGTGTCGCGGCCCAGGGAGAGGCGATGTTCGGAGCGCATCCCGACACGGGCACGCTGCGACGTCTTGCGGCGGCGGACGGTGCAGGAGCCGATCCGACTGTCGCGAGCCACGTCGCGGCCTGCGCCTCGTGCGGCCTCGAGGTCGAGTTCTGGAGGCGTCGGATCGCCCGGCGCCCGGCCGGGCCGATGACGCAGGCGCGGAGCCGCGGCCGGAGCTGGACGGCCATCGGCACGACCGCCGCGGCCGCGGCGGTCGTGGGTCTTCTCGTCGGGATGCAGATCGAGCGATCGGGCCGGCCCTCCGTGTCGACGGCCCCACCGGGGGTGGGTCCGTCCATGCCGGCGCGGGAGGACGCGGCGGCCGCGGGCGCTGCGCCGATCCTCCACGTCCTGCCGGCGATGCTCCGCGGCGCGGAGACCACGCGGCAGGTCTGGACGCTCGATCCTCTTGAGACCCAGATCGCCGCCGCCGTGCCGCTCGCGTTCCCGTCCGGAATCGACGACACGGAAAATATCCGCTTCGAGCTGCGCCCCCCCGGCGGGGCTCCCGTCTGGTCGTTCGCGATGCCCGCGGGACGGATTCGTCGGCATCTCGAGACCGCGGAGATGGTCAACCTTCCGCCGATTCCGACCTCGGAGCTGCCGGCGGGGGACTATGAGTTCGTCGTGCAGGCGGCGGATCCCGCGGCGGCGCCGATCTACCGCGCCGTCCTGCGCGTCGACTACCGCCAGCCGCCCGCCGACACGAAGGCGCCCCAGTAGAAGGGGTGGGTGCTCCAACCCTTGTGGCGACGCGCGCGAAGAACCGCGAGGCCTGCGTCGCGCACCGCGTCCGGAACCGGAACACCGGCGGCGTGGCGCTCGTAGAGCTCCTTCATCCACTCGAGCGTCGCCCGGTCTTCCACTTTCCACAGGCTCATGATCAAGGTGTCGGCCCCGGCGACTTCGAACGCGCGGCGCAGGCCGAAGATCCCCTCGCCAGCCTGAATCGAACCGAGCGCCGTCTCGCAACCGGACAGGACGGCCCACTCGACGCCCGACAGATCGAGAGACGCGATCTCCTCGGCGGTCAGGATTCCGTCCTCGGCGTCCTTTGACGCCGTGGCGCGATTGTTGGCGCCGGCGAGGGCGATGCCCGAGAGCAGGAGGGGATCGTCCTCGAGGCCGGTCGAGACGGAGCCCGGCTCGCCGCACGCCGCGCCAAGGTAGAAGCCGTGCGTGGCGAGATGCAGCCGGCCCCGTTGCGGCGCAATCGCCTTGAACGCCGCCTCGGAGGCGAGCGGGCCGGTCAGCCGCGTCGTTCCTGAGTCGTCGCCCTGCGTCGTCGCGACCGCGGCGCGCCGCCAGATCGATTCCACGGCCGACGCCTCCTCCAGCGCCGCCGGAAGAGGCTCGAACCGGAGCATGGTGAAATCGGCGCAGGTGGACGTGGAACCGCGGAACACCGCCCCCGGAGGCGCCGCCGTGGGGGTGGTTCCCTCCGGGGCTGTTGGTGACATGCCCGCGACCTGGGCGATGACATCCGGCGCGGCGTCGAAATCGGGCGCGCCGACCACGAGACTGCCGGGCTTTCCCGGAGGGCGTGCGCCGTGCTCCAGGAGATCCCTCTCGGCCGAGAGGTAGTGAAACACCTGGCCCCGCTCGATGAGGTAATCGTGATCCCCCACCGGGAGCGCGGCGAAGTTGACGAGGTTGATGGCGCCGTCGGCGACGACGAAGATCGTCCGCGCGCCCGAGAGCGCTTTTTCGACCGGATCCCACACCTTCGCGCGGATCGCGGCCGCCGCGTCGCGATAACGCAGCTCCGCGGCCGGTCCCGGCGGCGGCGCACCGGGTTGCGCGGCCTCCTTCATCCAGGACGAAACGAGCGGCTCGATCGCCTCCGCGCTGCCCAGGACCATGAATCGTGGGGCCGATCGACCGCCGTTCAAGACGAACGCGGCGTACGTCGGCGTGGGCCGGCCCGGCGTCTTGCCGGCGGTGGGCTTGGCATTGGGGACGGCCACGGCAGTCCGCGCAAACCTGACGAATGCGAGGAGCGCCGTTCCCGGCGGGAGCGTCTCCTTGATCGCGCCGAACGAGGCGGCCCCTGCGGGATCCGCCGTCCGCGCCCCGCTGAGCTGCGCGACGTCGCGCTCGATCCGCTCCCGTTCCTCCGTCGCCTCGGACAGGGCGCGGCGGTAATCACCTGGATGCCCGGGATCGGGCCCCTTCACCACGAGAGACGCGAGCCGGTTGGTCGCCGCCGCCAGCGAGCGGGTCATCGCCTTCGCCTCGGGCGTCGCGGAGGTGACGAGAAGCCGGTGACGCGAGGCGATCCGATCGAGGACGAGCGCGCGCGAGCCGGCGAGGCCGCTCCAGACCTGCTCCACGGACGAGGGATCCTGCGCGCGCCCTCCGCGCGACGCCAGGACGGAGAGAGCGACCCCGAGACCCGAGACGCGGACCCGTTCGTAGTCCAGCGCGTCCTGCTCGGACAGTCCGAGGAGCAGGTGATCGAAGTGGGCGCGGAGGATCTCCTCGGCCTGAAGCGCTGTACGCATCGCCTCGTCGCCGTTTCCGCGTGCGAGGGCGAGACGCGCCAGATCGACGCGCACGCGCGCTCCCTCGGGATGCTGGGCTCCGAGCGCGGAGTCATCGATGGCGAGGGCCCGGCGCAGGAGCGGCTCCGCTCCCTCGAAATCGCCGGCGTCGAGCCGCAGCTCGCCGAGACTGATCAGGGTGCGCGTCGAGAAGGGATTGTCCGGGCCGTAGACCGAGTCGAAGATCGACAACGCCTGCTCGTTGTGCCGGCGGGCCGCCTCGGTCTCGCCGAGACCTTCCTCGATGTCGGCCAGGTCGTGAAGCGCCCCCGCGACCTCTTGATTCACGGTTCCGAACTTCGCCTCGAGACTGGGAATCGCGGCCGATATCATTTCCCTGGCGCGGGCCCCCTCGCCCATCTGCGCCAGAACCGCCGCGAGTTCCGAGCGGCAGCGGGCGAGAAGCGAATGGTTCGCCGTGACCGAAGTCTCGAAGATCGCCAGCGCCCGCTCGTAGTCGGCACGGGCCTCCGGCAGCCGTCCCATCGCGGCGAGAGTCGCCGCCAGGTTTCCCAGCGTCAGGCCGACATCGGCGTGCTCCGGGCCGAGACTGCGCTCCTGCATCCCGAGCGCCTTTTTGAAGAGTCCCTCCGCCGCGACGAAATCTCCAAGCCTGTACTTGAGGAATGCAAGGTTCTGCGTCGTCATGGCGGTGAGCTGGTGGTCGGGTGGGAGCCGCTTCGTGCGGATGGCGAGCACTTTCTCGTTCTCGTCCACGGCGCCGAGAAGGTCGCCGGTATTCGACATCATGACCGAGAGGTTGTGTCGCACGGCGGCGACCTGGAGTGCGTCGGGTCCCAGCGTCTCCTCCTGGATCGAGACCGCCCGCTCCAGGAATTCGCGGCAGGCCTTGAAATGGCCGCTCACCCCTTCGACCGCGGCCGCCTTGCTGAGCGTGAACGCCACCTGTGGGCTCCTCGGCCCGTGGATCTTTTCCTGGATCGCCATGGTCCGCGCGTAGGCCGAGCGCGCCTCGTCGAGCGACTCGTTCCGGAACGCCAGCTCGCCGAGGTCGAACAGGCTCTCTGCGTGGTCGTCGCTCTCCTCCCCGTACAGCCGGCGTGAGAGATCGACGGAGCGCAGGGCCAGCTCCCGCGTCGCAGGCTCCCGCGCCTTCGTGCCCTTGGTGAGCGCCTCGACGAGCGCTTGAGTCACGCGGGCCACCGACTTCGATTCGGTGTCGCCCGCGGCCTTCCTGGCCGTGAGGAATTCGCGTGCCGCCGTCTCGGCCTCAGCGTAGTGCCCGTCATCCACGAGCTTCTGGACCCGCGCGACGGCCGGATCGTCCGGCGCCGCGGTCGGCTCAGCCGGAGCGGCGGCGACGGACGGCAGGGCGGCCGTCGCCGGGGAGGTGGGCGCCCCACTCTCTCCTCCGAGGATCGGGCCGAACGACAGTACGAACAGAGAGCAAAGGAAGACCACTCCGAATCGACAACCCACGAAGCTTCCCCCCATCATCGAGCCATCTTCGAGCGAGCCGGTGAGGCGAGGCTAGCACAGAGCCTGCGGCGCCGGCCACGGTCCCGGCGGGATCGGCCGGATCGATTCAAGATTCATGGAACCAGACGGCGCGACGACTGAATCTGTATCTACAAACGCTCGGTGGACCGGAGGTCGGCTCGCCGGTCGTGGCCATTCGCAGCCACGTCCGTCGCCGACAACGCGATTCATCCGCATCAGGCTCGAGCAACTGATCGAGGCTAGACGATGAGAATCCAATCCGCACGAGTCGTGTGAGGAAAGCGACTTCATGGAGGGTGAAATGCGACTCTTGAACCGGACACACGCCGCATTCGTGTTCGTCGTCCTGCTGCTGGTCGTCGCGACGGCGGCCGTTGCGCTTCCGAAGCAGGACAAGATTGCAATACGTCGAGGCCCGCCCCTGGTGGTGACGCTCGGGCCATATCGCTTCGATCCGCTCCGAGAGCGACCGAACCTGCCCCCGCGCCTGAGCAATGAGAAGCGCACCCCAGGGGGGCAGGCGTACTACGTCGTGCAGCTCAGGGATCGCGCGCTCGACACCCGCAAAGCCCTGGCGGGCGAGGGGCTGCAGATTCTCCACTACGTTTACGACAACGCGTTCATCGTCCGGATCGAGCCCGGTTCGCTGCGGCGGCTGAAGGCGCACAGCTCGATCCGCTGGATCGGTGAGTTCCAGCCCGCCTACAAGATGAGCGCCGACCTCGCCTTGTCATTCGATGCGGTCCTGAACGAACGGCGGTTGCAATCGGCGCGAGCGGCTGGGGAGGTCGCATCGACGAGGTCTGTCGACACGTCCGGGGAGATCGCCGTGAACGTCGCGGCGATCGAGCCGTCGCGGTTCGAGGAGATGCTGAAGACGGTGGAGGAACTGGGCGGGACCGACGCCATGACGACGGACAGCCAGCAGGGCGTTCTTCGGGTGACGCTGCCACGCGCGCGGCTCGAAGAGCTCGCCCGGGAATCGTCGGTATCCTGGATCGAGCGTGCCGGGTCGATCGAGATGGACAGCGACATCTCGTCCTGGACGGTCCAGTCCGGCGATGCGACGACGAAGGCCAGGCCTCTGCATGACCGCGAGATCAACGGCAGCGGTGAGACGGTGACGATTGCCGATACCGGGGTCGACTTGAGACACCCCGCCTTCCATGACACGGTGTCGCCGGGACCGAACCACCGCAAGGTCACCGCCTACTACACGCCCACCACCCTGACGGGGGACGCCTACGACAACCCACCCGCCAACCACGGCTCGCACGTGGCGGGGATCATCCTGGGAGACGCCGGCACCGCAGGCGTTTTCGATGGCGACGGCGAGCGCAGCCCCCAATGCAATGAGGAGGAGTACAACAGTCCCGACTGCGCCGCGGAGCGCACCGAGGTTCACGACGGCGACGCCTTCAAGGCCAAGCTCCAGGTCCAGGACATGGTGAGCGGAACCGCGCTTCCGGTCGGCTTCGACTACTTCAATCTCTTCGAGTCCGCCCGGGACCCCAACGTTCGACCGGTGGGAAAGCGGGACGGCGAGGCCTCCTGGATCCATTCGGACAGCTGGGGCAACCCGCTGCCCTACTACACGACTGACTCGAGCGCCATCGACGGCTATCTCTGGGACCATCCTGACTTCACGGTGATCTTCAGCGCTGGCAACCACGGACCGAACCTCACGACCGTCAACGCCCAGGCCTCGGCGAAGAACGCCATTGCGGTCGGAGCGTCCGCCAACGGAGAGTTCGCCTCGAATCTCGCGTTCCACAATGGTCGCCTGTTCAGCAGCCGCGGTCCGGTCGAGGACGGGCGCATCAAGCCCGACGTCATGGCCCCAGGGGAAGCGATCTACTCGGCGCGCGGCTGCTACTACGACACGACAGTCCTGCCACCGCAGGATCCCTGTCCCGAGACCGACGGCACAAAGTACACCTCCTACAAGCCGTTGTTCGGGACGAGCATGGCGGCCCCCGCTGTCGCGGGCGCCGCGGCGCTGGTGCGCGAGTACTTCAGGGAGGGGTGGTATCCGAGCGGCACCAAGAACGCGAACGACATCAAGGTTCCGACAGGCGCCCTGATCAAGGCGATGCTCATACACTCCTCACAGGAGATGAACGGTGCGGGCGCCTACGACAACGGTGAGACCCGATATCCGAACGACAATCAGGGCTGGGGCCGCATCGTGCTGGACAAGGCTCTGAGCTTCCAGTGCGACCCGGAGCACCTGCTCGTCGATGACGACCGAACCGGCGTCGAGACCGGGCAGCATGCGCAGGTCCAGTTCAACGTCGGCGGGACGACGTCTCCGCTCGAGGTCACCCTCGTCTGGACTGATCACGCCGCGGCGGCGAACACGCTCGTTCACAACCTCGTGAATGATCTCGATCTCACCGTCACCGCGCCAAACGGAACGGTCTATCGCGGGAACCAGTTCCACCACTACAACCCGGCCGAGTCGATCCCCGACGCGACTTCGGTCGACAACCTGAACAACGTCGAGCGCGTGCGCGTCATCTCGAACCTCCAGCTCGGGACCTGGACGATCGACGTCTACGGCGCCGACGTCCCAGAAGGTGTTGGGGCGACGACCGAGGATCCCGGTCCTCAGCCCTTCGCGCTCGTCGTGACGGGGCAGACTGTCGAGGCGCGCGCGGGCATCGCGTTCCGGCAACCGGTGTACGACCCCAGTAACCTGGCCCAACTCGAGCTCAGCGACACCGACCTCGACGTCAACCCGGGCTCCGTGGACGTCACCACGATCGCGGTCACGAGCACGACCGAGACGGCGGGTGAGTCGATCACATTGACCGAGACCGGTGCTCACACGGGAGTCTTCGTCGGTTCTGTCCAACTCCATCCGGCCAACTTACCCATCTCGGGGAACGGTCAGCTCGAGGTGAAGCACGGCGATACGATTGATGCGGTGTACAACGACACGAACGGCGGCGGTTGCCCGACGGGGAATCGGACCGCGACCGCAACGATTGACAGCCAGGGACCAGTCATCTCCAACGTCGCGGTCAGCGACATCGGATCACACCGCGCCCGTATCACCTGGACGACGGACGAGGCGGCTGACGGGGCTGTTTTCTACGGTGTCTATCCGCCGCTCACCGGCTCGGCGACAGGGCTGCCCGGGATCACGGTGCACGGTGTCGATCTGTCCGGCCTTTCGCCGGGCGTGACGTATCTCTTCTCCGTGCAGTCGACCGATCTGCTGGGTCACATGACCTCGGACAACCAGGGCGGAGCCTTCTATCAGTTCACCACAGCTGCCGCGCCGGACTTCCAGCTGGAGTGGCCCACCTACCAGGGGAATGCGTCGCGCCAGGGTGCGTCCGGTGCATTCTTCATTCCGCCGCTGAGCGAAACACCGGCGACGACCTCGTGTACGCCACCATCGACCACCTGGGGAGCTGTCGTCTCCGACGGTGTGGTGTACTCGGCAGAATCGAACGGCTACCTCCGCGCGCGGGACGAGTTCACCGGAGACATTCTCTGGGAGACTCAGGTGGGCCTCAATCTCGGAACCGGCATGCCTGCGATTCTGGGGAATCGTCTGTACGCATACGTGTCCTTCGACAATACGAGCTACGGGATCGTGTCCGTGAGGCTCACGGCGGAGGGAAGCGACGCGGCAGGCTCGGTCGCGGATTCCCTGGAGCCGACCTCCTTCCGACTCTGGAGCGGCGTCGCGGACATGTCGGCCTCCGACGGCAAGCTCATCGTCCGGACCGACAGCGGCGGGTTTGGCGTTCTGAATCCCGACCTGAGTGAGGTGTGGGTCGTCAACCTCGCCGCCTCCAGCGTCGTCGTGGGTGACGGCAAGCTTGTCGCGGCACTGCAGATCGGCGATGAGCTGCACCTGAACACATACGCGCTCACGACGGGCACCCTCACGGCAGCGTTCGACCTCGAAGATCCATTGGCCGACCCGGATGATACCCAGCGCCAGCACAGTTACTGGGACGACACTTCGATGTACGCCGGCGGCATCGTCTATTTGGACCTGAAAGGTGAGAGCGGGCCGGGTCAGGGCGGCCTCTGCGCCGTCGACGCTGCGACCGGTCAGGTCGTCTGGGCAGTCGCCACGCCCGTGAGCCCGGACAGCGCGCCGGCATTCGATGGCGACGCTCTCTACTTTACGACCTCCGATTCTTCCACGGGAAAGTCCACGTGCTACGCCCTCGACGCCCAGACGGGCCGCACCCTCTGGCAAGAGACACTGGCTGCCCCTGCTGCGGCGCCGCCGATCTGGGTGGACGGCGTCGTGTACCTTTCGATGTGGAACGGCCACCTGCTTGTCCTGGACTCCGCTTCGGGTGCAACGCTCCAGGACATCGACGAGGCGTGCTCGTCCCACGGCTTCCGATTGTCCGCGGATGGGTCGACGGGTTCGATCTGGACCGCCGACGGTTGCGGGCACCTGCTCGGTTATTTCGCCTCCGACGACCCGGACGACGACAACGACGGCGATCCCAATTCGACGGATTGTGCGCCCTTGAATGCCGCCGTCTTCCACGGTCGCCCGGAGGTGTGCAACAACATCGATGACAACTGCGTCGATGGCGTCGACGAAGGGTTCGACTCCGACGGCGACGGGATCGCCGACTGCTACGACACGGACGACGACGGCGACGGGGATCCGGACATCACGGATTGCGCGCCGCTCAACCCCTGGATCCACCACGGCGCCGCCGAGGTGTGCAACGGCGTGGACGACAACTGCAACGGGGTCATCGACGAAGGGTTCGACGGCGATTCCGATGGGTACACCTCGTGCGCAGGCGACTGCAACGACTCCAACGCAAACATCCATCCCGGCGCCACGGAGGTCTGCAACGGCGTCGATGACGACTGCAACGGACTCGCGGACGAGGCGCCCGACGCCGACGGTGACGGATACGCGTGCTCGCAGGACTGCAACGATTCGGATCCGAGAATCTTCGGCACCGAGTCCACCGCCCGCTACGCAAGCTGCTTCGACAACCTCGACAATGACTGCGACGGCGTCGTCGATATGGATTGCGCGATCGACGTGGGTGACACGTCGATTTCGCAGGGAACCTTCACGGGTCTCGCTTCGATGCGGGCGAACTCATACGACGATGAGCTGTATGGAACCAGCGTCGAGGGCGGCATTATGAAGAAGGTCCAGCAGTACTTCACCTTCTACAGTCCGAGTCAAAGCGTGGCGTGGGACCTCCGTGTCGAAGGGTTCCGAGTTCCCGGGAACGGTGACAATTTCGTCTTCAACACGGCGACGAAGACCTCGTCGGGCAAATGCACCGGCTCGGCTGGCGAATCGTACACCTCGGCCTTCACCGTGAGCTCTCTCAGCGAGACGCTGCAGACCGCGTCATTGGGGTATCCCCCGGGCGGTCAGAACGTTTCGTTCTGCGTCAAGATCACGGACAGCAACCAAGGGTCGGACTCTGTCGCCGACACGTTGAAAATGGACCGGATGTACCTGTTCCCAGCCTTGTTCGATGCGAAAGCGCAGAGCGAGTTCACGACAACGGGTGAGCGCGAGGAGGGCTCCTACCTCGACACGTATGCCGACGATTATCAGCAGGAAGAGCTCGTCGAGACGGGCGACGCACTCGTTCACACCTGGAAGTTCCCCGACGTGCCGATCGGCGGCGGCCACAAGCTGGCCCTGCGAGGATGGAGGACAAATGGCGACGGGGACAATTTCCAGTTCTACTACGCGACGCCTCAGACCGGCGTGTGGCCGGAGCAGCCGGGGAACTTCACCGCGATCTCCGGCGCGCTCATCAACGTCGCCCTCAACGGGACGATCGGCGAATTCTCGTTCGGACCGGGCGGGTTGTCGGGAACGGTCTGGATCCGCGTCATCGATACCGTTCCCAACGGCGGCGTATCCACCGACTTGTACGTCGACAAACTGATCATCAAGACGACGCCCTGATCCAGGTCCTGACGACGCCTTTGGCCGGTACGCAGACCGATCTGGCAGCGGCGCCAGGCGAATTCCGGCGTCTCGACAGCAGCGAGCACGAGACGTTGGAGCGCCTGGCGCCGTGCGCCTCGGCGAGCGATGAGTGGGGGACTAGGATTCGCTCGGGGAGCCGCCTAAGTGCCGCACCCGCGTCCGCAGCACGATCAGCAGCGCCGGCAGCGTGGTCAGGGCCGTCGCGAGGCAGGTGACCGAGCCGATGGCGCTGACGATCCCCATCGACCGCAGGCCGGGGTAGTTCGACAGGCCGATGGTGCCGAAGCCCGCCACGTTGGTCATGGCCGCCATGATCACCGCCTTGCCGGTCTCGAGCAGGCCGGCCGGGTTGGAGAGGCCCTCCTGCGAGATGCGGTGGATGATGTGGATGCCGTAGTCGATGCCGACTCCGAGGATCATGGTGGTGACGAAGGCGTTGACGAAGTTCATCTTGATGCCGGCGATCTGCATGATCGCCAGCATCCAGATCACGCCCAGGATGACCTGCAGGTTGGCGAGCGCGGTCAGCCAGACGCTGCGGAAGTCGAGCCACAGCAGAACGGAGACCAGCAGGATGCCGAGGATCACGGCGTTCCAGGCGTCGCGCTTGAAGATGCGCCGCAGCTCGGCGCTGGCGATGTTCGCGCCGGTGATCTCGAATCCCTGGTCGGGGTGATCGAGGGCCGCCACGAGCGCCGGCGGCGCATGACGCTTGGCGTCGGGAGCGGACGGGAAGATGTAGGTCACCGAGGTCCAGTCGCCGTCCTCCTCGTGGTGCACGTAGCGCCGCACGAAGCGATCGAGACCGGCCGACTCGAGGTCCTCGAGGGTGACCGGGCGCTCCGGCCGCAGGGTGGCCGGCAGGGCGCCCAGGTAGCCGTCGTAGGATCCCTCGCGATAGCCGAGCGCGCCGCCCGCCGCGCGAAAGGTGCGCTCGATGCGTGTGACGTCGAAATCGCCGCCCGCACGCGCCCGCATCGCGGCGATCACCGCGTGCTGGTCTTCGGCGGGCGGCAGGTAGGAGAAGATCGACTCGTACCCGAGGAGCGTCTTGTCGGCGACGAACTGGTCGAGGATCCGGTTGGCGGCGCGGTTGCGCGTCATCATCGTCTGCTGGTCGGGGCCGCGCGCCACCACCATCATCGGGTTGAACGAGGCGCCGAACTCGCGCGCGATCCTCTCCTGCAGGAGGATGCCGCGGTTCTTGGCGGAGCGCAGGTCCTGGACGCTGTCGCTGAACTCCACGTTCCAGGCGGCGACGCAGGCCCCCGCCGTCACGACCAAAGACACGGCCAGGACCGGGACCGGGTGACGCGTGCTCCACGTCATGATCCGCTCCAGGCCGAACGAGTGCAGGTAGAGGCGGCCGGTCACGTCGCCCTTGCGCTTGCGGCCGTCGTTCCACGCGATCATCGCGGGCAGCAGGAACAGGATGGCGACCATGCAGAGCATGATCCCGGTGCCGACCAGGAAGCCGAAATCCCGCAGGCCTTTGTACTCGGTGATGCACATGGCATAGAAGGTGCCGGCCGAGGTGATGGCCCCCGTGAAGACGCCGAACGCCGACGCCCCCATCATGCGCTGCAGCGCCTCGTCGAGCGGCAGACCGCGCTGGCGCTCCTCGACGTAGCGCGCGTACATGACGATGGTGAAGTCGGTTCCCAGCCCCATGAGCATGGCGGTGAATCCGGTGGTCGCCGAGTTCAGGCTCCCGAGGCAGAGCCAGGCGACCGCCAGCGTCAGGCTCTGGCCGACCATGAGCGGAACGGCCGAGTAGAGGATCGCCGCGACCCGCCGGTAGCAGAAGTAATAGAGGAGAACGATCGCGATGAACGACAGGAAGCCGTTCAGCTTCATGTCCTGCGCGATCAGATTGCTGTCCTCGAGGCCGATGATGTATCCGCCGCCCAGCTCGACGGCGGGGGCTTCGGCGGAGCCCGCGTCGCGCCGGAAATCGTCCGCGGCCTCGGCGACGGCGCCACGCACCTCCTTCACCATCGAGCGCGAGAAGCTCAGATCCTGGCTTGGTCTGATCGGCTTGGCGACGAGCAGGAGCGCCGTGCCGTCGCGCGACTGGTAGTAGCCGCCGTTGGTGTCGATCTTGATCGGACCGCGGTTGCGGATCACCGCCTCGTAGAGCAAGGGGCTGATCTGCAGGGGATCCTGCTCGAGGATGCGCTTCGACAGGAACGACGCCGGCCCCGTGAGCTGGCGCAGATCCTCCTCGAGACGCTGGCGGATGGCGGTGTCGCTGAATTTGGCCGCCAGGTCGTCGATGCGCGACGGCGGAAGGAAAAGCACCTGGTTGCGCCGCAGGAAGTCGAACAGCGGCCCGGAGGTGTCGAGCTTGTACTCGACATAGCGGATCGACGGCAGCTTCTGCAGGCGTCCGGCCAGAAGCTCGGCGTAGGTCTGCAGATCCTCGACGCCGTGCCCCTCGTCGGCCGGGTCGGCGGCCGGGTCGGCGGCCGCGCCGGCGGTGCCCGCGGCTGCCGCCGTCACCGACCCGGCGGCGGCGCGGGGCGGCGCCTCGATCAGGAGCAGCAGGTAGTCGAGGCTCCCGAAATCGACCACCGCCTCCTTGAAGGTGTTGACGGCGCGGTTGTGCTTCGGGACCAGGTTGAGGATGTCGCCGTCGAGATGCAGGCGCAGTCCGAGGAGGGTCGAGACCACGACCAGGACGATCGTCGTGCCGAACACCAGGCCATAGCGGCGCCGCGCGAACGACTCGATGCGGAGGAAGAGTCCCTGCTTGCCGCCGGTCATCAGCGCCGCCCCGGATCGGTCCCGGACGGGCTCCTCACAGCTCCCGGCGTCCTTCGAGCGCCTTGCCGACAGTCACCTCGTCGGCGTACTCCAGCTCGCTTCCGACGGGCAGGCCGAGCGCGATGCGCGTCACCTTCAGGCCGAGCGGCTTGAGCAGGCGCGACAGATAGACCGCCGTCGCCTCCCCTTCGACGTTCGGGTTGGTCGCCAGGATGATCTCCTTCACGGCGCCGTCGCGCAGGCGCTCGAGAAGGGCCGGGATCTTGAGATCGTCGGGGCCGATCCCCTTGAGCGGCGAGAGCGAGCCGTGCAGGACGTGGTAGAGGCCCCGGAACCCGCCCGACTTCTCGATCGCCACCAGGTTGTTGGGCTCCTCGACGACACAGATGCTGGCGCGATCGCGCGCCGCGTCGGTGCAGACGAGACAGGGGTCGGCGTCGGTGATGTTGTAGCAGGTCCCGCACAGGCGGATCCGCTCCTTGACCTCGATGATGGCGGCGGCCAGGGCGCGGACCTCGGTGTCGGGGCTGCGGAGGATATGGAACGCGAGACGCTGGGCCGATTTCTGGCCGACGCCGGGGAGGGCGCGCAGCCGCTCGATCAATCGCTCCAGGGGGGCGGCGAGCTGCATCGCCTCAGAATCCGGGGAGCCGGAGCCCGCTCATCTTCGAGGCCACGGCCTCCTCGACCCGGCGGGTGGCGTCGTTCACCGCGGCGAGGATCAGGTCCTCGATCATCTCGGCGTCCTTCCCTTCGAGGACCTCGGGGCTGACGTGCACGGAGGTCAGGGCGTGGGAGCCGGTCATCTTGACCGTGACCATGCCGCCGCCGGCCGAGCCTTCCACCAGAAGCTCTGCGATCTCGCGCTGCATCTTCTCCTGCATCTTCTGCGCCTGCTTCATCAGCACCCGCATGTCCATGTCGCGTCGTCTCCCCTCGCCGCCGGCCGCGCCCCGTCAGACCGGCTCGATCTCCACGATCTCGCCGTCGAACAGATCGAGCACCGAGCGCAGGGACGGCTCCTGCAGGGCCCGCTCCACGAGAGCGCGGCGGCCGGGATCGCCGTTGAGCGCGGCGGCGACCGGCACGGAGCCGGCAGCCGCCGGCACGCGCGCGGGCGTCCGGAGGGACGGCGCGGGCCCCGTCGCCGCGGGCCGCGGCGTCAGAAGCGCCGGCGCGGCGGGGCCGGCCACACCCGGGGCGCCGCATTCCACCTGGACCCTCAGCTCGCGGCCCGCCATCTCGCGGCCGACGCGGCGGATGTAGTCGGACACCTCGCGGCTCTGCACCTTGTCGCGGAAGAAGCCGTGCTTCTCCGCGAACACGACGCGCAGGAGATCCTCCTCCACCTGGATCCAGGCGGCCTGCTCGAGCATGGCGCCGACCGCGGCGCGCTCGTCGTGGACGCGGCGGAGCAGCGCCTCGACGAGAGCCTCGCTCGGCACCGGCGCGTCGGTTCCGGCGAGAGGTGTCGGCAGCGCGCTGCCGGGCTCGGGCATGAAGGCCGGCGTCGCCGGCGAGGCGGAGGCCGGGGCCGCGGCGGAGACCGTGGTCGCGGCAGGTGCGACGACCGGCGCCGCCGTCACGCCGCGCGCCGTTGTGGCCGCGCCGCCTGACACCCCGAAGCCGCCTGCCGCGGGACCGGTCTTGGCGCCGGCGGGCGGCGCCGCGGGTGGAGCGCCGGCGTCGGCCGGGCGTCCGGGCGCGTCCAGACGCGCCAGGAGCTCCTCGATCGGGCGCAGATCGGTCAGACGCGCCAGCTTGATCGCCAGCGCCTCGAGCAGGAAGCGGGCGTGCGACGAGCCCCGCAGACGCGGCGCCTCGCGCGTCAGGAGCTCGAGGATGCGCAACAGCTCGTCCTCGCTGAACGAACGGGCCCGGTCGCGCATCGCGCGCAGCTCGTCCTCCGTGCCGGCGACGAGGTGGCCGGTCTCCGGCAGGGCGCGCAGCAGCAGGAGATCGCGGCCGTGCGCCATCAGATCCTCCAGGAACTCGACCGGCTGGTACCCCTTCTCGAACAGGGTGTCGACGATGCCGATCAGGCGCGCGCAGTCGCGCTCCCGCACCGCCTGGTAGAAGCCGAGGATCAGCTCGCGGTCCACCACCCCGAGGATGGTCCGCGCCTGGTCCGCGGTCACCGTGCTGCCGGAGAAGGCGATCACCTGATCGAGCGCGCTCAACGCGTCGCGCAGCGAGCCGTCGGCCACCCGGGCGATCAGATCGAAGACCTGCGGCTCCACCGTCACGCTCTCGCCCTGGGCCACCTTGGCCAGGTGCGCCAGAAGCTCCGACGGCGCGACCTTGCGGAACTCGAAATGCTGGCAGCGCGACAGGATGGTGCGCGGGATCTCGCGGTACTCGGTGGTGGCGAAGATGAAGACGACCTGGGGCGGCGGCTCCTCCAGGGTCTTGAGCAGCGCGTTCCAGGCCGGGTCCGTGAGCATGTGGACCTCGTCGATGATGAAGACCTTGTAGCGGTCGCGGGCCGGCGCGTAGCGCACCGTCTCCCGCAGCTCGCGGATGTTCTCGATGCCACGGTTGCTGGCGCCGTCGATCTCCAGCACGTCCATGCTGCGGCTCTGCGCGATCTCGGCGCACGAGGCGCAGGCGTTGCACGGCACGGGGGTCGGTCCGGTCGCGCAGTTCAGCGACTTGGCCAGCAGACGCGCCACGGTCGTCTTGCCGACGCCGCGCGGTCCCGAGAACAGGTAGGCGTGGTGCACGCGCCGCTGCTCGACCGCGTTCTTGAGCGTGGTGACGATCGGCCTCTGGCCGACGACCTCCTCGAAGGTCTGGGGCCGGTACTTGCGGGCGATGACCTGGTAGCTCATGGGCTCCAAGCGTCCGGACAGGACCGCCGGAACGAAGACCGGATGCGACGAGGGAAGCGGGGAGGCCGGCCTGAGGGCCGGTCCAAGCAGGCCCGCGGCACCTGCGAGGTCCGCCTTACGGCTGCTCCCTTCCGGGCCTGACCGGGTTCGGTGGTTCGCATCGCGCGGGGCTCGAACCGGCCGTCACGCCGGCATCCCCACCACGGTCTCGAAGCGAAATGTCAGGGACTCGCCGACCGCGGGCGATGCTAGCCGATCGACCCGGGGGTGTCAACGCGAGCCCGGGAGACCGCCGGGCGGTGGATCACGCCCGCGCGCAGCCACCCGCCGGCCCCGCTTGCGGTGGCGGATTTCACGGGAGGATAATGCGCCATCGCTCCAGGAAGCCGATCGCGAAAAGCCCCGACACGGGGACGAGGACACGACCATGATCGCCGGTTCACTCGATTGGATCGCCCTGCACCCGGGCACCACCGCGCTGGGGGTGCTCGGGGGCATTCTCCTGTTGCTGGTCCTGTCCCTCTGGATTCGCTACATCCCGAACACGCGTGTCGGCATCGTCGAGAAGCTGATCAGCGGCAAGGGCTCGATCCGCTCGGGGCTGATCGCGCTGGGCGGCGAGGCGGGGTTCCAGCCGGACGTCCTGCGCGGCGGCTGGCACTTCCTGACGCCGTTCCAGTACCGCGTCCATCGCATGCCCCTGGTCACCATCCCCCAGGGGAAGATCGGCTACGTCTTCGCGCGGGACGGCAAGGACCTGTCCGCGACCCAGGTGCTGGCCTGCAACGAATCGGCGCGGGACTACCAGGACGTCGTGGGGTTCCTGCGGGCCGGCGGGCAGAAGGGCCCGCAGCGGATGATCCTGCGCGAGGGGACCTACGCGATCAATCTGGCGCAGTTCGTCGTGATCACCGACGACCAGGTCTACTACCTGCCGCTGGATCGGAGCGAATTCGCGGTCTTCAAGAAGATGTCGGCGGTGATCGCCGAGCGGGGCGGTTTCGAGCCGGTGATCATCCGCGGCACCGACGACAGCGTGGGGATCGTCACCGTGCACGACGGCCCGTCGCTCCCCAGCGGGGAGATCATCGGGCCGATCGTGGGCGAGGAGCCGGCGCTGGCCGAGACCTACCACAACAAGTTCCAGGACGCCGACCGGTTCCTGCGGGCCGGCGGCTTCCGCGGCCGGCAGCTCCAGGTCCTGGTGGAGG
This sequence comes from Patescibacteria group bacterium, assembly GCA_035638115.1. Taxonomy (GTDB): domain Bacteria; phylum Acidobacteriota; class Polarisedimenticolia; order Gp22-AA2; family Gp22-AA2; genus DASRAN01. The sequence continues at coordinate 75,315 of DASRAN010000075.1, read as the reverse complement.
GGACCTATTACGTCAACCGCCTGTTCGGGACGGTGGAGCTGATCCCGAAGAGCGTCGTCGAGGTCGGCAACGTCGGCGTGGTGGTGTCGTACACGGGCGTCACCGGCACCGACCTCTCGGGGAAGGACTACCTGCACGGCGAGCTGGTGGCGCGGGGTCAGCGGGGCGTCTGGAGCGAGCCGCTCCTGCCGGGCAAGTACGCGTTCAACACCTACGCGGGGAAGGTCCTCACGGTGCCGACCACCAACTTCATCCTGAAGTGGACCCGCGGCGAGACCGGATCGCACAAGTACGACGAGAACCTCGCCGAGGTGAGCCTGATCACCAAGGACGCCTTCGAGCCGAGCCTCCCCCTGTCGGTGGTGGTGCACATCGACTATCGGAAAGCGCCGCTGGTGATCCAGCGTTTCGGCGACGTGAAGAAGCTCGTGGAGCAGACGCTCGATCCGATGGTCAGCGCCTACTTCAAGAACGTCGGCCAGACGCGCACCCTGATCCAGCTGATCCAGGAGCGCTCCTCGATCCAGGAGCAGTCCGGGGAGCAGATGAAGGAGAAGTTCGCGCACTACAACCTCGAGCTGCAGGAGGTGCTCATCGGGACGCCGACCAGCGGGCAGCCGGGGGGACAGATCGAGCAGATCCTCACGCAGCTGCGGAGCCGGCAGATCGCCGTGGAGCAGATCGAGACCTACTCGCGCCAGCAGACCGCGGCCGGCAAGGAGCGCGAGCTGCGCGAGGCCGAGGCGCGGGCGCGCCAGCAGCAGCTGCTCACCGAGTCCGAGATCAGCATCCAGGTGCAGTCGAACCAGGGGAAGGCCGACTTCGCGCGGGCCCAGCAGCAGGCGGCCCAGATCCAGACGCTCGCCGGCGCCGAGGGGGAGAAGACCCGTCTCCTGGGCGAGGGGGAGGCGAAGAAGATCCGCGCCCTGGCGGAGGCGGAAGCGGAGCGCGCGGCGCGGGTCGGCGTCGCGCAGGCCCTCGCCATCGACGAGCAGGTCCGCGCCTACGGCGGCCCGCAGTTCCAGATGGCCCAGCAGGTGATGGGCCGGTTCGCGGAGGCGATCGAGACCTCCCGCGTCGACGTGGTCCCGAAGATCAGCCTGGGAGGGAGCGGGGGGAACGGCTCGCTGCTCGACAGCCTGCTCGGCGTGCTCCTGAGCGAGAAGCTGGGCGCCCTGGCGGGGATCGCCACGACCGCCCCGCGCGATCCGGCCGCCGAGCAGATCCGCCTGCAGCTGCGCAAGAAGATGGAGACCGACGGCGGCGAGTGATGGGGGCCCCCGCGGCCGTCGCGGCGGCCGCGCGCGTCTTCAGGCGAGATCGAAGATCAGGAATCCCGCGTCCCCCTCGGTGTCGGGGGCCTTCACCTCGAGCGACGCCTCGTCGCTCGATGCGGCGCCGTCCCCGGCGACCAGCATCGTCCCGTTGACGGCGATGTGGCCGCGGAAGACGTGCACCCAGGCGTGACGCCCGGGTGCGGTCGGAAACGCCAGGGATCCACCGGCGTCGAGGTGGCCGAGGTGCACCGCCACGTCGCGGTGCACGGTGAGCGAGCCACCGCTCCCGTCCTGCGACGCCACCAGCCGCAGGGCGTTGCGGCGGTCCGCTTCCGGAAAGGTCTTCTGCTCGTATCCCGGCGTCAGCCCCGGCCGCTCCGGCAGGATCCAGATCTGCAGGAAGTGCACCGGATCGGTGGCGGAGGGATTGAACTCGCTGTGGCTGACGCCGGTCCCCGCCGTCATGCGCTGCACGTCGTCTTTCCGGATCACCGATCCGTGACCCAGGCTGTCGCGATGCTCGAGGGCACCGTCGAGGACCAGCGACAGGATCTCCATGTCGCGATGCGGATGCGTGCCGAACCCGCCGCCCGGCTTCACCCGATCGTCGTTGATCACCCGCAGGGATCGAAAGCCGACGAATTGCGGATCGAAGTAGCCGCCGAAGGAGAAGGTGTGCCGGCTGTCCAGCCAGTCCAGACGCGTGCGGCCGCGGGCGGAGGACGGGCGGACGATGATCATCGCGTCAGGAAGTCTCCCCGGCGGAGAGGGTGGGATTCGAACCCACGGTGAGGTTTCCCCCACACACGCTTTCCAAGCGTGCTCCTTCAGCCACTCGGACACCTCTCCACGGGAGACGGCGCCTGGCCCGTCGGCGCCGAAGCGGCCGGATGATAGCCCGCTCTCCGGGGAGGCGTCAACGAACGCCGCGGCGCCGCGAAGAGACCGGGTCCGGCGATCGGGGTTCCGGTGTAAAATACACAAATCGGTTTCCGGTTGCGGGCGCACACGATTTCCACATCGCGGCCCACAGGCTAATTCGCTGTGGCTCCGCATGTTGTGGCGCATCGGCCGGCGACCCCAACATTTTGCGTTTCGGGCCTTGACAGCCCACAACAGGGTTAATAGGATGCGGCCCGCTCGACCACGGTGGTTTCGGACGGCGGCATGGCGCAAGACGAGCCGACCCACCGCGTCGCGAACGACGAATCCAGTGCTCAAGGCAGGCAGAGGTTGGCAGGTGGGGGCCTCCGGGATCGGCGCTCCGGATGTTGCCCGGGTCGCCGCGTGTCACGCAGGGGCGTTCGGTCGGGTTATCTCTTTTTCTGGCGGGTCCGGTCGCACGCCGGGCCGCGTCTCCGAGGGGGCGGAATGAAGAAGGAGTCGGAGATCAGGGATCGCAGGATCGCCTCGCAGCCGCAGCAGAAGACCGGCCGTGCGTCGTCGCCCGCCGGATACCCCGCGCCCCTGTCCCTCAGACAGGCGGCCGACGGTCTGACCATCGAGCGCTATTTCACCCGACCCGGCGTCGACCCCTTCGACGAGATCGAGTGGGAGGAGCGCAGCGCCGTCATCGCCAACGAGAAGGGCGAGATCGTCTTCGAGCAGAAGAACGTCGAGGTGCCGAAGTTCTGGTCGCAGACGGCGACCAACGTGGTCGCCTCGAAGTACTTCCGCGGCACCCTCGGCACCGCCGAGCGCGAGCGCAGCGTCCGCCAGCTGATCGGGCGGGTGGTGCGCACCGTCGGCGCGTGGGGCCGGGCGCAGGGATACTTCAACCAGGAGCCGGACGCGCAGGCGTTCGAGGCCGATCTCAAGCACCTCCTGGTCTACCAGAAGATGTCGTTCAACTCGCCGGTCTGGTTCAACGTCGGCATCGAGTCGCGCCCGCAGTGCTCCGCCTGCTTCATCAACTCGGTCGAGGACACCATGGACTCGATCCTGAGCCTGGCACGCACCGAGGGGATGCTGTTCAAGTACGGCTCCGGAACCGGCACCAACCTGTCGCCGATCCGCTCCTCGAAGGAGCTCCTGGCCGGCGGCGGGACGGCTTCGGGTCCGGTGTCGTTCATGAAAGGGTACGACGCCTTCGCCGGCGTCATCAAGAGCGGCGGCAAGACGCGGCGCGCCGCCAAGATGGTCATCCTCGACGTCGATCACCCGGACATCGTCGAGTTCATCAAGTGCAAGCAGGAGGAGGAGAAGAAGGCCTGGACGCTCATCGACGCCGGCTACAACGGGGCGCTCGACGGGCCGGCCTACTCGTCGATCTTCTTCCAGAACTCCAACAACTCGGTCCGGGTGACGGACGAGTTCATGCAGGCGGTGCTCGACGGCGGCGATTGGCGCACCCGCGCCCGCACCTCCGGCGACGTGATCGAGACCCTCAAGGCGCGCGACGTGGTGCGGCAGATCGCCGAGGCGACCTGGCTGTGCGGCGATCCGGGCATGCAGTTCGACACCACGGTGAACGAGTGGCATCCCTGCCCGAACACGGCGCGCATCAACGCCAGCAATCCGTGCTCGGAATACATGTTCCTCGACGACTCGGCCTGCAATCTCGCCTCATTGAACCTGATGCGTCTGACCACGACCGAGGGCGAGATCGACGTGCCGGCCTACCGCCACGCGATCGAGACCACCATCCTGGCGCAGGAGATCATCGTCGACAACGCCTCGTACCCGACGGAGCGGATCGCGAAGAACTCGCACGACTATCGTCCTCTCGGCCTGGGCTACGCCAATCTCGGCGCGCTCCTGATGAGCCGCGGCCTGGCGTACGACTCCGACGCGGGACGCGACTACGCCGGCGCCATCACGGCGGTGCTCACGGGGCACGCCTACGTGATGTCCGCCCGCATCGCCGAGAAGATGGGGCCGTTCGAGGGGTTCGAGAAGAACCGCGAGCCGTTCCTCAAGGTGGTCAGGAAGCACGGCAGCCACGTCTCGAAGATCGACTCGGCGCACGTGCCGCTCGACCTCTACACCGCCGCCCGCGACGCCTGGACCGAGGCGCACGAGCTCGGCTCGCGTCACGGCATCCGCAACGGCCAGGCGACCGTGCTCGCGCCCACCGGCACCATCGCCTTCATGATGGACTGCGACACCACCGGCATCGAGCCCGACATCGCGCTCGTGAAGTACAAGAAGCTGGTCGGCGGCGGGATGCTGAAGATCGTCAACCAGACGGTCCCCAAGGCGCTCCTGCGCCTGGGCTACAGCGAGGCCCAGGTGAAGGAGATCCTCGAGTACCTCGACGAGAACGAGACGATCGAGGGGGCGCCGCACCTCAAGGACTCCCACCTGTCGGTGTTCGACTGCGCCTTCCGGCCGCTCCGCGGCGCGCGCAGCATCCACTACATGGGACACGTGAAGATGATGGCCGCGGCCCAGCCGTTCATCTCCGGCGCCATCTCGAAGACGGTGAACGTGCCGTCCGACACGACGGTCGACGAGATCACCCAGGCCTACATCGAGTCCTGGAAACAGGGACTGAAGGCGGTCGCCATCTACCGCGACGGCTGCAAGCGCAGCCAGCCGCTCAACACCGGCAAGGATCCGGCCGCCGCGAAGGTCGAGCCGATCCAGGGAGCCCCCGCGGCCGAGAGCTCACGGGCGGTGCGCCGCCGTCTCCCGGACGAGCGCCGGGCGATCACCCACAAGTTCTCCATCGCCGGTCATGACGGCTACCTCACCGTCGGCATGTACGAGGACGGGAAGCCGGGCGAGATCTTCCTGGTCATGGCGAAGGAGGGGAGCGTCGTCTCCGGTCTGATGGACAGCTTCGCCACGGCGGTGTCGCTGGCCCTGCAGTACGGCGTGCCGCTCCAGGTCCTGGTCGACAAGTTCAGCCACGTGCGGTTCGAGCCGTCCGGCTTCACCAACAACGGCGAGATCCCGATCGCCAAGTCGATCATCGACTACATCTTCCGCTGGCTGGGCGCGAAGTTCCTCGGGCGCGAAGCGGCGGAGGCCAACGGGGTGCACGTGAAGCCCGAGGCGGGCGAGCCGGCGGCGTCCATCGCGCCGCCCGGCCCGTGGCCCGCGCCGGCGATCCCCGTGGCGCTGGTGCCGGGACCCTCGGGACCGGCGGCGCGCGACGCCAAAGAACCCGACACCGGCCATGCGCCGTTCGCCTTCCGGCCGGACGAGGATGCGCCGCCCTGTCCCGACTGCGGCTCGATCATGGTCAGGAACGGCGCCTGCTACAAGTGCATGAACTGCGGCGCGACCAGCGGCTGCTCCTGAGGCGAATCTCCGGAGCGTCGTATCCCCACTGACGACGCGCGGCGGCGGGCGGCATCAAGGCGTTCCCCCGGAGCGGTGCGCATGCTCTTCCTGCTCGCGGCCGCGGCGCTTGTCTGCGGGCTCGCCCTGTGGGGCTTCTGGATCGAGCCGGCCTCGCTGCGGGTCAATACCTACGCCGTTCCGATTCCCGGCTGGCCGGCGGCCGACGCGCCGCTGCGGATCGCCCTTCTCTCCGACCTGCATATCGGCTCGCCCTGGAACGGGCTCGGGAAGCTGCGCGCCATCGTCGAGCGGACCAACGCGGCCGCGCCCGACCTGATCCTCCTCGCGGGCGACTACATCAGCCACCGGAATCCCGGCGGCCACCTCATCCCGCCCGAGGAGTTCGAGGGTGTCCTGCGCGGCCTGCACGCGCCGCTCGGCGTCTACGCCGTCCTCGGAAACCACGATTTCGCTTTCAATCCACGCCGCGTGACCCAGGCCCTGGAGCGCGCCGGGATCCGCGTGCTCAACGACGAGGCCTTCCGGGTGCCGCCGTCGGCCGCGGGCATGCCGCCCTTCGACGCCGGCGGGTCGCGCGCCGGAGGGTCGCTCGCCCCGTTCTGGATCGTCGGCGTGACCGATCTCCTGCGCGGCCCCCACGATCTCGGGTCGGCCCTGGCGGGCGTGACGGACGACGCGCCGGTGCTCGTGCTGACCCACAACCCCGACCTGCTCCCCGAGGTCCCGGCCCGCGTCGCGCTGACGCTCGCCGCGCACACGCATGGCGGGCAGGTCCGGGTGCCGTTTCTCGGCCGTCCGCTGGTGCCGTCCCGGTATGGTGAGCGCTATGCCGCGGGGTTCATCATCGACGAAGGACGGAGGATGTTCGTGACCACCGGGCTCGGGACGAGCATCCTGCCGGTGCGCTTCCTGGTGCCGCCGGAGATCGCTCTGCTCACGCTGGTGCCGGTCCCCGCGGACCGGCCCTAAGGACGGTCGTCGCGCCGCGCGTGGAGGTGATCGAGCGGGCCCGCGCCCCGTCCGATCCGGGGAGCCGCGCGCAGGGCGGCTTCGAGGTAGGCGCGCGCGGCCACGGCCGCCTCGAACGGCCGGCGGCCCAGGGCAAGACCGGCGGCGAGGGCGGCCGAGAAGGTACAGCCGGTGCCGTGCGTGGCGCGGGTGGCGATGCGCGGACCGCGGAGGCGCTCGAACCGCGTCCCGTCGAAGAACAGGTCGACGCTCTCGGGTCCCGTGGCGTGTCCGCCCTTGATCACGACGCAACGCGGCCCCAGGGCGGCGATCCGCCGCGCTTGATCCTCCAGGTCCCGGTCGGTCCCGGCGCCGCCTCCCGCCAGTCGCGCCGCCTCCGGCAGGTTCGGCGTCACCACCTCCGCCAGCGGCAGCAGGCGCTCGACCAGGGTGGCCACCGCGTCGTCGCGCAGCAGCGCGTCGCCGCTCTTGGCGATCATCACCGGGTCGACCACGAGGTGCGGGACCGCGAAGCGCCGCAGGGTCGCGGCCACCACCTCCACGATGGCGGCCCCGGCGAGCATCCCGGTCTTGGCGGCGTCGGCGCCGATGTCGGTGAGAACGGCTTCGATCTGCGCCGCGACGACGTCGGGGTCGATCTCCTGGATGCGGGTGACCGCCACGGTGTTCTGGGCGGTGACGGCGGTGACCGCCGACGTGCCGTAGACGCCGAACGCCGCGAACGTCTTCAAATCGGCCTGGAGCCCGGCGCCCGCTCCCGAGTCGGAGCCGGCGATGGTCAGCGCCCGTTTCACGAAGCGCGGCCCTTCAGCGCCGCGGTGATGCGGCTCTTCAGCGCCCGCGCCGCCGCGGCCATGTCGGGAGCCGAGACCACGGCCGCCACGACGGCGACCCCCGCCGCTCCGGTCGCGAGCACCTGGATGACGTTCTCGTGATCGATGCCGCCGATCGCGACCACCGGAATCGGAACCGCCCGGACCACCGCCGCCAGGCGCTCCGTCCCGATCGCCTCCCCGGCGTCCGGTTTCGTCGGGGTCGCGAAGATCGGACCGACACCGATGTAATCGGCCCCGTCCTTCGCCGCCTTCTTCGCCTCCTCCACCGTCGCGGCGGAAACCCCCAGGATCGCCGGCCGCCGCAGCAGGCGGCGCGCCTCCTGGCAGGGCAGGTCGGTCTGCCCGAGATGGGCCCCGTCGGCCCCCGTCAGCAGAGCGACGTCGACCCGGTCGTTCACCACGAAGGCGGCGCCGAATTTCCGCGCGAGCGGCTGGATTTCCGAGGCGGCGGCGCATAAGTTTTGCGCGGTGGCGTTCTTGTCCCGAAGCTGCACGGCGTCGGCGCCTCCGGCCAGTGCGGCGCGCGCCACCTCGAGGTGGGATCGTCCCGGCGCGAGCGCGGCGTCGGTGATGACGTAGAGATCGAACCGGGGCCATCCGCCGGGCATGCGGTCTCCGCGGGAGAACGGGAATTCTACCATCATGGCTGAAGCCTCCTCGTTGAGCGCGCCCTTCAACACGACGTTCGGACCGGCCGGTCCCGCGGCGCCGTCCAAGGCGCGCGTCGCCGATCTGCTGGCGCTGCGCGAGCTGCAGACCAGCCTCGGTCTGGAGCAGACCACCGAGGCCGTGCTGCGCGTCGGGATCAACGCCATCGTCGAGATCCTCGCCATCGATTGCGGACTCGTCCTGCTCGACGCCGACGAGCGTCACGGGCTGATGCGTGTCGGCTGGTGCCAGGGGCGGATCATCCCGGCCTCGGAGGCCGACCTGCTGGAGCGCACCCTCGGGCGCGAGATCGACACGCTGCGCCAGGGACGCCAGGCGGGGAGCCTGCTGCTCACCGCGCCGACCGGAGCCGCCACGGCCCGCTTCCTGCCGGAGGCGGTCCGCGCGCTGGGATATGGATCGATCCTGGTCCTCGGCCTCGGGAGCGGCGGGCGCCGGACCGGTGTCCTGATCCTGGTGGCGCGCGAGACCGACGCGTTCGCCGGCGAGCCGATGATCCTGGCGGAGATCCTGGCGGCCGAAACCGCCGACCACGTCGAGCGCGTCCGCCTGCGCGCCCTGGGCGAGGCGGCGCAGGCCGCCGCCGAGTCGCCCGTCGCCCTGTCGGACGACGAGCGCGAGACGCGCGCCGAGCTCGAGGCGCGCAACGCCCGGCTCGAAGCGCGGGCGGCGATCGCGGCGGTCGCGACCCCGGGTCTGGATTCGGAGCGCCAGGTGGAGATGGCGCTGAAGAAGGCGATCGAGACCAGCGGCCACGCCGCGGGCGCCATCTATCTCGTGGAGACCAGCGACGCAGGAGACGACGTGCTGCGCTTCGCGCGCGGCTTCGGCGACCCGCGCTGGCTCGAGGTGGCGCGTCTACCGCGCTGGCGGCGGGGCGAGGGCCTGTCCGGACGGGTCTGGGAGAGCGGGGAGGGGCTGGCGTTCGGCGAGATCACGGACGATCCGTCGGGGTTCGGTCTCGATCTCCTGCACCGGGCCGGCTACCGCCGCATCGCCTGCGAGCCGCTTCTGGCCCGCGGCCACGTCATCGGCATCCTCGAGCTGTTCGGCTCGGAGTCGAAGCCCTACGACCCGCGCGAGCGCGCGCTGTTGCGCGCCATCGCCGGGCAGGTCGGGACGGCGATCCACAACGCGCGCATGCTCGCCGACGTGATGCGGCACAGCCTCGACCTGGAATGGCAGATCGAGCGGCACGGGCTGGAGCGCAGCGTCCTGGAGCGCGAGAAGCGCGCCCTGGCCGGCCTCCTGGCGAGCGCTTCGTCGGAGCACGAGATGGAGCTGCGGGCCGCCGCGATCCTCGGGCGGCTGGTCGAGATGGCCTCGGCGGACGCCGCTGCCCTGCTCGCCACCGGGACCGGCGCGCCGCCCAGCCTGCGGCTCGTCGCGCAGCGCGGCTTCCCCGACGAGGCGGCCGTGGGACTCTACCAGCGGCCGGTGGACGACCCGGTCCTGGCACTGGGGCTCGCCAACGGCGCGCCGACCGTCGTCGACCTGGCGGACGAAAGTTGCCTGGCCGTCGGATGGCCCCGTCACGCCGGGTTCCGCCACGTCGTGGTCGCGCCGTGCCGCAGCGGCGGCGTGGTCCGCGGCGTGCTGCTCCTCGCCAACCGGTACGCCGGGGGGCTCGAGACGGTACGCGCCGGCGTCGAGGCGGTCTCGGCGATGGCCGCATTGGTTCTGGAGTGCGCCCAGGGCTCCGCCGACCCCGAGAACGCGGCCGCCGACGCGCGCCCCGCGGACGAAGCCGCCGCCGCGACCGAGGCGCGGGTCATCGCGCCGCCCGACGAAACGCCGGCGCGCTCCCACGCGGGCCCGGCCTCGGCCGCCTACGCGTCGTCGGCCCCGGGAGCGCCGCCCCCCGCGGGACTCCTCGCGCAGGCGCAGAAGATGGAGTCGCTCGGCAGACTGGCGCCGGGCGTCGTGCACTCCCTGAACAACACCATGACCGCCATCATGGGTCACGCCAGCCACATCAGGAGCCTGGTGCCGGACTACAACCCGGTGCACGACAAGGCCGCCGTCATCGAGGAGCAGTCGCAGCGCGCCACCGACCTGGTCCGCAGCGTCCTGGCGTTCTCGCACGGGGCGACGGGGAAGCAGGGGCCGATCGACCTGTCGCCACTCGTCGCCGAGACTCTGACGCTCCTGACCCGCACCGTCGATCCGTCGATCGTCCTCGAGTCGCGCTGCGCGCCCTCCCTTCCGCCGGTCGACGCCGACGCGGGGGAGATCCGCCAGATCCTGCTGAACCTGGCGGTGAACGCGCGCGACGCGATGCCCGACGGGGGGCGGATCGTGTTCGAGGCGCGCTCCGGCCATCTCGACGAGCAGGGCGTCGCTTCGATCCCGGGGCTGGCGCCCGGCGATTACCTCTCGGTCGTGGTCAGCGACAACGGCACCGGCATGACCCCCGAGGTGCTCGATCGCGTCTTCGAGCCGTTCTACACCACCAAACCGGTGTCGCAAGGGAGCGGGCTCGGGCTCACCGTGGTGCGCGAGATCGTCCGCCGCCTCGGAGGTCACGTGGCGCTGAGCAGCGCACCCGGCGTCGGCACGGCGGTGCGTCTCTATCTCCCGGTCGCCCAGCCCGCGCCGGCGAGCGTCGATCCACGCGTGACGGAGGTGACGGACTTGGCTCCCGACCTCGACGCCGCGGCGCCCGGCGCCGCGGACGGGGACGCGCGGGACGCCGCCGCGCCGGACGCCCTCACGCGGAGCGATGGCGCGGCGGGCGGGGACGGCGCCGGTGATGCGGCCGGCGATGCGGCCGGCGACCCGGCTCGCGGCGAGGGGGCGCCCGCGAGCACGATGCGGGTGCGGTCGCAGGGTGGCGCCGCCGGCCAGGTGCGGATCCTGGTGGTGGACGACGAGTCGGTGCTGCGCGAGATGACCGGGGAGATGCTCAGGAGCCGCGGCTACGAGGTGCTGCTCGCCGCCGACGGCATCGAGGCGCTCGACATCTACCGCCGCGAGTGGGGCACGATCTCGCTCGTGGTGCTCGACATGATCATGCCGCGTCTGGGCGGTCTCGAGACCTTCCGGCGGCTGACCGGCATGGATCGCAAGGCCCGGATCCTCCTCTGCTCCGGTCACGCCCACAGCCAGCAGGCGCACCAGGCCGTGCTCGAGGGCGCCATCGGCCTGCTCCCGAAGCCGTTCGGGATGACCGAGCTGGTCGGCTGGGTCGAGCGCGGCCTGCGCAACTAGCCTCCCCCGCGCCGGACACGTCCTCCACGACGAGCTTTGTTATGCTTGCCCCCGGCGGCGGCACGCGCGGCGGATCGCGCGTCACCGGTTCCGCCGCGGAGGGCCTGCGATGACGACCACGAGACGCGGGATCGCGGCGGCGGCGCTTTTCGTCCTGACGGCGGCCCCGGCCACGCGGGCCGAGGCCGCGGGGCGCGAGGTGCAGCTGACGATCTACAACAGCGACTTCGCTCTGGTGAAGGAGACGCGCTCCTTGAGCCTCAAACAGGGGGCCAACGAGGCGCGGTTCGCCGACGTCACCTCCCTCGTGGAGCCCGATTCGGTGATCCTCCGGGACCTGAAGGACGCCGGCGCGGTGCGCATCCTGGAGCAGAACTACGAGGCCGAGCCGCTCAGCGAGGGCGCGCTCCTGAAGCGCTCGGAAGGGAAGACGATCCCGTTCCGCTCCATCAACCCGGCGACGGGCGCGGTCGAGATCACCAGCGGCCGGATCATCCGCAGCGGGTACACGGGACAGGCGGCCGGCTGGCGGATGGCGCGCGGCTACCAGCCGTTCGGGGTCGAGACCTCGCCGACCTCCCCGATCGTCGAGGTCAACGGCAAGGTGATGTTCGCGTTGCCGGGTCAGCCGCTCTTCGAGCCTCTCGCCGACGACGCCATCCTGCGGCCGACGCTCCTGTGGCGCCTCTGGTCGGCCGGGTCGGGGACGCGCGAGCTCGAGGTGTCGTATCTCACGGGCGGCCTGCGCTGGGAGGCGACCTACAACCTGGTGGCGCCGGAGCGCGGGGACGACTTCGACCTGGTCGGCTGGGTGACGCTCGAGAACGAGAGCGGCGCCGAGTTCCCCGACGCGCGTGTCAAGCTGATGGCCGGCGACGTCAGCAAGATCCAGCCGGCGATGTACGAGATGGCCGGCAAGGCGATGCGGTCGGAGATGGCGGGGGCCGCTCCCGCGGTCACCGAGAAGTCGTTCGACGAGTACCACCTCTACACCCTGAGCGAGCCGACCACGCTGCGGGAGCGCGAGACCAAGCAGGTGGAGTTCTGCCGCCGCGCCGGCGTGCCGGGGAAGAGGCTCTATGTCTACGACGGCGCGCAGGCGATCGCGCTTGGCGGCTACGTGAGCGACGCGGCGCGCGCCAACCCGTCGTACGGCGCCGAGGGGAACACCAAGGTGGCGACCACCCTCGAGTTCCGCAACGACAAGGCGTCGGGGCTCGGTCTGCCGCTGCCGAAGGGGACGATGAAGATCTACCGCGCCGACGAGGACGGCCGGCGCGAGTTCATCGGCGAGAACGCCATCGACCACACACCGGCCGACGAGACCGTCAGGCTGCTCCTGGGCAACGCCTTCGATCTGAAGGCGCAGAGAAAGCAGACCGACTTCAAGGTCGACAGCAGCCGGCAGACCGCCAGCGAGGCGTTCGAGATCAAGGTGCGGAACCACAAGAAGGAGGCGGTCGAGGTCCGGGTGGTCGAGCACCTGTACCGCTGGTCGTCCTGGAAGATCGGGCTGTCGTCCGACCCGTACAACAAGACCGACGCGCGGACGATCGAGTTCAAGGTGAAAGTGCCGCCGGACGGCGAGAAGGTCGTCACCTACCGCGTCAACTACTCCTGGTAGTCGGGCGCCCGGCGGCGCTGCCGGCGCGTCTCAGTCCGCGAGCGCGGTCAGCACGACGCGCGTGCCCGCGCCGACGCGCGCCAGGCGTGACGCGTCGCCGGTGATCCGTCCGCAGACCTGCGCCTCGGGATCGGGCCGGCGCGGCGCGCCCTCTGCTCCGGCCGGGGAGTAGACCAGCGCCACGCGCTTCTGGCGCGCGTGATAGAGAACGTTGCCCGTCTTCGTGTCGGCGCCGGCCGCCGCCGGCCCGGCGGATCCCGCCAGGTCGGCGTCGAACGCCACCTCGCCGTCGGCGACGCGGGCCGTTCCCGAAAGGGGCAGCGCCTCCCAGAGCAGGGAGGCCGCGGGGGAGTCGTTCAGGATGGCGTACAGGCGCACGCCGTTCGCCATGATCCGGATCGCCCGCTCCGCCACGCCCGCGTCCCTCCCGCGCCCGCTCAGTAGGTCTCGGCCGGAGGCAGCGCGCGTGCCGCGTCGAGCCAGCGGCTCACCGGCTCGTGCGCGAGGACCGCGCGCAGGTAGGCGGCCGCTTTCGGGGTCGAGGCGGTCGGGACCTCGTAGGCCACCAGACGCACGATCGCCGGGGCATAGATCGCGTCGACGCCGCCGTAGGAGCCGAACAGGAACGGTCCCGTCCCGCCGCGGAGCGCGTCCTCGAACAGCGCCAGCATCTCGGCGGCCTCCGCGAGCGCTTCCGCCCCGGCCGGCTTGCGCTTCGGCAGGAAGCAGGTGTTGAACGACATCCCTTCCCGCAGCTTCATGAACCCGGAGTGCATCGCCGCCGCCAGCCAGCGCGCGTGCGCCCGGGCCCCGCGGTCGGCGGGCCAGAGCGCGGGGTGCGCCGGAGCGGGGAAAGTCTCCTCGAGATACTCCACGATGGCGAGGGAATCGGGGACGACGATCGATCCGTGATGCAGCACCGGGAGCCGGCCCGTCGGGGAGACCTTCCGGCGCCGGCTGCGGTCCTTGTCCTCTTTGAGCGGGATGGTGCGCTCCTCGAACGGCACGCCCTTGTGGGTGACCGCCAGCCAGCCGCGCATCGACCAGGAGGAGATGTTCTTCTCGCCGACGTACAGGATCAGATCGGTGCCCATCGTTCCTCCTCAGACGGACGCCAGCCGGCCGGCGCCGGCCGACCAGGGCGTCCTGTTCCATTCCCGCAGCATCAGGCCGCTGCCGCCCGTCTCCCCGGCGACGCTCGCGTAGACCGAGAGGGAGGCGTTCTTCGGCTCGTCGTGCCGATCGAGCTCCAGCACCTTGTCCTCGTCGAGACGCTCCAGAAGGCGGCGGAACGACAGGACCACGACGCTGTGGGTGACGACGAGGATCCTCTGCCCGGCGTTCTCGCGCACGAGGGTGCCGAGCAGCGAATGCACCCGGAGATTCACGTCGGGGTACGACTCGCCCCCGGGCGGGCGGTAGTAATACTTCCCGACCCGCTGCTTGCGCTCGACCTCCTCGGGATGGAGCTGGCGCACGCCGCGCCGCGTCAGCCCCTCGAGCACCCCGAACTCGCGCTCGCGGATCCGCTCCTCGATGATGCAGGGCGGTCGTGGCTGGAGCGCGGCGACCACCAGCTCGGCGGTGTCGCGCGTGCGGCGGTAGGGCGAGACGTAGACCGCGTCGAACGGGCCGAATTGCGAGGAGAGATCGCGCCCGGTCTCGCCCGCCTGGCGCCGTCCTTCGTCGGTGAGCGGCACGTCGACGTCGCGGGTGGCGATGTGGACGTGGGTCTCGGGGCTGTCGGCGCGGTCGAGCCGCTCGCGGTGCAGGTTCGCCTCGCTCTGGGCGTGACGCATGACGACGAGCAGCGACGGCCACTTGAAGACGCCGGGAGACGACATAGCGCGCCCATTCTACACGACGCCCGGGACGCACCCGGGCCGGGTCGTTGCCGCGGCGCCCCGGGGACGGATAGAATCCGTCGCCAACATGTTCCGGTCGCGCCCCCCCGCTCCCGCACCTTGACCACCCCGGCCGGACGACGCCACGCCTTCCTGGTGGGGCTCAACTTCGCCGCCGTCTATGTCTTGTGGGGATCCACCTACATGGCGATCCGCGCCGGCGTGAGCGTTCTGCCGCCCGCCCTGATGGCCGGCACGCGCTTCCTGACGGCGGGGGTGATCCTGCTCGTCTTTCTCCTGTTGCGCCGCGTGCCGCTGCCGCCGCGCGCCATGCTGGGTCCCATCGCGGCGACCGGGCTCCTGCTCCTGTTCGGCGGCAATCTCCTGGTCACGATGGCGGAGAGGACCGTGCCGTCCGGCATGGCCGCGGTGATCGTCGCGAACCTGCCGTTCTTCATGGTGATGTTCGAGGCGATGCGTCGCGGCGGGGAGCGGATCACCGGGCTCGGCATTGTCGGGATCGGCATCGGCTTCGCGGGGACGCTCATCCTGATGTGGCCGAAGCTGAGGGTTCTCGAGGCGCGCGGACTGGGGGAGATGAAGGGCGAGGCGATGCTGATGGGGGCCAACCTCTGCTGGACGGCGGGCTCGATCTATTCCAAGCACCGCGTGCGCGACGTGGCGCCGCTGATGGCGGTGGCGCTCGAGATGCTGATCGCCGGGCTGGCGCTCGTCGGTCTCGGGCTGGCGCTCGGCGAGGCGGCCCGCTTCCATCCCACCCCGCGCGCCACGCTCGCCGTCGCCTGGCTGGTGGTGGCCGGATCGCTGTTCGGGTACTCGGCCTACATGTGGCTCCTGTCGCACGTCCCCGCCGTGAAGGTGTCGACCTACGCCTACGTCAATCCGGTGATCGCGGTCGGACTCGGCGCGCTCGTGCTCGGCGAGCCGATCGACGGATTCATGATCCTCGGGACGCTGGTGATCCTGGGGGGCGTGGCGGCGGTCAACCTGGCGCGCGTGCGGCTGAAGAGCTGACGCGGGCGAGCGCTATCCAGCCGGCGAGATAGAACGCCGCCCCGGCGAGCAGGGTCGCGTCGAACCCGGCGGCGATGGCGATGATCAGCGCGCCGACCGAGCCGAGCACCGACGCCGCCCCGTTGAGCCCCCAGGCCCAGGGAAGCAGATCCGGGGCCGCCGCCCGCAGCATCCGCAGACCCGTCGGCATCGGCATCCCCATCAAGGTGGCGAGCGGGGCGATCAGGGCGACCGACAGGGCGATGCGCGCGGGGCGTCCCAGGTGCACCAGGGCGTGGACCAGCGGCGAGAGCGCGAACGCGGCCAGCACGGCGGCGCCGCAGACCGCCAGCAGGACGAGCCCCAGCCGCCGGGCGACGCGCTCGCCCGCGATCCGCGCCGACAGGCCGCTCCCGAGACCGCCGAAGAGCAAAAGCGAGAACAGCACCACGGTCAGGGCATAGACCGGCGGCCCGAGAAAGAGGATGAAGCGCTGCACCAGCGCCACCTCGACGAGGATGAAGCCGGCCCCGAGACAGAGGAAGTAGGCCAGCCAGGGAGCGGCGCCGGCGGGCACGGCGGCGCGCCGGCGCGCGAGGAGGAGCGGGCCGACCACCAGGACCGCGACCAGGGCCGCCACCAGCGCGAACAGCAGGAACAGGATGAGCGTGCCGACGTTGGTCTTGCGCCACTCCGGCGCCTTGTCCGCCAGGTGGAGCAGGTCGCCCGGCCGCACGCTGTTGAAGAAGAACGGGCTGTCGTCGGTCGTCGGGGCGATGTTCGTCGGGTAGGCGGACCAGACGGTCTCCGGACGCTCCGCCTCGGCGAGGCGCGTGAAATCGTTCGCCGGTCGCGTGGCCGGCGAGTAGAGGACGGTGAACTGGTGCCAGGAGGCGAAACCCTCGAGCGCCTTCACCTCCTCATCGGTGAAGGCGCTCTTCTTGTAGAGGAACATCGCCGGCGTGCGCGGGTCGCTGCGGGCGCGATCCCGGACGATCACCAGGTGCGACGCCGGGTCGGTCACGCCGCGGCGGCGCATCACCTCGCGCGCCAGCGACACCAGACGCAGGACCTGGTCGGGCGGCTCGAAGTACCAGCGGGTCAGGGAGAGGACGCCGTCGTCGGCGAGGTGGCGGTCGTAGTCCTGGAACGCCTCCACCGTGTAGAGGTGGTTCTCGGTGAGGGCGAAGGCGCCGGCCGCGGTCGCCGCCCAGGTGTCGACCATGGTCCCCTGGATCAGATCGAAGCGCTCCTCCGAGCGGCTGATGAAGCTGCGCGCGTCGTCGACCACGAGGCGGACGCCGGGGCGCCGGAAGAGCCCGCCGGAGAAGGAGAGATATGGCTCGCTCGACATGATGTCGCGCGCGATGATCGGATTGATCTCGACGGCGGTGACGGCGCGGGCGTCGTGGAAGCGCGCCACCATCACGTCGTCCCCGCCGCCCGGTCCCATCACCAGCACGCTCGGCCGCCGCATGACGGCGTAGGGCAGCGCGGTCAGGCGATCGCGCGCCTCGGGGTGGCGCGACACCTCGCCCGCGCCGGCGGTGACGAGGGTGGAGGCGTCGGCGTCGATCCGGATCTCGAGCCCCGACCCCTCGGCGGGCGTCACCGTCACGCGGGAGAACGAGTTCCAGCGCGACAGCAGCACGTGCGTCTCCCGCGTTCCCTTGGCCTGGCGCACGTCGATCCAGCCGGTCGCGAGGTTCAGGCCCAAAAGAGCCGCGGCCGCGGCGGCGACCGCCAGCGCGCGCCGCGCCTCCCGGGGCGCGGCCCCCGGCGCCCGTCCGAAGAGCGCCCCGCCGCAGGCGGCGGCGACCGGCACGACCAGGATCGTGTTCACGCCGCCGATCCGATCGAGCAGCGGGACCAGGAGCAGGCAGCCGGCGGCGGCCCCCGCCAGGTCGAATCGATACAGCCGGGCGATCGCCGCCGCGCGGCTCATCACCGCGAGCGTGACGGCGCAGCCGGCGCAGAAGAAGGGCAGCACGCAGGCCACGTAGATGGCGGCGATGCGGGCCCCGTTGCCGGCGGTCCCCTCGACCCCCGGGGACAGCAGGAGCACGGCGAGCAGGGCCGTGACCGTCGTCAACGCGAAGAGGACGGCGGCACGGGCCCCCCAGGTCTCCCATCCCGCAAGGCGCAGCCGGTCCTGCGCCAGGTAGATCGCCACCCCGGCGCTCCCGGAGCCGAGCAGGGCCAGCGAGATGGCCATGAAGGCGAAGTGGTAGTGCAGGGTGGCGGAGAAGAGCCGCGTCAGGGCCAGCTCCAGGATCAGGACCGCGAGGCTGATGACCCCGATGGCGGGGAAAACCGGGTCGCGCCTGGCTGGACCGCCCTCGGACATGGCCGGGACGATAAGAGGCGCGGGCGGGGCTGTCAACCGCGCGGCGCGAGCGGCCGAGGGTGCCTAAAGGCCTCGGGCAACCTATCTTTGGGGGCGGGGCGGGTCGGTTTGGCCTTAGAATCGGGCAGGTTCGCGGGAGCGTGCCGCGGACGCATTCGCCGCCCCGTGCCGGGGGTTTCCCTGCATGCCCGGTTGCAATCCTGTAACCCGTGTGGCCCCGATCGCTGGTGTCGGGCCGTTCCGGCGGCGCCGGCGAGGATAGGTGGGAGTGGCCGACGAGCCGAAGCATCCGCACATCCTGACCGTGTCGGTCGAGGACTATTTCCACGGCGCCTCCCTCGACGGGGTGGTGGCGCGCAAGCACTGGACGCGGATCGAGTCGCGTCTCGAGAACAGCCTCAAGGAGGTGCTCGGCCTCCTGGCCGCGCACCAGGTCACCGCCACTTTCTTCGTGCTCGGCTGGATCGCCGAGCGCCAGCCGGAAGTGGTCCGGATGATCCGCGACGCCGGGCACGAGATCGCCAGCCGCGGCTACTGGCCCCGCGGCGGCGTCAAGGGAATGCTGCCGCACCCCGAGGAGCTGCGCGAGGAGCTGCAGCGCGCCAAGGAGGCGCTCGAGGCGGCCGGCTCGAACCGGATCCTCGGCTATCGCCACCCGCGCTGGATCATGCGGCGCCACGAGCTCTGGGTCCTCGACGTGCTGGTCGAGGAGGGTTACCTCTACGACTCGAGCGTCAACCCGATCCTGCGCCGCTTCGCCGGCGACCCGCGCATGTTCGAGACGCACCAGCACCGCCATTCCGCCGGCACCCGGACGATCTGGGAGCTGCCGGTCTCGACCGTGAGCGCCGGCGGACTGCGTGTCCCGTTCTCCGGTGGCAACTACGTCCGCCAGTTCCCGCACGTCCTGCTGCGCGAGGCGGTGGCCTGGTGGAGCCGGAAGCGCCGCACGCCGATCGTCTTCTACTTCATGCCCTGGGAGATCGATCGCGACCAGCCGCAGATCCGCGGCATCTCCCGCCTGCAGCGCATCCGCCAGTACCGCAGTCTCGGGAAGACGCGCGACGTGTTCGAGGAGTATTTCCGCACCTATCGGTTCCAGCCGGTCGGCGACTATCTCGGCCTGCCGTGGCGCGACCGTCCCGAGGCGCCGGCGCACGTCGAGCGGCCGATCGAGATCCGGGCCGAGGAGCCGGCGGCGGCCGACCGGCCCCCGGTGACCCTGGTGGTGCCGCTGTACAACGAAGAAGCGAACATCCCGTACATGCGCGGCACGCTCCTCGATCTCAGGCGTCGTCTCGGGACGCGTTACCGGATCTTCTTCAACCTGGTGGACGACGGCAGCAGCGACGCCACCTGGGACCGTCTTCGGGAGCGGTTCGCCGATTTTCCCGACTGCCGCATCCTGCGTCACCCGAAGAACGCCGGCGTGGCCGCCGCGATCATGACCGGGCTGCGGAACGCTCCGACCCCGGTGGTCGCCTCGATCGACTGCGACTGCTCCTACGATCCGAACGATCTGGCCAACATGATCCCGATGATCGCCGAGGCCGATCTGGTGACGGCCTCCCCGTATCATCCGCAGGGCAGGGTCTTCAACATCCCGCCCTGGCGTCTGTTCCTGTCGCGCTCCCTGTCACGCATGTACAGCGCGCTCCTGGGGAAATCGATCCACACCTACACCAGCTGCTTCCGCGTCTACCGCAAGGAGGCGGTCGAGGGGCTCCGCATCGAGCACGGGGGATTCCTGGGGGTGGCCGAGATCCTGATCCGCCTGCGTCTGGCCGGCGGGCGCGTGGTGGAATACCCGACGACGCTGGAGTCGCGCCTGTTCGGCGAGTCGAAGATGAAGATCGCGCGGACCATCTGGAGCCATCTGGGGCTCCTGCGCGAGCTCCTGGGACTGCGGATCCGTGCGGGCGCGCCGCCGCCACAGGCCGACGCGACCGCACCCAGGCCGCCACGCGTCGCGGGCGAGACGATCGCCGCGCACGACGCGCGCACGGAGAAGACGTGAAAGGGACGCGCCCGCTCCTGAGCCTCGGGGTCGACCTCGACAATCTCTGGTCGTACATGAAGATTCACGGCGACCCGGGCTGGGAGGCGCTGCCGTCCTATCTCGACACCCTCGCGAAGATCATGCTCGAGGTGCTCCGACGTCAGGGGCTGCGCGCCACCCTGTTCGTCGTCGGGCAGGACGCCGCGCTCGAGAAGAACGCGGCGGCGCTCGGCGCGCTCTCCGCCGCGGGACACGAGATCGGCAACCACTCGTTCCGCCACGAACCCTGGTTCCACCTCTACACGCGTCCCGAGATCGAGGACGAGGTGGCGCGGGCCGAGGAGGCGATCGAGAAGGCGACCGGGCGCCGGCCGGTCGGCTTCCGCGGACCCGGCTACAGTCTCAGCCCGGACACGCTCCGGGTCCTGGTGAGCCGCGGCTACCAGTACGACTGCAGCACGCTGCCGACCTTCCTGGGGCCGTTCGCGCGCGCCTACTACTTCTGGAAGAGCCGCGGCATGCCGGACGCCGAGCGCGAGAAGCGCCGCAAGCTGTTCGGCTCGTTCCGCGACGGGCTGCAGCCGATCCGCCCCTACACCTGGTCGGTCGACGACCACAGGCTGGTCGAGATCCCGGTCACCACCATGCCGGTGGTCCGGGTGCCGTTTCACATGAGCTACCTGCTCTATCTGATGCGGTTCTCACGCTCCGCGGCGATGCTCCACCTGAAAACGGCCCTGACCCTCTGCCGCCTCTCCGGCGTCACGCCGTCGTTCCTCCTCCATCCGCTCGATTTTCTCGGCTGCGATCAGGTGAAGGAGCTGGCCTTCTTCCCCGGCATGGACCTGACCACGGCCGCCAAGGTCGAGTTCGTCGAGGACGTCCTGCGCCGTCTCACCGCGACCCACGACGTCGTCACGCTCGAGGAGCACGCCCGGGCGGTCGGCGCCGCGCCGGGAGCCGTCGTGCGCCGCATGCGCCAGGAGCGCGCGCTTGGCTGAGCGGCCCCTGGTCCTGGTCGTCCTCGGCACGCGGCCGGAGGCGATCAAGCTGTTCCCGGTCGTCCAGGCGCTCGCCGCGGAGCCGCGGCTGCGGGTCCGGCTGGCGGTCACCGGACAGCACCGCGAGATGGTCGACCAGATCCTCGGCCCCTTCGGCATCGCCCCGGACGACGACCTCGACATCATGCGTCCCGACCAGTCGCTCAACGAGATCGTCTGCCGGGTCATCCCGCGCATCGCGGAGCTGTACGCGCGTGACCGGCCGGCCCTCGTCGTGGTGCAGGGGGACACGACCAGCGCCTTCGCCGCCGGTCTGGCGGCCTTCCACGAGCGGATCGCCGTGGCGCACGTCGAGGCCGGTCTGCGCAGCTTCAACCGCTTCCATCCCTGGCCCGAGGAGGCCAACCGCCGGATGCTGAGCACGGTGACCGACCTGCACCTCGCCGCCACGCCCCAGAGCGCCGCGAACCTGGTGCGCGAAGGGGTGCCGCGCGCCGAAATCCTGGTCACCGGGAACACCGTCATCGACAGCCTGCTCACCACCCTGGCGCGCGCCGATCTGCGGGCGGCGCACGGAGTGCGCGACGTCCCGCTGCGTGAAGGGGAGCCGCTGGTCCTGATCACCCTGCATCGCCGCGAGAACTGGATCGCGCCGCTGGGCTCCTCCGGCCCGTCCCCGCTGGAGCAGGTGCTGCAGGCGATCGCGAGCGCGGCGCGGCTCTACCCGCGGGCCCGCTTCGTCTACCCCGTGCACCGCAATCCGCGCGTCCAGGAGCCGGCCCGGCGTCTTCTTTCCGGGCTCCCGAACGTGCACCTGCTCGACCCGCTGCCCTACATTCCGTTCGTCGATCTCCTGGCCCGGGCCCGGGTGGCCCTGACCGACTCGGGCGGCATCCAGGAGGAGGCCCCGACCCTCGGAGTCCCGGTGCTGGTGGCGCGGGAGACCACCGAGCGGCCCGAAGGGGTGGAGACGGGGAGTAATATGCTGGTCGGAACCGGGCCGGACAGGATCCTCGCCGAGCTGCGGCGCCATCTGGAGGCACAGGCTACGCGGGCGGGGGAGCCGCCCTACCCCAGCCCGTTCGGGGACGGGCGGGCCAGCGGCCGGATCCTCGACGCCGTGCTGTTTCGCCTGGGTCTCGGGACGAGGCCCGAAGATTTCGATCCCGCGGCCGCGGTCGCGGCGCAACCATCCGGTCCGCCCCGCAAGGGAGCGGGCCCCATCGGAGGCCGTGCATGAGCACCACGAGCACCAAGGTCACCCTCCCGTCCGACGCCGACATCAGCGGACGCTCGTTCGGCGAGGAGGAGATCGCCGTCCTGAAGCGCGTCATCGCCTCCGGGACCCTCAACTGCACCAAGGGGACGACGGTGCGCGCGTTCGAGGAGCGCTTCGCGGCGTCGATCGGCATCCCGTACTGCCGCTGCGCCACCTCGGGGACCGCGGCGATCCATGCCGCCGTCGCGGCGATCGACCCGGAGCCCGGCGACGAGATCATCACCACGCCGATCACCGACATGGGGGCGATCACGCCGATCCTGTACCAGACCGCCATCCCGGTCTTCGCCGACGTCGACCCGCTGACCTACAACCTGACCGCCGCGACCATCGCCCGGAAGATCACCCGGCGCACCCGCGCGGTCATGGTGACGCACCTGTTCGGCAACCCGTGCGACATGGATCCGATCGTCGATCTGTGTCGTGCGAAGGGGATCCGGCTGATCGAGGACTGCGCCCAGGCCTTCTGCGCGACCTACAAGGGGAAGCCGGTCGGGACGATCGGGGACGTCGGTTGCTTCAGCCTGCAGCAGACCAAGCACATCACCGCGGGCGAAGGCGGCATGGTGGTCACCCGCGACGAGACGCTCTGGCGCCGGGCGCGCCTGTTCATCGACAAGGCCTGGGGGTACGGCGATCCGAAGCCGGACCATTACTTCCTGGCGCTGAACTACCGGATGACCGAGCTGGCCGGAGCGGTGGCCCTGGCGCAGCTCGACAAGCTGCCGGCGATGGTGCGCCATCGGGTGGCGATGGCCGAGAGCCTGTCCCGGCAGATCGAAGGGGTCCGCGGCGTGCAGCCGCCCAAGATCACCGCCGGCGCCAGCCCGGTCTACTGGAAGTACCCGCTCCGGATCGACACCGGGATCATCCGCGGCGGAGCCGACGCCTTCGGCGCCCGGCTCAAGGAAGCCGGCATCTTCAGCGCGCCGCGCTACATCCAGAAGCTCGCCTTCGAGTGCGAGGTGCTGCGGGATCAGAAAACCTTCGGAGCCAGCCGCTTCCCGTTCGTCGGCGAGCACCGCCGCGGCGACCCGCCGGTGACCTACGATCTGCGCGACACGCCGGGCGCCGTGGAGGCGCTGGCCGGCGTCGTCGTGCTGCCGTGGAACGAGCGCTACACGCAGGATCACGTCGACGCGATCGCCCGCGCCATCCGCGAGACGGCCGGGGCGCTGGGCTGAGCGGGAACGGGGGAGGGACGGCATCGTGAAGGGGGTCACGAAGGGTCAGACGGTCCGGTTCGGGATCATCGGCTGCGGCCGCATCGCCCAGTCGCACCTGCAGGCCCTGGCGACGCTGCCGGAGGCGAAGCTCGCGGTCGCGGTGGAGAACCGCAAGGCGGCCGGGGAGGCGGTGGCGGAGGAGCACAAGTGCGTCCTGTACGCCGACTACCGCGAGCCCGCCATCCTGGACTCGATCGACGCGGCGATCATCTGCACGCCGCCCAGCCTGCATCACGACATCGCGCGGCATTTCCTGGAGCGCGGCGTCCACGTCCTGTGCGAGAAGCCGCTGACCATCCAGTCGGAGCAGGCGCGATCGCTCGTGGCGCTCTCCCGCGAGCGTGATCTCCTCCTGATGATGGCGTCCAAGTTCCGCTACGTCGACGACATCATCAAGGCGAAGGCGATCATCGAGTCGGGGATCCTGGGCCGCATCGTCATGTACGAGAACTCCTTCTGCAGCAAGATCTCGATGCAGGATCGCTGGAACGCCGACCGCGGCATCTCCGGAGGCGGCGTGCTGATCGACAACGGCTCGCACTCCGCCGACATCGCGCGCTATCTCCTGGGGCCGATCGTCGACGTGCAGGCGCAGAACGGCATCGCGTGGCAGGGGCTCGACGTCGAGGACACGGTGCGCGTCCAGTTCCTCACCCAGGGCGGCGTCATCGGCACCTTCGACCTGTCCTGGACCATCACCAAGGAATCGCCCCACTACGTGCAGGTCTTCGGCTCGGACGGCACGCTGCAGATCGGCTGGAGCGGCTCGAAGTACCGCCAGGACGGGAGCAGCAAGTGGGTCCCGTTCGGCAGCGGATACGACAAGCTGAAGGCGTTCGCCCGCCAGCTCGGCAACTTCGTCGGCTGCCTGAAGGGACGGGAGCTGCCGATCATCTCCGCCGAAGATTCGCTCGCCTCGGTGCAGGTCGTCGAGGCGGCCTACCGGTCCGCGAGCCGCAACAACTGGCTGCGGGTCGACGGGGCGGCATGAGCGGCGGCGCCCCCGCCTGGGTGCACCCCACCGCGCTGGTCGAGGAGGGGGTGATCCTGGGCTCCGGCACGCGTGTCTGGGACGGCGTCCACATCCGTCGCGGCGCGCGCATCGGTCACGACTGCATCGTCGGCGAGAAGAGCTACGTCGCCTACGACGTCGTGATCGGCAACTACGTCAAGATCAACGCCTCGGTCTACATCTGCGCCGGCGTGGCGATCGAGGACTTCTGCATGCTGTCGGCGCACACGGTGTTCACCAACGATCGCTTTCCGCGTTCCGGGAGGCCCGATCTGACCGGCCTCGAGACCTCCGACCCGACCGAGGAGACGCTCCTGACCCGCGTGCGCCGCGGCGTGACCATCGGCGCCAACGCCACCATCGGTCCGGGCGTCCTCCTGGGCGAATTCGCCATGGTCGGCATGGGCTCGGTCGTCACCCGCGAGGTGCCGCCGCACGCCCTCGTCGTCGGCAACCCGGCGCGCGTCGCCGGCTGGCTCTCGG
Organism: Patescibacteria group bacterium; assembly: GCA_035638115.1. Lineage (GTDB taxonomy): Bacteria > Acidobacteriota > Polarisedimenticolia > Gp22-AA2 > Gp22-AA2 > DASRAN01. The sequence continues at coordinate 50,274 of DASRAN010000075.1, read as the reverse complement.
CCTGCGGGCATCCGCTCCTGCGCGGCCCGGACGCCACCGCGCCGCGGGGCGGGGCCGCGACCGGCGCCGCCGGCGCGCGCGAGCTGACCTGCGAGCGGTGCGGGCGCGTCTACGTTCGCGACGCGGACGGTCTGAGCCCCAAGAGCCCGATCGTCTCGGCGCGATGAAGGCCGCGGTGGTCGGGGGCGGGATCCTCGGCCTCACCCTCGCGCACCGTCTCGCCCGGGCCGGCCACGCGGTGCACCTGCTCGAAGCGGGTCCCGTCCTCGGCGGTCTCGCCGCGTCCCAGGACTACGGACCGTTCGTCTGGGACCGGTTCTACCATTGCATCCTCCCCCAGGATCAGAGCCTCATCGCGCTGCTCGACGAGCTCGGGCTCAAGGACGCGCTGCGCTGGACGAAGACCGGCACCGGCTACTACGCGCGCGGCCGGTTCCACGACATGAACGGCAACCGCGACTTCCTGCGTTTCCCGCTGCTGAGCGCCTGGGACAAGGCGCGGCTGGGGGCGGCGGTCCTTTACGCGACCCGGATCGCGAGACCGGAGCCGCTGTATCTCGTGACCGCGGCCGAGTGGCTGACCCGGATCTGCGGGCGGCGGGGGTACGAGGTCTTCTGGCAGCCGCTTTTGCGCGCCAAGTTCGGTCCGTTCCACGACCAGGTGGCGGCGGTCTTCATCTACGCGACGCTCAAGCGCCTGTTCGGGGCCCGCAGCGCCGCCGCGGGAAGCGAGAACCTGGGTTACGTCCATGGCGGCTATCACGCCATCCTCGGACGCTTCGCGGAGAGCCTCCGGGCGGCCGGGGCGCGCGTCAGGACCGGCGCGCCGGTGCGGAGGATCGAAGGCATGACCGGGGCCGCGGGGAGCGGCGCCGGGCCCGCCTCCTGCCGCGTGACCTGGGCCGACGCCCCCGGCTCCGAGACGAGCGAGCTGTTCGACCAGGTCTTCTTCACCGCCCCGACCGGATTGGCGCGCCAGGTGGTCGGGCCGGAGCTGCGACCGGTCGTCGAGAGGTTCGAGCGCGACAACCCGACCGCCGTCACCTACCTGGGCGTCGCCTGTCTCGTCCTGGTCCTGGAGAAGCCCCTGACGCCGTACTACGTGCTCAACATCGGCGAGCCGTCGGTGGAGCTGACCGGTCTCATCGAGATGACCAACCTGATCTCGCGCCCGGAGGAGACGCGCGGCCTGAGCCTGATCTACCTGCCGCGATACATGGACAGCGCGTCGGATCAGATGGAGGCCGGCGACGCCGCGCTGCGCGAAGGTCTGATCGACAGGGGGCTGAAGCGCCTGTTCCCCGGTTTCGAGGCGTCTCGCGCCCTCTACGCCGGCGTGCACCGGGCGCGCCACGTGCAGCCGCTGCCGCTGGTGCGGGACACGCCGCCGCCGGAAGGCGGCGGGGCGCCGGAGCTCGCGCGGCCCTTCCAGGTCGTCAACACCGCCCTGCTGCGCTGCGCCACGTTGAACAACAACGAGGTCGTGGCCCTGGTCGATCGCTTCATGGCGGCGAACGCGGCGGCGCTGTCCGCGACATCCCCCACGCCCAGGTGAGATAAGCCAGCAGGAGCGCGGCTCCGTTGGCGGTGGCGAGCGGCAGCCAGAGCGCCCGCACCGTCTCGACGCGATTCAGGACCGCGTGCGTGGCGAGAAGATTGAACCACGGGACGAGGAGCAGCGCGAGGAGCGCCGCCCGCGTCCACGTCCCGCCGGCCGCCGGGCGCCACACCCGCGAGCCGAACAAGAGGGCGGTGACCGGCAGGACGAGCAGGAGCGCGTCGTAGGACTGGTGATAGAGCCCCAGCAGCAGAGCCAGGCAGGCCAGCCCGTCACCCGCCGGCCGCGGCTCCCGCTCCCCGCCGCCGGCCGCGGCGCGCGCTTCGCGTGTCCACAGGATCGCCCCGGCCGAGCCGAGGATCAGGATCCCGAGCAGGATCTCGATCGCGGCGCCGGGCGACCGGCCGAGGAAGCGCCCGAACAGCGCGCCGACGTCGATCCGGATGAGGCTCGTCGCCTCGTGATAGGACGGGTCGGTGGCCACGACCTGCATGCCGTGCCGGACCGAGGCGACGAAGGGCGCGATCCCCCCGGCGGCGGCGATCGGGACGACCGCGCCGGCGATCCCCGCCAGCGCGGCCAGACCGGCGCCGCGCACGAAGGCGCCGACGTCGCGCCGGCAGAGCATCAGGAAGCCGAGCGGCAGGCCGTAGCTCGGCTTGAGGCAGGCGATCGCGATCCCGGCGCCCGCCAGCCAGGGCCGGCGTCTCGCCTCCACCAGGGCGATCGCCGAGCCGAGGGCGACGTAGACCGCGCACTGGCCGATGTAGAGCGTCTGCTGCCCGGCGCGCGACAGCGTCATCAGGGCGGCGATCCCGAAGATGCGGGCGACGGTGACCGGAGCGCCGGCGCCCGCCAGGGCGACGCGCGCCAGCACCAGGAGCAGCGCGGCGTTGACGACGAAGTCGGCCGTCTCCGCGGCGCCCAGAGGCAGAAGCGCGAGCGGCAGGTGGACGAGAAGCGAGATCGGCGAATAGGCCGGGAGCGGGCGATCGATCGGGTAGTGCGTCTTGTAGTCGGCGACGTCATAGGGATTGCGTCCCTGCAGGAGCGCGACCGAGGGATAGTAGAAATTGTCGCGCAGGTCCTGCATGCCGAAGCGCTCGAGCGCCGGGCGCAGCGGGTCGACCAGATCGGCGCGGACCCGGGCGGCGGCGACAGCCGTCAGGACGAGGAAGGCGAGCACCGCGACGACCGCGGGCAGACGGCGGCTCACGACGACGGCCCGCGGCGCCAGTGACGCAGGACGACGCCCCGGAAGGAGGCGTCCTCTCCGGCGTCGACAAGACCCAGGCCGCCGAGGGTGCGCTGCAGGCGGGCGCGATAGCGGCCCTCGGGGTCCTCCCACGCGCGGCTGTCGGCCAGCCAGACGTCCGTCGCGTCGGCGAACGGGGAGGCCTCACCCGGGTCGGTGCGATTCCGCAGGAGCCCGCGCCCGGCCGGCGCGTAGATCGGCGCGACGTCGCCCAGCACCACGGGTCGCTCTCCCGAACGGGCGAGCGCGAAGCGCACCGCGCCGCGCTCGTCGTCCTTGGCGTACGCCGGGTTGTAGAGCAGGTTGAGCAGGGCGAGCCCCTGCAGCGCCAGGACCGCGAGCAGCGCCGGCCGCAGACGCGGCAGTCGCACCAGGGCCAGCGCCTCGAGCAGCGGGACCGCGGGCCAGACGTAGATCAGGTGGCGCGGCAGGAGAGGGAAGCTGCGCAGGACGACGTAGATCGCGGGACCGGCGAGCCCCGCCGAGAGCGCGAGCGCGGTGCCGGTCAGAAGCGCCCGGCGCCGCGGATCGTCCCAGGCCTGACGCGCGAGAAGCGCCGCCGCCAGCACCAGGACCACGAACGCCGCCGCCGCGGCCAGTGACGCGAGCAGGTGCTTTCCGAGGAGCAGGCGCAGCGGATCGGTATGGAGCTCGCCGAGGCTGGGTCCGAACGAGAAGCCGAACACCAGCGCGAACGGATAATAGAGGACGCTGACGCCCGTGGGGTTCCGGGTCCAGCCGACGCCGCGTCCGATCGGATCGCGCGACAGGATGGCGAACAGGCAGGGCAGGAAGAGGAGAACGGCGAGGGCTTGCGCCGCGAGGCTGGTGCCGAAGGCGCGGCGCGCGACCCCTGCCGGGACGCTCCCCTTCAGGATCGCCGTGAGCGCCACCACCATCTGCATCACCATGGCGAACAGGTGGAACGGATGGGTCCAGAGGCCCAGGGCGTTCGCCAGGCCCCAGACGACGGCCCAGCCGAATCCGGCGGGCGCCTCCAGCCAGCGCTGCATCGCATAGAGCGCGCCGCAGCAGGCCATGAGCCAGAGCGCGTAGCCGCGCGCTTCCATGGCGTAGAACGCGAGAAACGGCGAGAACTGCGCCGCGACCGCGGCGAGGATCGCGACCGTCGGGCCGAAGAGGCGCGTGGCCGCGAGCCAGAGCAGGACGATCGCCGCCTCGCACAGCAGGAACGACGACAATCGCCAGCCGAACTCGTCGCGCGGCACAAGGCCGCGCAGGGCATAGAGGACGAGATGCGAGGCGGGCGGCTGGGTGTCGAGCGTCCGCACGCGATCGACGAGATCGGGCACGCTCTGCGCGCCGGAGACGGCGATGACGGTGAGACCTTCGTCGACCCACAGGCTCTGCGCGCCGAGCCGCGGGAGCATGAGCAGGCCGCCCCCGATCAGGACCAGGGCGAGCAGGGCGGCCTGCCGGCGCGGTGCGCGTGGCGGCGATCCGGTCACGAACGTCCCCGCGCGTACCGCTCCACGGTCACGCCGGCGAACTGGGCGCGATCCGCGAGGACGAGGTGGGACCGGAGCCAGGCCGGGACCCGGCCTTCCGGGTCCTCGGTCCAGGGGCGCGACGAGATCAGCCACAGGTCGCCCCGCCCGGCGAGCAGCGGACCGAGGCGCCGCCCCAGCGCGGCGTCGTCTTCCGCGTCGGGCGCGTCGAGCGCCACGAGCCGGTCCAGACCGGAAGCGTAGCGCTCGAACGGGTCGGCGCCTTCGCCGATCAGGACCGCGTCGCCGCCGCCGCCCCGGGCCACGTACTCGGCGGCGGCGCGGTTGTCCTCGCGCCGGTGGCTCGGGGCGTGGCTGCGCACCAGACCCGCGAGGCCGATCACCACGAAGGCGGAGAGCAGGAGGATCGCGAGTCGGCGCCTGCGGGTCTCGAGCCCTCCCGCCGCCCAGAGCAGCGCATACGGCAGCGCGACCAGGGCGTAGCGCGGACGATATCCCACCCCGAGCAGCGAGTTCAGGTAGGGACCCAGGATCGGCACCACGATGGCCGCGGCGAAGAGCAGGCGGCGTCCGGCGCGCGGCGCGGGAATGGCGATCACGAAGAGCGCCGCCGCGACCAGGATGGCGGCGGCCGAGGAGAGCGTCTCGACGCCGAACGCGCTCCAGGGGGTCCGGCCGGCGCGCACGGCGGGATGCATGAGACGCACCGGCGGGCCGATCGCGAAGCCGCCGACGAAGGTCTGCGTGGTGTAAGGAAGCGCCAGCAGGGAGAATTCCTGCCCCCGGTCCTGCTCACGCTGGCCGCGCACGTCGGCGACGAACAGCGGCAGCCAGGCGCCGATGGCCAGGGCGGCGAGGATCGCGGCGGCGATCCAGGTCCGGCGCCGGGCGGGGCTCGCCAGCGCGTCACGCAGCGCGAACGGGGCATGCGCCATCGGCAGGAAGAGGAAGTAGTAATGCAGCCCGAATCCGGCGCCGGCGGCGAGAGCGTAGCCCAGTGCTGTGCCCGGGCCCGCCCCCTCGAGCAGGCGCAGGAGGCACCAGGTCGCCACGAGGCCGCAGAGCATCACCAGGGCGTACGCCCCGGCTTCCTGGGAATACCAGACCGCCATCGGATTGATCGCCAGCAGGCCCGCGGCCGTCAGCGCCGTCGCCGGCGGGGCGACGCGGCGCGCCACGGCGTACAGGACCGGGACCGACAGCGTGCCGGCGAGCGCCGAGGGGAGCCGCAGCCACCAGTCGGCCCCGAGACCCGAGCGCTGCAGGGCGCGGAACAGGAGCGCCATGGTCGGGGGATAGCCGTCGGGCCGGTGGATGATCGCGGAGAGCGATTTCAAAGACGCGGTGAGGGTCCACAGATACTCGTCGACCCAGAGCGATTGCCAGCCGAGGTCGACCAGGCGGACGAAGGCGGCGAGCAGCGTCAGCGCCGCGAGGCAGCCCAGGACGGCGCGACGATCCCCTCCCGGGCCCTCGGACGGACCGGTCATCGGGCCTCCTCCGCCAGTGGCGCGCCGAGATCGTAGAGGACGTAGCCGGGATCGCACCGCGCCACGAAATGGAAGCTCTGCGCCGCCGCGGCGCTCATCGCGCCGCGCAGCTCCGACGTCTCGGCGATCCAGTAGCGCCCGCCCCGCCGCGCGATGTCCTGGAGGACCGGGATGGCGAGCTCCTCGTTGCCGTAGGTGAATCCGCGCCGGTCGAGCCAGGCGAAGAACATCGATTGGTTGTGCGCCGTCGGAAAGCCGTCCTCGTCGGCGATCGATCCGCCACGCACCACGATCATCGAACCCTCCGGAATCCGCTCCAGGAACCGCAGCCCGCAGGCGCGCATGTCACGCAGATCCTCCCGCCCGTCGCGCGCGCGCAGCAGCGCAGCCGTCGCCAGGATCAGGGCCAGGACGGTCGCGGAGTAGAACAGCCAGCCGAGCGCCCGGCGCCGCGCGCCGGGCGGCAGCTTCAGGCTCGTCCCCCCCGTCGAGACGAGAAGCGCGGAGAACCCGGCCCCCATCAGCAGGCAGGCGGGCGCCGCCGAAACGCAATGATAGTAGAAGGCCCAGTCGTCCGCGGTGGTGCGTGCGGCCGCGAGGTAGAAGACCCAGACCGAGACCCACCAGGCGCAGGGCAGCGCGGTCGCGGCGCGCGGCGCGCGCCAGGCGAAAAGAAGCAGCAGCCAGCCGATCGGGGTGACCACCCCGAGGGTCTCCCACTTCAGCAGACCCAGCACGAAGACCGGCCGGCGCAGCATGTCGAGGCCGAGAAACGGGTACTCGTTCGACAGCCCCAGCGAGTTCCCATATATAAGGAAGAGCCCCTTCGCCCAGTGGTACCAGAGAATCGGCGGCACGAGGGCCAGGACGGCGGCGGCCCAGACCGCGGGCGAGGCGAAGGCGCGTCTCCCGAGGCGGCGCAGGACGACCCAGGCGAAGACCAGCCCGAGACAGGCGGCGGGCGCCTTGCCCAGGATGGCGCCGCCGAGAGCCGCGCCCGCGAGGACCAGCGACGCGGCGGAGCCGCGCTCGTCGAAGCGCGCCAGAAGCGTCATCGCGACCAGCGACAGGAAGAGCATCATCGGCTCCGGCTGCATCGCCGTGGCCAGGTAGATCAGCAGCGGATTGACGGCGTACAGGCCGACCGCCGCCGCGGCGCCCGGCGGGGGGAGGAGTCGCCGGGCGAGGCCCGCGAACAGCAGGAGCCCGCCGATCTCGAGCAGGCAGGAGAGGACCCGGAGGTACTCCTCCCGGTAGCCGAGGAGGCGGTCGAGCATCCCGGCCGTCCAGGGGACGAGAGGGAACTCCATCTCGACCAGCCCCGGCCCGTCGCGGCGCCAGTCGATGCGCGGCCGGAGGATGTTCGGGTCCTCGCGCGCGAAGTTGCGGGCGATCTGGGTTTCGTCGGCCTGACGCCACGGCGCCCGGATCCGGTGATCCAGGGGGCGCCAGACCCAGGCGACACGCAGGGCGATCCCCGCGAGCAGGATCGCCATCATGATCCGCCGCACGCGGCCTCCTACATCGAAGCGTCCTGGACGATCTCCCATCGGCTCCGGACGCGGTGAAAGACGAGAAGGGTCCGGCCCGAGGTCTCCTTGTGGCCCGCGTCGGTCAGGGTCCATCGGGCGACCACCGTGGCGCCATGGATGGCGCCGGGGATCGCGTCGTCCGAAGGCAGAACCTCCATCCCCCAGACCGGCCGGATCTCCTCGATGTCGAGCCGCAGCGCTCCCATGGCCTGCCGGTCGGGGTAATGGGCGCGATAGCGCTCCAGCACCGCGGCGCGTCCACGCACCTCGCCGCTCGGCGCCAGGTAGAGCGCGTCGTCGGCGTAGACCGAGCAGAAAGCGTCGAGGTCGCCGCGCGTCCAGGCGTCCGACTGGGCGGCGAGGAGCGCCGCGAGGTCGCGGCGCATCGCCTCCTCTTCGCGCTGGTGCGCGATCCGATCCCAGAGCCCGCACCCGTAGGGCGCGACGAATCCGGGCGGCGCCGCGAACGCCTCGTCGGCCAGCACCTCGTCGGCGCCGGCGAACCGGTGGTGGGTCTGTTCGAGCCAGGTGAACAGGCGGTCCCATTCGGAGGCGCCGATGGCGTTGGCGTGCAGCAGCAGGACCTGCGGCACGACGCGGCCGAACAGTTCGTCGGCGGTCGCCTCGTGGTGCCGCACCTCCGCCCGCAGCGCCGCCTGGTAGTCGGCGGCGACTGACCGGGCGCGCCGCGTGTCGCGCAGGCCTTCCGCCTCGAGGAAGGGGGCCTCGAACGACCAGTCCTCGTCGTCGATCGTCACCGGAAGGCCGCGCTGGCCGCTCGATTCCAGGTAACGGCGCACCGCCTCGAGCTTGTCCGCCGTGTCTCCCTCCTGCAGGTACGGGAAACGGAAGAAACGCACGCGGGCGCCGCGAGCGTCGAGAAGCGACTGGAGACCGGCCCGCCCGGCTTCGGCGTCGGCGAGGTACTCGTCCTTCGACGTCCTGGTCAGGCCGGGGTGGCTCCGGGTGTGGTTGCCCAGCTCGTGCCCGGCCTCGAGCCAGCGGCCCAGCAGGGCGCGGTCGGCGTCGCCTGCGACGTGTCCCCAGATGACGAAGGCGACGGCCCGGATCCGGTGCCGCGCCAGCGCGGCGAGAAGCCCGTTCGTGATCCGCTCCCGGTCGGCGGGATCCGGGTGCAGGCGCTCGAGGCCGATCGGCAGGTCGTCGATGGTGATCAGGATCGGGCGCGGCGCGCCCCCGCCCGGGGCCGTCTCCCGCGTCGCGGCGAGGGCGGCGGACGGAAGGGAATCGGCGGCCCGCGCCAGGAGGAGCGCGGCCATCGGCGCCGCGACGCACGCCGCGACGCACGCCGTGACGGATGCGGCGACGCACGCCGTGACGGATGCGGCGACGAAGGCGGCGCGTCGCGCGGCGGCGGGCAGGTCTCTCATCGCAGCGCCCGCTCCAGGACGCGCCCGGTCGCCATGGCCGGCGGCGGAATGCCGAGCGCCGCCGCCAGCGTCGGCGCCAGATCGGCCGGCGTGCAGGCCTCGCGCGAGACGCCGGACCTGAACGCCGGGCCATAGAAGAGGAGAGGGACGCGGGCATCGTGCCCCCAGGGGGTTCCGTGGTTGGCGGGCGCCGCGGCGCGATCCGACGCGAACGGCAGCGGGACGATGAAGAGATCGGGGCTGCGCCCCGGATAGGTGCTCAGACGGTAGGCCTCCGCCGTCACCCGGTCGAGGTCGGTCGCGCCGCCCGGCCCCACGAACCCGAGGATCCCGTCGGTTGCCGCGGCGGCGGCCCCCGCCACGCGCGCGGCCTCGGAGATCGTGGCGTGACGGCGCTCGAGGACGGCCGCGTCGAACCAGACCGCGAGCGGCTCGTCCTGCCGGTGGATCGCGTCGGCCGCGTCGAATCGATCGCGCAGCGCCTGCTCCATCGCGCGGCGCAGGCGGACGGTGTCGATGGCGTGCCCCGGCACGCCCGCCGTCTCGCCCTGCGCCATCGTCGGCGCCACGCCGTGGTCGGAGGAGAGGGCGACGAGGTAGCGGCCCGCGCCCACGCGCTCGTCGAGGAAGCGCAGGAACCCGGCGATCTGCTCGTCGGTTCGCGCCGCCATCGCGCCGATCGCTTCGGAGTACGGTCCGACCTGGTGCCCGAGATAGTCGTGCCCGGACAGGCCGACGAACAGGAAATCGGGCGCGTCGTCGGCGCCCAACCCCTCGCGGCGCACGGTCTCGCGCGCGAACTCGAACAGCAGGTCGTGGATGAACGGCGTCTTCGCCAGCGCTTCGTAGTAGGCGCGATCGGGGGCGCCGCCCGGCGCGCCGAGGCCGACCACGCGCGCCCCGCCGGCGGTGAACTCGCGTCCGAGGTACCGATCGGCGGGCCGGGCCGCGTTGAACTCCTCGACCCAGCCCGGCAGGGCGGCGCCGTAATAGCGGCTGCTGATCATCCGGCCGCTCGCCTCGTCGTACCAGAAGGCACCGTTGGCGCCGCGGCCGGTGGCGAAAATGGCCGAGCGCGCTTTGACGGAGAGGCCGAACACCTTCGACCGGCCCTGGGTCGCCAGACGCATCTCGTCGGCCAGGGTGTCGCCGACCAGGCGCCGCGGCGAGCAGCCGGGCTGGTCCGGCGTGGCGCCCAGGAGGGGAGCGGCGGCGTCCTCGACCGAGAGGACCATCTTTCCCGAAGCGCGGTCGAGCCACTCGTTGCTCACGATGCCGTGGCGGTCGGGCGTGGTGCCGGTCGCGAGGGTGGCGTGACCGGGAGAGGTCTGGGTGATCGCGTACGGGTAGGCGCAGTCGTCGAACCGGGCGCCGTCCCGCGCCAGACGCAGGAACCCTCCGCCGCCGAACCGGGACGCGAACCGATCGAGATAGTCGGAGCGGAACTGATCCAGGACGATCAGCACCACGAGCCGCGGCGCGGGGCCGCGCGACGGTGGCGTGGCGGCCGCCGACAGGGTCGTAACCAGGAGTACGAAAACGACCGCGGCGACGCACGCCAGGCGGACGCGGTGGGAACGAAACTGCACTCGGCGGCGCATGGCGGCAGAGCATACGTCAGGTCGGCGATGGCGCGCATCGTCGTGCTTGACAAGCGGGGCCGGCCGTCGTACATGTCGTGTGTCGCGAATCCCTCATGCCCAACACTCTCGTAATCGATCCCGACAGGTCCCGTCTGCGCCCGAGGTGCGTGCGGTCGCTGGTCCTGGCGCTTTTGCTCGTCTGCGTCACGATCGTCCCGGCCTCGGCCCAGACCATCAGCTTCGGCAAGAGCGTCCTGTCGGGGACCGCGCTCGCGAATCCGACCGCGCTGCAGTTCGGGCCGGACAACCGTCTCTACGTCACGCAGCAGAACGGCACCATCCTGATCTACACCGTGACGCGCAGCGCGCCGAACAGCTTCGTCGTGAGCGCCACCGAGACGATCACGCTGGTGCGCGACATGCCGAACCGCAACGACGACGGGACGCCCAACGCGTCGATCACCGGACGCGAGGTGACCGGGATCCTGGTCGTCGGCACCGCCGCCAATCCGGTGATCTACGTCGCTTCGAGCGATCCGCGCATCGGCGCCGGCGGCAGCGGAACCGACAGCAACCTGGACACCAACTCGGGCATCCTGTCGCGGCTGACCTGGAACGGCAGCGCCTGGATCAAGCTCGACCTGGTGCGCGGGCTGCCGCGGTCGGAGGAGAACCACGCCAGCAACGGGCTGGCGCTCGATCCGGCGACCAACACGCTGTTCATCGCCCAGGGCGGCAACACCAACATGGGCGCGCCGTCGAACAACTTCGCGCGTCTCCCCGAGTACGCGCTGTCGGCGGCGATCCTGTCGGTCGATCTGGACGCGATCGGCACCACCACCTACGACCTGCCGACGCTCGACGACCCGCTGGCGTCGCGCAACAGCGGCACGCCGGGGGTTGACCTGAACGACCCGTTCGGCGGCGACAACGGCGCCAACATGGCGAAGCTGGTTCCTGGCGGTCCGGTGCAGGTCTACGCTCCCGGGTTCCGCAATCCGTACGACGTCGTGATCAACCACCTGGGCCGCATGTACACCGTCGACAACGGTCCGAACGCGGGCTGGGGCGACGAGCCGATCGGCGAGGGGACGAGCACCTGCACCAACGCCATCCACGAGCCGGGCTCGAGTCTCGACGACCAGCTCCAGTACGTCACGGGCGCCGGGTTCTACGGCGGCCACCCGAACCCGACGCGCGCCAACACCGCGAACAAGTTCAACGGCCAGTCGCCCGTTGTGAGCGGCGACCCGCGAGAGTGCGATTACCTGCTCCCGGGCGCCGGCGACGGGGCGCTCGCCACCTTCGGCTTCTCGACCAACGGGATCGCCGAGTACACGGCTTCGAATTTCGGTGGGGCCATGTCGGGTGATCTCCTGACCGCCTCGTTCGACAACACGGTGTACCGCATCCAGCTCAACGGCGCCGGCACGGTGGCGACCCTGGTGCAGCCGTTGTTCTCGAACGTCGGCAGCACGCCGCTCGACGTCTGGGCGCAGGGTGACGCGGGCCCGTTCGGCGGCACCATCTGGGTGGCCGACTACGCCGACAGCGACATCGTCGTGTTCGAGCCGGCCGACTTCGTCCAGTGCACCGGGGCGCACGACTACGCCATCGACGAGGACGGCGATCACTATTCCAACGGCGACGAGATCGACAACGGCACCGACCCCTGCTCGGCGGCCGACGTGCCGCCCGACTGGGACGGCGACTTCATCTCCAACCTGAACGACCCGGACGACGACAACGACGGGATGCCCGACACCAGCGACCCGTTCGCCATCGATCCGGCGAACGGCATGACCACCAGCCTGCCGGTGATCCTGACCTGGGACAACGACGCCCCGCGTCCGGGAGGGCTCCTGAACCTCGGCTTCACCGGTCTGATGACCAACGGCACGTCCAACTACGAGTCGCTGTTCGACGCTGCCCTCATGACCGCCGGCGGCGCGGCCGGTGTCTGCACCATCGATCAGGTGCCCGCCGGCGACGCCTTCTCGTCGACCAATACGCAGCAGTACGGCTTCCAGTTCGGCGTCCACGTGACCCAGGCGACAGGCACCTTCACGGCCCACACCCGGATCCTGGCGCCGTTCGCGGGTCTGGTCCCGGTCGATTTCCAGTCGATGGGTCTGTTCGTCGGCACGGGTGATCAGGACAACTACGTGAAGCTGATGGTCTCGGCCAACGGCGGCAACGGCGGGATCCAGTTCGCCCGCGAGTTCGGCGGCACGTTCGTCAGCCGCCCTCAGGCGCCGGTGTCGATGCCCGGCCCCGACGCGGTCGATCTCTTCCTGACCATCGACCCCGCCGCCTCCACCGTCCAGCCGGCCTTCCTCGTGACCAGCGGACAGGTGCCGGGACCGGTGCAGAATCTCGGCGCGCCCGAGCCGATCCCGCCGGGCTGGGTCTCCGGCTCCGCGGCGCTGGCGGTGGGCATCATCTCGACCTCGACCGGCCCGGGCGATCCCTTCCCGGCCACCTGGGACTTCGTCAAGGTGCGCGCGGGAACGGCGGTCGAGTGCGTCAACGACGCCGGTTGCGACGACGCCAACCCCTGCACCGACGACGTCTGCTTCGCCAGCGCCTGCCTGCATCTCAACAACACCAATTCGTGCAGCGACGGCCTCGCCTGCACCACCGGCGACGTCTGCGCCGGCGGGGTCTGTCATGGTACGGCGGCCTGCGCCCCCGGCCTGACGTGCAGCCCGGCGTCAGGGCAGTGCGAGTTCGTCGACGCCGATCTCGACAACGACGGTCTGGTGGGAGCCGACGATCCCTGTCCCGTCGATCCGCGCAACCGCTGCTTCGGCCCGGTGGCGACCGACAGCACCACCGGCCAGACCATCCGCCTCAACGCCGGGGTGACCAACGCCGAGTGCGGCGGGGCGAGGGTCGATTGCGCGGGCCAGGCCTGGCACGCCGATTTCGGCTACAACCAGTCCGCGAGCGCCTTCGCCTGCGACCTCAACGGCGGCGGGAACGCGTGCGTCATCTCGGGGATTTCGTCGCTCTTCGGCTGCGTCGACGAGGCGACCGAGGATCTGTTCCAGTGCGAGCACTGGGACCTTCCGGCCGGACAGGAGCTCGGATACTCGTTCACCGTTCCCAACGGCCAGTACCTGGTGAACCTGTTCTTCGCCAACGTCTATAGCGGCACCACGTCGGCCGGGTCGCGGCTGTTCGACATCAGCGTCGAGAACCAGGTGGTCTACAGCGACTTCGACCAGGTGGCGGCGGCCGGCGGCAGCGCCGTCGCCGTGGTGCGCTCGGCCGTGGCCAGCGTCACCGACGGGCACCTGGACATCGAGTTCGAGCACGAGCTGGAGAACCCCGCCGTCAAGGCGATCGAGGTCCTGCGGGCCGACCGGGACGGCGACGGCTACTTCGCGCCGCAGGACTGCAATGACTTCGACCCCGCGGTGCACCCCGGGGCGAGCGACGCCAACTGCGACGGGATCGACAACAACTGCAACGGCGCGACCGACGAGGGATACGCTCCGGTCGCCACGACCTGCGGCGTGGGGGCCTGCGCGCGGACCGGGGCGACGTCGTGCGTGGCGGGCGCGGTGCAGGACTCCTGCGCTCCCGGCGCTCCCTCGGCGGAGATCTGCGACGGGATCGACAACGACTGCGACGGGTCGACCGACGAGGACTACGTCCCGGTCGCCACGGCCTGCGGCGTGGGGGCCTGCGCGCGGACCGGAGCCACGTCGTGCGCCGGCGGCGCGGTGCACGACTCCTGCGCTCCCGGCGCGCCGCAGACGGAGGTGTGCAACGGCATCGACGACAACTGTGACGGCGCCATCGACAACGCCGCGCCTCTCGCCCTGACCGCCACGCTGCGGGTCACGAAGGGAGCCAATGGCGCCGTCCACCTGGCGTGGAGCGCCGTCACCGGCGCCTCGGGGTACGACCTCCTGCGTGGCGACGCCGCGACGCTGGTCGCAAGCCAGGGGAACTTCGGCCAGGCCGTCAACGCCTGCCTCGCGAACGACACCACGTCGCTCTCGAAGGATGACGCCGACATGCCGCCGCTCGACGGTGCTTTCTTCTACGTCCTGCGCGCCGTCAACTGCGGCGGCGGCACCTGGGACGACGGGGACGCGGCCCAGGCGGCGCCGCGCGGTCCCTCGATCGCCACGTCGCCGAGCGCCTGCCCCTAGCCGGCGGCTTCCGAGCCGGGAGTCCGCCGCCGCTCAGCCGCGCGGCGACTCGTCCCAGCAGGGACGATACAGCCTGTCGATGTACTCCTTGACCATGCGGCGGGCGGAGAAGCGCGCCGCCGTGGTCCTGATGGCGCGCCGCATGAGCCGGAGCCAGCGCTGCGGCAGGCCGTCCGCGTCGCGGTCGTAGAAAGCCGGCGCCACCTCCGACTCCAGCAGGCGGTAGAGCTCCTGCGCGTCGGCCTCGTCGCGCTCCTCCCCGTCCCCCGCGGCGTCCCGGGGCGCGATCGCCCAGCCGTTGGTCCCGTCGTGCCCCTCCACCCACCAGCCGTCCAGGATGCTGAGGTTCGGCACGCCGTTGAGCGCCGCCTTCTGCCCGCTGGTGCCGCTCGCCTCGAGCGGCGGCCGCGGCGTGTTGAGCCAGACGTCGACGCCCTGGACGAGGTGCTGGGCGGAGTGGATGCCGTAGTCCTCGACGAACGCCACGCGGCCGCCGTAGGCCGGGTCGGTCGCGGCGCGGTGGACGGTCTCCAGCATCCGCCGGCCCGGCTGGTCGGCCGGATGAGCCTTGCCGGCGAAGACGATCTGGATCGGCCGGCGCGGGTCGTTCAGGAGCGCCGCGAGCCGCGCCGGATGCCGGAACAGGAGCGTGGCCCGCTTGTAGGTCGCGAAACGACGCGCGAATCCGAGGGTCAGGGCGTCGGCGTCGAACAGCGCGCCCGAGGAGACCACCCGGGGCGCCGCCGACCGGCCGTCGGTGAAGCGCCGGCGGGCGCGTTCCCGCAGGAAGCGATGCAGCCGGAGCTTGAGCCGGCCGTGCGTGTCCCAGAGCTCGCGATCGGGGATCCGGTCGACCCGCTCCCAGAGCGCGTCCTCGTCGTGGTGCTCCAGCCAGTCGGCGGCGACGTGGGCGCGGAACAAGGCGTCGATCTCCGGCGCCACCCAGGACGCCACGTGCACGCCATTGGTGACCGCGGTGATCGGCGCCCGCTCGACGGGCGTGCCGGGCCAGAGCGGCGCCCACATCCGCCGCGACACCTCGGCGTGACGCACCGACACGGCGCTGTGCCGTCCGCTCAGCCGGAAGGCGAGGGCGCTCATGTTGAACGCGCTGCCGGAGGTCTGCTCGTGCGCCCCGAGCGCCAGGAAGCGGTCGCGATCGAGGCCGAGCGTCGGCCAGTAGGTGGCCAGGTATTTCTCCATCAGGAAGAACGGGAAGGCGTCGTGGCCGGCGGGGACCGGCGTGTGGGTGGTGAACACGCTTTGGCGCCGCACCTGCTCGACCGCCTGGTCGAAGGTCGCCCCCGCCTCGACCTGCTCGCGCACGCGCTCGACCATCATCAGGGCCGCGTGGCCCTCGTTGGCGTGCCAGATCCCCGGACGCAGGCCGAGCGCGCGCAGGATCCGCACGCCGCCGATGCCGAGCAGGATCTCCTGCAGGAGCCGGGTCTCCTGGTCGCCGCCGTACAGACGCGCCGTCAGCTCGCGCTCCCACGGCGGGTTCGACTCGAGATCGGTATCCATCAGGTAGAGCAGGACGCGGCCGACGCGCACCGCCGAGACCTGGACGTGCAGGAGGCGATCGGGGAGCGGCAGCGAGAGGCGCAGCGGCCGGCCTTCCGCGTCGCGCACGGTCTCGGCCGGAGCGACCTCGCGCTCCAGACGCTCGTACGATTCCTCCTGACGTCCGTCCGGGCCGATGCGCTGCTTGAAGTAGCCCTGCGGGTACATGAAACCGACACCGATCAGCGGCAGTCCGAGGTCGCTCGCCTCCTTGGCGATGTCGCCCGCCAGGATCCCGAGCCCGCCCGAGTAGACCGGAAGCGCCTGGTGCACGCCGAACTCGGCGGAGAAGTAGGCGATCGGCAGGTCGGCGTTCGGCGGTGCGTGCGCCGGGAACCAGGCGCCGCGGCCCGCGAGGGCCTGGTCGAACGCCGCGAGGACGCGGGCGCACGACTCGCGAAAGGCGCCGTCGGCCGCGAGCGCCCGGACGATCGGGGGATCGAGGGTCGCGAGCAGGCGCAGCGGATTGTCCGCGTGCGGCTGCGCGCCGGCGCGGGCGATGGTGTCGAACAGCGCGCGCGCCTCCGGATGCCAGCTCCACCAGAGGTTCCGGGCCAGCTCCGGGAGGCGAGCCAGCGGCTCGGGGAGGGCGCTCACCACCCGTCCGTCAGCGGTTCAGGAGAATGGCGTCGATTTCGGCCTCGGCCTCGGTCCAGTCCCTGACCGGATCGCCCCGGAAGCCGCGGCGTTGCGCCCTGTAGTACGCCGCCTCGGCGACCATGCGGCGCCGCTGCTCGGGGGAGATGGCGGTCTTCGCGACGGTCGATGTGACGGCCGCGGCCGCCGCGGCGACGACGGGCGCCTTGGACACGGGCGCCGCGTGGACGGGCGTCGTGGGGGCGGCGGGCCTGGCCGCGGGCGGATCCGGTCGCGGGGCCGGCGTGCGTTTCCTGGTCCTCGAGCTCTTCTCGGGCATGGCTCTCCTCCTGAGCGGGGGCCCGATTATACAGAGAGTCGGCGCCGCCGTGACGCCGCGAATCCCGGTCCACAGGGGCGATTGTCACGCGACCGTGACGGGACCGTCACGGAAGGCTCCCCCCCGGCCCTATAATTCGAATCCCGGAGAGGCTCATCCATGGCGCAGACCGTCCTCGTCGTCGACGACGAGAAGGATATCGTCGAGCTGATCCGGTACAACCTCTCGCAGGCGGGGTACCGGGTGGTGACCGCCGGCGACGGCCAGCAGGCGCTCGACCTGGCGCGCCGCGACCGGCCCGACCTCGTGGTGCTCGACCTGATGCTGCCGGTGATGTCGGGGGTCGAAGTGGCCCGCATCCTGCGCCAGGACGAGAAGACACGCGCCATCCCGATCGTCATGCTCACTGCGCGCGGGTCGGAGACCGACCGGATCGTCGGGTTCGAGGTCGGGGCCGACGACTACGTGGTCAAGCCGTTCTCGCCGCGCGAGCTGGTCCTGCGGGTGCACGCGATCCTGCGCCGCGACGGGCGCGAGGACGCCGTGGAGCGGATCGTCTTCGAGCCGTTGGTCATCGACTTGGCGGCCCACACCGTGACCGTGCGTGGTCACGAGGTCGGGCTCACCTCCACCGAGTTCAAGCTGCTGCATCGGCTGGCGCGCCGCCCCGGCCGCGCCTTCGGACGCGACCAGCTCCTGAGCGACGTGTGGGGGTACAGCGGCGATTTGGAGACGCGCACCGTCGACACCCACATGAAGCGGCTTCGGGCGAAACTCGGCGTCGTGGGCTCGTGGATTGAGACGGTCCGCGGCCTGGGATATCGTTTCCGCCCGGAGGGGTTCGAAGCCTCCGAGTGAGGGACCGCCCTGCGCCTGCGCCCGCGACTCACCCTGTCCTTCGCCGTCGTCGCGCTCGTCGCGGCGCTGGTGGGAGGAGTGGTCCTCAACGGCGCGCTCCGGCGCGAGGTGATCGCGCGCACCGCCGCCCAGCTCCTGGTCGAGACCCGCATGGCCACCGATCTGCTGTCCACCGAGCCTGATCTGGGCGGGTCCGCGCAGCGCCTGGCCACCCGGCTGGGGCGCGACCTCCAGGTGCGCGTCACCGTCATCGCCGCCGACGGCACCGTGCTGGGTGACAGCGAGCGCACCGAGGAGGAGCGGCTGGCCATGGAGAATCACGCCACGCGGCCCGAGGTCGCGGCGGCGCTCGCGGGCGAAACCGGGCAGTCGGTGCGCTCCAGCGCCACGCTCGGGATCGAGATGCTCTACGTCGCGGTCCCGATCGATCCGCAGGCCCCGGCGCGCGGCGTGGTCCGTCTGGCGACGCCGCTGACCGCGGTGGCGCGCGCCCGCGAGCGCGAGCGCCCGCTGATCGCCGGCACGGCGCTCCTGTCGATCCTGGTGGCGGCGGCCGCCGGGTGGCTCCTGGCGCGGCAGCCGACGCGGCGGCTCCAGGAGATGAGCCGCACCGCCTCCGCCATCGCCGCGGGCGGGATGGGGGCGCGCTCGTACCCGGGCGGCGACGACGAGGTCGCCGACCTCGCCCGCTCCCTGAACCGGATGGCGGGGCAGATGGAAGAGCGCCTGGCACTGCTCGAGCGCGAGCGCACCGAGCTGCGGACCATCCTGGACGGCATGGTGGAAGGGGTGCTCCTGCTCGACGCCGACGGCCGCATCGCCGCCGCGAACGCCGCCTTCGCGCGCATGTTCGGCGCCGGCGGGACGCTCACCGGTCGCCAGCCGCTCGAGGCGGCGCGCGTCCCGGCGCTGCAGGAGGCGGTCGATCGGGCGCTGGGCGCCACCACGCCCCTGACCCACGAGATCGCCCTCGCCGGGCCGCCGGAGCGGGTCATCAGCGCGAGCCTGGCGGCGGTGCGCGAGGGGGAGCGTTCGATCGGGGCGGTCGTGGTGCTGCACGACATCACCGAGATCAAACGGCTGGAGCGCGTCCGCAGCGAGTTCGTCGCCAACGTGTCGCACGAGCTGCGCACGCCGCTGACGGCCATCAAGGGCTACGCGGAGACGCTCCTGGCGGGCGGACTGGACGAGAGACCGCGCGCGGTGGAGTTCGTCGAAGTGATCGCGCGGCATGCCGATCGCCTGCGCGACCTGATCGAGGATCTCCTCGACCTGGCGTCGGTCGAGCAGGGAGAGGCGCGTCTGCGGATCGGACGGGTGACGCTCGCCGAGGTGGTGGCCCAGGCCGAGGCGACCCTGCGCCCCGGCGCCCTGCGGCGATCCCAGACGCTGCGGGCCGAGATCCCGGCCGGGCTCCCGGCCGTCCGGGCCGACCGCGACCGGCTGGCCCAGGTGCTCATCAACCTGGTCGACAACGCCATCAAGTTCACGCCCGACGGCGGCCGCATCGTGATCAGCGCCGCCGCCCGGGACGGCCGCGTCGTGCTGTCGGTGAGCGACACCGGCATCGGCATCCCGCCGGGTGAGCTGGGGCGGATCTTCGAGCGCTTCTACCGCGTCGATCGATCGCGGGACCGGAAGGAGGGGGGGACCGGTCTCGGCCTCGCGATCGCCAAGCACCTGACCCAGGCGATGGGGGGGACGATCGAGGCGCACAGCGCACCGGGCGCCGGAACCACGTTCCAGATCACCCTGCCTGCCGAGGCCTGATCAGGAAATCCCGGCGCGCGAGCCGCGCAGCCGCGGGTGACGGACGTCACGCCCCTCGCACATGAAGATCACCATCTGCGCGATGTTGGTGGCGTGATCGCCGATGCGCTCCAGGTACTTGGCGATGAAGGTGATCCGCAGCGCCCGGCTGACGTTCTTCGGCTCCTCGATCATGTAGGTCAAAAGCTCGCGGAACAGCTGCACGTTGAGCTGGTCGACGGCGTCGTCCGAGGCCAGAACCTTGCGCGCCTTGTCCGGGTCCCTGCCGACGAAGGCGTCGAGCGCCTCGCCCACCATCGTCGACACCGCCTTGCTCATGCGTGGGATGTTGATGTATGGCTTGAGGGGCGGCTCTTGCGCTAGTTCGATGGAGCGCTCCGCGGTGTTCACCGCCAGGTCGCCGATGCGCTCCAGGTCGGTGACGATCTTGAGGGCCGTGGTGATGAAGCGCAGGTCGGAGGCGGCCGGCTGGCGCAGCGCCAGGAGGTTGAGACACAGGTGGTCCACCTCGAGCTCCGCCGCGTCGACCAGCGTGTCCGACTCGATCACCTTGCGCGCCAAGTCGGGGTCGCGGTCGGTGAGCGAGCTCATCGCCGAGGCGATCATCTCCTCGACGCGGCCGCCGATGAGGAGGATCTTCTCCTTCAGGTCGCGCAGCTCCTGCTCGTAGTGCCGGCTGGTGTGCTCCGTCATCCGAACCGTCCCGTGATGTAGTCCTCGGTGCGCCGATCGCGCGGCGTGGTGAACAGCGCGGCGGTCTCGCCGAACTCGACCAGCTCGCCGAGCAGCATGAACCCGGTCTGGTCCGAGACCCGCGCCGCCTGCTGCATGTTGTGCGTCACGACGACGATGGTGTAGCGCGTCTTCAGCTCCTCCATCAGCTCCTCGATCCGCGCGGTCGCGATCGGGTCGAGGGCGGAGCACGGCTCGTCCATGAGCAGCACGTCCGGCTCGACGGCGATCGCCCGGGCGATGCACAGCCGCTGCTGCTGGCCGCCCGAGAGACGCAGCGCGCTCTCGTGCAGCCGGTCCGACACCTCGTCCCAGAGAGCCGCGGCCTTCAGGCTGCGCTCGACGATCGCCTCGAGATCCGAGCCACGCCCCATGCGCAGGATCCGCGGACCGTAGGCGACGTTGTCGAAGATCGACTTAGGGAACGGGTTCGACTTCTGGAACACCATGCCGACGCTCTTGCGCAGGTCGGTGACGTGGATCGAGCCGTCGTAGATGTCGCGTCCGGCGATGCGGATCGATCCGTCGATGCGCACGCCGTCGATCAGATCGTTCATCCGGTTCAGACAGCGCAGAAGCGTGCTCTTGCCGCAGCCCGACGGGCCGATGAACGCGGTCACCTGGTGCCGGGCGATCGTCATGCTGACGTCCTTCAGCGCCAGGACCTGGCCGTAACGCAGGGAGAGGCGGTCGATCTCCACCATCGGCGAAGCGCCGGCGGCGGGTGGCGGGGCGGTCTTGGCGCGCGCCGGAGCGGCGATGCGGATACCGGTCATGACCGCTTCCTTCATCATGCGCGATGCATCCTCTCCAGCCGCCGGGTCACCCCGCGCGCCAGGAGGGAGAAGATCAGGATGGCGCCGATGAGGACGGTCGCTCCCGCCCACGCCTGCCGGTGCCAGTCCTCGTACGGCGAAATCGCGTAAGTGTACACCTGGACCGTGAGCGACGCGATCGGCTGGTCCAGACGCGTCGACCAGTAGCGGTTGTTGAAGGCCGTGAACAGAAGAGGCGCGGTCTCGCCGGCCACGCGCGCCAGCGCGACCAGGATGCCGGTCATGATCCCCGGCAGCGCGGCCGGCAGGATCACCGTCAGGACGGCACGCGCGCGGGTTGCTCCGAGCGCCAGCGCGCCGTCCCGCAGGGCGGGCGGCACCAGACGCAGCAGCTCCTCGGTGGTGCGGACGATGATCGGGATCATCATGACGCCGAGCGCGGCGCCTCCCGCCAGGGCGCTGAACCGCCCCATCGGCAGGACGAGGACGCCGTAGGCGAAGATGCCGATGACGATCGACGGGACGCCGTTCAAGACGTCGGCCGAGAATCGGACCACCGAGGCGACGGCGGTGGCGCGGTACTCCGACAGGTAGACGCCGGCGATGACGCCGATCGGCACCGCCAGGAGGCCGGCCAGGCCGATCAGGACCAGCGTGCCGAGGATGGCGTTCGCCATCCCGCCGCCCGCCTCGCCGACCGGCTTCGGCATCTGGGTGAAGAAGTCGAAGTTGACCGCCGTCAGGCCCTGCTTGGCGACGAAGAAGAGCAGGAATCCGAGCGGCGCCAGGGCGAGCCCCACCGACAGGGCGCAGAAGCCCACCACCAGCCGCGAGACGAGGCGTCGCCTCCATTGAGCGCCGGGAGCCGGCCCGATTCCGCTCATGACCTCAGGCCGCCCGCGCCACGACGGCGCGCCGCCGCGGGGCGCGGCTCTCGGTGGTGGCGCTCCAGATGAGGATGCGCGACATCAGGTTGACGACGACTGTGACGATGAACAGCACCAGGCCGATCTCGACCAGCGCGTGCAGGTAGAGATCGTCGGCCGCTTCGGTGAACTCGTTGGCGATCACCGCAGCCATGGTGTACTGCGGCGCGAACAGCGACAGCGACACCTTGGGCGTGTTGCCGATCACCATGGTCACCGCCATCGTCTCGCCCAGCGCCCGGCCGAGACCCAGCATCACCGCGCCGAGGATGCCGCTGCGCCCGTAGAACAGGGCCAGGCGGATCGCCTCCCACCGGGTCGCCCCGAGGGCGAAGGCCCCTTCGCGCTGGGCGCGCGGCACGGCGCGCAGGATCTCGCGCGCCACGCTGGCGGTGAACGGTGTGATCATCACCGCCAGGATGAGGGCGGCGGAGAGCATGCCGATGCCCAGCGGCGGGCCGGAGAACAGCGGCGTGGCGCGCAGCCGGTCGGGCAGCGAGGTCTGGATCTGCCGCACCAGCGGCACCAGGACGAAGATCCCCCAGAGCCCGTAGACGATCGAGGGGATGGCGGCCAGAAGCTCGGTCAGGAAGATGAGCGGCTGCCGCAGCGCGTGCGGCGACAGGTCGGACAGGAAGACGGCGATGCCGAGCGCCACCGGCGTCGAGATGAGAAGGGCCAGGAACGACGAGTAGAGCGTGCCCCAGATGAACGGCAGGGCGCCGAACTCGCCGGCGACCGGGTCCCAGGTGGTGCCGGACCAGAAGCGCAGTCCGAACTCCTTGATCGAGAGGAGGGATCCGTGGATCAGCACGACGGCAATGCCGGCGACGACCAGCGGCACGAAGAGCGCCACCAGCCCCGTCGTGATCCGGAACAGCCGTCCGTCGCCGCGCGTGCCGGCGCTGTGCGTCGCCACGAACCCCTCCTCCCCGATCCCTAGCGGACCTTCACCTTGGCCAGCGCCGCCTGCTCCAGCTCCACCACGCCCGCCGGGAGCGGCGCGTAGCCGAGATCGCCGGCGAACTTCTGGCCGTCGGTCAGCGCCCACTTCATGAAATCGACCATCATCCGCGAGCGGTTCTTGTCGCGCGGACTCTCGTACAGGAGGATCCAGGTGAACGACGAGATCGGATAGACCCCCTTGCCCGGCGCGTTGGTGATCGAGACGCGGAAGTCGGGCGGCATCTGCTTCGCCGCCGCCGTGGCCGCCGCCGAGACCGTGTCGATGTCGGCCTGGACGAACTCGCCGTCCATGCTGCGCACCGCGCCGTAGGCGATCTTGTTCTGCAGGGCGTAGATCAGCTCGACGTAGCCGAGCGAGCCCGGCGTCTGCCGCACCGCGCCCGCCACGCCCTCGTTCCCCTTGCCGCCGATGCCGGCCGGCCAGTTGACCGAGGTCGCCACGCCGACCTTGCTCTTCCACTCGGCGGAGACCTTCGCCAGGTAGTCGCAGAAGATGTACGAGGTCCCCGAGCCGTCGGCGCGGTGGACGACGGTGATGTCGCCCGACGGCAGGGTGACGCCCGGGTTGTCCTTGGCGATGGCGGCGTCGTTCCACTTGGTGATCTTGCCGAGGAAGATGTCGGCCAGGACGGCGCCGCTGAAATTCAGCGCCTGCGTGACGTCGGGCAGGTTGTAGACCGGCACCACCGCGCCGAGGACGGTGGGGAAGTGCAGCACCCGGCCGGGCGCCGCCTGGAGCTGCTCCTGGGTCATCGGTCCGTCGGTGGCGCCGAAGAAGACGGTCTGCGCCGTCATCTGCCGGATGCCGCCGCCGGAGCCGATCGACTGGTAGTTGATCTCGACGTCGGGGTGGAGCTTGTTGTACTCCGAGAACCACTTCGAATAGATCGGATAGGGGAAGGTGGCGCCCGCGCCGTTGATCTGGACGGTCTCGGCGCGGACCAGCGCCGGCGCGCCCAGCAGCAGCAACCCGGCAGCGAGCATCCCGCGACGAATCGTTGTTGGCTTCACGCTATCACCTCGCATGTTCGTCTCTGCCTAGAAGGTGAAGAGGGTGTGGAACGCGTAGCGCCTCTCGTTGTCCCGATTGAGCCCGGGGTCGTACTCGACGCCCTCCCAGTCCAGGAGCAGGGCCGCCTGGGCGTTGGGCGCCGCGGTCTTGAACCAGTAGGAGATGCCGGCGATCTTGCGTTCCTTCACGGCGTCGTCCACGTACGCCTTGGCGCTGTTCTGGGTCGGCTCGAGGTGGTCGTAGCGCAGAAGCCCTTCCCAGCCCTTACCGAAGATCGGCGTCGCCCAGGCCGAATACCCCTTCGAGCGCACATCGGCGGCCGCCGCGGTGGTCTGGTCCTTGGCGTCCAGATACTCGAATCCGGCGTGCACGTGCTTCTGCTCGTAGGTGAGGGCGCCGATCGTTCGCGTCCTGGCGTCGCTCTGGGCGTAGTGGTCGGCATCGTAGAAGCCGGTGATCCGCAGACCCTGGAGCGCTGCCACCATCGGCGCCGGACGGAACGAGACACGCGCCTGGAAGGCCTGCTGGTCGTTGGCCTCGCCCTTCTTATAGGTGTCGCCGTTGTAATAGCCCGCTTGCAGGTCGCCGTAGTTGCCGCCGAAGTTGTAGTGCAGCGAGGCGCCAAAATCGGACGAGCTGATGAAGCCGTCGCGCTCGACGAAGATCTGCCCCTGGAAGCGATAGCGGTAGATCCCTTCCATGAAGTCGACGTAGGGGGTCTGATTCACGCCGAACCGGACCCACGATCCCTTCGACCAGGCGTTGTCCAGGTTGAACTGCCCGTAGGCGTACTTCAGGCGGAAGACGAGGCTCCCATCCAGGCTCGAGCTCACGGCGTCGGTCGGGCCGTTCGTGGTCGCGGCGGAGACGATGTCGGGGGTCACCCGGAAGCCGACGAGGTGGTTGATGTTCCCGGTCAGGTTGATATAGGCCCGGGCGACGTTGAAGCTCTGCGGATGAATCGTGTTGCCGTCGACGTCGGTGGTCGTCGGCTCCTCGGTGTAGGTGTAGTCCGCGAAGATTACCGTCCCGACTTTGAAGGACGGCGTATCGTCCGGAGGCGTGTAGCCCGCCGCGGGCGTCACCTGGGCCAGCACCTGCCCGGTGCAGAGGGGCAACACCATGAGCGCCAGCAGCGCCAGGGTTCGGGTGCACAGCGTCGCACGAGTCATCGGTTCCTCTCCTCCCTGTATGGATGTGAGCGTCGTCGGACTGAGGCATGCTGATGGGCGTGTGTGACGGACATGTGACGGTCGTGTGAAGGGCCGGTTAGGAAACGGCCCGAATCGCGGCCGGCGTCACCGAACCGGAACCGGGATGTCACGCGCCGCGGATGCGGCGCAGGACCTTGGGAGGCAGGTGGAAGACGAGACGGCCGTCACCCGGACGGACCGGTCCGTCGAAGTCGATGCGGCAGAGGCCGCCCTTGCGGAATTCGACCGGGAGCTCGGCCCGGTGATCGAGAAGGAGCGCCGCCGCCAGGCCCGAGAGGTCGGGCTCGTGGCCGACCAGGAGGACCGACGCATCGGCGGGCAGATCGGCCAGCGCCGCGATGATGCCGCCGTGCCCGCCGCCCGGGGCCAGCGGCTTGAGGACCCGGAGCTCCGGCTTCGCCTCGTACGCCGCCGCCGCGATCCGCGCCGTGTCGAGCGCCCGCTCGAACGGGCTGGTCAGGACGAGATCGACGCGCGGGACGACCGCGGCGAGGCCGCGGGCGGCGCGCTCCATGCGGCGGCGACCGTCGCCGGTCAGCGGCCGGACGCGATCCTGCGGCCAGCGCTCCGGGTCGCGGGTCGCGGCGATGGCGTGACGCAGCAGGAGGAGGCGCACGGGATCCGGCGCGGCCTTAAGAGTCGGTGGCGCCGGCCGGGCGGCCGGGGCGGGTGACGACCGGAACTTCGGCGAGGCCGGCGGGCTCACGACCGGCCGTCTTCCCGCCGCGCGCGGCGTCGTCGGGATCCTCGAACAGGAGCGGCCGCAGGCTCTGGAGGTTCTCGGTGAGGGTGCGCATGCGGCGCTCCTCGAGCAGCGCCTGGACGTTCCGGCGGATGCGCGTCTGGATCTGATCCTGCGGCAGCGTCGCGTCGATCCTGATGAACCCGTACTGCCGCGCCATCCGGTTGTACTCGCGGATGAGCCGCCACTGGTACTTGCGGCAGGAATCGTACAGATCGGTGCCGAGGTGCATGTCCATCCCGGCCTCCCAGAAATCGACCCGCCGATCCTCGAGCAGGCGCGGGATCAGGCTGTCGACGTCGATCTGGAGGTAGAGCGTCATGTCGGGGACCAGCGCGAAGCCGAAGACGTTGCGGATCCACTTCGGATCGGCGCCGCGCACCACGGAGCGGGCGAAGGCGGTGAAGACGTACCGATCGGCCAGGACGACGAAGCCCGAGCGCAGCGCCGGGATGACGATTTTCTCCAGACGGTCCGCGAAGTCGGTGGCGTACATCAGGCTGAACGTCAGGCGGTTGAGGCTGTGGCCGGCCTTGGCCGCCATGATCGTCTCCGACATCAGCTCGGAGCGGGTCCAGCCGGTGTCGATGACGCCGTATCCCTGCACCTCGAGCCACTGCTTGAGCTGCGCCACCTGGGTCGAGCGGCCGACCCCGTCGGTCCCCTCGAGCGTGATGAGCGCGCCCTTGAGATCCTCGACCTGGGTATAGGGCAGGCCGTGGCCGAAGAAGCGCGGGTGCGCGGTCACGATGCCTCCGCGGCCGGGTGGTCGAACAGGCGCGACACCTGGTCGCGCACCTGGCGCTGCTGCGCGTCGATGCTGCGGGTGCCGTCGATGACGCGGAAGCCGTATTCGCCGGACAACCGGTCGTATTCCTCGAGGACCCGTCCCTGGAAGAGGCGGAAGCTTTCCACCGGATCCGCGGAGAGTCCGAGGTCCATGCCGGCCTCGTAGAACTTGATCTTGGCGCGCGCGCCCATGATGCGTGCGACGGCCACGTCGATCGGCACCCGGAAGTAGAACGCGGCGTCCGGCTTGCCCGCGAAGGCGTACAGGTCGCGCACCCAGCGCCGGTCGACACCGCGCGCGATGTCGCGCGCGAACGCCGTATAGATGTATCGGTCCGCCAGGACCGTGATGCCCGCCTTGAGGTACGGGATGATGCTGTAGGTCAGCCGGTCCGCGAAGTCGGTGGCGTGCAGCAGGCTGAAGGTGGTCGGGGTCAGGAGGTTCTTCTTCTTGCCCCGCTTGGTCGCCTGACGCACCAGGTCGGAGGAGTTCCATTCGGTGAAGAAGACCTTCACGCCGCGGGCCTCGAGCCAGCGCCGCAGGAGCTGAATCTGCGTGCTCTTGCCCGAGCCGTCGATCCCCTCGACGACAATCAACCGGCCCCGTTTTCGGGGCATGCCCTGCTTGCGTGCCATCTTCGGTCCCCGGATTATAAGGCGACCTGACCCCCCTTCCGTGACGAAAGAGTGACGATTGAGTGAAACGGCCTTCGGACGGCCCGCGACGGCTCCTTCCAACCCCCTTGTTTCCTGTACCCTAGCGAGACCGGGAGGGCGCGAGGCGTGGCGGCGGGGCGGCGCATCGAAGGGGGAGAAGGTCTTGACAGGCGGGCGCGGCGAATCGTCGCGCGCCGATCGCGCCAACTTCTCTCGGTGCGCAAAGACGCGGTCCGGCGCGGCGATCCCGACAGCATCCACGACCTCCGGGTCGCGACGCGGCGGCTGCAGGAAGCGCTCGAGCTGTTCGCGCCGGTCCTTCCGGCGCGCGAGAGCCGGCGTCTGCGGCGCCGCGCGCGGCAGATGCGGCGGCACCTCGCGGTGCTGCGGGATGCCGATGTCGTCGCAGGGCTGGCGTCCGGCTTCCCCGAATTGCGGCCGATGCTGCGCTCGCTGGCTCTGGCACCGCGCGCGTTGCGGGCCCGATCGGCGGCGCGTGCCGGGGGCGTGCGTGTCCCGGGGGTGCGCAGGCGGGCGGCCAGGCTCGCCCGCGCCTGCGCGTCGCGTCGCCTGTCCCGCCGGACGGAGAACCGGGCGCGGGCCGCGGCCGTCGCGGCGCTCGGGGGCCGGGCGGACCGGATCGAGTCGATCCTGAAGGATCTGCCGCTGGACCGCTCGGAGGAGCCGCACGTTTTGAGGGTCGCGGTGAAGCGGTACCGCTATACGCTGGAGCTTCTGGACGAGGCCGGCATCGCCGATCCCGGCCCCGCTCTGGCGGAGGCGCGGCGCGTGCAAGAGGCCCTGGGGGCCCTGCACGATCTCGACATGCTGATTCATCTGATTCAACGGCGGCGCGAGGCGCGTCCCTGGATGGCGGCGCTGCGGCGGAAGCGCCGTGCGGCCGCCGCCGCGGCGGGTGCGCGTCTGCGGCGCTTCCGCCCCTGGAGAGCCCCATGAGAGGCCCGATCGCGGTCATCGACGTCGGATCGAACACCATCCGGTCGCTCGTCTTCGAGGTCGGGCGCGACGGACGCGAGCGCATCCTCGACGACGAGCGCGAGGTGGCGCGTCTCGCCTCCGGTCTGGGGGCGCGCGGGCGGCTGCAGCGAGCCGCGATGCGCCGGGCCCTCACGGCGCTGCGGCGGATGGCGGACATCGCGCGGGCGCGCGGCGCGCGCCGGTTCGCGGTCGTCGGCACCAGCGCGCTGCGGGTGGCGACCAACCGGCGCGCCTTCGTCGATCAGGTGCGGGCGGAGACGGGGCTGAGACTGCGGGTGATCTCCGAAGGAGAGGAAGCGCGCCTGGCGTTCGAGAGCGCCGCCCTGTCGTTCGATCTCGGCGACACGCCCTGCGCCGTGGTCGACATCGGCGGCGGCAGCACCGAGATCATCCTCGGCATCGGGACGCACATCCAGCAGGAGCACTCGCTGCGTCTGGGCGCCGTCAACCTGACCGAGAAGCATCTGCACGGCGATCCGGTGCGCAACCGGGAGTTCCGGCGTTTGCGGCGCGACGTGCGACGGGCGCTCAAGAACGCGCGGATCGAGACCGATCCGCCGCCCCAGGTGCTGATCGTCTCGGGCGGCACGGCGACGGCGCTGGCGCAGATCGCCATGGCGCGGCAGGGGCTTCTGGGACGCCCGGTCCTCGGCTTCGAGATGACGCAGGCCGAGCTGCTGCACCTGCGCTCGGCGCTCATGCGGCGGACGCTCGCGGAGCGCCGGCAGATGCCCGGCCTCTCCCCCGACCGCGCCGACATCATCCTGGCGGGGACCATCATCCTTTATGAGGTGATGGCGCATCTGAAGATCAACCTCGCGCGCGTCAACGCGCGCGGCATCCGCCACGCCCTGGTGCACCGGCTGGTGGCGCGCCGGGCGCGGCGCCGCACCCCCGGCCCGGCGGGCCCGCAACGGCTGGCGGCGGCCGAGGCGCTCGGCCGCTCGCTGCGCTACGAGGAGGGCCACGCCCTGCAGGCGCGCCGGCTCTCCGAGTCGATGTTCGACCAGCTCGCACCGGCCCTCGGGATCGATCCCGGCGCTCGCGATCTGCTGTCGGCCGCCGCGCTTCTGCACGACGTCGGCTACGTCGTCGGCTACCGCCAGCATCACAAGCACGCCTATCGCCTGATCGCGCACGCGCAGCTGGAGGGGTTCACGCCGCGCGAGCGCGAGATCGTCGCGCTCGTGGCGCGCTACCACCGCCGCGGCGAGCCGAAGCGGCGTCACAAATCGCTGTCGTCGCTCGCGCGGGACGACCGGCGCCTGGTCGCCGCCCTCGCCTCCATCCTGAGAATCGCCGACGCGCTCGACCGGCGCCACTCCCAGGGGGTGCGGGCGATCGAGTGCCGGACCACGCGTCGCGCCGTGCGGATGACCCTGGTGGCCGATCGCGACCTGGCGGTCGAGGCTCACGCTGCGGAAGAAAAAGGCGACCTGTTCGAGAAGGTCTTCGATCGCGAGCTCGCCTTCGTCTGCCGCCGGAAACGCGACGCCGGTCGGGGCGCCGCCCGGCCGACCGCACGGCCGACGACGCGGCCGGCCGCGCGGCCGACGGCGCGGACGACCCCCGCCGCGCGCCGCCGGCCGAGGCCGGCCCGACGGGCCGCCGCCGGCGCGCGCTAGCACGCATGGCTCCGAAGCGACTGAACCTCTTCGAGCGCTACCTGACGATCTGGGTGGCGGGATGCATGGTCATCGGGGTCGGGCTCGGCAAGCTCGCGCCGGCGGCCGTGGCCGCGCTGCGGCGACTCGAGTTCGGCGCCGGAAGCCAGATCAACGCCCCGATCGCGATCCTGATCTGGCTGATGATCTATCCGATGATGCTGAAGATCGACGTCACCAGCCTTCTCGGCGTCGGGAGGCGGCCGGGCGGGCTTTTCGTCACGCTGTTCGTCAACTGGCTGGTCAAGCCGTTCTCGATGGCGTTCCTGGGCTGGCTGTTCTTCAAGCACCTGTTCCTGCCGTGGATCGGGCCGGCGCTCGCCGACCAGTATGTCGCCGGCGTCGTGATCCTGGCCGCGGCCCCCTGCACCGCCATGGTCTTCGTCTGGTCGTACCTGACCGACGGAGATCCGGCGTACACGCTCGTCCAGGTCTCGCTCAACGATCTGATCATGCTGGTGCTGTTCGCGCCGATCGTGCATGTCCTCGTCACCGGTGCGAGCGATCTGGTGGTGCCCTACCGGGTGCTGCTCTGGAGCGTCGTCGTTTTCATCGTGACGCCTCTGGGTCTCGCCGGCGTGACCCGGGCGTGGCTCACCCGGGTGAAGGGCGGGGCGTGGTTCGAGAGGAGCTACCTGCCGGTGTTCCAGCCCGTGGCGATCGTCGCCCTGCTCGCGACCCTCGTCCTGATCTTCGCCTTCCAGGCCGACAACCTCACGTCCCGGTTCCCTCACGTTCTCCTCATCGCGATCCCGATCCTGATCCAGGTCTATTTCACGTCCGGTCTCGTCTACGGCCTGATGCGCTGGTTCAGGATCCCGCACAACGTGGCGGCTCCCGGCGCGCTGATCGGCGCGAGCAATTTCTTCGAGCTGGCGGTGGCGGTCGCGATCACCTTGTTCGGGCCGGATTCGGGGGCTGCGCTGGCGACCGTGGTCGGCGTGCTCGTCGAGGTCCCGGTGATGCTCTCGGTGTGCGGCGTCTGCAACCGGACGCGGCACTGGTTTCCGCAGCCCGCGACCGCGAAGCCCCTCCCGGGCTAGGGCGGCGCGCCCCGGCGCGGCCGGCGAGCGCGGGTCGCCGGCGGAGCGGCGGGCCGTTGCCGCCTTCTCATCGGACCGACACGCCGCCGTCACGCCCGTCACTCAGGCTCCGGCATCCGCGTGGTGCGCTCGCGCGACGGGAGGTGCCGATGGCCACGGCCGCGATTCCGGAAGAGATGCTGGTGTCGGGGATGCGACTGGTGGCGCAGATCGCCCGGACGTTCCGCGCCCGCGGCCTGGAGCAGGAGGAGCTGGTCGCCGCGGGGCGTCTCGGTCTGATGCGGGCGTTCCTGCGTTATGACCCGGCCCGCGGCACCCGATTCAGCACCTGCGCCCTTCCCTGGATCCGCAAGGAGATGATCGGCACCCTGGCGCGGCACCGGAGGATGGTGCACGTCCCGTCGTACGCCGTGACGAGGATGAGCGTCGTCCGCCGGACGCAGCAGGCGCTCACGGCCGCGCTCGGCCGCCCGCCGAGCCGGGACGAGACCTCGCGCGCCCTGGCGCGTCCGGTCCGTGACGTCGAGAAGATCCTGATGACCGAGATCCACGTCCTGCCGCTCGAGGAGCCGGCGGGGGAGCGCGACGGCCTGGCGCTGCTCGACCGGCTGGCCGACCCGCGCGCCACGACACCCGAGGAAGAGCTGGCGCGCGCGCAGACCGTCCGCGCGATCCGCCGCGCCCTCGCGCGCCTGACGCCGCGCGAGCGACAGGTTCTCGAGGGGCGCTACGGCCTGGACGACGACGAGACCCGCACCCTCGAGGAGATGGGCCGCGAGATCGGCCTGTCACGGGAAGCGGTGCGTCTCATCGAGCGGCGCGCCATCCGGCGGCTGCGATATCTCCTCGCCGGGCCCGATTCGAGGCGGCCGGCGCGCGAAACTTCACCGTTCGGTCACAGAGCGTTCACGGCACCGACCCCCTGAGGCGGTCTATTGGTCGCGGTCCGGAGGGAGGCCATCGGGGCGCTCTCGAGCCGGCCCGGCCCGTCCCACACACTCGAGGAGGTCATCACGGTGAGAACCAAGTCAATCCTTGCCGGTCTCGCGGCCATGGCATTCGCCGGCGGCTCCGCCCTGGCGGCCCTGCCGCCGCAGCCGGTTACGACCTGCACCATCGGTGGAACGATCACCAGCGCCGTCACCATGGTCTACGAAGGCGCCACGGCCCCCAACCCGTCCATGAACGCGAGCGCGGCGAACCTGTACGGCCCGCCGATGTCCGATTGCGGCGCCGGGGAAAGGACTTACCGCGGCAACGTCGACACCAACAATGACGGGATCCGTGATACCTGCGTCACGCTGTTCATCGGTCAGCAGGCCGGTTCGTGCGAGGGCCTCACCGCCATGGATCACGCGAGCGGCGCTTTCCCGGTCTGCCCCGACACCCCGGGTGCGACGGTGGCCGTGCAGGCCAGCACCCTCGGTCTGGTCGTCAACGTCTCGGCCTCCGACGTCGCCGCCACCCTCTGCAGCCCGGTCATCGGCGGCTTCGTTCGCCCGCAGCTCTTCTCGGGTCCGACCAGCACCGAGAACCGCCTGTTCGCCATCCCGTTCGCGTTCATCGTCAACAAGAACATCCGGCAGCTCCTGCCGGCGAGCAAGGTGATCAATCCCGGCGTGGCCTGCCCGGCCGGTCCCAGCGACTGCCCCTTCGTCGATCTGAGCCTCACCAAGGACAAGATCAAGGGGATCTTCGGCAACAACGACGAATGCGACTGGCGCTACATGGACCCGAGCATCGGCACCGCCGGTCTCGGAACGCCGATCATCGGCGCCGTGATGCGCAACCGCCTGTCGGGCACGCGCAACAACTTCAACGTCACCATGCTCGAGACGATCGGCGCCGGCCAGGGGAACGTCTTCGTGCCCGGCACCGCCGACGTCAGAAACCGGGTCAAAGCGAATATCTGGTGCGGCAACGATTCGGCCGAGTGCGGCGAGTCAGGTCCCGTGATCGGCGGCCAGACCTCCCCCTGCCAGGCGATTCCGGCTCCGACCAACCCGATCTCGATCGGCTACGTCGGCACCGACAACTTCGCGATCGTCGATCCCGGCACGCCCGCCAACCCGTTCGACGACTATGGCGTCCGCAAGACCGACAGCGACAACTACGACGTCCTGAAGTACCAGGGCCGTCAGTTCAACAAGTCGAGCGTCGAGTGCGGCGAGTACGAGTACTGGTCGTTCGAGCGCTGGTATTTTGACTCGGCGGTCTTTACCCCCGGTGTCAAGCGCAACACCGTGCTGCAGTTTGTGGGCCAGATGCAGTCGGACGCACTGTCCGATCCCGCGGTCGTGGCGCTGACCCAGATGCAGGTCAGCCGCGCCAACGACGGCAGCCCGACCTTCCCGACCGGTCCGTTCAACGCGGCCATCTGCTCGGCGCCCTAGTCACCGGGAACCAGGAGACGCGCCGATGAGACAATCCATCTCGAAGTACGCCGCGGTGGCTTTCGCGGCGGTGATCCTCCTTGCGGCCGGCGGACCGTTCGCTCTTGCCGCGACCTACGACGGCGGCGACCTGCTCGTCGTCATCTACCAGCCCCATGGCCGCGAGTTCATCGCCGACCTGGGGCCGGCCACGGCCTTCACCGGGTCGGCAGTCCCGGTGCCGGTCAGCCAGTACACCGGGTCCGACCTGACCGGCGTCTACGGTGGCACCCTCCCCGCGAGCCTCCAGGTCGCGGTGATCGGCGCCAACGGCGTCGACGGCTACATCTCCACGGGAGGCCCCGCGGCCGCCACGCTCGTCGGATCGGCGATCGGCGCCTCCAACCAGATTCGCTTCCTGGGAGGCAATTTCGCCAGCCTCTCCGCTCCGGTCGCCACCAACCCCGCGGCCGGGACGTTCGAGGCGGGCGACGTCCGCTCCTATCAGAACACCCTGAACGGCAGGGTGGCGGGCTCGCTGGGCAACAACGTGCCGTTCAGCGTCGAGGGAACGCTGGCGGGCTCGTCGCTCGACCTGCCGCTGTTCAGCGGCCGGTTCAATCCGTTCGCCGGCATCCCGGCCACGCAGTCGCTCCTGGGAACGCTCCACTTCGGTCCGGACGGCACCGCCGTCTACCTGCCGGCCCGGACGATCCAGGCGACCTGCGTCGCCGGTCCGCACACCCTCAACCCGAAGTCGAACGGCGCCGGGTTCTCCTTCAGCGTCGTCCTGACCGACGTCACCGATCCGCAGAACCCGATCGCCGTGCCGCTCGATCGCATGAGCCCGGCGTGGATCTCGCAGGCGGGCGGCACGACGCTGCCGACGCCGTTCTCCGGTCCGGGCTGCACCTCGGACCAGGACGGCATCTGGGAGAGCACGGGTCTGCGGGTCGCTCCGTTCATCAACTTCAGCGCGGCGTCGGACGGCGTTTGCTCGACGCTCGACGGCAATCGCCAGGACATCCTGGCGGTCGTCGGACGGAGCAGCGGCGCGACGCCGGTCTGCTTTGGCGCCACGGTCGATGGGAACCCGGTCGCCTGCTGTGACACGGTGAACGTGCTCGCGAAGTCCGCCCGGTAGCAGATGTTCTCCGTTCGTCGCGGGGAGGGACGCGCCACCGTTGCGTCCCTCCCCGCGGTCTTTTTCCGTCCCAGCGCGCGCCGGGCCCGCTCGCATCGGCCCCGCGCGCTCCGGGCCGGGCCGGTCCCGGCGGCGGTCGCGGCCGCCCTGCTGTTGTGGATGGCGGGGACGCGCGACGCGCGCGCCGACCTGCGGCGCGAGGTGGAGCCGAACGACCTGTCGACCACCGCGCAGCCGCTCCTGGCCCCGGTGAGCGTCGGAGGCCTCATCGGCGCGCCCGGGGACCGCGACTGGTACGCGGTGCGCGTCCGGCCCGGCGCCACGCTCGACGCCAGCGTCCTCGCCCGCGGCTTTCGCGCCGACACCAGCCCCGGCTCGCCGCTCACGGCGCGCCTGTCGATCTTGGCGTCGGACGGCGTGTCGCTTCTCGCCCAGGACGACTCGCAGGGGGGATTCGACGACCCGGTGACCAGCGCGCCGTTTCAACAGGGCGGCGTCCTTTACGTCACGGTCGAGGATCTCGACAGCCTCGGCGGCCCCGACTACCGCTACGTCCTGACGATCGAGGAGGAGGGGAACGGCACCTTCGCCGGCGCCACGCCTCTCCGACCCCCCGTGCTGGCCTCGATCGACAGCCTCATCATGCCCGCGGGGGACCACGACTTCTATCGCTTCGACGCCACGGCCGGACAGACGGCCAGCGTCGATTTCGACTCCGCGGTCTTCAATCCCAACGTGCCGGCGGTGAAGGGGGTCGTGACGCTCTACGCCCCCGACCAGTCGGTCCTGGCGAGCGCCGCCTACTCGGCGGGCAACCCGGTCGATCCCTACCTGAGCGTCGTTCTGCCATCGAGCGGGACCTACTACGTCGACGTCCACGACCTGCGCGGCTTCGTCGGTGGTCCGACGTCTCTCTATCAGTTGAGCATCGAGCTCGGGCCCGCCGCATCCAACGACGTCGCAGCCACCGCCGAGCCGATCGCCCCGGCGCGCGGTCTGAGCGGCACGCTCTGTCCCGCGGGCGATCGAGATGACGCGCGGCTGACCCTGGCGTCGGCGGCGACTCTGGCGGCCGACCTCGACGCGCGCGAGGATCTGCAGTCGCTCCTGACGGGGCGTGTCTCGATCCTCGACGGCGCGGGGAACCTGGTGGCCTCCGACGCGTCGACCCCCGACCCGCAAGTCGCCGCGCCGCGCCCGGCGGGGGACTCGGTCGTGACCGTCGAAGGCGCCTCGAGCGGCCTGTGCGAGGACGCCTACTGGGAGCTGTACGTCGACGGCGACGCCGACGGCGACGGTCTGCGTCTGCCGTCGGACGACTGCGCGGGGGTGTTCAACCCGGGTCAGGAGGATCGGGACGGCGACGGCGTCGGCGACGCCTGCGACGACTGCATCGCCGTCTTCAACCCCGGACAGGAGACGCCGCTGCGGGGTCAGGCGCCGGTCGGCGACACGCTGGCCGTCGCGAGCGATCCTTCCGGCGCGCTTCTCACCTGGACGCCGGCGCCGGGGTCGGTCGCCTCGAACGTCTATCGCGTCCTGTCGGCCGCGTCGGGGACGCAGCCGTCGTACGTCTGCCGCGCCGACAACGTGATGACCACCTCCTTCATCGACTCCGACCGGCCGCCCCAGGGGTCGGTCTTCTTCTACGTCGTCAGCGGCGAGAACTGCGGCGAGAGCGGGGCGGGGGCCGACTCGTCCGGGGAGCCGATCCTCGTGACCCCGTGCCCCGCGCCCATCTGAAAGGCTCGTCACCTTTTGGTCACGCAATGTTCACCATCGCTCCACCACCTCCCCCTAGTCTGGGGGTCCATCTGGTCCAGGAGGGACATCCATGAAGACGCATCGCGCGCGCGGTTCTTGGACGCGCCTCTCTGTCATGCTCACGGCGCTGGTCGCGACAGCCGCCTCCGGCGTCGGCCTGGCCTCCGCCCTCACCTACACCGGCGGCGACGTCCTGTACGTGGCCTACCAGTACCCGAACGGCGCGGACTACATCGTCGACCTGGGCACGCGGACGACGTTCGTGAACGCGACCACGACCATCACGCTGCCCGACGTCACGGCGAGCGACCTGAACGGCGTCATCGGCGCCGCCGCACCCAACATCTTCGTCGGCCTGTTCGGCGTCCTGAACCCCACGACGCGTGACGGCATCGTGGCGGCGAACGGGGCCGCGAGCGATTTCGACATGAGCACGGCGAACGTCATCGGCGCGGTGAACCAGATCGATTCGTTCGGGAGCGGGGTCCAGACCCAGGGGCTCGCGGTCCCGTCCGCCAACCCCCGCGCCGCCAAGTTCACCAGCGGCGGCTCGCCCGGCTCGTACCAGTCGACCCTCGACGCGGTGAAGTCCGGCTCGCTCGGCAACAACGTCCAGTGGAGCGTCGAGACGCAGCTCTCCGACGCCGGGGGCGCGCGCAACCCGCAGCCGGTCTTCATCCCGTTCTTCAGCACCATCCGCAACACCTTCACCGGGGTGCAGAGCCGGGCGGTGATCGGATTCTTCACGCTCAATCCGAACGGCACGGTGACCTACTCGCCCGACGCGGACGGCGACTTCATCTCCGACGACGTCGACAAGTGCCCGGGCGTGTTCAACACCGACAACTCGGACGCCGACGGCGACGGCCGCGCGCCGGCCTGCGACTGCGACCCGCTCAACGGAACCGCGTGGGCCATCCCGAGCGAAATCGTCTCCCTGACCTTCAGCAACGCCTCGAGCTACTCCTGGACCGCGCCGGCGACTCCGGGCGGCACCGTCCCGGCGTACGACGTGCTGCGCGCCCCGCAGCCGTCGAGCGGCGTGGCGCCGTCCTATGCCTGCTTCCAGCCGAACCTCGGCGTCCTGAACTCGGGCGACGGCACCAACCCGCCGGTGGGGCAGACCTTCTTCTACCTGACCCGCGCCGGGAACTCATGCGGCGAGGGAGTGGCGGGAACGCGGTCGAACGGCCAGCCGGTTTCCACTCCGCCCTGTCCGTAGGGCGAACGACGGGACAAACGCTTGCACAACCGGGATTCGTCGCGGGGGCGCGGGCGCCTGCGTGAAGGGCCGCTCCTGGTCGTGAGCGCCGCGCTCACCCTGATCGCCTGGGGCGGAGCCCTGGCGCAGAACGGGACCGGCAGACCGGCCTCGGCCGCGCAGAGCGCCGCCGAGGTCGCCGCTCCCGCCGCCCGGTCGGCCGATCCGCTCTCGGGCGACGTCACGGGCGGCGTCGTCGACGACCAGGGCGCCGTTCCGGGCGCGACCGTGTCGCTGTCAGGCGGCCAGCTCGCACGTCCCCTGGGGGCGGTCACCGACGCGAAGGGGATCTACCGCTTCACCGACGTGCCGCCGGGCACCTACACGGTGACCGTCTCCCTCGCCGGCGGCCGGCCGATCGCCTCGGCTCCGTTCAAGGTCGAGACCGGCCGGCAGACCAAGGTGCCCCCTGTCTCGGTCGCGGTCGAGACGGTTCGCGTCGAGGCCTCCGGGCACGAGCTGGTGGAGAGCGGCTCGACGACCATCGGCACCAATTTCGGCGCCGAGAAGATGCAGGATATCCCGACCGGCCGGTCGTACACCGACGTCGTCCAGCTCGCCGCCGGCGTCTCCAAGGACGACGGGACGGGAGGGGTGGCCGCCTACGGATCGACCGGGCTCGAGTCCAACTACCAGATCGACGGCGTCTCGTCGACGTCGGTCGGGTCGGGGCGCCCGTCGACGCAGCTCCACTTCGACATCATCAAGGAGATCGAGGTCAAGACCGGCGGGTACGGCGCCGAATTCGGCGGCGCGCAGGGGGCGCTGGTGAACGTGACCACCAAGTCGGGCGGCGACCAGTTCGAGGGATCGCTGGCCTACTACACGACCCCCGACTCGCTCGCAAGCGAGCCGCAGAACACGGGGTTCGGGACCGCCCTGCCCGTCCCCGACGGTCAGGAGGTCGCCGGCAGCCTCGGCGGCTACCTGGTCAAGGACAAGGTCTTCTTCTATTCCGGCTTCTCGCGCAAGAACAGCACCGCCACCGCCGACCAGCAGTTCGCCAACCTGTTCGCGCGTGACAAGGCGGAGGACACCGATGACCGCAGCCTCTACTTCTTCAAGACCACCTGGCAGGTCGATTCCCGCAGCCAGCTCGTCGCTTCGTTCCACACCGACCCCGGCGTGCAGAACTTCCGCGACGAGCTCGGCGGCCCCGGCGGCGACCACCGCGTCAGCAACGGCGGCGTCGACGGGTTGCTGCAGTACACGGCGCTGGGCGGCGGCGGCCGCTGGTCGATGATGGGGCGCCTGGGCCTGCACACCGAGATGGATACGCTCGACCCGACCGACCAGCAGCAGCAGATCAACCCGATCGGGGCGACCCGGCAGACCTCCACCCCCTCGGTGCGGGCGCGCTGCAAGGATCTGTCGGATCCCTACTGTCTGGGGACCGCGGAGGGTTTCACTTCGTCGACGACCTTCGGCGAGCCGAGCCTGCGGTTCGGACCGTATCCGTATGCCGGCGACACGAACGCGAAGCGCAGGTCGGTCGCCGGCACGCTCGAGGGTTTTCTCGGCAAGAACACGATCAAGTTCGGCACCGAGTATGCGGCGGCCGACTTCAGCCAGTCGCTCGACTACGGCTGGGGGACCGGGATGTCGCTCGACTGGCTGCCGGTCACGTCGCTGCAGGGCGACCCGACCCGTCCGCCGGTCTCGATCGTCGGCGTGCGCCGCTGCTGGGGCGACGGGGAGGGGAACTGCCGCCAGTGGGACGACCAGGTGCAGGCCGACGGCGGGACCAACACCTTGAGCCTGTTCGCGCAGGACTCCTGGTCGCCCACGCCGCGCGTCACCATCAATTACGGCCTGCGCTGGGACGCGCAGCAGATCGTCGACGATTCCGGCCATTCCCTCGTGCGCATGGAGAAGAACTTCGCGCCGCGTCTCGGCGCCACCTGGGACTTCACCGGCGAAAACCGCGGCAAGCTGTACGGCTCGTGGGGGCGCTACTACGATCAGGTGCCGATGCAGGTGGTCAGCCGCGCCTTCAGTCCGCGCATCACCTCGACCCGGCTCTACCGCGCCGAGAACTGGTCGCGCCAGGGATTCATCAACGACATCGATCAGCACGGCATCTGCCCGTCGAACGATCCCTCCTTCGATCTCGGCTCGCCGGCGCACCCGACCTGCTGGGATTTCGAGAGCAAGGACCTGGTCGATCATCCGGACATCTCGGCGTACGAGATGCAGGACAAGGTCCACACCTCCCAGGGCCTCGACGGGTTCGGCAGCGGCGGGCTGTTCCCCGACACCATCGTCGACTCGGGGTCGAATTTCCGCGCCCCGATCGACCCGCAGCTCCGGGGCTCCAGCACCGACGAGACGCTCCTCGGGTTCGAGTGGTCGCCGATCCCGAGGTGGAAGGTCGGCGTCCTCACCATCCACCGCTCGCTGCAGGACGCCATCGAGGACATGAGCCTCGACTTCGGCAAGAACTTCATCGTCGCCAACCCCGGTGGGCCGTACCATTTCTTCGTCGACCCGGCCAACCGCGACATGGTCAACCCCGATTACGTCCCGGGCAGCAGCGACCCGGCGCAGCAGCCCGCCTTCGCGCAGATCGCCGGCTGCGCGCCCGGCCGGGTCTGCACGCTCTCCAACGACGACCTGGAGCGGCTCGGCTACGCCGGCTTTCCCCGGGCGACGCGGCGCTACGAAGGCATCCAGTTCGAAGTCGCGGGGGAGGTCGAGCGGCGCCTGTGGCTCGACTTCACCTACCTGCACTCGCGCACCCTCGGAAACTACCGTGGGCGATACTTCGTCGAGAGCGAGGAGCGCGACCCGAACCTGACCGAGGCGTTCGACGTGCCGGCGCTGACCGTGAACACCGACGGCGCGCTGCCCCAGGACATGGAGCACCAGGTGAAGCTGTTCGGGCACTATGCGTTGACCCCGAACTCGTATCTCGGCCTGACCTGGCGCTACACCACGGGCGGCCCCATCAGCGCCACCACCGACCCGACGGGCGGATCGACGCCTTTCTTCGGGCCGCTCTTCCTGCTGCAGCGCGGCACGGCGGGCCGGCTGCCGGCGACCCAGGGGGTCGATCTCGGGCTCGGCTACAACATCAAGGACACGGGGCGGCTGAAGATGACCGTATCGCTCGACATCTTCAACTTCCTCAACGAGCAGAAGCCGATCGCCGTCGACGAACAATTCATGGCGACCGGCGTCTGGGCCAAGCCGTTCCCCGACGGCTACGGCGGCGTCATCTTCTCTCCCATCGACGGCAGCAGAGAGGGGCGCGGTGAGCCGCTCCTCGAATACGTCGACACCGCGTTCGGCAACGCCGACGGCTCGGTGTCGCGGGGAGAGTGGAACAACTGGGCGCAGTCATTCCAGGGACGCTTCTCCGACCTGGACG
This sequence comes from Patescibacteria group bacterium, assembly GCA_035638115.1. Taxonomy (GTDB): domain Bacteria; phylum Acidobacteriota; class Polarisedimenticolia; order Gp22-AA2; family Gp22-AA2; genus DASRAN01. The sequence continues at coordinate 9,292 of DASRAN010000075.1, read as the reverse complement.
AGCTGTACCAGTTCCTGCGCACCGAGAAGGTGACTCTGAACCAGGGGGGCGAGATCTTCTCGGCCCCGGCCTATCCCGGCTTCGCCGGTTGCCCCGCGTCGCTCGACGACGCTCTGCGGGCCGGCTGCTCCGGGATCAATCCCGGCTTCGGCAAGTCGCGTCTTCTCGAGGCGCCGCGGACCATCCGCCTCGGGATCAGGATCGCCTTCTGATGCGCGCCCGTCCGAGAACCGCACCCGTGGGTTCTTGCCTCGTCGCCGTCGCGCTGGCGCTTGTGGGTGCGCCGGCGGCCCTTCACGCGGCAACGCCACCGCCGACTGCGCCGCCGCCCAAGGTCGCCCCGCCCAGCAGCCCGCCAGCGCCCCTGAGCGTGACACCGCCCGCCCAGGACTTCGGTTTCGATGCGCCGCTCCTTTCCGTCGATCGCTTCTCGACGATGGCCGCGACGCGCCTGCGCCGCGATCGGGTGCGCGGCCTGCCCGGGCCGAACGAGCCGATCCATCTCGATGCCGTGCCGTTTCTTCTGGACGCGACCGGGCCGGGGGGCCGCAAGGCGCGCTGCTACGACCTCGACCTCCGGCCGGCGCGCCCCGCGCGCTTCTACGTCTTTTACGACGCGCAGGGAAACTACGTCCTCACCCAGTTCCCGATCGTCGACGTGGCGCCGGGCGATCCCGGCTACACGGACATCTGGGATCTCTGGAAGGTGACCGCGCCGTCCAGCTACCGGGCCGACAATTCGCTTCGCGACATGAAGACGCTGGAGCGGCTGCTCTCCGACAAGGACTCGGGCTACAAGGCGGAGCGGACCGGCGCGCTTCTCAACGGGCCGATCGTGCCGGAGGGCAGCAGCGCGTCGATGAAGGCCGACCGGCGCGACGGCGCCGCGGCGCTGCGCTACGTCTGGTACCGTGGCCAACGGGCGCCGTATCTCTATTTCGAACAGACGCTGCGGATCGCGGGCGACCTCGCGCCCGTGTCGTCGATGAAGGTCGCAACGGCGGCCGGCCCGACGACCGGCGCGCCCGTATCCGATCCGCTCGCGGGCGCCGCGACGATGGAGCTGCCGGCGCTTCCGGGAGACCCGGGCTACTCGCCACTGCGGAAAGTGATCGGCTCCGATGGCCGGCCGCTCTACGACGAGCCCCTCAACTGTCCCGTCGTCGGTCCCTGAGCGCGACTAGAACACCCACTGCAACTGGGTCACGAACGCCTTGTTCTGGTCGTCGTCGAGACCGGGGAAGGCCTCGGGGTTCGGGAAGTTCACAACCGGCGGGATCGACGAGTCGCCCTGCTGCACCGCGAGCCCGCTGCTGCCCGTGGCGTTCACCTGAAGCTTCAGAAAGGTCAGGCTGCTGCTCCAGCGCAGGACGTGCTTGCGAAAGAAGTAGGTGTAATTCAGCGTCGTCTCCATCTGCCGGTCGCGGTCGAGGTCGCGGTCGGCGTCGACCATCGAGTAGCGCCCCGACAGCTCCTGGTGGTCGCCGAACGTCACTCCCGCCTGGGCGTTGTACCCCTGCTGGTCGCAGGTCACCAGACCCTGCAGGAACGCGCCGTAGCAGATCTGCTGCATGCGCTGCTGGATCGCGTCATCGACCCGGATCCGGCTCTGGAAGTACTCGAAAAGAAGATTGGCCCGCTTGTGCCAGAAGAATTCGAGGTCGGCGGCGACGCGGCGATCCTGGACGTTGCCCAGGAGCGACAACGGGTCGGCGTTCTGGGTCATCCGCTGGCCGTTGGTGTACCAGGAGACGCCGCCCTGGGCGTGGAAGCGGTCCGGCGCGTCGACGTTCGACTCGATGTCGAGATAAGGGCCGTTCGAGGTCGCGGTCAGGCGCAGGGCATAGGCGAGCGTCCCATCGGTGTTCGCGTGCGCCGTCAGTCCCGTGCCATTGAACGCGCCGACCTGGTAGCCTATCTTTTGCGTGGGCGTGGAGCCTTTCACCTCGATCCCCCGGTCTCGGCCGGGCGCAAAGAAGGCCGAAGCGATCGATCGTTGCGTCATCTGCAGCTGCATGTCACTGACCAATTCCTGGCGACCGTCGGGCACCTTGAACTGACCGACGCGGAAGCCGACCGCGGTGAGCGGTGCGCCGTCCAGGTAGTAGTCGACCAATTTCACGGTGCGCCCATCCTGGCTCTCCGCCCCGGCCCGGACGAGGACCGCGTTTGATCCCGTGATCGGGTCGACGGCCGGGATCAGGATCTCGCGCAGCCCCTCGTCGTTGGCGACCAGGTTCAATTCGAGCTTGTAGGTGAGCCACGGCTTGAACGTCTTGCCGCGCATGTAGAAACGCAGCAGCGGGATGTCGAAGGTGAGCTGCGTGATGCCGACGTTCTCGACCGGGATCGGAGGCGTCAGGGTGGTGCGGTCGACACGCCGCCACTGATCCTTGTCGTACGCCTGGAAGCGCGTCTGGCCCCAGAACCCGACCTGCAGGCTGAAATCGCCCGAGGCCGACTCGAACGACAAGCCGTCGCCGTTGCCGAGCAGGCTCGTGGGCTCCGAACCGCCCTTCGGCGGCGCCGTCGCGTCAGCCGGTTCCGCGGGCTTCGCCGTCTCTTCGATCCCCGGCAGCGCCGTCACCTGGGCGCGAAGCGGCGTCGAGGCGAATCCCGACAACGTGAGCGCCGTCGCGACGAGCGTCTTCCACAACCTCCTGTCGTTCATCCCGGCCGCCTCCGCAAGGAATGGAGCCGGCAGGGTAGAGGCCGGTCGTCACCAGAATGTGACGTAGATGTGACAGACAGGCAACGGGCGGTCGTTAAGAATGGCGACGCCCGACATGCTTGTCGGTGGAGATCGTGATGACACTCGAATCACTTCGCAGGACCGCCGCACCCGTCATCCTGGTCCTGGCCTGCGCGGCCATGCCGCTGCCGGCCCCGTCGCTTTTCGCCGCGCCGGCTCCAGCCTCCGCCCCGTCGTCCGCCGTCAACCTGATCCTGGTCAACGGCACCGTCCTGACCATGAACCCGCAGGGGATGATCGCGCAGGCGGTGGCGGTCTCGGGGGACCGCATCGTCGAGGTCGGTCAGAACGCGAGAATCCGGTCGCTGGCGGGGCCGTCGACGCAGGTGATCGATCTCGAAGGACGCACGCTCGTGCCAGGGTTCATCGACGCGCGCGTCCTCGGGCCGTTCGGGTTCTGGGAGCTGCTCCTGGGCGTGTCGCTGGTGGACGACAAGGGGACGCCGGCCGGCAGCCCCGAGGACGTCGAGCGCCTGATCAAGGCGGGCCTCGCCGCCAAAAAGCCGCAGCCGGGAGCCTGGGTGGTGGCGGCTGGATTCAACCCGCGCATGCCGCAGGTGCGCAAACTGAAACGCGACCTCGCCGATCGCGCCTGCCCCGACAACCCGCTCCTCGTCCTGAGTCTCGATCACCACGTGGCGCTGCTGAACGGCAAGGCGATCGAGCGCCTGGGCCTGAAGGGGCTCCAGTTCCCCGACGGCAGCGGCGACGTCGATCTCGACGCCACCGGCGAACCGACGGGTCTGGTACGCGAAGCGCCGGTCTTTCTCGTGATGAACAAGGTCTGGGAGTCGCTCCCCGACGCGGTGCGGCGCGCCGCGACGGCCCAGTTCGTCAACGCCGCGACCCGGTTCGGACTGACGACCGCGGGGTTCACGCTCGCTTCGCCGGTCGACGCGCAGGACGCCGAGGCGCTCCTCAAGGAAGGGGACCTGTCGCTGCGCGCGGTCCTGCAGCCGCTCAGTGTGAACCTGGAGGCCAGCCGCGCCCTCGGCGCCTACGCGCACGACAAGAAGAGTCCCGACCCGGATCAGATTCTCGTGGGACCGGAAGTCCGCATGCTCGACGGCACGTCGATCGGCGGAGGAGCCGCGCTCTTCCAGGCGTACAGCGACGCGCGCTGGACCTCGGGGCTGCTGACGATGACCCCCGAAGGGCTCGACACGGTGATGACCGCCTGGGCCTCGGGCCAGAAGGGCGCGACGGTCGAGGCGTCCGGAAGCCTCGCGTCGCACCTCTTCCTCGACGCCACCGAGCGCGCCGTCCGCGCGCAGGGCGCGGCGCCCCCCGGGCGTCCGGTCATGCGGGTCGACGGGCTCGAGCTGGTCAGCGCCACCGACCGCGCGCGCCTGTCGCTCCTGGCGCAGGCCGGCGTGGTGGTGACGCTGCAGCCGACGCTCTTCCCGTACCGCATCTTCATGGCGAACGCGTTAGGCGACGCGCAGATGCAGCAGGCGATGCCGTACAAGGCGCTGGTCGATGCCGGCGTCCCGGTGGCGCTGGGCTCCGACTGGCCGATGTCCTCGCAGACCTTCCAGCCGACGCAAATCATGGAGTGGGCGATCACCCGCACCGGCTGGCGCGCCGAGGAAGGACTGAGCCGCGAGCAGGCCCTGAAGGGCTGCACCGCCGACGCCGCCCGCGCGCTCGGGATGGAGAGCCGTGTCGGCTCCATCGAGGCGGGGAAGAAGGCCGACTTCGTCGTCCTCGATCGCGATCCGCTCGATCCCGCCGTCCCCACCGACGCCCTGTCGGACATCGCCGTGCGCATGACGATCCGGGGCGGCGAGGTGGTCTACGAAAACCGCGGCACCGACGCCACCGCCCGGCGCCGTCCCGCGGCCGCGACTCCGGTCGGTGCCGGCGGCCGCTGAGCTCCGCTGGAGCCGAGTCGACGCGTCCCGTGAAAAAAATTGGCGGGACCGTGGGTCCCGCCGTGGGTCCTTCGCGAGTCGATCGTGAGCCGGAGAAGGCCCGGGTAAGGTCTGCTGGGCGACCCTCCGCCGGCTGCGAGGCCGCGGCGTCGTCGAGATGGCGTGCCGCGGAAGTTGGGGCGAGTCTCGCCGGGGGCGATGACGCGGTGGTGACGCCGAGGTGCCGGTGAGGTGACGTCGGTCCTAGGACCTCAGGGTCTGTTACTGAGCCACGTCAAACATCACCGTGGGGAACGGCCTTCGTCCTGGAGTAGGGAACCCTATTTCTTCCTACTCGGCATCAGCTTCGTCCCGCAGACCAGACAGTTCGGGTTCGCGACGGGCAGATCAACTCCGCGCTCGATCGCCAGAGTCGCTACCCTCAATGACCCAAGCTAGAACTTCAAGCACCTCGCACACCACCACCGGATTTCAGGTATTCGTCAATTCCGATTCGCATCTAGAAGGTCAAGAGGTAACTTCTCCTCCACGTACGCGGTTCCCTTCGGTGACAGATGCACAAGTCCCGATGTCCTGTCGAACTCGATCAGGCGCTCTTGATGGGCTGGCTCCAGGATGTCCCGACGGTAGTTCGACTTATTGGAAATCTCGACCCATGCGATCAGATCAGACTCAGTCACGGGACCTGCGGTCGAGTAGAGCAGCAAGAGAGTCTGATCCCTCCTCGAGAGGTCGGACTGAAGGACGCGCTTTCTATCGGCAAGTTCCCACACGATCGGGACGGTCCTCTCGACGAGCGCATCGACAACGTCGGTGGCCTCCTTCGGACTCAACTTGTGGAAGACCCGTACGAGCTCAGCCATCACCCACTTAGCAGACTCGAGAACAATTCGAGCGTCCATGTGGTTCGGATTGACGTCCCCACCGACATGACCGACTCCTCGGTTGTTTCGGATCTCATAGAGTGCCACCAGCATTCGTGGAATCTGGAAACGCATGGAGCGCTCAAGTTCGCCGCCGCCCTGCAGATCCCGGCACGCGTCGACCATGTTCCTCGGCTTCTTGGCACGGTCTGGCATTTTCCCATCGACGTATCCCTTGGCGATGGTGTAGGCGGCCTCGCACAGTTTTCCCCCGTTTAATTCAGAGGGCTCCCAACGATTCTCCCGGAAATTCCGCACGATCTCCGTGAAGGCGTCGAGGAGGTCGCCCCTCAGCCCAGGCGGAACCCCCGAGAGAGCCGTCGAGGGGTCCATCACACTCGCCTACGGCGGCCACTCTTCTGCCGCGTGTGGGCGTTCTGCTGTAGAACCTCCCGTACCTTCGCTTGATCAGGCAACGCTTCGACGACCAGGTCGCCCAATGTAGTCACCTGCCGCTTCCCCCCGCCCGCCGGGGCGAAGTAGCCAGCTTTGATGGCATCCCTGGCGAAAACGGCCGCACTGCTGAATTTTGGCTGCGCAGCCCTGGTGTTGAGCGTAGTCAGATCCTTGGTCTTGAACGTGTCGGTGTTCTCAAAACGCGTTAGGTAGTAACCAAGGCACGCCATGCGCTGGTTGCCCTTGATCGGTCTCTTTTCCGCGAACCAGTCCTTCGGGCTCCGTTTCCGAATCACGGTGGACGTCGTCGCTATCATCTGCCCGAAGTCCGCGTCATCGGTCCTGGTATCACCATCAGCCTGGGAAACAGCCGGCAAGGACGCTCTCTGCTGCTCCACAACCATCCGCAGGACGACCGCCCGACGAGCAGGCTTCAGCGGCCTCAGGAGAGTGTGAATCCCCTTGACTACTTCGAGTTCACCCTCGAACTGTTCTGACATGTTGTACCTCCTATATTGGCAAGTAATTTGCCATAGAGTAAATACTAGAGTAATTTCAACATACATGTCAATATGTTATTTCGTTTGCCACAAGGAGAGAAACAAGTAACCAGAGTAACCCAAATTCTTACTCGCGGCCATGGCAGGCATTCGCGCTCCCCTGACGTAGTCGAAGCCTGCTCGTCGGGCGGTCGTCCTGCGGATGGTTGTGGAGTAACAGGGGACGTCGTGCGGACCCTGGAACCAGAGGTCAGACGGTCAGACGGAGAAAGGGAGAACGCCAGGTGACGCCCGAGGTAGCCGTCGTCACCACGCGCATCGCCGTCTCTGGATTAGATCCGCGCTGCTACCTGGGAGGGTGGCAGAGATTCGTCGACGACGTCGTGATGGCAACCTCAGGCGTCGATCTGCGAGGTCCAGAAGATCCTCCAGCCGTTCCTGGCCAACGTTGACGTCCCAGATCCGCGCTGATGTGCGCTCGCAGCACTCTTGCCCGCGCCCGGGATCCTGGATGACTCAGGGCGCTTCGTCGTCCTGGTCGTGGGTATTTGAAACCGGCCCGTGCACCATGACGAACAGGACGGCCGCCGCGTAAATAAGAAGATGGGCCGCGAAGTGGTGCGCGTGGGCGTGGATCAGGAACGCCGCGGCGAAGGTGGCCAGGAGGCCGACGCCGCCCCAGGTCATCGTGCGCGGCACGAGGAACAGGAGGGCGGCGATGGTCTCCACGCTTCCGATGATGAGGGCGTGCAGGTCGGCGGCGTCGTGGCCCCGTCCGAGCGCGCCGCGTACGGTCGTGACGCTGAGATAGAAAATCACGATCCCGACGGTCCACCACAGACCGTAGAAGGCGCGCACGAGAGCGCGGCGCGGCTGGGTCACTCGGTGCGCTCCTGGAATTCGCCGGCGAACCGGACGAAGAGCCAGAAGACCGCGGCGGCGAGCGCCATGTGGGCGCCCATCACGTACCAGACGTACTCGGGGGTCCCGGCGGCGTCGAACCGGCCGTAGAGCGAGGTGTAGATCACGCCGCTCGTCAGCCCGCCGATCGCCGTTCCCAGGAAATTGGAGCCCATGTAGAGGCCGGCTTTCTCCTTGGGAGCGATCCAGGTGATGTACTCCTGGATGCGGGGCGAGCAGATCATCTCGCCGAGCGCGAACCCGCCGATGCCCAGGAAGACCAGGCCAGGTGCCCCGGTCCGCGCCAGGCCGATGACGGCGAGACCGGCGCCCGCGATCAGGAAGCCGATCATGAACGACGGCATCGGGCGGAACTTCTCCGCGACGCGCGATACGGCGATCTGCAGCAGGATGATGAGCCAGCCGGTGTGCGAGACGGTCTCGCCCAGGACGCGGCGCACGCCCTGATCGTCGACGTGGGTGAAGAACCCGGCGATCCCCGGGCCGAGGACGGCGCTCATGCCGGCCGCCAGGCGGGCGGTGTCGATGTTCTTGTCGACGTAGAGCGCGCACAGATTGAAGAACGCCCAGAACGGCAGCCAGAAGAAGACGCCGAGCAGCAGCAGGAAGATCGCGAACCGGACGTCGCCGAGCGCCGTGCCGATGCCGCGCAGCCGGTCGGCCAGCGTCTCGCCGGTCGCCTCGCGCGGCGGCTCCTTGTAGAACAGGAGCGTGATCACCAGCATCACCCCGATGGAGGCGGCCCCCGCGAGGAAGGCGTAGTTCCAGGAGATGGCGCGCAGCTTCCCCAGGACGATCGGCCCGAACGAGCCGCCGATGTTGACCATGGCGTAGAAGATGCCGAACGCGAGCGTCTTGTTGGTCGAGTCGGAGGCGACCCGGATGGTCCCGGACACCAGCGGCTTGAAGATCCCCGCCGCCAGCCCCAGCGACAGCATGGTCAGCGCGATGCCCGAGAACGATCGCGTCAGGATGAGCAGCAGGATCGACGGCAGGTAGGCGAGGTACGAGACGATCAGGACCCGCTTGAAGCCGTACCGATCGGCGAACGAGCCGGAGATGATCGGGACCGTGTACGACAGGAGCAGGAAGATGCTCTGGATGATCCCGAGCTGGTCGCGCGAGTAGCCCAGGCTCGTCATGTAGATCCCGAACCCGAAGTAGATCCCGTAGTAGGCGAAACGCTCCAGGACCTCGATCAGGTTGGCGATCCAGAAAACGGGCGGGAACGGGGTTCGGCGCGTCATGTCACCTCGATGGCGCGGGCGGACGTGAGCGGCTCAGACGGTCCCCGGGCCCAAAAGCGCGCGCACGTCGCGCGGCGGGATCGTCCCGTACGACAGCAGGCGGTCGAAGAACGCGCGCTGCTTGAACCCTGAGCCGGCCGACCGGCGCGCGTCGTCGACCATGCGGGTCATCTCGACCAGGCCGACGAAATAGGTCGACAACTGCGTCGAGGTGACCTTGGCCCGCCGCAGCTTGCCCTTGGTCTCCGCTTCCTCCTGGAAGCCGGTGCGGCGCATCAGGTCGAGGGCCCAGCGATCGAGCTCCGCCTCGTTCTCGCCCGAGGCGTGGAAGCGCGCGTCGAGCAACGCGTTGAGCGGCGCCCGCAGCCCGTGCTTGAGGTGGATCAGCATGTTCTCCGGCTGCTCTTTCGCGTAGCCGGTGTCGTACATGAGGTTCTCCGCCAGCACCGCCCATCCCTCGGCGAAGGTGCCGGACGAGAAGATCTTCTTGTAGACGGTGGCGAGCGGGCTCTTCAGCGCGTGCCAGTACTGGACGTAATGGCCCGGGAAAGCCTCGTGGATGGCCAGCCCCTCGAGGGCGTAGTCGTTGTACTCGCGCAGGAACGACTCCTCGATGGCGCGATCGGCCTCGGGCGAGCCGCCGCGCGGCAGCGAGGAGATCCAGAAGGACTTTTTCAGA
>DASRAN010000074.1:0-95591 GCA_035638115.1 Patescibacteria group bacterium | reverse complement strand
GAAGGGGCGTGCGGATCCCCAGGTCCCGAGCCGTGCGGAAGATCGCGGGCATCCCCACCTGCCGCGCGATCCAGATCGCGACCGCGTTGCGCGACTCGGCCAGCGCCTGGCGCACCGGGATCGGTCCCTTGAAACGGTTGTCGTAGTTGGCGATCCACTTCACCGAGCCACCCCCGCCCATGGGCACCTTGATCGGCGCGTCAGGCACCGTGGTGTCGAGGTCCAGCCCTTCGTGGAAAGCCGCCAGGTAGACCATCGGCTTCCACGCCGAGCCGGGCTGGCGAAGCGAGCCGGTGACGCGGTTGAAGTCGGAGTAGAGGGTGGAGCGGTCCTTGTAGGTGCGGCGGCCCCCGGACTCCGCCAGGATCGCCGCGTCGGAGTTGCGCAGCACCACGACCGATCCCTGGATGAGACCCTTCGATCGATGATGCCGGCTTTCGTACTGGGCCAGGCCCTGCTCCAGCGCCTCGTTGACGACGCTCTGAACCCGGCGGTCCACCGTGGAGCGAATCGAGATCCGCCCCTGCAGAAGGTCCTCGATCGTGAACGTGCTCCCGCCGTGGCGTTCCAGCTCGTCGAGGACGTTCGCGATGACGCCGGGAGCCTCGGTCTTGACCAGGCTGCGCGCCGACAGGCGTATCGGCTCGGCCCGGAAGCGCTCGGCCATGGCCCCGGTGATGTATCCATCGCGCGCCATGAGGGCCAGGATCGCGTTGCGGCGATCGAGGGGCCGCGTCGCGCCGGGCGCCGGAGCATAGTCCTTCGGCGATTTACCGACCCCCGCCAGAAGCGCCGCATCCGCCGCGTCGTCCGGCGTGTAGCTCGGCAGGGGCTTGCCGAAGTAGTACTCCGAGGCGGCGGCGAAGCCGTAACGGCCGTTGCCCAGGTAGATGAAGCTGGCGTAACGGGCGAAGATCTCGCGCTTGGCCCGGCCCTTCGACCCGTAGCGCTGGCGCATCTCCTGCTCGATCCAGAGCGACAGGCGAATCTCCTCCGTCTTCCTGAGGAGCTTGTTCGTGGCTCGAATCCCCAGGATCGCCGAGAGGACTCGCGGGGCCGGCGAATCGTCGACGAGGATGTCGTTGTTCTCACGGATCGTCAGGTCCTGCAGGAAATAAGTCCGGACGAGCTGCTGCGTGAGCGTCGAGCCGCCCTGGGGGAAGATCGGGTGGAGCCCTTCACCACGCCACCACGCCGCCAGCGAATGAGCGGTCACCTTCTGGACCACCCGCGGCAGCGAACGGTATTCCACGCCGGAGTGGGAGAAGAAGTTCTTGTCCTCGGCGGCGAGGATCGCCTCGCGCAGGATGACCGGTACCTCGTCGTAGGTGACGACCCGGCGGTACTCCCGGGCCAGCTCGATCAGGACCTCGCCGCGGTCGTCGTAGATTTCGCCGATCGCGGGAGGTTCGAACCTGAGAAAGGGCTCGATATCGGGAAGCGCCCGTCGATCAAAGTAGACGTGATGCGCGAATTCCGCCGCCAGGAGAACGCACAGCACCGCCGGCACGACCATCAGGCGCATGACGCGCCGTGACCATGCGGGGCGCGGGCGGACGGCCCGCGCCCCGGGGACGGCAAGCGGATGCGGAAGTGGCAAGGGTCCGGCACAGCGCGGCAGCATCGGCCCGGGCCAATTCTTCAGTCGATCCGGGTGAGCTCGACGCGCCGGTTCGTCGCACGCCCGGCCGCGGTGTCGTTGTCGGCGATCGGATGGGACTCGCCGAAGCCTTTCTCCTTCATTCGCGACGAGGCCACGCCCTGGTCCACGAGGTATTCACACACCGCCGCGGAGCGATCCCTCGAGAGCTTGAGGTTGTACTTGTCGGTGTTCCTGGAGTCGGTGTATCCGGCCACCTCGATGCGGGCGTCCGGCCACAACATCAGCGACTTGGCCACGCGGTCCAGGGCCACGCGAGAGCCGAGCGTCAGGTGCGCGGTGCCGGTGTCGAACCTGACTCCTTCCAGGGCGAGACTCTTTCGGCCCCCGAACAGCGAAGCGTTCCGCGTCGCCTCCGGGCATCCCTGCTCGTCGACCCACGAGCCGGTCCGGGTTCCCGGGCACCGGTCGCGCTCGTCGGCCACGCCGTCGCCGTCGCTGTCGACCGTCCCCGCATGGCTCAGGAGCTGGGTCATCGTCTCGTAGTCGACGGTGCCCGTCGGCGCCAGGCCGTGGTTCGACTGGAAGATCCGGACAGCGAGCCGGGTCGACGCGTCGTCTTCACCCTTCCGGTAGTCGCCCGGGTCGAGATACCCCTCTTGCTGGAGGATCGCCTGGACCCCGGAGATCTCGTTTGAAGAGCCGTCGACCCGATCGCCTTCGGAGCAGGTGGCGACGGAAGCGGGGGTCGCGATCGCCGTCGCGCCGGTGAGCCCCAGCCCCATGGCGATCATCAAGCAGTGGCTTCTGATCATGGACATGTTCCGTTCTCGGTTTCTCCGGAGCCATTGCAGGAAGGCGGCACGTGCGCTCTTCGCGGGGCCCCGGCTCCGGGAAGGGACCGCGTCTTCACTCGACACGTTCGCACAGGACACGGAGGGCAGATATCCGGCGGCGACTGAATCGGCCGGTCGGGTTCCCTGACAGAGGACGTGGAAGCGGTTCTAACGGTCGCGGCTGGCGCGCGCGACGGGAGCCTCCTGCTCCGGGCTCTTGAACAGGACGTAGAAAAGGTTGTCCTGGAAGCCGCGATCCGCCGGCAGCAGGCCGTGGGTCCCGCAGAAGAAGAACGTGGAGGTGAAGGTCCGGGCCCCGCCGCCCCAGGTGGCCGCTCCGTGCCCCCCGGCCGCGCTCGCCAGGAGCGAGCCGGTCGTGACCGTTCCGTCGCCGGGGGCGAGCATCTGCTTCTCGAGCCGCCGCGCGTCGCGATCGGAGGCGATCTCGTCGTCGAACAGGATGACGGGGCCGGAGGATGTCGGCTTGAGAATCGCGCGGTCGAGGGTGGGGATGCAGTCCGCTCCGAACAGATGGACCGGGACGGGCGAATCGCCCAGGGCGTCCGCCGCGAGCGCCGCGTGGAACTCGCGCGCCCGGTCGAGCGCCGCCTGCAGGAATCGCTTCAGCGGCTGCGCGTGCCGGGGCTCGGAGTCCCTGCGCGAAGCGAAGATCGACCAGCGGTTGTCGACCCAGTCGTCGGAGTCGTAGAGGTCGACGTCCACCGTCATCCCCTGCGGGTCGATGAGGTGCGATCGACCGTCGCTCGGCAGGAGCTGGTACACCGCGGGCATGGTGAAGACGGTCCCTGGCGACATGGCCCTGGAGAAACCGGTGTTCAGGATGCGGAAGGCCGACATCGTGCCCCGGAGCGGCGTGCCGATCAGGATCATGCGCGCGATGTCCGGCGCCCCCGCCCATCTCACCAGGCAGGGACCTCCGCGGCCGATCACGTCCTCGGTGCCGTATCGGAGGTAGTACTGCGCCACCAACCCGCCCATGCTGTGCGCCACGATGTCGAAGCGCATGTCGGGGGCGTGCAGCCGAGTTTTGATCCGCTCGATGGCGCGGCCGAGACCGACGGCCGACTCGACGTTGTCCCGGCGCCAGTCGTAGTTGTAGATGAAAAGCGTGTCACCCGGCCGCGGATTCTCGATGTCCCCCTCACGGTATCCGCCGACGTCCCGCAAGGCGTCCAGGAGGGTGCTGTAGAACTTGAGCCCGGCGACGCTCTCCACGAGGGCGTAGGGGACGAGGTCGTCGCGGTCCAGCGAGAGATCCGCGCTGTCCGTCGGCAGGCTGAGGTCGTCGGTCCCGCTCCGCCGGATGGCATTCATGACGCCGCCCCAGACCGCCTCGTGAGTGCGGGCGTTGCGCAGCTTCGAGCCGAGGAACCCGGGGATCAGGATGACCGGGTTGCGTTCCGGACGGGTGGCCGACTCCTGATGGATGGCGGCCATGTCGAGCCTCCGGAACAGGGCACACCCTGCGAGCGAAACGACGACGAGGACCGCGAGGCCGAGACTCGTGGCGCGGGGGAGATACCTGGAATAGCCGGGGCTCGAGATGACATCCGCCTTCACGTGGAGCGCATCGGGCGTGCCTCCGCGTTGTGCTATCAACTTCTCACGGAGCAAGGAGGCCGCCTATCGGGACACGCCGGATTCGGCGGGCAGGAATTCCTGACAGACCGTGCCAGGCAGGCCGGCCGACCGGCCGTCGGCGCGATCCGTGAGCAAGGCGGGGAGCCCCGCGCCGCTCGACAGCGCGGGGCTCCCCAGGCGGGTACTGTTTGCGGTGCGGAGACGACGATGAACCGTGGAGACTCTCGGGGGAAACTGAGATTAGTTGAGCTTGCTTCCCTTGAAGGAGTAGGTCAGAACGGCCCCGTCCTTCTTGGTCATGATCATCTTGCCTTCCACGCTCTTCTCATGAATGGTGCCGGTCCAGACCGACTGGCCCATCGAGTCGCTGCCCTGCTCCGTCTTGAAGGTCCAGTCCTTGTCGCCCGACTTCGCGACGTCATAGTGCGACGACGCGAACCCGACCTTCTGGGCCTCGTTCATGGACACCATCCCGTCGGCGAAGGTCATGGTCTCCTTGTATTCCTTCTCGCCCTTCTCCTTCGCCATGGAGTCCGGTCCGACCTCGAGCTTCCAGCTCGTGCCGTCGAGCGCGGCGACCTTCTCGCTGGCGTACGCGATCATGCAAAACGCAAGAGCTGGTGCTGCCAACCATGCGACATGCTTCATTCAAACCTCCATTGAGTGTGAGAACGTTCACGCGGCCGTGCTCCTAGCCCCGCCCGCGCCAGTAGAAACCTCCGCCTCCCAGAAGCACCACGATCACGACGATGACGAGAATTGTCGTCAGGCTCATGGGATCACTTTCTCCTCGTCAGGACCCTGGTTCGCAGGGGCCGTCGGTTGAGTTGGGGTCCGAAGGGCTGGCCGGGGTTCCCTCGCGACCGGCGCGCGACGTCCGGCCCTGACAGGAGGCATTCTCGGTCCCGGCTTTGCCCTGTCCCGAGCTGGCGGCCGCGCTCTGGGCCGTCCCCTTGAAGGAGCGAATGAACGCGCTGCACATCGCGGGAGAGGCCGGCGCGTCCGGATGTACGCTCGTGACCTTCACCCACAGCGACTGGCCCACCTCGACCAGGACCTTCTGGGTCACGGTCGTCTTGGGATCGGTGCCCAGGTCGATCCCCGCCTTGCGGAGTGACTGCAGAGCCGCCTGCCGGGAATCGTTCACCGGAAGATTGATGCCCGCCGCGCGCGCCAGCTGCAGCGCCAGATCCCCTGCCGTCACGTTATCGCCGGTCGCCGCCAGGAGCGGTCCCGCGGTCAGCGCGATGAGCGACGCGGAGACGATGACTGTCGACACATCCGACCAGCTCTTCTTCATGCGACCTCCTCGATTGCCTGCGAAGGGATCCGTAGGGTGATGCCCTTGACCGATCGCCGCGTGCCATACTCGCCCGGCGTGTCGAACGGCACAATCGGACGATTTCTGAATACGCGGTCAGGCAGAACCTGACGGCCGATCACAGGATGCAGCGCTCCTGTTCTGCATGCGTGAAATGGCGAGCGTGCCCGCCTGAGTCGCCCGGGCGCTCAGGAGCCGCCTGACTCTCGATTAGGGACCACCCTGATTGCCGGGCCGGCCACGCCGGTCCAGACTCTGGCCATCAGCGCGGCGTGATCAAAAGATGCCGCGGGAGTCACGGACATGAGCCATGAGCGCGCCAGCTTCGCCACGCACCCATGGGCGTGGAGGCACGGCATCGGGAGCGACATGTCGCCGGGGGCGCGGCTGATACTCAGGATCGATTACCGCCTCGCCCGCTGCTACGACCACGCTCTCGTGCGTCGCGGGTTCTTCTTCCCGAGCCGATATGACCAATTCGCCCAGGTCCGCCTTACCTGTGAGCCGTGTGACCGCGCCCCTCGGAACGACTAGGAGCCGGTGCCTTGGCTCGGGCGGGCATCGAATGACGTCGCGTACCGGTCCGATCCTCATGGCGGTTGCTGCCGCGCTGCTCATCCAGCCCGCGGCGATCTTGAAGGCTGCGACCGGGACCGCCGCGATCGGGGCCGTGACCACCGGGGCCGCGACGTCAGGAGCCGCGGCCTCCGGCGGGACCCCGGCTCCCGCCCTGCCACGAACTTTTGTCGAGACCGGGCCGGTCCCCGTCACCGGCACTATTCGCCGGGTGCGGGACGGAGACGAGCTGCGCCGGAGCCTTGAAGCGGCGCGACTCGGCGACGCGATCGTGCTCGAAGCGGGGGCCGTCTTCGCGGGTCCCTTCGCACTCCCCAGCAAGTCAGGGAGCGGATGGATCACGATCCGGACGAGTGCCGAGGACAAGCTGCCGGCGCCCGGGATCCGCGTCGAGCCGTCCATGGCTCCGTTGATGCCCAGGCTCGAATCGGACATCGAATCGGTGATCACCACGGAGCCCGGCGCCCACCACTATCGCCTCGTCGGACTGGAGATCCGTCCCAAGCCGGGCGCGTTCCTGTACAACCTGGTCGCGCTCGGCGCGTCGGAAAGGTCGCTGGACGCACTGCCCCATCACATCGTCATCGACCGATGCTACCTGCACGGCGACCCCAGGCGCGGCACGCGTCGCGGGGTCGCCCTCAACGGCCGGGAGATCGCCGTCCTCGATTCCTACCTCGCGGACTTCAAGGAGGCGGGAGCCGACTCACAGGCGATCGCCGGCTGGAACGGCTCCGGACCGTTCCGGATCGTCAACAACACCCTGGAGGGTGCGGGGGAGAACATCCTCTTTGGAGGCGCGGACCCGGCGATCCGCGATTTGGTCCCCTCCGATATCGAGATCCGGCGCAACCTCCTCCGGAAGCCGATGGCGTGGAAGCAGGGGGAACCATCGTTCGAGGGGACGGTCTGGACCGTCAAGAACCTCTTCGAACTGAAGAATGCTCGCCGCGTTCTCGTCGATGGAAACGTCTTCGAGAACAACTGGGCCCAGGCGCAGTCGGGGTTCGCCATCCTCTTCACCGTCCGGAACCAGGACGGCTCGTCGCCATGGTCCACGGTCGAGGACGTTACGTTCACGAACAACATCGTGCGGCATACCGGCTCGGCCGTGAACGTCCTCGGGACGGATGACGCCGCGCCGAGCGGTCCCGCGAGACGCCTCGCCCTGCGCAACAACCTCTTCGATGACGTGGGCGGCCCGCGTTGGGGAGGAGGCGGCCGGCTGCTTCAGATGCTGAACGGCGTGGCGGACCTGACCTTCGAGCACAACACCTGCCTCCACACCGGGAACACCGTGACGGCGGAGGGCCCGGTGCACACCGGATTCGTCTTTCGCGACAACATCGTCCTGAACAACGAGTATGGCGTCACGGGATCCGGCAAGCCTTCCGGCCGGAGCACCCTCGACGCGTTCTTCCCCGGCGCGCTGTTCGACCGGAACGTCATCGTGGGTGGCAGCGCTTCGGCCTATCCCTCCGGCAACTTCTTCCCGAAATCCGTCGCTCAGGTCGGATTCGCCGATCCCGGGCAGGGCGACTACCGTCTCGCGGCATCGAGCCGCTATGCTCTGGCCGCGACCGGCGCGAAGAACGCGGGCGTCGATTTCGCGGCGCTCGCCGCGGCCGAGGCGCCCGTTCCGAATGTACGATCGGAGCAGCCGGTGTCCGGGGGCAGGCAACCCGGTGCGACGCTCCCGTCCGGGACTTCCGCGCGCGGAGAGAGGAAGGACTTCTGAAGCAGACGGTCCTCGGTTTTCTTGCCCCGGTCGTCATGGCGACGGCGTTGACAGGCTCGTACGCGGCCGACCGCCCGCCGGCCAGCCCCGCGGAGGCGCAGGCCATTGCGACGTTCGATTCCCACGTGAAGGAGTATGTGGCCCTTCATGAGAAGCTCGAATCAACGCTTCCGAGGACTCCGAGAAAAAAAACCCCGGAGCAGGTCGACAAGCACCAGCGCGCGCTCGGGGACCTGATCAAGGCCGCCCGGCATGACGCGAAACCCGGCGAGTTCTTCACGCCGGGGATGCAGGCGCTGGTGAAGCGCATTCTCGGCGAGGTCCTCTCCGGCCCCGACGGCAAGACGTTGAAGGCGTCGATCATGGACGAGAACCCCGGTCTTCCCACGCTCGTGGTCAACGAGCGCTACCCGCCCTCGATTCCGCTCTCGACGATGCCGCCCCAGGTGCTGGCCCCGCTTCCAAAGCTGCACGGAGAGCTGGAGTACCGTTTCATCGGGTTGCGCCTGATCCTCGTGGACACCGAAGCGGACATCATTCTCGACTTCACCGACGATGTCCTTCCGAAGTGACGTGTCCGGCCGCATGACCACGCGGACGCGGCGCACCTTCGTCACGCTGTCGATCGTCTCCCTGCTGTTGGCGATCGGTTCCTGCGCCGGGACGCCGGCCGCCACCCGCCCGGTTGACCTCGCGGCCGCGCCAGCCGCGGCGGCGCCTTCGGTCACGCTGCCGAACCAGGCCGGCTCGCTCAAGTTCGCCGTGCTCGGGGACTTCGGGACAGGACAAACGCCCGAATACGAGCTGGCGGCCCGGATGGCGACGGTCTTCGCGACGTTCAAGTTCCAGATCGTCGTCCTGGTCGGGGACAACCTCTATGGATCGGAGCGCCCCCAGGACTTCACGCTCAAGTTCGAAGCCCCCTACAAGCCGCTGCTGGACGCGGGCGTCAAGTTCTACGCCTCCCTCGGCAACCACGACGCGCGCACGCAGCGGGACTACAAGCCGTTCAACATGGGGGGCAAGCTCTACTACTCATTCAAGGCGCCCAAGGAAAAGGTCCGCTTCTTCATGCTCGACAGCACCTACCCCGTGCCCGAGCAGATCGACTGGCTGGAGCAGGAACTGAAGGCCTCGAGCGACGACTGGAAGATCGTGGTGTTTCATCACCCACCGTACTCCTCGGGGGGACGCCACGGCTCGGACCTCAGGCTGCGCGAGACGCTGGAGCCGTTGTTCATCAAGTACAACGTCAGCGTCGTGCTCAACGGGCACGATCACTTCTACGAGCGGATCAAGCCGCAGCACGGCATCGTCTACTTCGTGGCGGGATCCGGGGGTCAGCTTGCGGACGGCGACATCGACAAAGGCTCCGACATCACCGCGAAGGGGTTCGACACGGACCGGGCGTTCATGGTGGTGGAGATCGCCGGCGACAGGATGTATTTCAACGCGGTCTCGCGTCTGGGTGAGGTCGTCGACTCCGGGGTCATCGAGCGACGCGTGCCGGCGCCGTAGTCATTTGAAAATGCCCGACGAGCGTGGCGTCGAGGGGTCCGGCGGCGGACGGGGTCGAGAGTCGGTTGTTCGCGGGCGCGCGGTGAGGATGCGTCGCCTCGGCGGATGCCGGGTGAATCGGCCGTTCGCAGGTTATTCGATTGCCGGAAGCAGCCGGCATCCTTCTTTCATCTCCGCGTTGCGCCGATCCGTGGAGACCGACCGATGTTCATCCCTCCCCACTGCCCATACCCATCGTGCCGTTCGTTCGCCGGCCCTCGGCGAGACTTCTTCATCCGCTCCGGCTGCTACCAGCCGGGTTGCCGGCCGCACCCGGTGCCACGCTACCGCTGCCGGAGTTGTGGCCGGCGTTTCTCCCGCCAATCCTTCCGCGCCGACTGGCGGCAGAAGAAGCCCTACCTCAACGCCACCCTCCTCCACCTGATGGTGTCCTGCGTGGGGCAGCGACAGGCGGCGCGCGCGCTGCGCGTGGCGCGACGCACCATCGAGCGTCGCACGCGCTGGATGGCCGTCCATGCTCGAGCGTTCCACGAGCAACGGCTCGATGGCGCCCGGCTCGAGGGCCCCTTCCAGCTCGACGAGCTCGAGTCCTTCGAGGCCAACCGCTATCAGCCGGTCACCGTCCCGGTGCTCATCGACAGAAGGACCCTGTTCATCGTCGCGACCGCCGTCGGGCCGCTGCGACGCAAGGGGCGGATGACCTCTCTGCAGAGGCGGCGGCGCGAGGAGCACGAGGCCGTCCACGGGCGCCGCCCCACGCACTCGGCCCGCGCCGTGCGGTCGGTTCTCGAGCATCTGCGGCCTCTGACAGCCCGTCACCAGGTCGCGCTGGAGACCGACAGGAAACCGCTCTACGGATATCTTGGATCGAGAGTGTTCGGGAGCCGGTTGAGGTGGCGGACCCACTCGGCCTCGGCGCGACGCGATCGGGCCAACCCGCTGTTCCCCATCAACCACACCAATGCCCGCCTGCGCCACTTCCTGGCACGGCTGCGCCGGCGCACCTGGTGCGTCTCCAAGCGTCGAGGCGCGCTCCAGGGGCATCTGCACGTCGCGGCGCTGTGGAGCAACTGGTGCCGTGGAATCACCAACCGGACAACCATCACGCCGGCGCAGGCTCTGGGCCTCGCCCCGCGTCCCTACCGGGCCGAGGAACTCCTCGCATGGAGGCTCGTCTGGCACGCACGGTCTTCCGTCCCGGCGCCCATCTGACGTGCGCGCCAGCACCACGGTCGTCGGGCATTTTCTTAAGTCAATCGGATTCGATCCCGGGCTTCGATGACGCAGGCTCGCCGGGCGGCCCCTGAGTTTCGGTCTGCCCGAGCACGGCGGCCTCCAGGGCGGAGCCCGCCGTGGGCGCCGCGGGCGCGGGCGCGTTGGGTGCCGTGGGCGCCTCGGGCGGCTTCTCGATGCCCTCGGCCTCGACGCGCGCCTCCGCGGGCCGATCCGCCACCATCGCGCGGAGGCGCTTGGCCAGCACGCGCACCACCTCCTGGAGCAGCGTCAGATCGCCGGCGGCCTGGTCGTAGAAATCCTCGCGCCGCAGCGCCAGCGCCAGGCCCTCCTCGATGCACTCGGCGCGATGGCCGCGCCGGGAGTCGTCCACGAGCGCCCAGGTTCCGAACGCCTCGCCCGGACCGACCTCTGAGGTCGTCCTGTCGCCTTTCGACGACAGGCGCACGCGGCCCTCGACCACCATGTAAAGCGCGTCGGCCGGGTCGTCCTCGTCGTAGAGCGTCTCGCCCTTCGCGATCTCGATCTCGCGTGCCACGTCCGCCAGGCCGAGCAGGTGGCGCGGGCCCACGTCCTTGAGAAGGTCGGCGTTCTTGAGGATGAGGACCCGCTCCACGGGCGTCAGCACGGGCGCGGCTCCGCGATGGTTCGATCGGCGCCGGACAGCGCCTCGAGCTCCGCGCCGATCATCGGGTCGCCGCCGTCGCCGGCGGCGAATCGGGCGCGATCGAACGCGGGCGCGTGCCGCGAGGCGCGCACGGCGCAGGCCTTGAGCCACGCGTCACCGGTCTCCCACGCGACGCGAATCGAGTCGGCCAGCCGATCCGGCTCGGGGACGGGCTCGGGCGCTTCCATCGTCTCCTCTTCGAAGATCCGGCTCACCGGACGGAACACGTCCCGCGGAAGCACGTGTCCAAGGTACTCCATCGCGGGCGCAGCGACAGCGCGATCGGCGGACCGGAGGCGCTCGAGCACGCCCGTCAACGGCCTGGGATCGTACCAGCAGGCGAGCGCCTGAAGCGCCCGTTCGAGGGCCCGGTCGGCGGATTCACGATAGCTCTCGCCCAGGAGCCGCACCTCGGGCGCGGGGCTCTTCTCAAGCGATGCGGCCGGAGCCAGCCATGCCCGGTAGTCGCGCAGCTCGCGCAGGAACAGCCGGTGCACCATGGATCGCGGCAGGACCGGAACACCGGTCCGGACGCGCGCGCGCGTCAGCCCCTGGAGTCCGAGGTAGCGAAGCCTCAGGTCGCCGCTGCGGACCAGCGTCATGAGGCACTCCAGCGCGCGCGGGCTCGCGATCTGCGATAGGACACGCGCGGCGCGCGTCTGGGCTCGAGCGCCGGACGCGCCCTCCAGGAGACGCTGAAGCCCGGGCACCGCGGAGTCGCCGATGGCGGCGACCGCCTGGCGCGCCTCGTCGCTCAGCTCGGAGACGGTCAGAAGCGGAAGCAGGACGTCGAGGAGCGCGGGGCTCGGCCGCCGGGCCGCGGTGAGGAGGGCGGCGCGCCGGACGTCGGCATCCGGACTTGCGAGCAGCGCGCCGAGGCGTCCTCCGGTCGTCGGCGTCTCCATGGCCCCGAGGGCACGGGCCGCCAGGAGCAGATCATCGCGCCGGTTGGTCTCGAGGCGGGCGTCGATCCACTTCAACGTCAGCGCGCCGCGCGCCTCGTACGGGTGATCGAAGAGCGCGTCCAGGAGGAGCGGCACGAGCGCGGGATCGTCACCGTCGAGCACACGCCCGGCGAACCTGGTGGGCGCCGGGCCGCGGGAGAGCAGGTAGCGGATCGCCGCGCGACGAACCCCCTCGTCGAGGTCGGCGAGGAGGCCCGCGATCGCCTGGTCGTGGTCGGGCAGCTCGAGCGCGTCCATCGCGTCGACGGCCGCCGCCCGCACGACCGGTGAGGCATGCCGCAGGCGCTCGCGGACGGCGTCGCCCGTCGCCATGTCGCGCGCGTGCGGGCTGAGCTTGAGGGCCAGCAGGACCTGGCGTTCGTCCTCGGAGCGCAGGGCCGCGAGGAGCGCCTTCCGCGCGGACGGAAGCCGCATCGACTCGGGAGCGGACTCGGGATCGATCCAGCGTCGGCTCAGGGCCTCGTGGAACGCTTGACCATACTGCCGATTCAGGAGGAAGAGGGCGAACAGCCACGCCGCCGACAGCGCCGCGGTCGCCACGACGATCACCCCGATGCGGACGTGAAGCAGATGCAGCGCGACCAGGAGCAGGATGCCGACGACGGCGTCGGACCAGCGCTCGACGAGGGTGTCGAGCGCGGGCTTGATGCGCCGCCGCTCGCTCGGACGGATGGCGGCATAGTAAATCTCGGTCGACGACTTGCCCAGGGTCTGCGAGGTGACGCCCTGGATCCATCGCATCGCGACGATGGCCCATCCTCCCGTCATCAGCGAGGCCCACGCCGCGAGGACGAGCACCGCGCCCGGCTGCAGACCGGTGGAGGTGCCGAGGCCGAGACGCTGCAGAAGCCAGCCCGCCGCCCCGAACTGGAACAGGAGCGAGACGGCGTTGAGCCCTGCGTAGAACGTGCCGAGAAACTGCGTGAGCGCGTGCGGCTCGGGATACATCCGCTGGATGAGAAGCTTGAACTGGAAGTCGACGAGCGTCCCCACGACGACCGAGAGGGCGAGTCCCGCGGTCAGGACCTTGATGTAGTTGGACTTTCTCATGATCTCCCAGCTCGAGACGCTGGACGGGGCGGGCGCCGGCTCGGAAAAGCGCGCGCGATGCCTGTCGATCGCGCTCGTCAGGGCGCGGCCGGCGACGAGGAGCCCCGACAGGATCCACATCAGCCCGACGGGGTGGAGAAACGGCGCCGACCAGGCGGCGAACCCGCCGCCCGCCAGACCGCCCAAAAGCCCGCAGCCGCCGAGGAGGGGAAAGAGTCGGCGCGCGCGCCGTGAATTCCAGACATCGAGGGCCAGCCCCCAGAAGTGGGGCAGGAGCATCATCGCCTGGGCGCCGGTCCAGAGATAGAACAGGCCGGCGGTCCAGTGACGGGCGCGCGGCAGGGCCATGGCGGCGAGAACGCTGAACCCGATCGCGAAATATTGGTTGAATCGTGAGGCGGCGACAGGCGCGAAGCGGCGGGCCACTCGGCTCTCCAGCCAGACGTATCCCGCCGACGCCACGGCGACGCCGATGTACGCGTAGGGCAGGGCCAGGGCGCCGAATTCCTGGAGGAACAGCGTGTCCCGCAGCACCTTCGCGATGGTATAGGCGCAAAGGAGGATGGCGACGAGTGCGCCCATGAGGACGAGGAGCCATCCTTCCCGGGGCTCGAGACCGAGCCGGCGCGCGAGGCTCTCGAACAGACGACGGAGGGCGGCCGTCACGGCGTTCTAGGAGGGCGCGGCGGCCTCGGTGAGCCGCTCGAACCGGCGACCGATGACGATCGCGAGAATGAGCCACCCGGCGATCAACGCGACGTTGATGAGCGCGAACTGCCGCGAACCAAAGCTCAGCCACCGGGTTCCGGCGAACACGAGCCCCGCCGAGAGGACGTCCCCGAAGCGCACGAAGAAGGCGTCGTTGGCCTGCTTCGCCTTGTACTTCTCTTCGCGGCTGGTCGGCAGATAGAGCGCATTCCGGGTCGTGCTCTGCAGCGAGTAGTCGATCGAGTTCTCCGCCAGCTTCACCGACCGGATGAGCGGGAGCAGTGGGATGAACGCCATCCCCGTGTAGCCGACGAGCGCCACCGCCGGCAGCACCAGGAGCGCGACGCGGACGCCGAAGTACTTGAGCACGCGCGAGACGACAAACGCCTGGAGGAACGCCGAGGCGACGTTCACGATCGTGAAGTAGTTTCCGTAGAACTCCCCGATCACCTTGCCCTCGTCGAGCCCGCCCACGGCCGCGGCCCCGTGCGCTCTCGCATACGCGGTCACGACCGTCTTGGCGAGGATGTACTCGCCGGTGGTGTTCACGAGGTTGTACACCAGCATGAGGAACGCGATGAGGAGCAGGTAGCGGTTCGTGAACACCAGCGCGAATCCGCTGCGCTGCGGCGCAGTGTCGCGAGGCTTCGGCGTCTGGGCGCTCTTCTCCCGCATGCTGATGATGTTGGTGAGCAGGAGGCAGACGGCCAGCAGGGCCGCGGCCGCGAGCATGAACGCGGAGGGACCGAAGCGCTTGACGAGCTGGCCGGTCGCGAACGAACCGACGATCGCGCCGAGCGATGCGCCGAACCCCACGATCGCGAACAGCCGCTTGCCCTGGTCGACGGTGTAGACGTCGGCCGCGAAGGCCCACAGCTGGGCGACCATCATGAGGCTGAAGATCCCGACCCAGATGAAGAACGGCACGCCGATCGCGACGCCGGCCACGCTCAAGGAGAAGAACACGATCAGGCAGGCGATGAAGAACAGCGTCACGCCGTTGATCAGCCGGACGCGCGACACACGCGAGGCCACGGCGCTGTAGAGCGGCACGAGGACGATGAGCAGCCCCGCGATGGCTGCGGAGGAGTAGCTCTTCACCTCGGCGCCGCCCCGGACGTTCAGGACGAGCGGCTCGCGGATCGTCTTGAGCAGGTAATAGGCCGCAAGCAGGAGAAACGTATTCAGCATCAGCAGGAGCGCCGTGACGCCCTCGCCCGCGCGTACGTCGGTGAAGATCGCCAGAACGCGGTCCAGAGGACCCTTCGATGACCGTGGCGTCAAGGGTTGTCGACCGCCACCCGCTCGCCTCGCTGATCCGGGCATCCGGGGTGTCTGGTGATCTCGTCGCGCTTCTCTTTGAAGAGCTGCACCCAGTCCTCCAGGGTGACCTCACGCCTCCCGGACGAGCCATCGGACATCGTCTGATGGAGGAGCTCGATCCGGGACGCCCGGAAGAGGTCCCGGATTTGCGCGTCGGAGAGTTGCGCCAGCTGCCTGGCCAGGAGGGCCCGCCCCTCTTCGCCGATCACCGGATCCCTCAAGGTGGAGTGGCGGAGGATCCACCCGATCGAAACCAGGCGGGCCTTGCAGGACTCCGGATTCCGCCACACGGATCTTTTTTTCCAGCCCTCGTAGTCGACCCGGCCGTCATTCCCGGTGACGAACCCGCCTTTCCCGAAGACCGACCCCAGGTCGTCGACGTACATGATAGGACGGCGGCAGGTCACGGTCCCATCTTCGCCGCGCACCAGGTCGGCGCGTGGACAGACGAGGGAGTTCTGCTTGGCCTTGTTGTCGGCGTTCTGGACGAAGGCGTTGAGCAGCTTCAGGGCGTCGATCTCGGCCCGGGTGGCCCCTCCGAGACTCTCGTCGACCCACTTGAGAGATTTCCAGCTCCAGCCCTGGTCTTTCTTTTCTTCGATCGGTTCGGCATCGATCTTCTCCTCCATCGCGGCGGGAGCAAACAGATAGGTTCCGACGTCCGCCTTGGGCGGGAGGGAGCGAAGGAGCCCTTGCTCGTCCAGGGGACCCTTGTTCTTTCTCGTATCGACATATTCCCAGGGGTGTCTCGGACAGCCGCGGCAGCTCACGCGCACCGGAAGCATCCGGTCCGCGTAGAACCCGAGCGCCCAGAAGAGCCGCGTCCCCAGGACCTCGCCGTACTCCTCCTTGTATTGATTCCCCTCCTCGTACTTGACCTTCATGATCGATCCGTCGTCCAGACGGCAGAGGAATTTCTCGGTGAAGCCGGCCATCGGCTTCGCGACGAAATCGCAGGCAATCTCCTGATCCACCGCGAAGCTCGGCTTGCCCGCGGGACCGTTGTAGAGATCCTTCGAAGCGACGTCCGTCGCCTCCCACACGCGGGATCGGCGAATCAGCTCGGTCCGCTCGCTCTCGGTCGGGACAGGGAGGGTGAGGCGATCGCCTCCGCGCGCGGTCGAGGGCAGGAGGAGGGCGCAAAGGGACAGGAGAACGACGCGCGGGAGTGCGAAGGGTTCGATCGTCACGCCACGACCCGCCGCGGGCGCCTGGGGGGCTTGTGGTCGAGCTGGGCCGCATGGAAATTGCGTCGAAGGTCCTTGATCCCCACGGTCGGTGCGGGGAAACGCATGTCGAGCGCTTCGAGCCGGTCGACGAGGATCCGCGAGATCGCCAGATTGCGGTACGTCTTGTTGTTGGCCGGGATGACGTACCAGGGGGCGTGCCGGGTGCTCGTCTTCGAGAGCGCATCCTCGTAGGCCTTCGTGTAATCGTCCCACAGCGCCCGCTCGGAGTAGTCCGACTCGCTGATCTTCCAGCGGCGTGTCCGGTCGTCGATCCGGCTCTTGAAACGGCGCAGCTGCTCGTCCTTGTCGATATGGAGGAAAAACTTGACGATCTCCGTTCCGTTCGCGGCCAGGCCCTTCTCGAAGTCGTTGATCAGGTCGTAGCGCTTGGACCAGACCCGCCGGGGCACGAGCTTGTGGACGCGCACCACGAGCACGTCCTCGTAGTGCGATCGATTGAAGATGGCGACCTCCCCTTTGCGCGGCGTCTTCTGTGCGATGCGCCAGAGGAAATCGTGCGCCAGCTCTTCCTTCGAGGGTGCCTTGAACGAGTGAACGTGGGTCCCCTGCGAGTTCATCACGTTGAGGACGTGGGTGATGGTCCCGTCTTTCCCGGCGGCGTCGAGGGCCTGCAGGCAGATCAGCAGCGAACGCTTTCCTTCGGCGTAGAGGAGGTACTGCAGCTCGGCCAGTCTCTCCTTCGACTTCTCGAGCTTCGAAGCCAGCGGCTTCTCGTCCCCGCGGTGTCCCTTGGGGCGGGTCCGGAAGCGGTCCAGCCGAACCCTCTCCCCGGGCTTCACTCGGTAGCGCTTCGAGAAGCTCATCGTTCTCCTTCGCGGGCGCAGGTCAACGGGAGACGGGCAAGGTCTCCGCGGTGAGCGGCGCGGGCGCGGACTCCTTCAGCAATTTCAAGGCCAACACGACCCTGTCCCAGTCCTTGGCCTTGCGTTTCGTCGCGTACGGCGCCTCAGGGTCCGCATAGAACTGCAACAGCTCCGTACGCAGCTCGATGGAGACGCCCGCGAAGCCCTGCTTGGCGAGGGCCTCGAGAAGCTGGGCATGCGCATCGTCGTTCATGAAGTAGATCCCGGCCGGCGTGACCTTGCCGGTATCGAAATTGCTGTTCGGCACGCTCGGATCGCCGGTCCTCACCTGGCCGAGCAGGACCTTGTAGCGATCCAGCGCGGCGTTGAAGCTGGCCTCGAACATCTGCTCCGTCTCCGGCGTCGGCGGGCTGAGCTTGAGGACCTTCAGCGGGCCAATCTTCGGGACGAGGTGCATGAAGAACGCCGCGCACTTCTCCCCGAACGTCGGCTTCAGGTAGTCCTGTCCCCAGTCTTTCTCGTAGCTGGCGCGCGACAGGTTGTACATGTAGGTCCTCCGCGTCGCGCTGGGGGTGCTCTTCAGGATGTCGTCCTTCTTCAAAGTCCACGCGATGCGCGTGGCCTTGGGGATCAATGTGGCGACCGCGTGCCGGTAGGAGCCGAAGACCTTGGCCTCGTCGGTCAGGACCAGCTTGAGGTCCAGGCCGTAGGTCTCCTGGAACGCCTGCTCGAGGAGAGGGATCGCGACCCCGAAACCGATGAAGGCATGGTAGCTGTCGGGCGCGTAGTGCTGCTGCGCGATCTCCATGACGTCGAAGCCGAACTCCGTCTTCAGGTGCGCGGAGGGGCTCTGTTCATAGGTCACGATGTCGCCGTACGTCTTTTGAACGTTCGGATAGAGGATCGGAACGGCGCGATTCGTGCCCACGCTGTGGCCGTCGATGTCCGCCGCGTAGTGGGACAGGGCACCCAGGGCGAAGGCGTAGTCGTTCACGTCCTTGGCGTCGTGCAGCAGGGCGAGGATGAAGTCGCCACTGCGGACGTAGTGCGCCAGATCGCTGAACAGGCGGCTCCCGTGCGGGTAATAACCGATGTCCTGGATGATGGCTCCGCCGTAGGCATAGCCGTGGGCGTCGCTCAGCTCCTCGGGTGTCGCGTCGGGAAAGCGGAGGCGGATCAGCGGCAGGATGTGCTTGTCCCAGGCGGTGTCGATGATGGCTTCGTGGGCCAGGACCGAGAACGCATCGGCGGCCCGGGGCCACGCGCCGGCGAGCACGAGAACGAGCGCTCCGACGCAGAGCGTCCCGACGCGTCTCGCCGGATGCATGGGCTCCATGGTCCCCAAGGCCTCAATCCTCGTCGCGATGGTCCTCCTGCGGCCGGGCGCGCGATCTTCCGCGTGAAGACCGACGGCCGGTCCGAATCAATCGACCCCGACTGAAGGAGTGATCGCTTGGGACAGGTTTAGCAGAGTCATACCCCGGGCACAATCGTGTCTTTTCCGGGTTCTTCCGTCGGGAAGGCCCTGACAGCGGATCCGAGGCGAGATGGATCGAGCCCCGGCGTCCGGCAGTCCGTCCTCAGCCCCGGCCGAGGAACGTGATGTGGACGTAGGTCCCAAGTCTCACGTTGTAGCCGAGGTACCACCCGATGTGGTCGGGATCGTTGTAGATGGCGACCTGGTCGCGGTCCCAGCGCCAATCATGGATGTAGCCATAATCGACCGGGGCGACCCGGAAATTGTACCCTCCGAACCAGAAGCGATCCGATCGCCCTCCCTCGATCTGATAGTAATGGCTGCGCCCGATCACCCCTGTGTAGTGGCCATACTCCCAGGGATGGTCGAGGTGGAAGCGGGGATCGTCGCGGCCGGAATCGTGCCCGACCCAGCGATTGTCGCCGTGCACGTGGGGAGCGTTCGGATGCCCCGTCCCATCACGATAGTCGCGGTTCCGATCGTACTGAGACGTCGCACCGCCGTTCTGGCTGCGGGGGGCGTGCGATGGGCCATGAGAGGGCGCGTACCCATTGTCCAGATCGTGCCCGTTGTGCGGCGGCTTCCCATGATGCTGGGTGTCGTTCTGCTGGGCCAGCGCGGGAACAGCAGCGATCAGCAACGCTC
Source organism: Patescibacteria group bacterium (assembly GCA_035638115.1). GTDB lineage: Bacteria > Acidobacteriota > Polarisedimenticolia > Gp22-AA2 > Gp22-AA2 > DASRAN01. The sequence goes on along the minus strand of DASRAN010000074.1, from coordinate 76,279 downwards.
CGAGAAGCGCCAGGCCTCTTCCCGAGCGGTGTTGTGTCAGTGTGAGCATGAGTGCGACCTCCGTTGTGAGTTATCAGGCGTCATTGAAGCACGCGAGCGAGAGGCGCGACAGTCGGGAATTGTCTGAATCCGGGGTCCAATCACGCCACGGCGGCGCGACCCGGGGCGAGGACATCACGAACACAGGCGGCAATCTTCGCCATGGTGGCGAGGCTCAGATCCTGGTGACAGGGGACCTCCATCATGCTCGTGCGGAGTCTTCCGACCTCCGGGAATTCGTCGGGGGGGCAGGCGGGATGAAAGACGCGCCAGAAGTCGACCGCTTCGATGCCGCGGGCGAGGAGCTGCGCGACGGTCGCTCGATTGTCCTTGACCAGCATCGGGTAGAACAGCGGCACCACGCCCTTCGGAAGGGTCGGGAAGATCGGTTCCGACAGGTCACGAAGGTGCTCGAGCAGGAAGAGATAGTTGCGTCGGCGCCTGGCGCTGATCTGCTCGGCATCCTGTCCCAGCGCAATCCGCCGGGTCAGTCTGCTGATTCCCAGCTCCAGGTGATCCCGATTGAAGTGCTCCGTGCCGGTCAGGACCGGCGTGATGCGGGCGGCCCTGAGCGAGGACTTCCCCAGGCCGAGCGCCACCTTGCGCAGGCGACGCCCGGGCCTGCCGCCGCGCAACGCGACGTTCCGGAGCAGCGACGAGGACAGGAGGCTGAAGGTCGAGGACAGCGGTGGTGGCGGCAGCTCGGGAAGGCCGCATCGTCCGGGCCCATTGATGACCAGCGCGCCGCCGTTGGGAACGGGCAGGACCTTGTAGAGGCAGAAGATGGCGACGTCGCCCGTGACGCCCAGCGGCTGGTCTCCGTCGCGAGAGAACAGCGACAGAGCGCAGTCCTCGATCAGGGGCAGCGCGTGCTTTTCGGCCAACCGCTTCATCTCGCGAGCCGGTCCGGGGAAGCCGGCGAAGTGCGTCAGGTAGAGGGCCGTTGTCCTGGAGGTGATTCGGCGCTCGACGTCGTCGAGGTCGACCTCGAAGCGGCCGCCGATGCGATAGAACTTCACCTGAGCGCCGGCGTCGAGAATGGACTCGATCTCGACGCCGTGGTGATACGAAGGGACGAGGACTTCGCCACGATCGAGCCCGAGCATCTTCACTGTCTTCCAGATCGCGTTGCGGGCGAAGTAGAAGTAACGCACGCTGGGCGAGGAGAAGGGATGATGCCGGCTGACCGCGCGGCGGCGGAGGAGCATTTCCGGAGCGAGGGTGGGGAATGCAGGGACGAACAGGCCCGGTTCAGTCGTCGCTTGCACGGATCCCTTTCCAGGGCCAGAGCACCTGCTTCGCCGCCGGGAGCAGCTTGAACTTCGTCGTCTGCAGGGCCTGCCCGAACCGGGAGTCACGGAAGATGTAGAGCCAGTTGTGCCGGCGGGTCTGGTGGCTCCACTGGGTTTTCCATCCCCCGGAGAGCCCGAGAAAGTCATATCCCTTCACGCCGCGGGCGATGCAATCCTTGATGCCCTCTTCCAGCAGCAGGAGACCGGGACTGCACTCCTTGAGGGACTCGTCGTACGCGAGCTTCGGCACGTAGTAGACGCCGCCATAGGTGAGACCGTAGTGAAAGGCGATCGCCTTGCCGTTGAGCGTGAGGAAGAAGAGCGACAGGTAGTTGCGGGCGGCGGCCGTGTGGGCCAGCTCGGTATAGAACCCGTAGGTCCGGGCATTCTGCGAGATCGCCGTTCCCTTCTTTCCCTTCCAGCCGCTTCGCTCGATGGCGAAGCCCTCCTCCAGGCGCGCCTGGAGGTCGGCGCCGCCGGTGACATGCTCGACGCTCACGGTGCCCATCGCCTCCAGGCGCCGCCGGCGGCGTCGAAGGTTCGCCTTGAACCCGGTGCTCATCCCCGCCAGCAGCTCCTGGTAGGAGGAAGGCAGCGGCAGGTAGGGGCTGCTCTGGGACTCCCAGGTGCCGACAGGGAAGCCGGCCTTCTCGGCCGCCCGATAGAGATGCCAGGCGTTGCCCCCGTCCGGCACATCGGCAATCCTGAGCACGTCCCAGGACTTGTCTGCCGCCAGGTGGGCGAAGAAGCTCTTGCCCGCGGAGCTCCCGTCTTCGGCGACCATGTCGAACCGGCACGAGTGAGAGTTGCCGGTCGACGTGCCCAGCCGCGCGGGCATCCCGCAGAAGAAGCCCCGTGTCTTCATGAGAGGGAAGGCCGCCGCCAGCTTCCCCGTGCGGTCCCGGGTGGTGAGAACCTCCAGCTTGGCGCCCTGGGTGAAGTGGGTCAGCCAGACGCGCAGGAACTCGTGGCGATAGAACGGCTCGTCCTGTGTGGTGACGACGAGCTCGTTCCATTCCCGTTCCAGGGCGAGGAATCCCGGGCGATCGACGACTTCTACGGCGTCACTGGCTGAGGACGATCTGGGTGTCGGCACCATTCTCCCGTCTCCATCGTTTGAGGCTTTCCTTCACCCCCGGGATCCAGCCGAACTTGGCCCTTTGCAGGACACGGCCCAGCCGGTTGTCGCGAAAGATGAAGAACCAGTGATGAGAACGAACGGTCGAGCTCCAATCCAGCTTCCAGCCCAGATCGCAACCGAGAAAATCGAACTCGCACAGGCCTCCGTCCACGCAGCGCTTCATCACGCTCTCGAGCAGCAGGTGGCCGGGGCTGTACTCGCTGAACGCCTCGTCGTAGCAGGTCATCACGAGCGAATAGACGCCGCGCCGCGTCAGCCCGTACTGGGAAGCGATCGGCTTGCCGTCGAGCTTCAGGAAGAAAAGGGAGAGGTAGTCTTCACGGGCCGCGTGACGCGCCAGCCCGGTATAGAAGCCGCGTGTCCGCTTGCTCTGGCCCGCGGCGGTTCCCTGCCGTCCTTTCCAGCCGCTCCGTTCGAGCGAAAAGCAGTCCTCGAGGCGCTCTTCGAGCTCGAGACCGCCGGTCACGCGCTCGACGGTGATGGTGCCCCGCTCCTCGAGGCGCCTGCGACGGCGGCGAAGATTGGCCTTGAACTTGGACGACAGGCGCGCCTCCAGATCGTCGTACGAGGGAGGAAGCGGGACGAAGGGGCTGCGCTGGGACTCCCAGGCCCCCGACGGGAAGCCGGCCGCCGTGGCGGCGTTGTAGAGATCCCAGGCGTTGCCCCCCTCCGGCACATCGGTGATCTTGATCACATCCCACGTGTCGTCGGCCGCCAGCGTCCTGAAGAATGTCCGGGCCGCGGACTGGCGATCCTCCGCGATCAGGTCGAATCGGTAGGAGTGGACGTTCGTGGGCGAGACCAGCCGCCGGACGGGGAGCCCGTAGAGGAAGCCGCGCTCGGACACCAGCGGAAGCGCGGCGACGAGTCTTCCGGTGCGGTCCCGGCCCGTGAGGATCTTCAGCTTCGCGTCGGGCGCGAAGCTGTCGGTCCAGCTCCGGATGTACTCGTGCCGGTAGAAGGGCTCATCGGACGTCGTCTCGACGAGCGCATTCCAGTCCTTCTCCATGAGCCTGAAGGCCGACCGATCGACGACCTGGACCATCTCCAGATTCGACGCATCGCTCAGCGCCACAGAATCGGAGGCGCCGCCAGTGTGACAAGCCCGGGATTCGACGTTCTGCATCGACCACCATCCGCATCGCGGCGCCGCGCGATCGCACGCGATACCCTGACCGCGACGCCGATGTTGCCGCAATCGTGACCGACTGCACAGTCGGGTCTTCTTCTGAACAAACTGTCAGGAGCGGCCTGACGCCCTCTCACGGCATCGGGTGGGCCTTGAAAAACTCCCACATGACCTTGTTGGCGCTGAATTCCCGGCTCAGGTTCCCGACCATCCGGAGGGACAGCACGCTCGAGCCGCCGGGCCAGGTGTGGCCGCCGCCGTTGACCCTGAGCTGAACGACATCGCCGCCATTCGCGCATCCCCGATAGGTGATCCGCGTGACGCTCGTGCCGTCGGTCGGGGCGATGTCCAGCAGGTTTTCGACGAGCGGCGTTGTGTGACACCCGTTCGTGGAAGCCCAAGCGGCGACGGTGGCGGGAATCGAGACGAACCCGCCGAAGCCCTGGGGCGTCAGGATGCCCGCGCAGGTCTGCATCCCGCCCTGGTAGGGCCAGCATCGATCGGCGGTGCCATGAATCTCGAGCACGGGGACGGGCCGGGACGGGGAACAGTACTCGAGGGCCGCAAACTGATTCCCGCCGGAGATCGGCGCGATCGCGGCGATCCGGTCCGACAGCTCGCAGGCCAGGCGATGGCTCATCGCACCGCCGTTGGAGAGGCCGGTCAGGTAGATGCGTGCCGGATCGATGGTGTAGTTCTTCTCCAGCGTGTCGAGAAGATCGGTGAAATAGCGGAGATCGTCGACCTTCGTCGTGCACGCGACACCGCTCACGCACTGGAACCCGGCGTTCCCCCCTCCGGCATCGAACGTGCGGAGGCTCTTGAACACCGGGTCGGAGGTCCCATTGGGATAGACGGTGATGAATCCCTCGCAGTCCGCCAGTCGATCCAGACATCCGGGATCATTCAGATCGCCGTTCGGGCAGGTCATCGCCCTCGCGCCCTCGGCCGACCCGCCGCCGCCGTGGATGTCGATCACGACCGGAAAGGGGACGGTGCCGTCATACGAGGCCGGCAGATGGACGATGAAAGGACGCGCGGACCAACGCAGCGGGGTCGCTCTCCCGTTCACGATGTACCAGATGAACATCCGCTCGGTCCGATCGGTTCCCTGCTGGCACGAAGCGTCGATCCCGGCGGCGGGGGTGGCGAAGAGGTCGCTGCTTCGAACGGCGGAGAGTAACAGGAAGAGAAGGAGGCCGAGGAGCGTGAAGCGGGTCGGAGATCTTGGTCGAATCATGCTGAGTACCTCCCGGAACGTATGATCAAATCCACGCGTCATTGGATCCACGCTCGTGAAAGCGAGTGTGGGCCGAACATCGATCAATGACTATCGGGATGGCGCGCATTCTGCGCATCCGGATGCCTGGAAGGACACTCAGGGCATTCCCGATGGCTCAAAGGCGTCGAATGCGCGATACTTCCGGCATGACACGCATCCGCGTTCTGCTCGTCGAGGATCACGTGCTGGTCCGGGAAGGGCTGCGCGCGTTATTGACGGCGGAAGAGGATATCCAGGTCGTGGGTGAGGCTCGCAATGGACGCGAGGCGATTCAGCTTGTCCGGAAGCTGCTTCCTGGGGTGGTGGTCATGGACATCGCCATGCCGCTGCTCAACGGGGTGGAGGCCACGCGCCAGATACTGAGACTGTGTCCGTCCACGAAGGTGCTGATCCTGTCCGCCCACAGCGAGGACGAGTATGTCGAGCAGGCGACCTCCGTTGGCGCGGCAGGCTATGTCCTCAAGGAGAGCGCGGCCCATGTCCTCGTCAAGGCGATTCGCGAGGTCCATCAGGGCGGCACGTACTTCAGCGCCTCGGTCTCGAAGCGCCGCGGCGATATTCATGAGAGGTGGATCGCGCATGGCGGGAGACCGGGGAAGAAGGCGGCGCGGCTGACCTCGCGCGAGCAGGAGGTGCTTCAAATGATTGCGGAGGGAATGGCCAACAAGGAGACCGCCGCACATCTCGGCATCAGCATCAAGACCGTCGAGAAGCACCGGCAGCACCTGAAGTCGAAGCTCGGGATTCACGACACCGCGGGTCTGACCCGCTACGCCCTCTTCGCGGGAATCATCGAGGCGAGCGGACCGATCCCCATCGAATAAATGCAGTTCCCCCTGGCCCGGTTCCGGACCAGGGGGGATGAACAACCATCCATCCGAGCTACTGCATCCTTACAGTCTTGCCGGCAGGGGGCGTGCCCTCGGCGGCGTTCGGATCCTTCGCGGGTGGCTTCTCCGGAGTGTGCTTCTTGGCCTTCGCGTCGGCGGCCTTCTTCGCGTTCGCGTTTGCCTGGGCGCTCTGATCGGCCTTGGCCTGGGCGGTGGCCTGCGCCTGGGTGTTCTGGTCGGCATGCGCCTTGGCGTTCGCCTGCGCCTGCGCGTTCTGATCGGTCTTCGCCTTGGCTGTGGCCTGGGCCTGCGCGTTCTGATCGGCGTGCGCCTTGGCGGCGGCCTGTGAATGGGCGTTCTGATCGGCGTGGGCCTTCGCATTCGCCTGGGCCTGCGCGTGGGGGTCGGAATGCGCTCTGGCGTTGGCCTGCTCCTGGGCGCTCTGATCCGCCTTCGCCTTGGCGTTCGCCTGCTCCTGCGCGCTCTGGTCGGCGCGCGTCTTGGCGTCCGCCTGCGACTGGGCGCTCTGATCCGCCTTCGTCACGGCGTCCGCCTGGGCCTTGGCGCTGTGGTCGGCGCGCGTTTTGGCGTTCGTCTGTTCCTGGGCGCTCTGCTGCGCGTGAGCCTTGGCATCCGCCTCGGCCTGCGCGCTCTGCTGGGCGTTCGCGTTCTCATGCCCCGGGACTGTCCGGGCGCCATGCCCGTTGTGCGCGGCGTCGGCGGCCTCGGTCGGTGTCACCTCCGCGGGCGGAGGCGTCCGCAGGGGAGTGTTCTGTTGATCCTGAGGACGCGCGTTGGAGTGGCCCGGTGCCACGGCAGCTTGCGCCGGTGCGGAGCCGGGTTGCGCCGGTGCGGCGTTGGGAGAAGCATTCGCATCGCGATGCCCCTGTCTGCCGGCGACCGGCAGGGGCTGGCTCGCGGGGACCGGTTCGGCGACCCGCACGTCGCGCTGTGCCGTTCCAGGGGCCAGCGCCAGCTCGGTACGGTCGACATGGGCATACGGCGCCACCCTCGTGACGTTTTCGATGCGCTCCGGACGGATGGGGCGTCCGATGGCCCTCTCGACGGTCCGGTAGTCGGGACCTTGATTGATCACGACGTTGTTCTGCACGACGATGTTGTTGACGATCGTCGTGTTGTTCATGTACACGCTCTCACGCGTGCGCGGGATGATCGACATGCGCACTCTCGGCGCCAGGAAGTCGTGGGATGAGACGAAGACGAAGTTCGATGGTCCGCCCGCGTTGAGCGACAGGCCAATGGAGAAGCCGGGCGGCACCGGAGCCCAGCCGATGTAGTCGGGGCCGGTGCGGAAGACGACCCACGAGGGTGCCCAGGTGCGCCCCGGGACCCAGACCCATCCCGCGTCCGGGTCGCTGTACCACGTCCCGTAGTGATAAGGGATGGATCCCCACTCGTAGTCCGAGACCCACGCCCAGCCCAGGTCCGTATAGACCCAATGACCGTCGTAGTAGGGATTCCAATCCTGCGTGTACTCCCGCGGCTGCCAGACATGACCGTACTGCGCCGAGACGAGCCAGGTGCCATGCTCGCTCAGATGGGTGTAGGCCACGTCGAACGAGACGTCGGCGCGGGCAGGCTGCGCGAGAACACCCGCGAGCAGCACGGCCGCGAAAGTCAGAATGACTGTTTTGATGATTTTCAAGACACGACCTCCTGATCACATGACGTGATCGATATGATTTCGAGTGGCTGGACGTGGACCATCCCGCCCGGCCGATTCACACGCCGACGTCCATGTCGTTCTTCGCGCTCATCACGCAAGCAGGCTACGCGGTGGGCCGTGGCGTTGCTATGGGGGGTAACCCTACCGCCCGCCGGGCGAGGTCCGGTTCAGGCAGGTCGCACGGATCCCCGGGCGCTGCCGGCGAGCTCCACGCGTCCCTGGTCCGGGGCCAATCCGAGCACCACGTGGATCTGGTGCTCGGCGCCGTCATCCGACAGCGGAACGCGCGCTTCGCCGGCGATCGGTGCGCCGTCGAGGCTGACCTGGGAGACCCCGCGACAGACCCCGTTCGGATTGTCGACGGTGATTCGATAGACGGTGCGGCCGTGGCGATAGGTGATCGCGAAGCCGGGCCACCGTCCCGGGATGCACGGATCGATGTCAAGAGCGGAGCCCCGCTTCCGAAAGCCGAGCATCGACTCGAGGCCCGCGCGGTGGAGCCAGCCGGCGGCGCCCGTGTACCAGGTCCATCCCCCCCGACCCACGTGGGGTGATACGGAATAGATGTCGGCGGCCACGGCGTACGGCTCCACCTTGTACCTCTGGACGCCGGCGGGGTCGCTCGCATGGCCGATGGGGTTGAGCAGGCCGAACAGGGCGGCCGCCTTTTCGCCTTCCCCCATATCGGCCAGCGCCATGACCGACCAGATCGCGGCGTGGGTGTACTGCCCGCCGTTCTCCCGGACCCCCGGCGGGTATCCTTTTATATACCCCGGGTCGAGGGGTGTCCGGTCGAAGGGCGGGGAGAGGAGCGCACACAGCCCGTCGTCGGGCCGGACGAGGAGGCGCTCCACCGAGTCCATGGCCTGGCGCGCACGCCCCCCGTCCCCGGCGCCCGACAGAACCGCCCAGGACTGCGAAATGGAGTCGATGCGGCATTCGTCGCCCGCCGCCGATCCGAGCGGGGTTCCGTCGTCGAAGAAGGCGCGCCGGTACCATTCCCCGTCCCAGCCCTCCCGCTCGATCGCGGCCGCGAGGTCGGCGGCGCTCGAGCGCCACCGGGCCGCCCGCTCCCCTTCGGCGCGCTGGTCGGCGATGCGGGCGAAATCCCTCAAGTTGACCAGCAGGAACCAACCCAGCCAGACGCTCTCGCCCCGGCCTTCATGGCCGACGCGGTTCATGCCGTCGTTCCAATCCCCGGCGCCGATCAGAGGCAGACCGTGCAGACCCGTCTCGAGGCTCCGATCCAGGGCCCGTGCGCAATGCTCGAACAGCGTCGCCCGATCCTCCGAGAGAGAGGGCTGGAAGTAGGCTTCCTGCTGCTTCTCTTCCAACGGGGCCCCTTCGACCCAGGGCACCTGCTCCTCGAGCACCGACTGGTCCCCGGTCGTCTCGAGATATCGGGCCACCGCGTACGGAAGCCAGAGACGGTCGTCGGTCGTCCGGGTCCTCACCCCGCGGCCCGTGGGCGGATGCCACCAGTGCTGCACGTCCCCTTCCTTGAATTGCCGGGCGGCGGCCCGCAGCAGGTGCGCGCGCACGAGATCCGGCCGGGTCACCGCGAGGGCCAGGACATCCTGGATCTGATCGCGGAAGCCGTACGCCCCGCTCGACTGATACAACGCGGATCGGGACCAGATCCGGCAGGAGAGCGCCTGATAGAGAAGCCAGCGGTTGAGGAGGAGATCCAGGGAGCGATCGGGCGTTTTCACCTGCACCGTGCCCAGCACACGGTCCCAGTGTTGCCGGACCTCGTCGAGAACCGAATCGCACTTCACCTTGCGGTAGCGCTCCACCAGCAGCCGCGACTCCTCGCGGCTCTCGCCCTGTCCGAGCAGGAAGAGCACCTCCCTGCGCTCGCCGGGCTCGAGCTCCACGATCGTCCGCAGCGCGGCGCACGGGTCGAGCCCGGCTCCCGCCGTCCCGGAGAGAGCCCCGCCGCGCAGGAGCGACGCGGGTTGCGCGAGACTGGCGTTCCGGCCCAGGAACTCCAGACGGTCGGAGGTCGAGGAGGTCGCCAGCCCGCCCAGGTCGGCGAACGCGACCCGTCCGGCGAACTCCCCGTTCCAGGAATTCCGGGCGAACAGGGTGCCGGTCGCCGGATCGATCTCGGTCACGACGAAAGGCGCCGAGCCGGTGCGCGCCACGCCCAGCACCCACTCCACGTAGGCCGTGACCGAGATCCGCCGCCTGCGGCCGGATCGATTCTCCAGGGCGAGGCGGGAGATCTTGATCGGGTCGCCGAGCGGCACGAGCTGCAGGAGGTCGAGCGCGATGCCGTGGGACTCGTGCGCGAAGCGGCTGTATCCCTGGCCGTGCCTGATGACGTAAGGCCCGGCGTCCTCGCGGATCGGGAGGCAGGTCGGCCCCCAGAGCCGCCCGCTGTCCTCGTCACGCACGTAGAACGTCTCGCCGGGCGCGTCGCCGACGGGATCGTTCGACCAGGGCGTCAGCTTGTTCTCCCGGCTGTTCACGGACCAGGTGTATCCGGAGCCCGACTCCGAGACCTGGAACCCGAAGTCCGGGTTGGCGACGACGTTGATCCAGGGCGCGGGCGTCCATCTCCGCTGGTCCAGGATCGTGACGTACTCGCGCTCGTCCGGCGTGAATCCTCCCAGGCCGTTCCAGAAGTCGAGGTCGAGCCGGGGGACCGGCGGGGTGCCACTTTTCTCGCGCACCGGACGGCGACGAGGAGGCGCCGGCTCGGGCCCCGGCGCCTTCTCGCGCACCACCTGCTCCGACAGGGCGCCTCGATTCGCCAGGATCAGCACGCGCGCCGCCGTGCGCAGGACGGCCAGGTCGTGGGGACTCAGGAGGTCCTCCCGCAGCACGAAGACCCGTCCCTGGCTCCCGTGCGTTTCGTGCTCGGCCGCGGTCTGGCTCGCCCGCACCATCGCCTCGACCGACTGCTGCAGCTCCTGCGCGTAGGAGGTCCGCTTGGCGTTCAGGATCACCAGGTCGGCCGGGATCCCCTTCAAGCGCCAGTACTCGTGCGCCCTCAGGAGCTGGCGCGCGACGTCGAGCTCCTCGTCGGTCTCGATGCGCACCACGGCGATCGGCAGATCCCCGGAGAGACCGTGGGCCCAGAGCCCCGCCGGCCCGCCGCGATTGGCGGCCCGCTCCTGATGACCGGCGCGCAGGGTGCGATCGACGTACAGCAGCCGGTTCGCCAGACGCTGGAAGAGATGCGCCTCGTCCCGGCTGATCCGGAGATGGTGCAGCTGGACCTGCGCCTGGGTCCACGCCAGCGAGCTGGCGCGCTCGAAGGTCGCGGGCTGACGATACTTCTCCGCGGTCTCGAGGGCGGCGTCACGCGAGCCTGCGACGAGCGTGGTGAACACGAGACGGGCGGTCCCTCCGGCCGGCAGCGCCATCCTGTACCTCAGGCTCACGATCGGATCGAGGACCGTCCCCGTCGTGTTCGACAGCGGCCGCCCGCCGTTCACGCCGAGCGGCGTCCGGACGCCGCCGCCCCGGCCCAGGAAGCGTGCGCGGTCGCTCTCGTGCTGGGGAGGATCAACCGGCTCGCCGTCGGGCGCGGCCAGGTGGGCCAGCCAGGCCCGGGGCTCGTCGGCGGAACGGGGGCGCCGCGTCGCCAGCAGGGTCCCGTGCGTGGCGACGAACTCCGTCTCCACGAAAAGGTTCGAGAAGGCCGGGTGGGCCTCATCCGCCGGCTGTGGAGCCATCACCACTTCGGCGTAGGAGGTGAAGTCGATCTCGCGATCGCGGTCTTCGAGATTGGTCACCGTCACCCGGCGCAGCTCGGCGTCGTCCTCGGGCGAGACCAGGATCTCGAGGACGATCTTGAGGGATGCAGAGCGCTGCGTGATCCGGGCCTGATCCTCGGAGTAGACGACTTCGTACTGTTCCGCTTCGGCCCCGCACGGCTGGAAACCCGCGGACCAGACCTCCCCCGTTCCGGCGTCTCTCAGGTAGATGAACGTCCCCCAGCAGTCGCGGGTCGAGTCCTCCCGCCAGCGGGTGACGGCCAGGCCGCCCCACCGGCTGAACCCCGAGCCCGCCGCCGTGATCATGACCGTGTAACGGCCGTTCGACAGGAGATGGGTGCGGGGCGTGATGTCGTGCGGCGAATCGAACCGCCGCAGGGTGGGGGGCACCAGATCGCGGACGTGCGCGGCCTCCCGCACCTCCTCGCCCCGCGGGCGCGTGACCGCCACCGAGCGCGGCGTCCGTTCCTGGAGCAGCAGCTCCGCCGCCTGGACCATCGGATGGGAGTGAAAGCGCCTCTGGGTCGCCCCGTCGTGGACCACGTTCCCCATCGACACGATGGTCATCCCCTGGTGATGGGCCATGTAGGCGCGGACCACCGCCAGACGGCTGCCCTCCGGGAGACGCGACAGCGTGTAATCGAGCGCGTCATAGAATCCGTAGGCGCCGCGGGCCCCCGCCTCCTCGAGGCGTGAAAAATTGTCCAGGGCGGCCCGGGGATTCACCATCGCCGCGAGCGCCGTGGCGTAGGGAGCGACCACCAGGTCCTCGAACAGTCCGCGCTTCAGACCCAGACCGGGCACGCCGAAATCCGAATACTGATAGGTGAGCTCCGCGTCGCGCACGTTGTACGCCGATTCCGAGATGCCCCAGGGAACTCCGCGCTCCGCGCCGTATCGGATCTGGCGCCCGACCACGAGGCGGCAGGTGAGATCCAGAAGGCTCCGTGTCGGCTGCCGCATCACCAGAAGCGGCATCAGGTATTCGAACATCGACCCCGACCAGGAGACGAGGGCGGCGCCGCGGCCCACCGGCGTGAGGGAGCGGCCGAGGAGGAACCAGTGCAGGGGCGAGACGTCCCCTTTGGCGATGGCCACGAAGCTGGCCAGCCGGGCCTCGGAGGCCAGCAGGTCGTAGCCGGACGGATCGAGCGTGCCGTCGCTCACGCGGTAGCCGATCGAGAAGATCTTGCGGACGGGATCGAAGAGGAATCGGAACTCCATCGCCTGGGCCATGTCCTCCGCCAGCGAGGCGAGATCGGAGAGGTGCTGCGTCAGGCCGGGGTCCCCTCCGCTCAGATCGCGGGCATGGCTCCTGATGGTGACCCGGACGGCCTCGGCCCAGGCGACGATCTCCGATCCAGCGCCGACATCCCGGGCGCCGACGTCCCGGGCGCCGGCCTCCGGACCCCCGGCCTCGACGTCGCTCGCGAGCTGGGTGGCGAGATCCACGAGCCTGTCCGACTCCGCCTTCAGCTCCTCGAATCGTTGTCTCCATTCGGGCGCGGAGGTCGGCGGCACCTCGAGACGGGCCGACATCGCTTCGGCGGTCTCGCGCAGCCGCGCCGCCACGGCCCTCTTGCCCCGTCTCGGACGACCGATCCTCGCGACCGAGGCGAGAAGCAGCTCGAGAGCGTCCCGGATCCCGTCGGGAACCTCTGGACCGCACGGCGGACGTTGCCTCAGCTCGCGGCAGGCCTGGGCGACGGCGATGAGGTGCCCGGCCAGATTGCCGCTGTCCACCGTGGAGACGTACAGCGGCTCGAGCGGCCGGAGGGTCCGCGAGTCGTACCAGTTGACGAAGTGCCCATGGACCCGATGCAGGGTGGTCATCGTTCCGAGCGTCGCCTCGAGGCGGTCCACCAGGTCCCGGATTCCGATCCAGCCGAAGTCGCACGCGACTGTCGTGCCGAGCAGGTAGAGTCCCAGGTTCGTCGGCGAGGTGCGGTGCGCACCGACCGGATCGGGATCCTCCTGGAAGTTGTCGAGCGGCAGCGAGTGATTCTCCTGATCCACGAAGGTCTCGAAGTAGCGCCAGGTGCGCCGCGCGACCTGCCGGAAGGCGCGCGTCTCCTCCGGGGAGAGGACCTGCGACTTGGCGATTTTCGGGGGGATGCTGAGGCGCCAGGCGAGCAGCGGCGAGATCAACCAGAGGAGCACGAACGGCGTGGCCAGGGGCCAGGCGGCCGGCTTGAGCGCGACCACCAGCAGGCCGGCCGCGACGGCCAGGAGCACGCCCCAGCGGAGGCGCCAGTAGAAGACCCCGATCCTCAGGTCGGCGCGGCGGCCCGACCGGGCGGCCGTCATCCATTCGAGGAGGTTGCGCCTCGTGACGTAGACCCGGACGAGCGTGCGGATGACCGCATCCGTCATCAGCCAGGCCCGGTAGGGCAGCATGGTGACGGCCAGAAGCGTCTGCGACGTCGCCATGAGGACGTCGTGGCCCACGGCGCGCAGGTGGTTCCGCTTGGAGAAACCCCAGCGCTGCGGCAGGAGGCCGTCGAGGATCGGGATCAGGGCCGGCAGCACGATGGATCCGACGAACAGAGCGGTCCAGGAGAGCGGGGGAACACCGGGGAGGATCCAGGCGGCCACCGCGACCATGAACGCCGCGGGCGCGGCCAGGCTGCGACGCAGGTTGTCGAGCATCTTCCAGCGGCCATGGATCGGGATCCGGGCCGGCTGCCGCCCCCCCGCGGTGTCGCGCGCGTGGCCCAGGATCCAGGGCAGGAGCTGCCAGTCGCCGCGCGCCCAGCGATGGTGGCGGCGCGCATCCACTTCGTAGTTGGTGGGGAACTCCTCGAACAGGTCGACGTCGGTCGCCAGCCCGGCGCGCGCGAACGAGCTCTCGAAGAGATCGTGGCTGAGGAGCGTGTTCTCCGGGACCTTGCCTTCAAGGGCCGCTTCGAACACGTCGACGTCGTAGATGCCCTTGCCCGTGTACGAGCCCTCGCCGAACAGATCCTGGTACACGTCGGAGACCGCGGCCGCGTAGGGATCGACGCCACCGGGACCGGAGACGATCCGCTGGTAGATCGTGCTGGCGGGGCCTGTCGGCAGGGACGGGGTGATCCGCGGCTGCAGGATCGCGTAACCCTCGACGACGCGTCCCTTGCTGGGATCGAAGCGGGGACGGTTCAGCGGGTGCGCCATCGCGCCCACCAGCTGCCGGGCGGTGCCCCTGGGGAGCCGCGTGTCGGCGTCCAGCGTGATGACGTACCGGACTCCCGGCGGCACCGGCGGCGGCCGGTCATTGATGGACAGGAAGGTGGTATCCGGGGCGCCGCGCAGCAGCCGGTTCAGCTCATGGAGCTTGCCGCGCTTCCGTTCCCAGCCGATCCACTTGCCTTCCTTTTCGTTCCAGAGCCGCCTGCGATGCAGAAGCAGGAAGCGCTCCTGACCGTCCGGAGCGTTCCCATGGCGCGCATTCAGGCGCGCGATGCCGTCGGCCATCGCCGCGAGCAGCTCCGCGTCGCCCGGCATCGTCTCCTCGGCCGCGTCGGTCCAGTCCGTCAGCAGGGCGAAGTGGAGATGACCTTCCGGGTTCGCCAGATGGTGGACCTCGAGACGCTCGAGCTGTCCTTCGATGTCGGCCTGGCGCGCGAGCATCGTGGGCACGGCGACCAGGGTGCGCAGCTCCGGCGGCACTCCCTGGGCGAGCTCGAGCTTGGGGAGCAGTCGCGGCGGCACGAGAAACGGAACCAGGCGATGGATGAGAGCCACTGCGATGTCCGAGGCCGGCACCAGGCCGAGGATCCCCAGGAGGACGAGAGTCCAGGCGGCCGCTCCCGCGCTCCAGGTCAGGGACAGAGGCAACGAGAGCACGAGGGCCGTGAGGACCGCGATCCCTCCCAGGTAGCCGATCATCCCGATGGCGCGATGGGCGCGGCGGAGGCGGATCTTCAGGGGGACGCGGAACCCCAGCCGGCTCTCGAACGCCCTCCGTCCTCCGGCCACGATGTAATAGCCGGGGTCGCTCTCGGCCCGGTCGGGAACGCCGGGGAGCGTCTCCGTCCGCCCGTTCTTCACGGAAGCGTCCCGGGCCAGGAGCACCGCTTCGCGCGCCACCTCGATCTCGGAATGCTTCGATCGCCGGGACAGCAGCTCGATCCGGGCGCGGTACCTATCCCGGGTCGTGAAGTCCATGGCGGCATATCCGGGTGCGGTGCGCAGGACCTCGTCCACCAGGCTGACGCTCTCGAAGAACTCGGTCCAGTCGATGGAGGACATCCATCGCATGCTGGTGATGATGTTGCGGACGGTGACGTTGCCCGCGGCCTGGGACTGGTGCTCCTGGGCGACCAGCTCGTCGGCCGAGGTCCCCTGCGCGGAGAGCGTCTTCTCGAGCCACTCCAGCGCCGGCATGATCGAAAGATCCTGGCCGCGCAGCCGCTGCACGAGCTGCACCGCGAACGCGCGGGTCAGCGGAGCGCCGCCCAGGCCCCTCAAGACCTCGTTCGGGCGCTCCGGGGGCTTTTCGCCTAGGCCCAGCAGCCGGTCCGCGAGCGCGTCGGCCCGGGCCCTTTCCTCGCGGGAGCCGATGATCAGCTGCGACAGGCGTCGCAGGTTCTCGACCAGCGCCACCCGGAGATGGATGGCGACCGCCCAGATCTCTCCGATGGTCAGCGGAGAGACGCGCTGGTAGGCCCGGACGAATCGCCGCAGCGTCTCCATCTCGAAGCGGCTGTCGGTGTGGGCGACGTAGGCCCATGCGAGGCCGTACACGCGCGGGTATCCCGCGAGATGTCCGGCGGCGATCTTCGGCAGGAGACGGTAGTAGCTCCCCGGCAGGTGGTCGCGGATCCCCCGCAGCTGATCGTCGACGACGTGGAAATTGTCGAGGATCCACTCCGCGGCGGGCGTGATCTCGTGCTTCGCCAGGACCGTCGCCGCGATGCTCCGGTATCCGGCCAGCAGCACGTGCGCATTGTCGCGAACCCTGGGAAGGATGTTCCGCCCGCGCGGGGGAGACCCGGCGGCGCGGTGGGCCACCGCCAGGCTCTCGGCGTGTTCTTCCAGCCGCTCGATGCCGAACAGCTCGGCCCGGATCGGCTCCTCCGCGGGTGACACTCTGTCGATGACGGCGGAAACCTTCATGGCGCGCTTCCATCCCGTGACGTTAGGGGGCAGCGATCGTGACGACGGCCCGGCGTCCGGCGGAAGCCGTGAGTCGAGGCCGCGCCGGGACGCGCGACGTCTCGCGCTCTTGCTGGATTGCGAACCATTGTAGTCGGACGGCGGCCGTCCGGGCGCTCTACTTCAGTTTCTCTTCCAGGACGGCCCAGCGGGCGTAGAGGCGGTCGACTTCGGCCCTGAGGGTCTCGAGCTGCGTCAGACGCTCCTGCAGCAGGACCGCGTCCGTCGCGATGGCGGGATCCTCGGCGCGACGGTGCGCTTCGGCGAGCCGCGTCTCGGCGTCGAGCACCGCGGCCTCGATGCCGGACCACTCGCGCTGCTCGAGATAGCTGAGGCGTTTCGCGTTCGAGGCCCGCGTCTTCGCCGACGGGGTGGCCGCGCCCGGCGCGATCGCCTTCTCGGCGGTGGCGCGCGCGCCGGCTCTCCCGGGGCGGCCGGGCACCGGGCGGTTCGACTCCCATTGATCGTAGTCGGCGAAGTGCTGCGCGCCGCCCCGGCCGTCGAGCGCGATGATCTGGGTCGACACGCGATCGAGAAGGAAGCGATCGTGGCTGACCATCACGAGGGCGCCGGGGAACTCGAGCAGCGCCTCCTCGAGGACCTCGAGCGCCGGGATGTCGAGGTCG
Source organism: Patescibacteria group bacterium (assembly GCA_035638115.1). GTDB lineage: Bacteria > Acidobacteriota > Polarisedimenticolia > Gp22-AA2 > Gp22-AA2 > DASRAN01. The sequence continues at coordinate 59,389 of DASRAN010000074.1, read as the reverse complement.
TTCGTCGGCTCGTCGAGGACCAGGAGGTCGGCGGGCTGGAGCATCATCCGGGCGAGGACGATCCGGGCGCGCTCGCCTCCCGACAGGCGGGAGACCGGAGTCTCGAGCTGCGCGGGACGGAACAGGAAGCGCTTCGCCCACGACGCGACGTGCAGGGCGCGATCGCGGTAGATGACGCTGTCGCCGGCGGGCGCGAGCGCCCGCTTGAGCGTGAGCGACGGGTCGAGGGATTCCCGGTTCTGGTCGAAATAGACGACCCGCAGCCCCTCGGCGGGGCGGATGGTCCCCGCCGCGGGGGGCAGCTCTCCGACGATGGCTCTCAAGAGAGACGTCTTGCCCGACCCGTTGGGGCCGATGACGCCGCACCGCATGCCCGGCGTCAGAAGAAGATCGAGGTTCTCGATGATCGGGGCCGGGCCGAACGCGATCCGCAGGCCTTCGCAGGCCCAGAGCCGCTTCGTCTTCCGTCCGGAGGCGGAGAACTCGATGTCGACGGTCGGGGCGACGCTGCGGGCGCGCGCCGCCGCGAGCTCCTCGATGCTGCGCTCCGCCGACTGGATGCGCGCCTTCGACTTGGACGTCCGCGCCTTGGCGCCGCGGCGCAGCCAGGCCACCTCCTTGCGGACCAGGCCGGCCAGGGTGTCGCGGTAGGCCTCCTGGTTGCTCAGCGCGGCATCGCGCGCCTCCAGGAAGTCGGCGTACGTTCCGGCGACCTCGAAGAGCCCCGAGTCGTGGAGACGGTTGATCTCCAGCATCCGGCGCGCGACGCGCTCGAGAAAGTAGCGGTCGTGGCTGATGACCACGAACGTGCCGGTCTGCTGGGTCAGGAGATCCTCGAGCCAGAGGATCGAGTCGATGTCGAGATGGTTGGTCGGCTCGTCGAGCAGGAGCAGGTCGGGCGCGCGGGCGAGCTCGCGCGCGATGGCCAGCCTGGCGCGCCAGCCCCCCGAGAGGACGCTGGTGGAGACTTCGGGATCGGCGAACCCCGCCTTGCGCAGCGCCAGGCTGACGGAGCGGTGCCGCTCGTGATCGTCCAGCCGGTGGTCGGTGGCGACCGCTTCCGCGACGATCTCTTCAGCCGTCCTGTCCGCCTCGAAGACCGGCGTCTGCGGGACGTGACCGACCCGGATCCCCTTGCGGCGCGCGCAGCTCCCCGAGTCGGCGGTCTCGAGACCGCCGAGGATCTTCAGGAGCGTCGACTTCCCCGCGCCGTTCGGGCCGACCAGCCCGAGGTGATCGCCCTCGTGAAGGGCGAACGTCAGCCCCTCGAACAGCGGCGGCCCGCCGAACGACTTGGTGAGGTCCTCGCAGTTGACGAGCGCCGGTCGGGGCATTCATCTCCGTTCAGAAACGAAAATCGACGCCCGCGCTCGTCTGCGTCAGCTCGTCGACGTCGCTCATGTAGAAGGGCCCCGCCAGCGCCGCGGACGACCCGAGCAGCAGCAATCCGGCGATCATCATCAGCCTGCGCAGCATGGGATGCCTCCTCTCATTCCGAGACCGTGGCGGCCCCGCGACGTCGATACCGCCCGCATACAGTACCTCATCGTCCCGGTCCGGGCGCCCGCGGAAAGCGTCCCGCTCAGTCCCTGAAGAGAAACGGGATCGCCATCAGGATCGCTCCGATGACGACCAGGAGGACGGTGTTCGAGACGAAGTACGGATAGATCATCAGCCCGAACCCGCAGAGCATGGGGAGCGGCTCCTGCTGCTTCTTGCCGTAGATGAAATACCCGCCCCCGACCGCGCCGAACAGGATGTCCCAGACGAGCGACGCCGTGCCGTTCATCGGGCGTCGCCGGCGCGCCCCAGCTCGTGACGCTCGACGCGGCCTTCGATGACCTCGCCCTCGATGGTGACGTGCAGCTGTCCGCCGGCCACGGTGAGCGCCATGACCGTGCGGCGCTTCAGATGCGCCAGGAGACCGTCGCGCAGCGCGCGGCCGAAGCTGTACAGCTCGAGCTGGTCCGCCCGGTGGATGCGCTCGCGCGACCACTGGCGGACGAGCAGGACCGGATCCTTGTGCGTGTAGACGGCCACGCGCGGCGCCGCCTTGCCGGCCTTGTGCAGGCGCGCGGCGTCGGGCGCACCGACGTCGATCCAGACGCGCAGCGCGCCGGTGAGATCGCGCACCGCGATGGCCGGCTCGTCGGGGCCCGGGAGCCCGTTCGCGAAGCCGATCCCTTCCGTGTACTCGAGGCAGTAGGCGAGCACCCGCGTGATCAGGGACTCCTCGGTCTCCGACGGGTGCCGCGCCGCGCGCAGCGAGAGGGTCTCGTAGACGCCGCGGTCGGTGTCGGCCAGCTCGATCTCGAACGCATGAATCGTCGCCGTCAGCGCCACGCGGACCCTCCAGAGGAGAGTCTATCCCGTCTTCCGGCCACCCCACGTCCGGCGACGGCGGGTTCCGCTATGGCGAGCAGGTGAGATACGAGGCGGGTCGCTGGGCCCCCGACGAATCGACGCCGCTCGTCCCTTCCTGGCACAGGTCGGACGCGGTGACGAGGTAGTAGGTGTTCCCCGCGGCCGGCGTCAGCTGGGTCTGGAGACGGCCGTTGACCGCCGCGGGAGGCGCGAGCTGGCAGGCCTTCGGCGCGTGGTTGTAGCCGCCGCCGAGCGTCCCTTCGTAGACGTTGTAGGCTCCGACGCTCCCGCCCAGGTCCTGGAAGGAGAGCACCAGGTCGCCGCCGGCCGCCTGCGTCACCAGGAGTGGAACGCCCGAGGCCGGCGCCGAGACCTCTGGCGGCGGCGGGCTCGTGGTCGGCGGCAGGGCGTAGGTGATCGACAGGACGGGACCGTACTGATGCAGCTCCTCCTCGCCGGCATGGAAGCGGGTCTCCTGCCGCGCCGCGCTGGTCAGCCGGAGCGCGTAGCCCTGGTCGAGGGCGGGGTTCTGGAGCCAGAAGCGAATCGCGTCGAGAACGCCGGCGCCACCGAACCGGGAGCGCTGCCCCAGGTCGCTCAGGGTGACGACGACATCGGGGTCGTACGCCGTGTCGCGCGTCCCGAAATAGTCCGCGATGTTCTGGCCGTTGATCCCGGCGGTCCGGGAGCCGGCGTTGGGGGCGTTCCAGGCCTTCACGTTGAACTCGCTCCAGGTGTAGGTGGGCCCGCCGTGGCCGTTGACGGGATTGACCGGGTTCTGCGTCTGATCGCCGCCGCCATAGTCCCACCAGCGCTGCAGCACGCGCCGCGCCTCGACGACCTGCCCGTCCCCGAACGCCGGCAGCAGCGAGAAGGAGGCGTCGAGGATGCCGGCGGGCGAGGCGACGCCGGTGGCCGCGAATGTCGGCTCCCACTCGAAGCGCACGAAGTCGGTATTGATCTGCGTCCCGTTGTTGTTCGAGCGCAGCCAGACCGAGCCGTTCGCGCCCGCGGCGCTGCCGTAGATCGTCCCCACGTCGTGCACCGGAATGGTGAAGTTCTCGTAGCCGGAGGTCCCCATGGAGACAGTGAGCGCGTCGCCGATCACGAAGGTGCGGACGTTGGACGGATCGGAGGGATCGAGCGCGTTCGCGACGCCGCCGCCGGCGGAATCCGCCAGATCGAGGATCGGCCCGACCGGTATGAGCATGTAGGTCGCAGGGCCGCAATCGTGATGCAGCGTCCCGACGGTGAGGGTCACGCGGTCGCCGTTCTGCGTGTCGAGCGCTGCGGCGAGGATCGGCACGTCCGGCCCGCCCACGGCCCGCAGCTTCCAGGCCGCGGGGGTCGCGGCGCCGGGCGCGACGCTCTCGCTGAACCAGACGTCGACCCGCGTCAGGGACGCCGGCTCCACGCGCACCACCCGCGGCGGCGCGTGATCGACTGCGGCCCGAACTTCGGCCGCGGTCGTGTCGCCGTCGATCGAGGCGAGGAACTCGGCGAGATCCTGCACCTGGCGGCCGGTCAGCCCCTGCGTGGCGCCGTGGGGCGCCGTGCGTCCCGGCCTGCGGAAGTCGAGGATCGCCTCGACGAGCGATTCGGGGTCCTTCGGCTGCGCCGCGCCGACGTAGGGCGGGGAGTCCCATGCGCCCACGAGCGAGGCCGTGTTCACCCCCCAGAGGGGCGCGCGCGTGTTGAGCTCGGCCTCGCCCGCGTCGTGCCGCTCGCCGACGTCATGGAAGGCGAAGTCGACGAAGCCGGTCTCCGGGACGTGACACGTGGCGCACTTCGCGTCGGCCGCGCGGACGCCGGTTCCGAGAAAGAAGGTCGCGCCCCGGGCGGCGGCCTCCGACAGCGCGCCGTCGGCATTCCGACGCGGGCTGCGCATCAACGGAGGCAGGGCGAGAACGTACTCTGCCACGTCGTCGAGATCGGGGTCGCGTCCGGCGTTGGGAGCGCCGAGATCCGGTTGCAGCAGCGCCGCCGGGATGAAGCCGGCGCCGCCCATCTGCGGGCCGCGGAAGGTGTGATCGAAGTCCTGCACCTCGTCGCGATCGCCGGATCGATGGAGTTGTCCGAGCCCGGTCGCCGGGTCGACCGGCCCCATCGACAGCCCGAGCCCCAAAATCGACTGCGTCTGCCGCGGGCCGTGGGTCCCCGGCAGGTGCTGGAGATCCCAGGCCCGCCCGTCCTGTTCTCCATCGATGTGACAGGAGCCGCAGGCCACCTTGCGGTTCGACGAGACGCGCGGGTCGGCCGTGGTGTGGAACAGCCGATCGCCGTTGAGGAAGGAGGGCGTGCGCGGCTCCGGCGTCGCGGGCGTCACCGGGATGCGGGCCAGCTCGAGAGGCGCGGACCAGGTGGTGACGTCGACCTTCGAGACGTCGCGCGACAGGATGTTCGCGACGAAGGCGATCTGCCGGCCGCCGATCGCGACCGGGGAGACCGCAACGCCCTGTGGCCGGCGCCCGACGGCGACCAGCGCGGGGCTCGGCGCGATGCCGTCGCGGTACGGTGGCGTCGCCGCCGGCATCACGACCAGGTTCTCGCTCAGCTCGCCCACGACGTAGACCGTCGCCCCGTCGGATGAGAAGGCGATGTCGTCCGGCCCGGCCACCCCCAGGTCCCAGCCCGGGCCGATCCAGGCGGAGGTCTGCGGGTCGTGCACCTGCCTGGCCGACAGGATGATCTTGTCGGCGATGGTCCCCGGAATCCTCCGTGTCGCCAGGTCGATCTGGCGCAGGGTCGCCTGCAGGATGGAGTCGGGGGTGATGACCGTCTGGTTGCGGTTGTCGTACTGCGTCGGGACCCAGACGCGGCTCGTCGAAGGGCGCTGGGCGAGATGGCCGCGGAAGTTGAGATAGCCCCCTTCGGCGACGTTGTGGGTCGGATCGGCGTCGTGCAGGGCGGCGTTGTCCTGCGGTCCGGCGCCGTCGGTGCGCTCCTGCGTGGTCACCCGCGGCCCCGGCGGCGAAACGTCGATCCGGCTGACGCGCGGCAGCCGATCGAGGACGTGCCGGTGCGTGATCCAGGCCGACACGCCGTCTTCCATCCAGGCGATGCCGAGCGGGCTGCGGAACGTCTCCAGCAAGGCGAGGACCTGGCGCGCGGCGCGGTCGACGATCGCGACGCGTCCCGAGCGCAGGAGGGTCACCAGGACCCGCGTCTGATCGCGCGACAGCGCCACCGAGTGCGGCCCGCTCCCCCAGGGAAGATCGATGCGCGCCAGCACCGCGCCGTCCGATCCGCGCAGCACGTAGACCCTGTCCGAGTCGTGACACGCGACCCAGACCTCGGCGCCGTTCTCCATCACCGACAAGCCGAGAGGGTTGTGGCGCACCGGCAGTCCGGCCGGCTGCGGGAGTGGAATTTCCAGAACGGCGTCGCTTGCGGTGTCGATGCGCGACACCGAGTCGTGGTCGGGATTGACCACCCAGACCTCGGCGCCGTCGGCGGTGATCTGGATCGGGCCGCTCTTGAACGAACGGGCCCCCGCGGCATGGGCGTCGTCGGCGAGGGATGCGACGACCCCCAGTCCGACGCCGACGCCGAACACGACCTGGATCGCGACCTTGCAGGCCCTGGCTCGAAGCAACCCTGTCTCCCTCCGCGACGGTATGTACGCCGGGCGAGGGGCGGGTGCAAGGACGACCTGCACCGAAGGGCGGCCCGACGCCTCCGCTTCAGCGCGTCCAGGCGAAGCGGACCTTCATCGCCACCTGGTCGCTTTCGGGGGAGAGATCGAAGCGCCCTTCGCCGAGAGGGTGGCTCCAGTTGCGGTTCCAGACCAGGAACAGGTCGTTCCCCGGGTGGAAGGTCCAGCGCAGGCGGGCGTTCATGCCCAGGCTCTGCGAGTCGGTGTCGTACTGGAAGAATCCGAACAGCAGGAGCCGCGGGGAGAAGGCGTAGACGTTCTGGAGCTGGAAGAGCCGCTGGATGAAGTCGCCCTCGGGCAGGTACCCGAAGTCGTTCTCCAGGTCGAGACTCTGGTGCAGGCGGCCGCGCAGGACGTCCCAGTTCACGAACGCGTTGGTCTGCGTCAGCCGGCCGCCATAGAAATCGCCGAACGAGACGCCGCCGCCCACCTGCCACTTGCGCCCCTGCGCCGACTGCGCTTCGAGATGGTAACGGGTGAAGTGATAGCCGCCCGGCGTCACCACGACGCCGGGCGCGATCTCGAACGGCGGAGCGGCCGGGTCGACGAACTCGTAGGTCGGCACCCAGTCGGCCTCGAAATGCTCGCCCGACTCGGTCTCGATGTTGAAGGGCGAGGTGAACAGCCGGCTCGACTCGGTCCGGCCGTCGAGATTGTCCACCTGCCTGTAGCCGCTCTCGAAGAACGCCTGGCGGATCCAGGCGAGGGATCCGCCCCGGCTCGGGCGCGGCTTGATGGCGTTCCAGACATCGTACCAGCGCGTTCCCGGTCGCGGCAGAAAGCCCAGGGCGGGATCGAGCGCGTCGCCGAACTCCATCGCCCGGGCGTACGCTTCCCAGAAGTCGTTCGGGTAGTCGACCTTGAAGCCCCAGCCGTCCCGCCTGCCGGGAGGGAGATCGCCCGCCGAGCGCGCCGCCCAGCCGCCGATCGACATCTTCTTGTCGCCGTGGATCGTCGAGCAGTGCCAGACGGCGTCCACGCCGGCCAGGGAGTTGGACAGCACGCCGCCGGGGTCCCCATGCGTTCCCAGCGCGCCGACCCGCAGGCGATCGGTGACGTCGTACGCCACCCGGGCGGCGGCCAGGTTGGCGCCCGGCGCCGCGATCGAATCCCCGGTCTGGATGTCGAGCGCCGCGATGCCGAGACGACCGGCGTGGCCGAGGATTTTTGCTCCCCAGTCGATCGGCACGCTCTCGACCCCCGCCGGATTCCCGGCTCCCTCCGGGACCTCCACCAGGCCGATGCGGCGCGAGTAGAACGGCACGAAGTCCTGACCGAGGCCGAGACCGAACTCGAACAGGCTCGACCCGTCGAGGAAGAACGGCCGCTTCTCGGGAAAGAACAGATCGAAACGCGTCAGGTTGATCTGCCGCGTGTCGACCTCCGTTTCGGCGAAGTCGGTGTTGGCGGTCAGCACGCCGGTCACCCCGGGGGTCAGGCTGTACGACAGATCCAGGCCGGCGCGGCCGGTCGTGGTCTCGGTCGACTCGGCCGGGACGCTCTCGAACCGGCCGAGCGCGTAGGGCGAGATCGTCAGGCCGTGCCCCTGATCGATCCCGCCGATCCCCGACAGAAGTCCGGCGCTGCTCAGATCGATGACGTCCGAATCGATGCTGTACCCCGACCAGTGAAGGTTGGTGCGGTCGCGCGGGATGAAGCGCAGGACGTTGAACCCCCAGGCCTGCAGGTCCTGCTTGAAGTGAAGGGTGCGCGCCGGCAGGCGGATCTCGGCCGTCCAGCCGGAGGCGTCGATCCGGGTCCGCACGTCCCAGATGCCGTCCCAGTCCGAGGAATAGATCCCCGGGCCCGGGATCAGCCCGTCTCCCACCGCGCCCGTGGCGTGCACCTCGAAGAGATAGCCGGTGCGCTTGTCGCCGAAGGTGTCGAAGACGATCAGGAAGAAGTCGTCCCCGAACGGGTCGGCGACGTCGCGCTGCATCGAGTGCAGGGAGATCTTCTCCGGCTCGGGATCGAAGCAGTGGACGCCGAAGTAGAGGTTCTCCTGGTCGAGCAGGACGCGGACCTCGGTCCGGTACGGCGTCGGCTCGCCAGGGTGCGGCGCGTGCTGCGTCAGATCGGCGATGACCCCGGCGCGATCCCAGTCCGGCTCGTCCAGCCGGCCGTCGACCACGATCGCCCCTGTGGTGCGCACCGCGCCGACGCAGGCGCGGCCGTCGCCGCACGAGCAGCCCTCGCCGCAGGCGGCGGCGCTCGCGGGGGGCGCGGGCCCGGCGGCCGCGGGCCCGGCGGATGCGGCGGGCGCGGCGATTCCCGCCGCGAGGCCAAGCAGCAACAGCCATGCACCCCGGTGCGCCATCCCGCGGTCCGAACCCCCTTTCTAGCGAACGCCCCGCGTCGCCGCGTAGATCTCGAGCAGCCCGCCGACCGTCGCGAGGCAGGTCGCCAGGAAGACGGCCAGGAGAACGAGCGTCGCGGCGCGCGCGATCCGGATGGTCGCCGGACGCTCGTGAACCAGGCGAAGAAGGTAGGGGACGAGGAAGGCGAGCATCACGATCAGCACGACTCCTTTCGTCCACACGACGGAAACCGGAAGCATGGTCCGGGACGTCGCTTCCGCGGCCGCCGCGAACGGCCATTCGTGGAACGTGTACAGCAATCCCGTCGTCACCGCCGTGATCGCGAACGGCAGGACGTGGAACAGGTCCGACGCTTCGACCATCTCCTCGAGAAAGACCCCGGCGGCGACGCACAGAAATGGATAGAGGGGAATGCGGTACCAGCCGTAGACGACCCTGAAGTCGGCCATCAGGACGATCGTCGAGGCGTAGATCGCCAGCGGGACGAGGAGCGCGCGCTCGCGGCGCACGGCGGCCAGCGCGGCGCACAGCATCAGCCAGAGGGACCAGCCGCGGCCGAAGAACTGCTCCACCACCTTGCCCTGCAGCAGATCCAGGAACGACTCGACGCCGGCCCACTTGACGCCCGCCTGAGAGCGCATCACCGCGACGAAGACGCCGAAATCGTACGCCCAGGCATACGCGAGATAGAGCAGCGCGAAACCCGCCGTGACGAGGAGCGTCAGCGCCGCGCCCCGATATCGCCTGCGTGAGAGCAGGAGCAGCGTCGCCGTGGCGGGCACCGCCACGCCCGTCGCCTTGGTCCAGATCGACAGTCCGCACAGGCAGCCGACCAGCAGCGCGTCGCGGGTCCTGCCTCTCTGCCCCAGCCGCTCGACCGCGAGGATCGCGCCCATGAACAGGAGCGCCAGCAAACTCTCTCCCTTGACCAGCCGATGCGACAGGACGATGACGGGCAGGACGGCGTACACCAGGGCCGCCAGAAGCGCCGCGCGATCCGACGCGCCGTACGCGAGCGCCAGCCGGTAGAGCAGCAGGACGCCGGCGAGGCTCAGGACGATCGGCACCAGACGCATGACGGGAAGCGAGCACTCCAGGAACTGCCGCGCCCCCGCGCCGGTGCAGGCGAGGCCGACGAGGATCGAGAACAAGGGCGGGTGATCGAAGTACGGCCGGACCAGCAGGTACCGGTTGCCGAACCAGTGGAAGTCGATCGTCTGGTCCTTCGGATAGAGGTTCGGGAAGGTGCTCCAGGACGCGGGGAATCCCTTGTACAGCAGGTGCCAGCCTTCCCACGCGTGCTGGTATTCGTCGATGGTCTCGGTCGGGAACGGGACGAGTGTGTAGTCGTGCAGGCGCAGCAGCGCCGCCAGGATCAGGATCGCTCCCAGGGCGATCGTGTTCCGGTCGGCGAGAAGCGCGGCCCGGAAACGTCCCGCGACTCCAGGGCCCGGGCGGCCGATGCGGCCGGCGAGCAGCGTCGCCAGCAGGCCCGCGCCGAGCAGGATCCATCCGAGCGCGCGGCGGGTCGCCGCTCTGGCGTGCGCCGCCGGGTCGACGGCCAGCCGGCCGGCGGGGATGGTTTCGAGCCCGCCTCCCGGGGGCTGCCACTGGAGAATGAGCCGGGCGTCACCGGAGTCGAGCGCGTAGTCGATCTCGATCGGATGCCATCCGACCTCGAGGCGGCGCCCGGACGGCGCGTCAGGAGCGAGCTCCACCTTCTGGCCGTCGAGGCGCAGTGCCGTCTCGCCGCGGGCGTCTGCGGAGAAGCGGTAGTCGCCCGCCAGCGGCGCGAGAAGAACCCCGCGCCAGCGGATCAGGTACGGCGGCATCGCCGCGGGATATCCGTCGCGCGCGACGTTCCAATGGAAGAGGTAGGCGGCGTCGAGCCGCTGCGGGACCGGAAAGTCGATGCGGGGATCGACTTCGCGATGGACCAGGACCTCCCGGCCGTCCGCGCCGCGCGTGAAGTACGAGCCTTCGAGGCCGCCCGCCGGCTGGAGAAGCCAGAGGAGCAATCCGATGTAGACGGCGAGCGCGGCGACGACGACAAATGCACCGCCTCGATTCGCAGGGACCGAAGGCTCTCTGTCCACGCTCACGCATCCCCCCCGCTCGAAATGTCATCTTAGCGGGAACGAGACATGGCCGCTGCAACATCTCACCCGCGCGACGACCGCCCGACCTGATGTAGCATCCCGCCGGCCGGGGCACGCACACCACAGGTGATCGAATGCACAATCCGATCGGTCGCGCCCTGATTCTTGCCTCTCTCATGACGGTCAGCGGCGGGCTCGCCGCCACGACGCCGCCGGTCACGCCGCCGCGGCAGGCCTCGCCGCCCGCGTCCGGGGTCACGATGGAGGAGGCCTGGATCCCGATGGCCGACGGCGTGCGCCTGGCCGCCGACATCTGGCGTCCCGCGGGTGACGGCGCCCGGGGGCGCCACCCGGTGCTCCTGGAATACCTGCCGTATCGCAAGGCCGAGGCGCGCGGCGACCGCTATCCTCTTTATGCCTACTTCGTCCGCCGTGGCTACGTCGTCGCGCGCGTCGACATCCGAGGCACGGGCTCGAGCGAGGGGACCCTCATCCCGTACGAGTACAGCGACATCGAGAACGCCGACGGCGACCGCGTGATCGCGTGGCTCGCGAAGCAGAATTGGTCGAGCGGCCGGGTCGGCATGTTCGGCATCTCGTGGGGCGGCTTCAACTCCATCCACATGGCGATGCGCCGGCCGCCGGCGCTCAAGGCGATCATCGCCGTCGACGCCACGGACGACCTGTACCAGGACGACGTGCACTTCATGGACGGCATCATGCACGTCGACTCCTGGGAGATGAGCCAGGACCTCGCCAACGCGATGCCCGGCGCGCCCGACTACACCATCGACGAGAAGTATTTCGCCGAGCGCTTCGACCAGCCGCCCTGGATGCTGACCTACAAGCGCCGGCAGCGCGACGGGCCGTTCTGGGATCGCACCACGCTGAAGACGCGCTACGACGCGATCGCCGTCCCAAGTCTGCTCGTCGGCGGCTGGTACGACGGCTACCGCGACAGCGTTCCGCGCATGCTCGAGCATCTGAAGGCGCCGGTGAAGGCGATCGTCGGCGCCTGGAACCACACCTTTCCGCACGAGCCGTACCCGAAGCCGGGGTTCGAGTTCCGGCACGAGGCGGTGCGCTGGTTCGACACCTGGCTCAAGGACCGCGACACCGGCGTCATGCGGGAGCCGCGTCTGGCGATCTACGTGCGCGACTGGCACCCGCCCGGGCCGTATCTCGAGACGGCCCCCGGCCGGTGGCGCTACGAGGACGGCTGGCCGATCGCGCGCCTGCGCGACCGGGTGCTCTACCCGCGTCCGGACCGAGCCCTCTCCGAGGAGCCCTCCGCGCCGTCGGCCGAGCGGCTGCGCTACGTGCCGGCGACCGGCGTGGAGGCGGGCGGGCCGGTGATGTGGTTCGGGGACGTGGCCCCCGATCAGCGCCCGACCGACGCGTTCAGCTTGGTCTACGACACGGCGCCTCTCGACGCCGACCTGGAGATCCTGGGGATGCCGCGCGCGCGGCTCACCGTCGAAGCCGACGCGCCGCAGGCCGACTGGTTCGTCCGTCTCAACGACGTCGCGCCCGACGGCACCGTCACGCTGGTGGTGGCCGCCGGGCAGAACGGCGCCCACCGCCTGTCGGCCCGCGACCCGCAGGCGATCGAGCCGGGGAAGCCGTTCCCCCTCGAGATCGAGATGCACTTCACTTCCTGGATCTTTCCGAAGGGCCACCGGATCCGGTTCGCGGTGAGCAACGCCCAGTGGCCGATGCTCTGGCCGACGCCGTACGCCATGACCACCACGCTCCACCTCGGCCGCGACGCAACGCAGCTCTCGGTGCCGGTCGTGCCGCGCGAGGACGCTCCTCCCGGGAAGGGTCCTCTATGGGATCGCCCGGTGCCGCGCTTCCTGCCGATCGAGGCGGACGAGGAGAAGCTGCCCGGATTCGCGGTCATCGACACGGGCACCCCCTCGGGATACGGCGAGATCTCCTCGGTGGAGCGCAACCCGCGCACCGGAGCCGCGAAGGTCGTGGCGACCAGCACCAGCGCCCGCCGCTACCCGTGGGGCGAGGAGTACAACACCGAATCGATCACCCACGAGGCGAACGACAACCACCCCGAGACCGTCTCGGTGCGCGGCGAGTACGGGACGACCGTCAAGCTGCCTGACCGCACCCTGCGCTTCGAGAGCGTCGTGGTCTGGAAGAGCGACCGCGACAACTTCTACTACACCGGCACGCGGCGGCTCCTCAAGGACGGCGCGCTTCTGCGCGAGAAGACGTGGGACCAGGCGATCCCGCGCGACCATCAGTGAGCGCCCCTCGATGATCTCCTTCGCGAACGTCAGCAAGCAGTACGGCAAGCAGGTCCTCTTCGTCGAGGCCTCCTTCCAGCTCAACCCGCAGGAGAAGGCCGGTCTGGTCGGGCCGAACGGCGCCGGCAAGACGACGGTGTTCCGGATGATCACCGGCGAGGAGACGCCCGACGACGGCGAGGTCACGGTCCCGCGCAAGCTGACCATCGGGTACTTCCGCCAGGACGTCGAGGAGATGTCGGGCCGCTCGGTCCTGGACGAGGCGATCGCCGGCAGCGGGCGCGTCGGCGACCTGCATCACGAGCTCGAGGCGCTGCAGAAGGCGATGGCCGATCCGGAGCGAGCCGGCGAGATGGACACGATCCTGGCGCGCTTCGGCGAGGTTCAGGAGGAGTACGACCACCTGGGCGGGTACGCGCTCGAGAGCCGGGCGCGCGAGGTACTGCACGGGCTCGGGTTCGAGGACGAGCGGATCGACGGCGACGTCGGCGCGCTGTCGGGCGGCTGGAAGATGCGCGTGGCGATGGCGCGCGTGCTCCTCGGCCGGCCCGACGTGCTCCTGATGGACGAGCCGACCAACCACCTCGACATCGAGTCGATCGTCTGGCTGGAGTCGTACCTCAAGGCCTATCCGGGCACGCTCCTGATGACGTCGCACGACCGCGAGTTCCTCAACCGCGTGGTCACGAAGATCGCGGAGATCGACGGCGGCGAGATCACCGTCTACTCCGGGAACTACGACTTCTACGACCGCGAGCGGCGCCTGCGCGAGGCGAACCGCGAAGCGGCCTACGCCCGGCAGCAGGCGATGCTCGCCAAGGAGCAGCGCTTCATCGATCGGTTCCGCACCCACGCCGCCAAGGCGGCGCAGGTGCAGAGCCGCATCAAGGCGCTCGACAAGATCGAGAAGGTCACCCTGCCGAAAAGGCGCGCCGTCGTGACCTTCGACTTCCGCGAGCCGCCGCGCTCGGGCGACCAGGTGGCCGTGATCGAGAACGTCCGCAAGGCCTACGGCCGGCGCGTCATCTACGACGGCCTGAGCCTGACGATTCGGCGCGGCGAGCGCTGGGCCGTCATGGGCCGCAACGGCGCCGGCAAGACGACGCTCCTGCGCATCGTGGCCGGCGTGCTCGCGCCGGACTCGGGCGGGGTGCGTCTCGGCGCCTCACTCAAGATGGGCTACTTCGCGCAGCAGTCGCTCGACGTCCTGCGGGCCGACCTCACCGTCCTCGAGCAGCTGCAGGCCGACTTCCCGCGCGAGGGGATCGGCGTGCTGCGCACCCTCGCCGGCGCCTTCCAGTTCACCGGCGACGACGTCGACAAGAAGGTGCGCGCGCTGTCGGGCGGCGAACGCTCGCGTCTCGCGATGGCCCGCATGCTGTTCGAGACCCCGAACTTCCTCGTCCTCGACGAGCCGACCAATCACCTCGATCTGGCGACCAAGGAGATGCTGGTCGAATCGCTGCGAACGTTCGAGGGAACGATGCTCTTCGTGTCGCACGACCGCACCTTCCTGCGCGGTCTCGGGACGCGGGTGCTCGAGCTGGGCGGGGAGAGCGGCCGCGACGCGGAGCCGCACGTCTATCCGGGCACCTACGTCGAGTATGTCGAGCGCACCGGCCACGAGGCGCCGGGGACGCACTCGTAGGGACGGGCGCCGGTCAGCGTGGAGCGGCCGGCGGACCCGGAACGACGATCCCGGGGTCGGCCCACTTCGACCGCTCGTCGAGCTCGAAGGTCACAGGCGAGCCGCAGCTCGGCTCGGGCCGGCGCATCATGGCCCGCCTGACCCCCGGGTCGCGAAACTGATCGAAGCTGTACCGGATCTCGGTGGCGGGGGGCGTCCGGCAGCCATTGCACAGCCAGCGGAACAGGCCGGGCGTGGACGGACTGGCGCCCGGCACGTAGAAGGTATTCCCATCCAGGGTCCCCGGATCGAGGCTGGTGTTGATGAGAAGCGCCAGGACCGCGCCGTCGGTGTAGGGGCGCCCGAGGAAGACGTTGTCCTTGAGCGTCAGGCGTGTGGCCGCGGCGTCGTTGTGCAGGCTGGAGATGAGCAGGGCGATGGCGCCGTTGTCATAGACCGTGTTGTCGTGGAACGAATTGTCGTTCGCGCTGTCGTCGCAGCGGCTGCCGTAGTACACGAACCCGGCGCTGCGATTGTCGTGGAGCCTGTTGTTCCGGATCTCGACGTAGTGCGGAAGTCCGTCGCCGGGCGGAAGCGGCGGGGCGGGGGCGGCCTCGCCGGGGTTGCCCCCGAGGACGATCCCGCCCGAACCGTTCGCGTAGGCGTCGTTGTTCTCCACGATGTAATGGCGCGCCGCCGTCCCGCGCGGGGCGGCCCAGAGATGGATCCCGTACCCGGAGTTGTCGTGCACCTTGTTGCTCTGGATGAGCCCTTCGAAGCCCTTCATGTAGAACCCGTGGGTCTGGCCGTCGGTGCCGTTGTTGTCGACCTCGCAGTTGCGGATGATCGTGTGCTCGGCGTTCCCCTCGCCGATCCCCTGGTTGCGATTGTGGTGCACGTGGGAGTCCTCGACGATCGTGTCGGTGATGCGCCCCGGGTAGGCGGTGTCGATCTTCAGCCCGTCATGCGGCGTGTTGTGATGGATGTCGAGCCGGGACAGCCGGGTGCCGGCGCAGGCCTTCTGGACCAGCACCCCGGTGGAGTTGCCGAAGACCTCGGCATCCTCCACCACGACGCCCGTGCCCGCGTCGTGGTGGTCGGGTTTCGCCCCGTCGATGTAGATCCCGGTGCTGCCGCCGGTGACCCGGAACCCCCGCACCGTCAGGTAGCTCGCATGGATGTACAGGGCCACGTACTCCTTCGACGTGCAGGAGATGAGAGCGCCGTGGACGTTCTCGGCCTCGATCGTCCGGCGCTGCGTTTCGCTCGCGCCGCCCTGATTGACGCCGACGCATTCGTGGTAGGTGCCGTCACGCACGACGATGGTGTCGAAGGGGACTTGGGCCGCGACGGCGTCCCGGATGCAGGAGAACGGCTTCTCCGGCCCGCCGCAGGCCGGGTCGTTCTTCGCCGGATTCCCGCACGGGCACGCGGCCCGAGCGTCGTCGTCGACGTAGAGCGTCTGCGCCCCCGCATGGGAAAAGGGGAAAAGCAGCGCGA
Source organism: Patescibacteria group bacterium (assembly GCA_035638115.1). Lineage (GTDB taxonomy): Bacteria > Acidobacteriota > Polarisedimenticolia > Gp22-AA2 > Gp22-AA2 > DASRAN01. The sequence continues at coordinate 43,562 of DASRAN010000074.1, read as the reverse complement.
GGAGGAGCCACTTCCGAAAGCCCCTCCCCACGAAGCGGCTCGACGACTCGAACGGTCTCATGAGATCGGCCTGACCGTGCCCCAAGAGGCGGGGGTCTGTCAACCGAATCGGGACGCCTAGTCCCAGGATCGGACAGCTTCCCCGCCGGCGCCCGCCCGGAGGGGAGCTCCGCACGGATGCCGGACGGAGGGTCGGACGCGGCCCCCGGCTGGTACGCGATTCGCAGCGCGCCGGCGCGGCCGTCGCCGGCCGGGGGGGCCACCGGAGGGATCGATGAGCGTTCTCGTGCAGGACCTGCGCTTCGGAATGCGGATGCTCGGCAGGAACCCGGGGCTCACCGCGGCGGCGATCGTCACCCTGGCGCTCGGGATCGGCGCCAACACCTCGATCTTCAGCGTCGTCGACGCGGTCCTGCTGCGCCCCCTGCCTTACCCGGGCGCCGGGACGCTCGTGAGCGTCTACCAGTCGTGGACCAGCTCGCCCTCCTCGCACGACGTGCTGTCGACGGACGACGTCGTGGCCCTGCGCGAAGCTGCCCCGGCCCTGGGACCGGTGGCGGCCTATTACTCCCCGGTCGGCGGCTTCGCCCTCACCGGTCTCGGCGATCCCGAGCGGGTGAACGGGACGGCGGCCACCGCCGAGCTGTTCGACCTCCTGGGGACCAGACCCGTCCTTGGACGCGGCTTCGTGGCCGCGGACGACGAGCCGGGCGCCGCGCCGGTCGTGGTGCTGAGTCACGCCCTCTGGCAGCGGCGCTTCGGGGGCGACCCGGCGGTCATCGGACGGGCCATCGGCGTGAACGACACGAGCCACACCATCGTCGGCGTCATGCCGGCGGGCTTCCGGTTCCCCCACGACCGGGTGGCCGACCTCTGGCCGATCTTCCGCCCCGAGCGATCGGACTCACGGCCGCCGTTCTTCATCAGCGCTCTCGCCAGGCTCCGCCCGGGCGCCGAGCCGGCCGCCGTCCGGAACGATCTGCAGGCGGTCGCGCGACGGATCAAGGAGCGATTCCCGGAATCGTCGTCCGACTGGCAGCTCGGCACCGCGCCCTTGAAGGACGAGATGATCGGGGACGCGCGTCCGGCGCTCCTCGTCCTGCTGGGCGCCGTCGCGCTGGTCCTGCTGATCGCGACGGCCAACATCGCCAACCTGCTCCTGGCCCGCGCCACGGCGCGACGCAAGGAGATGGCGATCCGGGCCTCGCTCGGAGCCGGCCGGGCCCGACTCGTCCGCCAGCTCCTGACGGAGAGCCTTCTGCTGGCGGGGATCGGCGGTCTGGCGGGCGCGCTCCTGTCGCTCTGGGGGACCGATCTCCTGGCGCGGCTCGGGCCCGCGAACCTGCCCCGCCTGAACGAGGTCGGGACAAATCTCGAAGTGCTCGGCTACACGCTCGCGGTCACGGTCGTCTGCGGCGTTCTGTTCGGGCTGGCTCCGGCGCTGCAGGGCTCGCGCGCCGGCCTGACGGTCGGGCTTCACGACGGCGGCCGCGGCACCACCGACCGCCGCGGCCGGAGGCTGCGCAGCCTGCTCGTGGTGAGCGAGTTCGCCCTCGCGATCATGCTCCTGGTCGGGGCGGGGCTCCTGATCCGGAGCTTTCTCCGTCTCCAGCAGGTCAACCCGGGATTCGAGTCAGGGGAGATCCTGACCGCGTCGGTCTCCCTGCCGCAGGCGCGCTATCCCGACGGTCCGGCGAGATCGGCGCTCTTCCGGCGGCTGATCGACCAGACGGCGACCCTGCCGGGCGTCGAGGCGGTCGCGATCTCCATGGCGCTGCCGCCGAACCTGCTGGTGATGACCAACCCCTACACCATCGAGGGCCGTCCGCTCGCTCCCGGCCGGCACGCTCCCGCGATCGCGCAGCTCCTGATCAGTCCGGCCTACTTCCGCGTGCTGGGCGTGCCGCTGCTGCGCGGCCGGGCGTTCGACGCCGGCGACACGCCCGCGGCGCCCGACGTGGTCGTCATCAACCAGACCATGGCGTCGACGCTCTTCCCCGGGGAGGATCCGATCGGCCGGCGGCTCCAGCTCGGCGATCCGGATCCCCGCTCGCCCTGGGTCACCATCGTCGGCGTCGTCGGTGACGTGAAGTACACCGGGCTCGACGCCGCGCCCGCGCCGACGATGTACACGCCCTACGAGCAGAATCTCTGGTGGCCGACGATGTACCTGCTGGTGCGCTCGGCCTCGGGCTCCGCCGGTCTGGCGCAGGCGATCCGCGCGCAGGTGGCGGCGCTCGATCCGCAGCTGCCCGTGGCGGAGGTGCGCACCATGCGCGAGCTGCTCGGCAGGTCGGTGGCCGAGCCGCGATTCCGCACCGCGCTGCTCGGACTGTTCGCCGCGGTGGCGCTGCTGCTCGCCGCGGTGGGCATCTACGGCATCCTGTCGTATGCCGTGGGGCAGCGCACCCAGGAGATCGGCATCCGCATGGCGCTCGGCGCGCGGCGGAGGGACGTGCTGTCCCTGGTTCTGATGGACGGGATGACCCTCGTGGCGGCCGGGGTCGGGCTGGGCCTGATCGCGGCCCTCGCCCTGGGCCGTCTCCTCCGCGGTCTCCTCTTCGGCGTCGGCCCGATGGACGCCTGGACGTTCGGCGCGGCGTCTTTGATCATGACGGCGGCGGCGCTTCTCGCCTGCTATGTTCCGGCCTCGCGCGCCGCGAAGGTCGACCCGATGACCGCCCTGCGCGCCGAGTAGCACAGGCCTCGCCCGGCGCCGCCGCCGGGCCGGGCGAGACCGCGGGGACCCCGGCCTACTTCTTCGTGTAGGTGATCTCCATCATCTTCATTTCCTTGCCGTCCTTCCCCGGGGCATACATGACGAACATCTCGGTCGTGGGGCTCGTCCACGCCGTGGTCATGCGCGCCTTCATCGGGGTCTTCTTGACCGGATCGTTCCACGAGCCGGTGAAGGTGCACGACTTGCCCTGCGCGTCGCAGGTGCCTTCGCTGACCATCAGCCCCGTGGACATGGAGTCGTTCCAGGTCGACCAGTACTTGCCGGTGACGTTGTCGTAGCCCAGCGATCCGTGACCGGTGAAGGGCGTCCCCATCATCGACGAGCTGAAATCCTCGACGCGCACGCGGCCGCCGAGCGTCATGGTGCGCGTCGCGGTGCCGGTCGACTCCGCGGCGGGTCCGTTGACGTCGTGCCACGACTTCACCTTGACCTCGTAGCTGCCCGCCGAGGCCGCCAGCGCCTGGTGCGGCGCGCCCGGCGTGCCGGCCTTCATGTAGGCCTCCATCTCGGCCTTCTGCTCCGGTGTCATCTGGGGCGGCTGGGATCCGGTCTGCGCCTGCGCCAGCGGGGCGAGCATCAGGATCATGGCGGCGGTGCCCAGTCTTGCTGCGGTCGGACGCATCATGGGGTCTCCTTGAGTGTGATGGCCGCGCGGGCCCGGGCCCGGCGGACCCGTCATCATACACAGGGCGACGGGCCCCGGAGCCGCGGTCGGCCGGGAGGCCGTGCCCGTCCCGCCGTCGGGGGTCGCCCGCGCCCGCGCCGGCCGGTCCCGCGAATCTCCCGGAACCCGGGTCCGGGAGCGACCGTATGATCGCGCCGGGAGACCTCCATGGGCACCGATCACTTCATTCAGGATCTGCGAGTCGGGCTGCGCGTCCTCCTTCGCGAGAAGGGGTTCTGCGCCATGGCCGTCACGGTGCTGGCCCTCGGCATCTGCGGCGTCACCACCACCTTCAGCGTCGTCAACGGGGTGATGCTGCGCGGCTTCTCGTTCCCGAACGCCGCCCGCCTCGTCAGCGTCCGATTCATCGACCCGACCAGCCGGAACTTCTTCGGAGTGAACAGCCAGATCTCGTCGGCCGACTTCGAGGAGCTGAGGCCGAAGCAGCAGTCGTTCGATCTGATGGCGGCCTATCTGAACGGCTCGACCGTCAACGCGACGATCGACGGCACGCCGCGGCGCTACACCGGCGCGTACGTGACCGACGCCTTCCTGCGCATCCTCGGCATGTCGCCGGTTCTTGGTCGCGATTTCACGCCCGAGGACAACAAGCCCGGCGCCGAGAAGGTGGCGATCATCGGGTACGCCGTCTGGCAGCGTGACTTCGGCGGCAAGCCCGACATCATCGGCAAGTCGCTGCGCATCAACGGGACGCCGGCGACCATCGTCGGCGTGATGCCTTCCGGGTTCGCGTTCCCGACCAACGAGGAGCTCTGGGTCCCCCTGTTCACCGAGTTCCCGGTGCGCGAGCGCAACGACCAGCGCAGCATCAGCCCCGCGGTGCTGGCGCTGCTCAGGAAGGACGTCAGCCTCGATCAGGCCAACGCCGAGGTGGCGACGCTCGCGAAGCATTTCGCCGAGACGTATCCGGAGACCAACAAGGCGTTCAACGCCGGGCAGGTCGAGCCGCTGCTCAAGACCTTCACGCCGATTCCGCTTCGGGGGACGCTCCTCACCATGCTGGCGTTCTGCGTCGGCGTGCTCCTGATCGGCTGCGTCAACGTGATGAACATGCAGTTCGCCCGGGCGACGCTGCGGGCGCGTGAGCTGGCGATCCGCTCGTCGCTCGGCGCCACGCGCGGCCGCCTGATCGTCCAGATGCTGACCGAGAACCTGGTGGTGGCCGTCTTCGGCGCCGCGATCGGAGTCGGGCTCGCCTACTACTGCACCAGCCTGCTGATGACCACGACGCGCAACCTCGACAACCCGATCCCTTCGTGGATCTCGTTCGAGATCGACGGCCCCGTGCTGGCCTTCACCGTCGCCGCGATGCTCGGGGCGGCGCTGATCTCCGGGCTGCCGCCGGCCTGGATGGGCTCGCGCTCCAACGTCATCGGGCTGTTGAAGGAGGGCGGGCGCGGCAGCACGAGCCGCGCGACCCGGCTGGTCATGCGCAGCCTGGTCGTGCTCCAGGTGGTGGTCACCTGCGTGCTGCTCATCGGGTCGCTCCTCCAGATGCAGTCGATCCTCAAGCAGCAGACCATCGACTACGGCTACGACACGAAGGCCCTGATGACGGCCCGCATGGGGCTGATGGACGGGGATTATCCGACCCAGGACGCGCGCAGGAATTTCTTCGATCGCCTGGTGCGCGACCTGGGCGCGAATCCGCAGTTCGAGGCGGTGGCGCTCACCAATCGTTTCCGGATGGTCTTCTCGGGCAGCGGGCCGATCGAGATCGAAGGCAAGGAGTACAAGGAGAAGAAGGATCGGCCGAACGCCAATTTCGAGCAGGTCACGCCGACGTACTTCGACGTCCTGGGGCAGACGCTGGTCGAAGGGCGCCGCTTCCAGGACGACGATCTCGACGCCAAGCTGCCGGTCGCGATCGTCAACACGGCCTTCGCCAAGAAGCACTTCGGGAACGAGAGCGCCCTGGGCCGGCGCTTCCGCGCCCTGGACGGCAACACGGACCAGCCCGGCCCGTGGCGCACCGTCGTCGGCGTGGTGACGATGGTGCGGATGATGCCGCCGTTCAACATCCCGAACGTGGACGAGACCGGCTTCTACGTACCGTTCTATTGCCAGCCGAACGGTCCGGTGAAGCCGGAGCCGTTCGTCAGCCAGTTCGCCACGGTCATCGTGAAGCCGCGCGGCGGCCAGCGCGCCGACGATCTGGCCAACACGCTGCGCCGCGAGGTCGCCAAGGTCGACGCGAACCTGCCGCTCTACTTCGTCGGCACGCCCAGCCGGCAGATCGACGGCTTCGTCAGCGCCAACCGCATCATCGCCACGATGTTCACGATCTTCGGCCTGGTCGCCACCATCATCGCCGGCGCCGGCATCTACGGCATCATGTCGTTCTCGGTCAGCCAGCGCACCCAGGAGCTGGGCGTGCGGATGGCGCTCGGGGCCGACAGCAAGCGGATCCTGCGGATGGTGCTGCGCCAGGGCTCGCTGCAGACCGGTCTCGGTCTCGGGCTCGGGCTTCTCATCACCCTCGGTCTCGCCAGCGTCGCGGGGGACGGCATCCAGAGCGTTCTGTTCGGCGTCAGCCCGCGCGACCCGGTCATCTATGGCGCCGTCGCCGCGCTGGTCGCCGTCATCTCGCTCGTCGCCACCCTCGTTCCGGCGCGGCGCGCCACGCGCGTCGACCCCATGGTGGCGCTGCGCGCCGAGTAACCGGCGGGACCGTTCCGCCCGCGCCCTCAGTCCTGGCCGCAGCGAGTCGATGGGATCGGCCTCGTCAGCGCGATCCGTACAGCCGGGCGAGGGTCTGGCGCGCGATCGCGGCCCCCTCGGCCCAGGTCCGGGCCGGGCGCCCCGCCCCCAGCCAGGCGAGGGCGGCGTCGAGCGCCAGGATCAGCGCGAGATAGCCGCAGCCGACGCTGGCCACCAGCCCGGCCAGGACGACGGCGAACGACAGGTGCGGTTCGCCGAGCGGCGCGCCGAAGGGGCTGCCGTGCAGGCCGACGACGATCGGCCACGAGGCGGCGGCGCCGGCGAGCGCGACGGCGCGGGTCCGCCGCGCCGCGTCGGGGTCCGCCTGGGAAAAGGCGAGAATCAGGGAGCCAAAGGCGGTGATCGCCGGGATCGACAGGAGCAGGAAGATCCGCAGGCCGTACTCGGGCCAGTCGTTCTGCTTCGCCGAAAAGGTCGCTCCGGGCTCGAGGAGGAGCAGGATCGACCAGGCCAGGACCGGATAGAGAGCGGGCGTCGCCCACGATCGCAGGCCGCCCGCGGCCGGACCCGCGATCAGCAGGAGCATCCATCCCAACGCGGCCGCCGCCGCGAGGCCGAGCAGGCCGGTCCAGAGCCGGGGGCGGCCCGGCCCTCCCGCGGCGGGGTCGCCGTCCGCGCGGTCGATCGCCGCGGCGACCGCGGCGCGCGTCCGGCGGCCCGCCGCATCCGCGGCATCGAGCGCGGAAGGGTCGAGAGAAAGCAGCGGGCGAAGGACCGTGCCGACCGACTGGCGCGGAGGCTCCGCTCCGGCAAGAACCGCCACGGTCGGCGCCACGTCGATCAGGCGCCCTCCGGCGCAACCGTCCGGCGCGGGCTCCCGGCTCGCGCCGCGGCCGATCACGAAGAGGGGCACGCGCAGGACCTCGGGTTCCGTCCCCCCATGCCCGCCCCGATCGATGTGACCGTGATCGCTGGTCACGACGAGCGTGTCCCGGGCGGGATCCATCCGCCCGATCGTCGCTCTTAACCAGGACCCCGTCGCCGCGACGGCGCGCGCGTACGGGTTGCTCGCGGCGCCCGAGACATGGGCGGCGTCGTCGACGATGACCGTGTGCACGAGCGTGAGGTCGCACGCGGGGGCGCCGTCGAGGAAGAGGTCGTGGATGGCGATGGCGAACGCGCGGGGGCCGGTCGTCTGGACGCCCAGGTCCTCCGGGAACAGGCGGCCCCAGTCGTCGGTCTCGTCGCCCGCGGCGCAGACCGATCGGCCCGCCAGCCGGGCCTGCGCGAACACGGTGTCCAGGCCGATGGGGCCGCGATGCCAGTTGTTGTGGACGCCACTGAGCGCGGGCGGCACGCCCGTGGCCATGGCCACGTAGCCGGGGATCGAGAAGGACGGCCAGGACGCTTCCAAGGTGCAGAGCGCCAGGGGGGGCGGTGCGCCGTCCCGCGCCGGCGCCCCCTCCAGCCCGAGAATCGCCGCGGCGTCATCGCGCAGACCGTCGACCACCACGAAGGCGAGCCGCGGCCGCGCGGCGCCTGGATCGGGCTCGGGACGCGAAGGCGGGGACACCGGCTCCTGCGCCATGAGAGCCGGCGCCGGCGCCGGTGTGTTGAAGGTGCGCGGATAGAGCGCCACGTGGATCGCGCTCGCCACCGACAGGACGACGGCGCACGCCGCGAGCGCGACATCGCGACCGAGTCGGCGGTTGTCCGTCCCGCCGTCGTCGAACCGGTGCTCCGCGATTCCGACCCGCGCGCGCAAAACGGGCGGAGTATGCCACCAACCGCGCCTCAGCGTCACCAGTCACCGCGTGATCCGGCCCCGCGGGACGGTGCACGGCCCGCAGCGCCGGTCCTACGGACAGTGGGCGATCAGGTACTGGGCGTCGGCGATCATGATCGCGGCCGCGGGCGCGCTCACCTTCTTGCCGCTCTGCGCGACGAGCTCGGCGATGAACGACTGGTAGACCTCATTCGCGTTCCTGCAGTCGCCCGCCGCCCGGTAGGCCGCGCCCGCCCGGAGCTTCTGCAGCAGCGAGTTCGCCTCGTTGTTGACCGTGATGTCGTGAGTCGAGAGGAAGTACGCGACGTCGTCCATGATGCTGGCCGGCGTCACGATCACCGTGAAGGTCACCGACGGCGCCGCGACGTTGCCGGCGTTGTCGGTCGCAGCCAGCGCGAGGGTGTGATCCCCCGTCCGGAGATCGGTGAGCAGATTGATCACCAGACCGCTGAGGATCGGGTGACCGTTGACGCTGGTCGTCCCGTCGAGCGTCGCCGTGAACGACTTGACCCCGGACTCGTCGTCGATCGGATCGGAATACTGGAGGGTCAGCGTCCCGCTGTGGGGATAGGTCGTCGCCGCCGGCTGGCTGATGGCCACCGTCGGCGCCGTCTTGTCGACGTCCTCGATGAACTGGCGGATCAATCCGGCGGTCGCCTTGACGGCGTTGTCGAGTCCCTGCGCCGTGAAGAAGCCCATCGACGGCCAGTTGTGATCCCGCTCGGTGTCGATGCAATGGACGTAGGGGTAGGACAGGTGCGCGATCTCCGCCAGGTCCCGGGTGTAGGCGTGCGCCACGCCCTCGCCGCTCATGCGCGGCAGGCTGTCGGCGTACCGGCGCGGCTGGAAGGAGAAGGACGGGTTGACCGGCGCCTTGTCGGGGCAGTTGTCGTCGCCCCCCGGTGTCGGCGGCCAATCGTAGATGCGCGTGAAATCAGCCGTGGTGTCGGCGGGGATCAGGTTCCGGACGTACCCGGCCGTGACGGTCGCGTCGGCGATCGCGTAGTCGGCCAGTGTCTCGACGTCGTTGTGGATTTGAAAGGTCTCGAAGCTGCCGTTGATGGTGTGCACGGGCGTGGTGTTGTCCTCGAGCAGGTGGATGGCCCAGCCCAGATTGAAGAACGCGTGCGCCTTCGAGTTCACCGGGAGACGGACCACCATGGGAGCAGCGCAGTCGTCGTTACCGCCGCAATGACCGCTGGCGTCCATGGTCCAGTTCGCGTAGACCGCGTTGTCGACCCCGTCCCAGCCGACGTAGGCCTCGACGGTGTCGGCGTCGCCGAAATGCGAGTCGAGCCAGTCTCCCTGGAGGCGCATGACGTCGTCGTCCGGGACGTGGAAGGTCGACAGGTTCTCGTCGGTCTCGGTGGGAAACATGACGTCGACCTTGGTGTGGTTCAGGAAGAGGTCGCCCAGCGCGTCGGCGGGGGGCACGCCGAAGCGCGACTGCGTGCCGTCGGGGGAGGTCGCGTGGTGGATCCCGCACGCGCCGCGGGCCCAGCGTCCGTCGAACGGGTCGTCCTGCCCCGGACCGACGACCCCGAGATTGTCGATCACCCAGCCACCCATCAGGTCGCGGACGTCCGCGCCCCACGCGCCGGCGTAAATGCGCCGGGCGTAGTCGTAGCGGAATTGCGCATGCTCGGCCGCGTTCCCGTAGCCGTAGAACGGGTGTTGATCGAATCCGACGAAGAAGATGGGCTGGTTGTCGATCACGGCCGTGTAGGAATTCGTGCAGTTCTTGTAGGGAGCGTAGGCGAAGCCGTCGAGTGCGCAGCCGTAGCCGTAATCGGTCTGCGGTGAATCCGGAATGTAGTAGTCGAGCACCGACGCGCCCGCGAGGTCGGCGTCACCCCACACGTCGTTGAAGGTGACCCCTTCGTACATCGGCAGCAGGTACTTCTTCGCCAGCGCCGCCTCGGACAGGTACCCGTCCCTCTGGATCAGGTCGAGGGCCTTCGAAATCACCCAGGTGTGCGGGGAGCGGGGGATCTGGGTCTCGAGCACGATTCGGCCCGGCACCTTGATGAAGCAGGTCGACGGATCCAAGAGATCGGTGCATTCGAGCTGAAACTTGTGGTAGGTGGTCGGCTTGGTGTAGGCCAGGCTCATCGAAACGGAGGCGGCCAGGACGATCAAGGCGGTCAGGGGTCTGCAGGCGCGTTTCATGTTCGGGTCTCCGAGGACGCGGCGTTGAATCGAGCGTCTCTTGACCGGAAGATCGGATTCGGCCGTCCGAACCCGACACGCGGGGTTGTGCGGGGCTCCCGGGGGTGCGATGGACACCCGGGGCCGCTCTGTCCTAGTATCGGCACAAGTGCCCGCCTGTCGTGGAGTTGCAAGGAGCCGACGGCTCATGGAACCGACCATATCGTCGCTGATGGAGGCGGCCGACCGGGGCGAGGCGCCCGCCGCGGACGCTCTGTTCGCGGCTCTCTACTCCGAGCTGCACCGGCTGGCCCGCAAGGAGCTGGCCCGGCACGGCGGACCGCCCAGCCTCGGCGCCACGACCCTGCTTCATCAGGCCTACATCGACATCGTCGCGCGGGACGGCCTGCAGTTTCCCGACCCGCCGCGGTTCATGGGTTACGCGGCACGGGTCATGCGCGGGGTGATCATCGATCACGCCCGCAGCCGCCACGCGCTCAAGCGCGGCGGCCGGATCGAGATCACCGCCATCGACACCAGCGTGGCCGACAACCTCGCCGACGAAGGCGAGCTGCTCCGCATCAGCGAAGCGCTGGACGAGCTGGCGAAGGTGGACGCCTCCCTCGCCCAGGTCGTCGATCTGAAGTTCTTCTGCGGTTTCTCGTTCGCCGAGATCGCCGCCATGCGGGGCCTCTCGGAGCGCACCGTGCAGCGGCAGTGGGAGAAGGCGCGCATCTATCTGCACCGCAACATCCGGGGCGATCTGCTGGCGTAAGGCGCCGATGAAAAAATTCACCCCCGAGCGCTGGCGCACGCTCAACACCCACCTCGACGCGATCCTGGACCTGCCGGACCCGGAGCGCGCCGTTCGGCTGAGCGAGCTGCGCGCCGGCGATCCCGACCTCGCCGCCGATCTCGAGTCCCTCCTCGAGGAGCACCGCGCGCTGCAACGGGAGCAGTTCCTGGCCGCGCCGGTCGAGCCGCCGTCCCCGGCGGCACAGGCTGGCCAGACGCTGGGCCCCTACACCCTGATCGCCCCGCTGGGCGAGGGCGGGATGGGCGAGGTCTGGCTCGCCGATCAGCAGGAGCCGGTGCGCCGGCAGGTGGCGATCAAGGTCATCAAGAGCGGCATGGACACGGCGCAGGTCGTCGCCCGGTTCGAGGCCGAGCGCCAGGCGCTCGCCCTGATGGATCACCCCGCGGTCGCCAAGGTGTTCGAGGCCGGCTCGACGCCGCAGGGCCGTCCGTACTTCGCCATGGAGTACGTCCGCGGAGTCGCCATCAACGAGCACTGCGATCGGCAGCGTCTGACCACGAGCGAGCGACTCGGGCTGTTCAGGCTGGCGTGCGACGGCGTCCAGCACGCCCACCAGAAAGCGGTGATCCATCGCGATCTGAAGCCCTCGAACGTGCTGGTGACCCTGCAGGACGGGAAACCGGTCCCGAAGATCATCGATTTCGGGGTGGCCAAGGCGACGGCGCAGCGCCTCACAGAGCGCACCCTGGCCACGGCCCTCGGCGCGATGATCGGCACCCCCGAGTACATGAGCCCCGAGCAGGCCGACCTGTCGGGCGAGGACGTCGACACGCGGACCGACGTCTATTCCCTGGGCGTGATGTTGTACGAGCTGCTCGTCGGGGTGCTGCCGTTCGACGCCGGGGAGTTGCGCCGGGGAGGTCTCGACGACGTCCGCCGCCGCATTCGCGAGGAGGAGCCCAGGACGCCCAGCGCGCGCCTCGGCGGCCTCGTGGAGGCCGCCGCCACCGAAAAGGCGGCCCGCCGGCGGGTGGATGCGATCACGCTGCGGCGCCAGGTGAAGGGGGAGCTCGACTGGATCGTGATGAAGGCGCTCGAGAAGGATCGTGCGCGACGTTACGGTTCGCCGGCGGAGCTCGCCGCCGACATCGGCCGCCATCTCGATCACCTGCCCGTTCTGGCCGGTCCGCCCGGCGTCGGATACCGGGCTCGCAAGTTCGTGCGCCGGCATCGCGTCGGCGTCGCCTTCGCCACGCTCGCGGTGATCGGCCTGGCCGGCTTCGGCCTGGCCATGGCGCTGCAATCGCAGCGCATCGCCCGCGAGCGGGACCGCGCCAACCGGGAGGCCGCCACCGCGAACCGGACGCTGAGCTTCCTGGCCGAGCTGTTCGAGGTCTCGGATCCCAGCGAGGCCCGCGGCAGCACGGTCACCGCACGCGAGATCCTCGATCGCGGCGCGGCGAAGATCGACGCCGAGATGAAGGACGAGCCGCTGGTCCGGGCGAAGCTCCTGCTGACCTTGGGAGAGGTCTATCAGAGCCTGGGTCTCGAGGCCTCGGCGCGGCCGCTTCTGGAAACCTCGCTCTCGCTGCGGCGCGGCGCGCTGGGAGCGGCCGACCCCGAGACCCTGGACTCCATGAGCGCCCTGGCCACCCTTCTCCAGGATCAGGGAAAGCTCGGCGAAGCGGAGGCCGGTTTCCGCGCTGTCCTGGCGGGGCGCCGCGCCGGCCTCGGCGTGGACCACATCGACACCCTGGTGGCGGCCAACAACCTCGGTCTCCTCCTGCAGCAGGAGGACAAGCTCAGGGAAGCGGAGACCTACCTGCGCGAGGCGCTCGATGGCGAGCGGCGAACGCTGAGCCCGGACGATCCGGAGATCCTCACGTCTCTGAACAACCTCGGCCTGCTCCTCCAGGATCTCGGCCGGCCGGCGGAGGCCGAGCCGTACGCGCGGGAAGTCCTCGACGCGTGCCGCCGGACGATCGGCGACGATCATCCGCAAACGCTCACGGCGATCAACAACCTGGCGCTGGTGCTCGGCGCTGAGGGGAAGCTGGCGGAAGCCGAGCCGCTCTGGCGCGAGGCGCTGGCGACGCGCCGTCGCGTGCTCGGCAACGATCACCGGCTGACGCTCCTGTCGGTCCTCAACCTCGGGCAGTTCCTGCGCGATTCCGGCAGGCTCCCCGAAGCGGAGACCAGCCTGCGCGAGGCGCTGGACGGGTGCCGGCGCGTTCTCGGCCCCGAGCATCCGCGCACGCTCAGCGCGCTCAACGCGATGGCCAACCTGGAATCGGCGCAGGGGAAGCTGCGGGAGGCGGAAGCGAGCCACCGGAGCTGTCTGGCGACCCGGCGCCGCACGCTCGGCGACGACCACCAGGACACGCTCGATTCCATGGAGGGGCTGGCGTCCGTCCTGCACGACGAGCTCGAGCTCGCCGGGGCGGAGGCGCTGTTCCGGGAGTCCGTCGAGCGTGCGGGCAAGGCGCTGGGGCCGGATCACCCGATCACCCTGGGCGCCGTGGTGGGTCTCGGCGATCTGCGGACCAGCCAGGGCCGGCTCGAGGAGGCGGAGCGGCTGCTCGGCCAGGCCCTGGCCTCCGTCCGCCGCGTCCTGCCGCCCACGCATCGCCTCCGGGGCCGCGCCCTGAGCGCCTATGGCCGGTGCCTGACGGGTCTGGGCCGGTACGACGAAGCGGAGGCCGCGCTCGTCGAGGCGCGCGGGCTCCTGGAGAAGGCGGCGCCGGTCCTCCTGCCCGGGGTGGCGCGCAACCTCGCGGACCTGCACGCGCGCCGCGACCGGCGGGCGAACGCGGGCTCCCGGGGATAGACCGGCGCGGCGGTCGGCCGGTCTACCGGGACGCGCCCGCCTCGACGGCCAGCATGGAGATCGACCCGCCGTCGACTCCCTCGATCGGGAAGGCGATCGCCTCGCCGGCCTGGCGCGCGCCAAGAACGTAGAGCAGCGGCAGGTAGTGATCCGGCGTCGGGATCGACAGGAGCGCGTCGGGGCCCAGCGTCTCGTAGGCGACCAGCGGCGCGACGTCGTCCGCGAGCATCATCTGCCGCGCCTTCTGCTCGAAGCGCACCGCCCAGTCGTACGGCTCGGGCAGGTGCCGGCCCCAGGCGTAGGCGTGCAGGTTGTGCACCAGGTTGCCGCTGCCCAGAATCAGGATCCCTTCACCGCGCAGCGGCGCGAGACGCCGGCCGATCTCGAAGTGGAACGCCGCCGGCCGCGACTCGTCGATGCTGAGCTGCACAACCGGCACGTCCGCCTCCGGATAGACGTGCCGGAGCACCGACCAGGTGCCGTGATCGAGACCCCAGGAGACGTCGAGCGCGACGGACAGCGGCGCGAGCATCCGCTGCACGCGCCGCGCGAGGTCGGGATCGCCCGGCGCCGGGTACTGCACCTCGTACAGCTCGCGTGGAAACCCGCCGAAGTCGTGAATCGTTCTCGGCGCGGTCGCGACCGTGACCCCGGTCGCGGGGACGAACCAGTGAGCCGAGATCGCGAGGATCGCCTTGGGTCGGGGCCACGTCGAACCGAGCCGGCGCCAGCCGCGCGTGTAATCGTTGTCCGCGAGGGCGTTCATCGGGTTGCCGTGCCCGAGGAAGACGGCGGGCAGGGTCTGGGTCATCGAGGTCCCTCCGGTCGATCGCGCGGAGCGGGAGAGCGACCATAGCACACGCCCCGCTATCGGCGGGATAGAATCCCAGCCGTCGCGCGAGGGTGCCATGCCATTGCGGCCCGGCCAGGTTCTCGGGCACTACCACATCCTCCGCCAGCTCGGCGCGGGCGGGATGGGGGAAGTGTACGAGGCCGAGGACGCCAAGCTGGGCCGGCACGTCGCGCTCAAGGTGCTGCCCGAGGAAACCGGCCGCGACCCGCAGATGCGGCAGCGATTCGAGCGCGAGGCGAAGGCGATCGCCGCGCTCAACCACCCGAACATCGTGACCATCTACTCCGTCGAGGAAGCGGAGGGGGTCGACTTCATCACCATGGAGCTGATCGAAGGGGAGACCCTGCGCGAGGCGCTGCCGCGCGGCGGACTGCCGCTCGATCGATTGCTCGCGCTCGCCATCCCGCTGTCGGAGGCGGTCGCCGCGGCGCACCAGCAGGGAATCACCCACCGCGACCTGAAGCCGGAGAACGTCATCCTCGGCCGCGACGGGAGGGTCAAGGTCCTCGACTTCGGCCTGGCGAAGGTCGGCGCCTTTTTCGGCAAGCCGGGCGACGCCTCCCTCCTGCCCACCCGCGCGCTCACCGAGGAAGGTCGGATCGTAGGCACGGTCGCCTACATGTCGCCCGAGCAGGCGGAAGGGAAGCCGGTCGACCCGCGCTCCGACGTCTTCACTCTCGGCATCATCCTCTACGAGATGAGCACCGGGCGGCAGCCGTTCCGTGGCGACACGGCGATGTCGATCCTCTCCTCGATCCTGAAGGAGAACCCGCCGCCGGTGACGCAGATCAACGCGACCCTGCCGCGCGACCTGAGCCGCATCGTCAATCGCTGCCTGACGAAGGATCCGGCGCGCCGGTTCCAGAGCGCCCTCGGGCTGTCGACGGAGCTGACGGAGGTCAAGGAGCTGCTCGACTCGGGCGAGCTGGCCGCGGTCGGGGCCGGCGCGCCGCGCTCGGGCGTGGTCACCGCGCCTTCGATCTCGGCGCCCTCTTCGATGCCGGCCCCCCCGCGCGGCGGTGCGATGAAATATGTCGTGGCGGCCGCGGCAATCGTCGTGCTCGCGTTGGCGGGAGTCGCGGCGCTGCGCGCATGGCGAGGCGGTGCCGCGGTCGTCGCGCCCGCCGCCGGCTCCGCCCCCGCGGGCGGCGCGCCGGGCGCCGCGTCGGCGATCGCCGACCCGCGATCATCCGACGGGCGGCAGCGCATCGTCGTCCTGCCTTTCGAGAACCTCGGAGCGGCCGACGACGCCTATTTCGCCGACGGCGTGACGGAGGAGATCACCAGCCGGCTGGCGTCGGTGAGCGGGCTGGGGGTCATCTCGCGCAACAGCGCGATGCAGTACGCCAGGACCGGCAAGACGACGAAGCAGATCGGCGCCGAGCTGGGGGTCGACTACGTGCTCGCCGGGACGGTGCGATGGGATCGCGGCGCCGGACGCGCCAGCCGCGTGCGGGTGACGCCGCAGCTCGTGCGCGTCGCGGACGACACCCAGCTCTGGGGCGACCGTTACGACCGCGAGATGAAAGACATCTTCGCGGTGCAGTCGGAGATCGCCGGACAGGTCGTCGGGAAGCTCGGCCTGGCGGTGCAGCAACCCGGCGGGACGGCGGGGGGGGCGCAGCCGACGCAGAACCTGGACGCCTATCAGGTTTTCCTGCGTGCCCGGGCGATGCTCTCGGCGGCTTTCGTGTCCCGCGACGCCGAGATGCAGGGGACCGGCCTGCTCGAGCAGGCGGTGCGGCTCGATCCGCGGTTCGCCCAGGGATGGGCGGCGCTCTCCTACGCGCACTCGCACGTCTACCACGACCGGTACGACTACACCGAGGAACGCCTGGCGAAGGCGCGGGAGGCCGCCGACAAGGCGCTCGCGCTGCAACCCGCCCTGGCGGAGGGTCACCTCGCGCTCGGGTATTACTACTACTGGGGGCGGGGGGATTACGCGCAGGCGCAGGAGGAGTTCCGCCTCGCCGCGGGCGGCCGGGGGGACGATGCCGAGGCGCTGGAGGCGATGGCCTACGTGATGCGCCGCCAGGGCCGCTGGGACGATGCGATCGCGGCGATGGAGAAGGCGTACGCCCTCAATCCGAGGAAGCTCGAGCTGGTGGACGGCATGAGGGAGACGTATGAATTCCAGCGCCGCGTCCCCGAGGCGCTGCGGTTTGCCGATCTGGCACTGTCGCTGGCGCCCCATGCCCCCGGCGTGCTGGTCGGCGTCGCGTTCTCGAGAGTCAACATCGAGGGGAACACCCGCGCGGCGCGCGAGATCGTGAAGAACATCGACCCGCGGGAATTTCCCGAATTGCCGGGCATCGAGAGCTACCTGGACGAGCTCGACGGCCGCTACGAGGACGCGATCGCAGAGATGGAGAAGTTCCCTCACGAAGTGCTCGAGACGCAGAACCTCTATCGCCCGAAGATGCTGCTGACGGGCTACATCTATCTGGTCATGAACGATCGGGCCCGGGCGCAGGCTTCGTGCGAGGCGGGACGCCAGGTGCTGGAGAAGGCGATTGCCGCCAGTCCGAGGGACGCGCGGATGCGTTCGGGTCTCGCGCTGGCGCTCGCCTGCCTGGGCCGGAAGGACGAGGCTGTGCGGGAGGCGAAGCTGGCGGCCGACATGGTGCCCGTTTCGGCTGACGCGATCGACGGCCCGTTCTTCCAGGAGTCCCTGGCGCGCGTCTACGTGGCGGTGGGGGAGCTCGACGCGGCCTGCGACGTCCTGGAGAAGCTCCTGACGTATCCCTCCGGGACGTACGTCAACGGGCTGAAGATCGATCCCGAGCTGGCTTCGCTCCGGAAGTTCCCCCGCTTCCAGAGGCTGGTGGCGAAGTACACCTGATCAGTCGTCGGAGGCATTGCAGGGTACGCGGCCGATCCCGGGTCAGCGGCGGTAGCGTCCGTCGCCGCCCCAGATGGCGCTCGACCCGCCGATCGTGCCGTTGGTCGAGCTCATCGAGCAGCGGCCGCCGCCCCAGATGGCGCCCGAGCCGGTGACCGACGGGTTGTCGACCGTCGAGCGCACGCCGCTGCGGCCGCCCCAGATGGCGCCGCTGCCGGAGGTGATCGACGCGGGCACCGGGGTGAGCGTCAGGCCGTAGGCGCGCCCCTTGCCGCCGCCCCAGATGGCGGTCTGCGACCAGGAAGTGCCCCACAGCGCCGCGGTGTCCTGGATGTAGATGTAGCCGTCGTCGGCCGCCATCGCCGACGGCGACGCCGCGCTCTGGGCGGTTCCGGTCGCGGTGACGGCGCCGTAGACGTCGAGGGTCCCGGCGCCGGTCTCGAACACGAGGCGCTCGTCCTTGACCGCCGACTTCATCAGCCGCGCCTTGACGGTGGCGGGGGTGAGCGACGGCTCCTTCTGCAGCATCAGCGCGGCGGCGCCGGACACCATCGGAGCGGCCATCGACGTGCCCGACAGGCTGTAGTAGGCGCCGTCGTCGTTGTAGTGCGCCGGGTCGTTCTTGTAGTCGCCGATCCGCAGCGTCAGCTCGTGATGCTCGGTGTCGAGCCATGACGAGACCGCGCGCGTCGAGACGATCCAGGTGCCGGGCGCCACCAGGTCCGGCTTCACCACGAAATCGATCAGGCTCGGACCCTTGCTCGAGTATGGGGCCAGCGCGTCGTCGGAGAGCGGCACGGTGCCCTGGTCGTCGGTCGCGCCGACGGTGATCGCGACCGGGGAGTTGCCGGGACTGGTGATCGTCCCGAACCCGCTGCCGACCGTGCCGTCGTTGCCGGCGGCGACCACCACCACGATCCCCTTGCGCACCGCCGTCGCCACCGCGCGGCAGAGCGGGTCGGTGCGGTACGACTCGTAGACCGGGTGGCCGAGCGACAGGTTGAGGACGCGGATGTTGTAGAGCAGCGCGTTGCGCACCGCCCAGTCGATGCCGCTGATGACGTCGGAGGTGTAGCCCGACCCGTCCGGCGACAGGGCGCGGATCGAGATCAGCTGCGCGTCGGGCGCGATCCCCTTGAAGTGGCGGAACGACAGGTAGTCGCTCGACGCCGAGCCGTTGCCGTTCAGAATCCCGGCGACGTGCGTGCCGTGACCGAAGTAGTCGGCCATCCCCAGCTCGTGGCCGACGATCTCGACCTCGAAGACCTGGTGGCCGAGAAGCGGCCGCTTGAGATCCTGGTGGAGCTGCACGCCGGTGTCGACCATGGCGATGCCGACGCCCTTCCCCGTCAGCCCGCTTCCCCACCAGCCGGAGTAGGCCGCCGCCTGATCGGCGCGGGTCGCCTTGTAGGCGATGTCCATGTGCGACTTGACCTGCGTGTCCAGCGAGATCCGCTCGACGTTCGTGGCGGCGGCCAGCTGCAGGAGCGAGCCGGCCGGCACGGTCGCCGAGTACCCGGAGACGCTCGTGAAGCTGGTCTTCAGAAGACCGCCGACGAGACTCAGGAGACCGAGATCGCCGCTGCCCGGCGCGTTGTAGGTCTGGACGATCACCGCCACGGGCTGGTCGGCCGGTCCGCCCACGAGCGCCTGCAGGTCGCCGGACAGCTTGCCGACCAGACCGCCGACCAGGCCGTCCTGTCCAAGCAGAGGATCGGTCAGCGACTGGACGGGCTGCAGCACCTGCTGCGTCGTCGAGACCAGCGCATCGAGAAGCGCGGCGCTGGCCGGCTGGCTGAAGAGAATCGTCAGAACCGCGGAAAGGACGGCGGCCACGGATGGCTTCGGGCGGAGGCGACGATGATTGACCATAGGCCTGACACGAACTGCAAGAACGCCGCCGATCACGAACCTGTCGGTCGGCGGTTCGAATCCCTTGTGGCGCGCGGGCTTGCGGTGGAGAGGTCGGGATGCCTCGAAACGGGCGTTCCGGGTGCCGCGTGTGGACCTGTTGCACACGCCACCCGGGGTCGTCAGGAAGGCGTCGACGCTAAGCCCCTATCCTCAGTCGTTTGGCTGGGTCCGCCCAGGAGATGGACCGTTCGTGTCCAGGGCGTGGTCAGCCGCGGCGCGGAGAAATTGACGCGCCGCAGACTTCACACATCGGACACCCGGCGTTCACGCGGACGTCGCCGTCATGCGGCCTGATCGGCCCGCGCACGGAGCGGGCCCGTGGGAGTCCGCTCGCGCCGCCGCAAGGAGACCCGAGAATGAGCCGACCGCCGGTCCGTCACGCACTGACACGCATCCTCCCTGGTCTCGGCGCGGCGCTGGTCGCGGCCGTCGCGATGGCCGCATCGATCCCGGAGGCGCACGCGTTCGCCTACGCCAGCGGCGACGTCCTGTACGTGGCCTACCAGGCGCCCAACGGGCCGAACTACATCGTCAACCTGGGGCCGCAATCCCAGTTCGTCGCCGCCACGACGACGCTGACGTTCCCGAACGTCCTCGCCTCCGACCTGAACGGCGTGATCGGCGCCTCCGCCACCGATATCTTCGTCGGCCTGTTCGGAGTCCTGAACCCGTCGACGCGCGACGGGATCCTCTCGGCGAACGGTCCGGTTTCGGACGGCGCCCTCACGGGCGCCAACATCCTGGGGGCCGTCAACCAGACCGACTCGTTCGGCGGCGGCGTGGTGCAGTTCTCTTCTCCCGTGCCGTCCGCGAACCCGGCCGCCGCCTCGTTCGCCGACGGCAGCGCCAACGGCTCGTATCAGTCGACGCTCGACGCTGTGACCTCTGGCTCGCTCGGCAACAACCTCGACTGGACGGTCGAGACGCAGCTTTCGGACGACGCCGGCGCCCGCAACGCCGGGCCGGTCCTGATCCCGTTCTACAAGGCGATCCGCAATCCGTTCACCGGGAGCGCCATCCACGCCGTGATCGGATTCTTCAGCATGAGTCCGGACGGCACGATCACGTACCTGCCCGACACCGACGGCGACTTCACCCCGGACGTCCAGGATTGCAATCCCACGGACGCGACCACCTGGGCGTTGCCCGGCCAGGTGCCCTCGATGACCTTCGCGTCCGGCGGAGTGAATTTCAGCTGGACGGTGCCCGCCGATCTCGGCGGTACGGCCGTTCTCTACGATGTCTTCCGGACGCAGATCAACTCGTCGGGGGCCGCCCCGTCCTACGCCTGCCTGCAACCCGACCTGGCGGGCCCGGCCTCGAGCGACGCGACCACCCCGGCGGTCGGGCGCGTTTTCCTCTATCTCGTCGCCGCCGGCAACTCGTGCGGTGAGGGCGTGGCGGGAACGCGGTCGAACGGACAGCCGGTCGCCGTGCCCGCCTGCCCCTGATCGGGGCTCCTAGATCGAGGCTTCGTGCCGGGCGGTCGCGCCCGAATCGATCTCGACCGGGCCGTTCTCGGCCGAGACGCGGATGACAGGATGGGCGGGGCCGAAGTGGAGGCGGCGCGTCCCGTCGGGCGCGACGTCGGCCGCCCCGCCGCAGCCGGCCGCGCACTCGAGCGGCGAATGCTCCGACAGCGCGACGCTGACACCCGAGCCGTAGCCGCTCGGGATCTTCAGGCTCAGGGGTCCGTTCTCGGCGTGGGCGTCGATCCCCTCGCCGTCCCACCGGCCGCCGTCGAGCTCGATCTCGAGCGGGCCGTTGGTGACCTCCAGCCTCTGGCGGCCGCCCCCGGAATGGACGCTCACGGGCCCGTTCTGCGCTTCGACGTCGATCTCGCCGCGGCAGCGATCGAGCGCGATCGGGCCGTTGTCGACGCGCGCCTTGATGCGGCCGCTGATGTCGCGCAGATCGATCGGCGCGTTCGCGGAGCTCAGGTCGAGCACGGCGTCCTTCGGCACGCGGACGATGACGTAGACCATCCAGTCGGCGTCCTCCGGCCCGTTCACGGACAAACGTCCGCTGTCGAACCCCACGTCGATCTGGTGCAGCACTTCGGAGGCGCGCGCGTCGCTCCGGCCCCCGGCGGCCAGGCAGGCGGTCACCGCGTAGTCCTTGCCGTCCCACCCGGTCAGCGCCATCCCGCCCGAGACGCTCAGGTGCATCTCGAGGACCGGCGTGGCCGACCGGGGAAGGGTGAACTGGCGCTGGTCGCGGGCCATCGGCAAGGGGTGGCCGTGGTCGCCGAACGTCGGGACGATCTGGTCGCAGCTCGCGATCGCCTGGTCGTCGTGCGTGCTGATGTTGACGCTGTGGCTCGTCGCCCAGGCCGCGCTGGCCAGGACGAGCGCGCCGGCGAGCGCCACGACGGCGGCGCGCGCCACCGCGCCGGCCGGCGCCGCGGCTTCGTGCCCTGCGATCTGGTTCCGGGGGTTTGACATGGCACCTCCTCTGTTCCTCACCCGCCTGGGTTCGAACAGGATACGCGCCGGACGCGGTCCGGGTTCCCGGTCGCCCGCCGTCCCGGGTGTTGGGCGGCTCAGGGGACGAGCAGGGTGAGGGACGATTCGATCGAGGCGAGGTTCGACGAGGTCTGCACCAGCATCCCGGCCGGGTCGACGAGGTAGAGCACGCCGGTGCCGCGCTCGCGATAGAGACGTCCGACCGGGTCCTCCCAGAGCTGATGGCCCGAGAACGACGTCGGCCAGGTCTGATCGTGCGCCGACCGGAAGGCGTCCATCGCGGATCGGTCGGTGTCGTAGGAGATCCCGACGATCTCCAGCCCGGAGCCGTGGTAGCTGTCGTACAGACGCCGCAGATCGCCGGCCTGAGAGGTGCACGTACGGCAGAACGAGGCCCAGAAGTAGATCAGGACCGGGTGACCTCTCAACGAGGAGAGTCGCACCTCGCGGCCGTCCGTGGCGGTGAAAGAAAAGTCGGGCGCGGCCCTGCCGACCGCGGGCGACGGCGGCCGCGCGACGCCCGGACCACGCGACTCCAGCGCGACCTGGCGACCCTCGGGATCGAGGGCGACGACCGCGTACGACGTCGCCCCGAGCGTGAACGGCACCGAGAACGATCCGAACTCCGGCCCCATCGGATCGACCAGGAAATGCCCGTCGTCATCGAGGTCGACGAACAGGCCGTCCGACAGGCTGCGCGTGTAGATCCCGTCCCCGTCGCCGTCGAACAGGAAGAGGCGATGCGGTTTCCCCTCCAGCGCGACAGTGCCGGTCATGGCGAAGACCGATTGTTGGCGATACCGCGGCGGAGCTCCCGGGTCGTCGCCCGTCGTGGGCTCCAGGACGACCCGGAGGGTCCGGTCGACAGCCACGGGTCGGTCTCCGCCGGCCGCGCCCGCGCCCGCCGTCCAGGTCAGGTGAACCAGGAATGAGCGGGCCCCTTCGATGCCGGGATAGGGGACGAGCGACACGGGCGGCAGATCGTCCAGGCGCCCGTCGAAATTCGTGTCGCACCACGCGCGGGCCGGGGCTCCGTCGACATACTCGGCGACAAACGACACGAAATGCTCGTTCTTGAGCGGATCGATATCCCCGGGCAGGCGGCGGACGATCCGGCCCAGCCAGACGTGGCCAGTCATCGCGGGGAGGCGCGGCCCTCCCTCCGGGGGCGGCGGAACGAGAGTCGACCGCGCGAACTCGACGTTCGCCACGGACCGCGTCAGCGTGACCTCGATACGTGCCGGCTGCGGCGGGACCGGCCTCGACGCGGTGTCGCGCGTGGCGGGCGTCGCGGCGCCGATCGCCGAAGCCAGGCAGACCGCCGCGACGAATCCCGCCGCCGCGGCGAGGCTCATCGTCGTCAGACAGATCGCCGTTGGAAGATGGCGCATTCTGATCCTCAGGGAAGAGAAGGGGCCCGATCCTCCGGGCCCCTTCGAGTCCTGTCTTGCGTCGCGGGCGAGTCTACCGGGCGCAGATCCACCCGCTTGAATTGAACTGGCAATGACAGACGCCTCCCGGACCGCAAGGGCCGCCGTCGAACACGCACTGGTACGCGTAGATCGAGCAGGGGACCATCGGCTCGGGAGCCTCGGTGGTGAACGGCGCCGCGGCGAGGTAAGGATCGCTCGCCAGCGCGTCCGACGCCGGCGCGGCGTTGATGAGAGCAGCCTGTCCCGTCACCGGGGGCTGCGCGGAACCGGCGGGAGCCGCCACGGCCAGTGCCAGGCCGGCGACCAGGATCAGAGCGACCATCGAGAGCCATCGCGATGTCATCGTGCCCCTCCTCTCAGAGATGCGTGGACGAACCGAACAACGCGGAAGACCGGTGCCGACCGGTCGGATGCGCTCTTAGTGTCGCGGGACCGGACAAGGTTGCGATCGATTGATCGACTCCGCGAGGCCAAACCACCCATCGTCTGGTCGATGTAGTGTCACAAACGCGGCGAGGGTTGCGAACAATCCCATGAGGCCACGGCGGCGTGTAGTAGATTGTCGTCACTGAACCGCAAGGTCATGGCCACAAGATGAAACCCGGTTCCCCGAGCCTCGACGAGATCGCCGCGTTCCTGCGCGGCGATCCGAGCGCCGTCGGCGAGGTGCGCGCGGCGATCCGGATCGTGGTGCGCAGCTTCCAGTTCCCCGGCCGCGACGTCGAGCAGGAGCTGGTGCAGGACGTCGTCGGTCGTCTCGTCCAGAACCTGAGCGCCGGTCGGTTCCGCGGCGAGGCGTCGCTGCGGACCTATGCGCAGCAGGTCGCGAAATACGCCTGCCTCGGACACATCCGCAGGCAGCGCGCGGAGATTCGCCTCGACTTCGAGACGGTCGCCTCCGAGGCGCGCTGGTCGGGACCTGAGGAAACGCTCCTGCTGGACGAGGAGCACCTGAGGAATCTGGAGACCTTCGCGGCGCTGCCGGACGAGTCGCGTTGCCTCCTGAAGATGATCTTCGTGGAAGGGATCACCTATCTCCAGGCGGCGCGCCGCCTCGGTGTCTCGGAGAGCACGATCAAGTCGCGGGTCCACAGGATCCGGATCGAGTGCCGTGAGCGCGCGGCGCGCCGCGTGCCGCCGCTGCGCCGCCCGCCGGAGCGTGCCGAGCGATGAGCGCCGATCCGAGGCATCCGGACATCCCGGGGTTCGTCGCCGGGTTGAGCGCGCCGGAGGACGCGGCGGCGATCGCCGCCCACCTCGGCGGGTGCATGGAGTGCCGGTCGGAGGCCGCCGCGCTCCGCTCGATGCGCCGGAGCCTGCGCGGGGAATGGGCGGCGCATGTCTGCATCGAGGATCTGGTCGCGCACGATGAAGGGGACCCGGATCGCGATCCCGAATCGCGTGACGTCATCGAGGATCACCTCGCCCGCTGTCATGACTGCCGGGCCGATCTCGAGGCGCTCGCCGGCGCGCGCAGGACGCGGGATGCTGTGGCCGTGGGTCTGAAGCCGGTCACGCGCGCCGCTCCGCCGGCCGCGGGGGCGCGACGGCGGTCCTGGGCGTGGACGGCCGCCGCGGCGGCACTGATGCTTCTCGGCGGGACCATTCTCGTGACCACGCCGTGGCGCGGCCCGGAGGGCCGACCCATTCCAGGACCCCGGAGAAGCATCACGTTCATGCCGCCGAAGAGAAGCGGGCTCCTCGACCGGCGCCTGGTCGCGGGTGATCGGGTGTCCCTCCGGGTCGTCCTTCCATTCGGAACACCCGGCGGGCCGTATCGGGCCCGCCTCGAGCGCGAGGACGGAACGATCGTGGATCGGCCGGAGACGACATCGATCGACGCGGAGACCCTGTCGATCGATCTCGATGCTCCGGCGGAGCCGGGGACGTATCGGCTGGTCCTGGCGCTCGAGGGACGCCCGGAGGGTGAGAACCCTGTCTATCCGTTCCAGGTGCTCGCTTCGCCATCGGCGCCGGGAGGCGGCTGAGCATGAGTCGGAGATCGGCCTCCGGGTCGTGGCGCGATCCCGTAGCCCGGCGGGGGTTTCTGCTGGCCGGCGTGGCGCTGGCGATGCTCGGCGCCCACGCAACGATGACGGCGCCGCCTCCGTCCTTGCCGCGCGCCACGGGCGGTGCGTCGGACGATTACCTGATCGACAAGGCGCGCGAGCAGGTTGCGACGGCGGACGCGTCATTCGGCCCCGCGTCGCCCGAGGTGGCCGGTGCGCTCGCCGACCTGGCCCATATCCTCTGGGGACGCGAGGAATACGCCGCCGCGCTGCCGCTTGCCGAGCGCGCGCTCTCCATACGCCTCGCGATCGCGAGGGAATCGGACCAGGCCGGCGTGAGTGAATACCAGGTCGGCGATCTGCGCCGCGCGACGGGTGATTTCGCGGGCGCCATCCTTGCGTACCGGGGCGCCATCGCGGTCTGGGAGCGGACGCGCGGGAGGGACGATCCCGCCGTCGCCGACGCGCTGCACTACCTGGGGGTGATCCATGCGCTCATCGGCGACGCCGACGCGGCGCGCGACAGTTTCGCGCGCGCCCTCGGGATTCGCGAGGCGAAGCTCGGACCCATGCACGAGCGCGTGGCGATCACGCTCATCGCCATGGCGGATCTTCGATTGCATGCCGGCGATCCCTCCGCGGCCGACCTGTTCGCGCGCGCGCAGGCGATCGGCGAGCGCGTGCTCGGGACCGATGATCCGCTGGTCGCCAGAGGCTTGAGCGGGCGCGCCGCCGCGCTGGCTGCGGCGGGCCGTCTGCAGGAAGCCAGACCTCTGCTCGATCGCGCGCTCGCCATCCGGATCAAGGCCTTCGGCCCGCGGCACCACCTCGTCGGACAGAGCCGGGCCGATCGCGCCGGACTGATGGCGCTGGCGGGCGACGGGCCGGGCGCGGAGCGGGAGTACGACGCCGCGCTCGACATCGAAAAGCGCGCCCTGGGGGCGGACCATCCGTTCGTGGGTTCGACGCTCGCGGCGCTCGCGCGGGTGCAGTGGGCGGCGGGCGAGAGCGATCGGGCGCTCGCGACCGCGCTCGAAGCCGAGGTCATCGCGCGCGACGTCTTCCGGCGATCGTCGCGCGATCTCGACGATGAGGCCGCCCTGCGATTCGAGACCGTGCGGGACTCGGGGCTCGATGTCGCCCTCACGGCCCTGGCGCGGATCGTCACGCAGCGCGATGCGCGTCGCTCCGATCCCGACCGGCGCGCGCGGGATGTCGTCGATGCTCTCATCCGCTCCCGGGCGCTGGTGCTCGACGCGCTGACGCGGCCGTCGTGCGCGTCGGATGCCCCCGGGGAATGGGACGCGCCCGGCGCCCGATCCGCCGGATGCGCCCGATCCGCCGGAGGTCCCGGCCTCGAGGACGTGAGACGTGCGCTACCCGCCGGAAGCGCGCTCGCCGCGTTCGCCCGCTACGATCGGACCGGCGGCCTCGGAGACGGGCCGGCCGCCTCCTATCTGGCCGTGGTCGTCCGGCCGGAGGTCGAGCGCCCGACGACCATCCCGCTCGGCCCCGCCTCCCGGGTCGACGCGCTCGTGGCCGCCTGGCGCGCCGAGGCGGGGACCGATCCGCGGGCCCGCCCGGACGCCGACGGCCAGGGTCGGGAACGGGCGGCGGGTGAAGGTCTGCGCGCGGCGATCTGGGATCCGCTGGCCGACTCCCTTGCGGGAGCGACGAGGGTCTTCCTGGTGCCCGACGGTGCGATCGATGGCGTGAGCGTTGCGGCTCTCCCGGCACGGGACGGTCGCTACCTGATCGAAACCGGGCCGCTGCTCCACTACCTCACCGCGGAAAGGGACATCGTCCGCAAGAGCCGATCGGAGGAGACGGGAGATGGAACGCTGATCGTCGGCGGCCCCGATTTCGGAGCGGCGCCTGGGCCGCGGGCCGCCGCCGCGGGCGGCGCCGAGACGCGGGCGGCGCGGCCCGGCGCGCGTCCACAATGTCCCGAGTTCGCCGGTCTCATGTTCGAGCCGCTGCCCGGCTCCGTCGCGGAAGCCGACGAGATCGCGACGGGGGCAATCCGGGAGGAACGCGTGCTCCGTCTGAGCGGGGCCGCGGCGTCGCGCGAGGCGTTCGTCGAGCGCGCACCCGGATACAGGGTCCTGCACCTGGCCACGCACGCCTACGTGCTGCCCGAGCATTGCTGCTCCCATCGGCCGCTGCTCCGGTCCGGTCTCGCCTTCGCGGGCGCCAATCGGCGCGCGGAGGCCGGGGGCGTGCCGGGCGCGGACGACGGGATCCTGACCGCGGAGGAGATCGCGTCGCTCGACCTCTCGGGTGTGGAATGGGTCGTGCTTTCGGCCTGCGAGACCGGACTGGGCGAGGTGCGCGCCGGCGAGGGCGTGGTGGGCCTGCGGCGCGCGTTCGAGCGCGCCGGTGCCGGCACGGTCATCATGAGTCTCTGGGACGTGGACGACGGCGCGGCCCGCGCCTTCATGCGCGCCCTCTACGCCGCCCGGCGATCCGGGCTGGCGACGAGCGAGGCGATGAGGCGGGCCGGTCTCGCGATTCTCGCGCGCCAGCGCTCCCTCGGACGATCGACGCATCCCTACCTGTGGGGAGGATTCACGGCGGTCGGGGACTGGCGCTGACGATCCGGTCGTGGTCTCAGCCCCGCCCCAGCGCCTTGAGCAGCAGGGCGCGCGCCTGCGCCAGGGCGGCCGCCGCGACCACGTCCTGCTGCGCCGCGGCGGTGTAGGCGACCTGGGCGTCGCCCAGCTCGATGATCCCGCCCGAGCCGGTGACATAACGTCCCTCGGCGAGGCGGAGCTGCTCGTGCGCGTTGTCACGCGCCTCGGCGCTGGCGACGAGGGCGGCGCGCGCCGCGCGCACCGCGAGGCGCGCCTGCTCCACGTCGAGACGGATCTGCTGGCGCTCGAGGTCGACCTGAGCGCGATTGACGACGAGGTTCGCCTCCGCCTCGCGCACCTGCGCCTTGCGCTGCCCTCCCGAATAGATCGGTACCGACAGGAGCAGCGCGGCGTTCCAGTTCCAGGTGAGATCGTTGGTGCGCACGCCGGCGTCGGTGACGCCGGTGTCGAAGTCGAGACTCGGACCGTACGCGCCTTTGAGGGCGCTCACGGTCAGCTCTTCCGCGCGCACCTGGTCGGCCAGCGCGGTCATCTCGGGGCGCGCGCCGATCGCCTCTGCGAGCAGGGCATCGGGAGTCCCGTCCTCTCCCTCGAGCGCGGGCAGGGGATCGTCCGCCACGTCGAACTCGAGCGCGCCTTCCACCCCCATCGCCTGATTGAGCTGGGCCTTCGCCGTCTCGTAGCCGTTCTCGGCGGTGATCACCTGCACCTGGGCGTTGGCGACGCTGGTCTTCACCTGCGCCAGTGCGATCGGCGCCTGCGTCCCGACCTCGACGAACCCCTGCGTCTGCTCCAGGTGCTTCTGCTGGTTGGCGAGCGTGTCGTGCGCGACCGCGACCAGGCCCTTCGCTCCCTGCGCCTGGACGAACGCGCTGCGCACGGTGAACATCACCAGTTGGAGCGTGGTGCGCTCGCTCTCGTGCTGCGAGGCGGCGCCCGCCTGCGACGCGCGCCACCGGTGTCGCGCCTGTCCGAAGTCGTACACCGGCACGCTGGCCTGGACGCCGAGATTGTAGTAATCGAACGACTCCCACGACTCGCGGCCGGCGCTGGCGGAGATCTGGCTCGGCAGCGATCCCGGCCGGCTGGTGAAGTTGGCGGTGGAGCGCTGGTAGTTCGCGTTCCCGGAGACCTGGGGCAGCACGCCCGCGAGCGACTCGTCGGCGCGCGCCTCGGCCGCCTGGGTGGCGGCGGAGGCCTGCACGAGCTGCGGCTGGTGCGCGCGCGCGGTCGCCAGCGCGCCGTCCAGGGTCAGCACCACCGGGGACGCGGGGGCCGCGGACGCCGCGGCGGACGCGGACGCAGCGGGGGGCGCGGTCTCCGCCGGCGCCGCCAGGGCGAGCGCGAGGATCGCCGCGATCATTCGAACCTCAGCGCCTCGATCGGATCGAGACGGGACGCCTTGCGCGCCGGGTAGAGCCCGAAGACCACGCCGACCAGCGCCGAGAACCCGACCGCGATGACGACGATGCGCGGCTGGATCAGCATCGGCCAGCCGAACTGGGCGGCGATCCGCCCGGCGGCGCCGAGACCGATGGCGATCCCCAGGACGCCGCCCGCCACCGCCAGGGTCAGCGCCTCGACCAGGAACTGCGCCAGGACGTTGCCGGGATGCGCGCCGACCGCCATCCGCAGCCCAATCTCGCGCGTCCTCTCGGTCACCGACACCAGCATGATGTTCATGATCCCGATGCCGCCGACCAGGAGCGACACCGCCGCGATGCTCGCCATGAGCGTGGTCAGCGTGCGCGTGCCCTCCTCCTGGGCGCTCGCCAGCTCGGTCAGGTTGCGGATCGAGAAGTCGTCGTCGCTTCCCGGGCCGATGTGGTGCCGGTCCCGCAGGAGCGCCGTGATCTGCTGCTCGGCGCGCGCCGTCGAGTCCGCGGACGACGCGCCGACGTAGATCGTCCCGCCGATGAACTGCTGCAGGCCGCCCTGGATCTTGGTCTGGAACGCCTTGAGCGGGACGATCGCCGCGTCGTCGTAATCCTGGCCGGTCGGGGACTGGCCCTTCTTCGAGAGGATCCCGCGCACCTCGAACGGGATGTTCTTGATGCGGACCGTCTGCCCGACGGGATCGGAGTTCGGACCGAACAGCTTGTCGACGACCGTCTGTCCGAGGAAGACGACCTTGGCGCCGCTCTCGACGTCCGATTCGGTCATCGGCGATCCGGACGCCACCGGCCAGTTGCGGATGTCGAAATACTCCGTGGTGGTGCCGAACACGCCGGTGTTCCAGTTCTGATCCTCGGACATGATCTGCGCGTTGGAGCGCAGCTGCGCGGCGGCGTAGCGCACCGACGGGACCTCGGCGCGGATCGCCTTGAGATCGTCCCAGGTCAGGGTGGGCATGCTGCCGAAGCCGCCGCGCTGTCCTCCCGCCGCTGTGCTGCCCGGCAGGATGACCAGCAGGTTGGAGCCCATCGATGCGAACGAGGCCTCGACGCGCGAGCGCGCGCCGTCGCCGATGGCGACCATGGCGATGACCGCCGACACGCCGATGATGATCCCGAGGGTGGTCAGGAACGAGCGCAGCTTGTTGCGCAACAGCGCCCGGGTCGCGACACGCAGCGTCTGCAGGAGGTTCATGTGGACGTCCCGGCGCCGGCCGGGCCGGACCCGGCGCGCTCCTCGAGGTCCGCGTCCGATGACTCGGCCTGCGGCAGCGCCGCGATCGGCTCCTGGCGCCGATCCGATCTCACCACGCCGTCCTTCATCACGATGACCCGGGCGGCGAAGCCTGCGATGTCGGGCTCGTGCGTGACCAGGACGACGGTGATGCCGGCACGCCGCAGATCCTGGAAGATGGCCATCACCTCGATGCTGGTCGCCGAATCGAGGTTGCCGGTCGGCTCGTCCGCCAGGATGACACGTGGATGCGTGACCAGCGCGCGGGCGATCGCGACCCGTTGCTGTTGCCCGCCCGACATCTGGTTCGGGTGGTGATCCAGGCGGTTTCCGAGGCCGACCCGCTGCAGCGCTGCGCGGGCGCGCTCGTGCCGCTCGCGCGTGTGCGCACCCGCGTAGAGAAGCGGCAGCTCGACGTTCTCGAGCGCCGAGGTCCGCGACAGCAGGTTGAAATTCTGGAACACGAAGCCAAGCGTGCGATTGCGTCTGCGGGCGAGGGCATACCGATCGAGACGCGACACGTCCTCGCCGGCCAGCAGGTAGCGGCCGCTGGTCGGCCGGTCGAGGCAGCCGATGATGTTCATCAAGGTCGACTTCCCCGAGCCCGAGGCGCCCATGATGGCCACGAAATCGCCCTCGTCGACGGAGAGCGTGACGCCGCGCAGCGCGCGCACGTCGACGTCGCCCATGCGGTAGGTCTTGACGACGTCGACGAGCGACAGGAGCGCCGCGCCGGGGTCGGTCCCGGTGGTGCCCGTCGCCGTCCCGGCGGCGCCCGTGGGGCTCCCGGAGGCGTTCATCACGGCCTCAGAAGAGCCGCCGGGGGAAGTTGCCGGCCGCCTGTCCCGGGGCGGCCTTGGCGGCGGCTCCCCCCGCAAGGTCGGTGATCAACGCGTCGCCTTCCTGAAGATCGCCCTCGACGATCTCGGTCGTCGAGCCGTCCGTCACGCCCGTCTTGATCGGAACGCGCATGGGCGCGCCGTCACGCAGCACCCAGACGGTCTTGTGGGTCGGATCGCCATGCGAGCCGCCGCGCCCGCCGCGGGTCGGTCCGCCCTCGGCCCCCGGCCCGCCGTTCCCGGACACGCCGCCGCGGTCGCCGGCACCCGCGCCGGCACCCGCGCCGCCGCCCGCGCTCCAGCGCGCGTGACGCGCCGCCGCCTCGCCGGACGGTGCGCCGGCGTTGAGCGTCGCGAGCAGCTCGGGCGGGGGCATGAAGCGCATCGCGGCGTTCGGAACGCGCAGGACGTTTTCCTTGTCGGCGTAGATGAAGGTGCAGTTGGCCGTCATACCCGGCTTGAGCTTCAGCTCGGCGTTCTCCACGTCGATCACCGCGTCGTAGGTGACGACGTTCTGCACCGTCTGCGGCGAGTTGCGGATCTGGCGCACCCGGCCGCTGAACGACTCGTTGGGGTAGGCGTCGACCGTGAAGGTGGCCTTCATATCGGCCTGCAGCTTGCCGATATCGGCCTCGGCCACGCTGGTGTCGACCTGCATCTTGCGCAGGTCCTCGGCGATGAGGAACAGCGTCGGCGCCGCCAACGACGCGGCCACCGTCTGGCCGACGTCGACGTTGCGCGCGATCACTGTGCCGTCGGTCGGGGATCTGATGTCGGTATAGGCGAGGTTGACCTCCGCCTGGTGCAGCTGCGCCTTCGCCTGCGAGACCGTGCCGGCGGCGGCATCGACCGCCGCAGCGTCGGCGTCGGCGGTGGCGCGCGCCGTGTCGGAGTCGGCCTGGGCGATCAGCTTGCGGGCCAGGAGCGCCGCGGCCCGATCAGCCTGCCGCTCGGCATCGACCGCCTGCGCCTTGGCCTTCGAGTAGTTGCCATCCGCGGCCGCCAGGTTGGCGCGCGCCTGCTCCACGGCGGCGTCGAACAACCTTGAATCGATCTTGGCCACCAGCTCGCCTTTCTTGACCGTGGAGTTGAAATCGGCGTGCAGGGCGGCGATGGTGCCGGAAACCTGGCTGCCGACCTGGACGGTGACGATCGCCGACAGCGTTCCGGTCGCGGTCACCTTGGCGATCACGCGCCCTCGATCCACCTTCACGGTCTCGAATGCGAACGGATCCCGTTCCCGGCTGCGGGTCACGCCGATCCATCCCGCCGCCGCGGCCGCCGCGATCAGGATGGCGGATCCGCTCCAGAGGAGCCTGCGCCTGGTCATCGACCGTCTCCCTTCCTCTCATAAGGACGACGAGCGGGGGCCCACGGGGTCATCGAATTCTCAGGGGGGGAGGGCGCCGGGCGCCCGGGCGCCCAGGGCTCCGGGGCTCCGGGGGTTCGGGCGTCCAGATTCCGGCCAAACATGGAGGATCGCCCCGTTGGTCATCCGGCGGGGGGCCCGCGTTGCCAGGCGGTGTCCGCTATATATATTGATAGGCGTGTCGAGCATCGGCCGGTATCTGATCGAACGGGAGCTCGGGCGGGGCGCCATGGGGGTCGTCTACCTGGCGACCGACCCGCAGCTGCACCGGCAGGTGGCGGTGAAGACCTGCTCCCTGCCCGACGGGATCTCGCAGGAGCAGGCGGCGCTCTTCCACGAGCGGTTCCTGCGCGAGGCCCGGGCGGCCGCGTCGCTGTCCCACCCCGGCATCGTGACCGTCTACGACGCGGGCGAGGACCAGGCGCGCGGCATCCCGTACATCGCCATGGAATATGTGCAGGGCCGGACGCTGCGGCAGCGGCTCGAGAGCGGCGCCGGTCTCGACCCGGCCTGGGTGATGTCGTTCGGGGCGGTTCTCGCCGACGCGCTGCACCAGGCGCATCGAGCCGGCATCGTCCATCGCGACATCAAGCCGGCCAACATCCTGATCCGCGACGGCGACGGGGCGGTGAAGCTGGCCGATTTCGGCGTCGCGCGCCTGAAGGCCTCCGACCTGACGCAGTCGGGGGTCCCTCTCGGCTCGCCCGGCTACATGTCGCCCGAGCAGGTGAAGGGCGGGGAGCTCGATGGTCGCAGCGATCTCTTCTCGCTGGCGGTCGTCCTCTACGAGGCGCTGTGCGGCAAGCGTCCGTTCCGCGGCGACGAGCTGGTCTCGCTGGCCTATTCCATCGCCCATGAAACGCACGTGCCGCTCGCCCGGCAGCTTCCGTCCTGCCCGCCGGGCCTCGACCGCTTCTTCGACCGCGCCTTGTCGAAGGAGCCCGGCAAGCGGTTCCCCGACGGCGCCGCGTTCAAGAAGGCGCTCCTCGAGGTCGGGTCCGAACCGGCGTCCGATTCGCATGAGCAGACGGTGGCCGACGCGAGCACCGTCGGCATGATCGCCGACGCGAGGACGATCGCGATGACACCGCCGGCGGGCTCCGCGGCCTCCGGGCCGTCCGCCTCCGCCGTCGCGCGGCCGATCGCGACGGCGGCGACGACCCGGGGACGCTCCCGGGCGACGACGTTCGCGGCCCTGGCGCTGATTCCGCTCGGCCTCCTGCTCGCGGCGTTCCTGGGGTTCGTGAGGCCGGCGATCCTCAGGGCCAGGGCGGCGAATGCGCCTGGCCCCGCACCGGGCGTCACCTCGCAGGCCATGTCACAGCCCAAGCCGGCCGCGACGGCACGGGCGCCGGCGTCCGGGACGCGGGCGGACGGCGCGTTGCCGCCGCGCGTTGCGGCCGATGCCGTCTCCGCCGCGCCCACCGACGCGGCGTTGTCGTCGGTTCCTCCGGTCGCGCCGCGGTACGTGCAGGTGACCCTGCCGGCGGGGACCGAGATCCATCTGGCCCTCGACACGCCGCTCGGGTCGGGTTCCAGCCGGGCGGGGGACGACTTCACCGCGAGGGTCACGGACGCGGTCGTCATGGGAAGCCGGGTGGCGATTCCGGCCGGCAGCCGCGTTCACGGCCGTGTCGCCGAGGCGACGCCGGCGAAAAAGGGTCTGGCCGACAAGGCGGGATCGCTGCGGTTGTCGTTCGACGGTGTCACGACGCCCGTCGGGTTCGCCGCGGACATGTCGGCGGGCCTCACCTCGACCGGCTCGGGCTCCGGAAAACGGACCGCCGCGGCGATCGGCGGCGGCGCGGTCGGGGGCGCCCTCCTCGGCCGAATCCTCGGGCACAATGCGAAGGGCGCTGCGATCGGGACCGCGGTCGGCGGCGCCGTGGGCACCGGCGTCGCCGCCGGCTCACGCGGCGAGGACGTCAGCTATCCCGCCGGCGCGCGGCTCACCGTCCGTCTCGACCAGCCGCTCACGATCTCCGTCAACCCGTAGAGTCGAATCGCCCGGGACCGTCCGCGCGCCCGGGACGGCGGCGATCTGTCGCTTGAAGGTGTCGCTCTCCGCTCCCCGACAAGTGTCGACGGGGGTACGCCCGGCCGGCCGCGAACCGCTAAGTCGACTTCCGAAAGAGCTTAGCTTTCATGCTAAGCCGCTGGCATCGTGATTGCTGGGCCGAGCGCGCAATTCCAAATCACATCCGGAAAGGAGGCACCGATGAGCCGTCAGCTCTCGGGTCTGCTCGCGGGGGTATCGATCCGTTGACCTTGCACCCGACGCATCTGGCGTCCGCGCAGGACAGCCGCCGGCCGGAGCCCTGGTGGCTCACGCGACCGGGCCGCATCGGGCTCGGCGCGCTCGCGTTGTTCGGCCTCGCCTATGCTCTGCGACTCGCGCAGCCCCTGTTCCTGCCGCTCGTCCTTTCGTTCCTGCTGGCGATCGCGCTCGCGCCGGTGGTGCGGCTGCTGCAGCGGTTGCGGCTGCCCGCGCCGCTGGCCGCCGGGCTCGTCGTTCTGGCCCTCACCGCGGCAGCCGGCGCGGGCGTCTACGCGCTGGCCGATCCCGCCATCAACTGGATCGAGCGCGCGCCCGAGACGCTGCGGGAGTTCGAGCGGCGTCTCCAGACCGTGAAGGATTCGGTGGTCGAGGCGAAGATGGCCGCCGAGAGGGTCGAAAAGATCGCCCGCGTCGACGGCGACCCGCCGAAGAGCGAGGTGACCGTGAAAGAGCCGTCGCTGGCGACCCAGATCGTCGCCACTGCGCGGGTGGCGGTGCTGCACGCCGCCGAGGTGATCGTCCTCGTCTACTTCCTGCTCGCGTTCGGGGCCACGTTCGTGCGCAAGCTGGTGCAGATCCCGGCGGGTCTGCGGTCCAAGGTCCGGATCGTCGTGGTCGCCACCGAGATCGAGCGCGAGGTCTCGAACTACCTTCTGACCATCTCCTGCATCAATGCCGGGCTCGGTCTGGCGACGGCCGTGTCGATGTCGATGCTCGGGATGCCCAATCCCGTGCTCTGGGGCGTCGTCGCCGCCATCCTGAATTTCGTGCCGTACCTCGGGAGCGCGTTCACCACTCTCGTTCTGACCGTGGTGGCGATCCTGGCGTTCGACACGCTGCCCCGCGCTCTCCTGGTGCCGGCGGTGTTCCTGACGCTCGCGACGATCGAAGGACAGGTGGTCACGCCGATCGTCGTCGGCAGGAGGATGGAGCTCAGCCCGCCGGTCATCGTCATCGCGCTGCTGGTGGGGGCCTGGGTCTGGGGGATCGTCGGGCTCCTCATCGCGGTCCCGATGCTGGCCATGGTGAAGATCTACTGCGCGCACGACGGCGACCTGGCGCAGGTCGCGCTTCTCCTGGGACGAGACTGATCGGTCGCGGCTAGAGCGTCGGATTCGCCGGGAGATTGTTCGAGCTCAATGGCTCGTTCAGCACCACGTTGATGTGCGCGATCGTGCCGACCAGGGCGTGGCGAACCGTCTCGCCCGCCGCCGATCCCACCTGGCCCGCCGCTTTCATGGCGCCGGCGACCGCCGCGGCGCCGGCATCGGCCGCGTCCAGGCCGATCTCGCGGGCGCCGTGGATGGCGCCCTCGATCAGACCCTTCGTCGCCGCACCCACGTCACCGGACAGCCGGGCCGTCGTCCTGATGACCGATTCCGAGGTCCGGCCGATGGTCTCCAGATTCGCGGCGCCGGTCTGCCTGGCGCCGCGCACGACGCCCACGACCAGACCTCTGGTCGCCTGTCCCAGGTCGCCCCCCACCTCGCTCACCGCCTGAATCGTGCCCAGGGCGACCTGCGATGTGACCTCCACGACGGACGATGCGATTCCCCCTACGCCCTGGACCGTCCTCGCGACGGTCAGGCTCACCGCTTCGACCATCACGTCCGAGCGATCGTCCGCGTCCTTGATGGCGTCCACGATGCCGTTCTTCACCGAGTCGATCAGGTTGAAGCGATGGCTTCTCATCGGTCACCTCCAGTCCATGGCGTCCAGACATGAAGAATGAGCACCCGGTCAGGTCTTTTGCTGATTGGCTTTCGTGGTGCGTGCCGTGCAAATCGAATGCCCGAATCGCGCCGGCGAGCGGGAAAATCGCGCCCGATGGTAGGATTTCGCTCACGTGACCCGCGTCTATTCCCCCGCCGAGCAGCGGCACGCCCTCATGGCCGGGTTTCTCGGCTGGACCCTCGACGCATTCGACTTCTTCATCCTCGTCTTCATGCTCGACCGCGTGGCGACGGACCTCGGCGTGACCAAGGCGGCCATTGTCGCGACGCTCGGGGCGACGCTCGCGATGCGCCCGGTCGGCGCGCTCGTCTTCGGCCTGCTCGCCGACCGCTACGGCCGGCGCCGGCCGCTCATGGCGAACGTCGTCTACTTCTCGATCGTCGAGGTCGCCTGCGGCTTCGCGCCGAACTACACCGTCTTTCTCGTGCTGCGCGCGCTCTACGGCATCGGCATGGGCGGGGAGTGGGGGGTCGGAGCGTCGCTGGCCATGGAGATCGCCCCGCGCCGCCGCCGCGGTCTGCTGAGCGGGATCCTGCAGAGCGGCTACTCGATCGGCTACCTGCTCGCGGCACTCTGCGCCCGCTTCGTGCTGCCGGCCTGGGGATGGCGCGCCATGTTCTTCGTCGGCGGCGTCCCCGCGCTGCTCGCCCTCTACATCAGGATGCGCGTCCCCGAGTCGGACGCCTGGCGCCAGCATCGCGCCCCCACGGTCGGCGCGCTCCTGCGCACGGTGGCCGGTCACGGCCGGACGTTCCTCTACCTCGTCGTGCTGATGTCCCTGATGCTCTTCCTGGCGCACGGCAGCCAGGACCTCTATCCCGATTTCCTGCGAACCGGCCACGGTCTCGTCGTCGAGACCATCTCATCGCTCGCGATCCTGGCCAGCGTCGGCGCCGTCGCGGGCGCCGTCGTCTTCGGACTGCTCTCGGAGAGCGGACGCCGGCGCAGCATGCTCGTGGCGCTCGGCCTCGTGCTCGCGGTGATCCCGTTCTGGGCGTTCGGGCAGAGCGTCGTCACGCTCGCGGCGGGCGCGTTCCTGCTCTCGTTCGGCGTGCAGGGCGCCTGGGGTGTGATCCCCGCCCACCTCAACGAGCTCGCGCCCGACTCGGCGCGCGGCCTGATGCCCGGTCTCGCCTATCAGCTCGGGATCCTGCTGGCTTCGCCGACCAACTCGCTGCAATTCGCCCTCGCCGGGCGGCTCGGCTACCCGTGGGCGCTGGCTCTGTTCGAGGGCACCGTCGTCGCGGCTCTCGCGCTCGTGCTCCTGCTCGGGAGCGAGCAGCGCGGGCGGGATTTCCAGACGGGAGACGGCGACGCGGGCATGCGGTCGTCCACGGTCAAGGCCTGATCCCCGGGAGGGCGGATCGCGCGGCGGCGCATATACTGCGGCGGCCGTGCCTTTCGTGAGACGCAACGCCATCGCCTCCTTCCTGCGCGCCCTCGGGCCGGCGATCTTTCTCGGCGCGTCGCTGTGGGCGCCGGTCGCGGCTGCCGAGACGGGGCCGGCCGATGCCGCGGCCGGCCATTCGACGGCACCCGACGCACCACCCTCAGCCGCCGAGACGGCCCAGCCGGCGTCCCCGGCCCGGCCGCCATCGAAGTTCAAGTCTGAAGAAGACGGCTGGCTCGACATCAGCGGATTTCTGGACAAGTCCTACGGCTTCGTCCCGCTCGTGATCCCGATCACGGAGCCGGCGGTGGGGTACGGAGCGGCCGGGGGCCTGGTCTTCATCGACAGGCCGCAGGGGGAGACACCGGGCGCGTTCGCGCGTCCGAACCTGACGGTGGTCGGCGGGATGGCCACCGAGAACGGCACGCGCGGCGTGCTGGTGGGGGACGTGCGGCACTGGGACGACGACCGGGTGCAGACGGTGATCGGAGGGATCGACGCCTCGGTGAATCTCGATTTCTTCGGCATCGGGAAGGACGCCCAGCTGAACAAGCACCCACTGTCCTACAACCTCGAGCCCCTGGGCGGCGCGGCGCGCGGGCGCTACCGGTTCGGCGACTCGCATCTCTGGGCCGGTCTGAGCTATGCGCTGGCCGACACTCAGATCAGCGTGGACGAGGCGCCGTCGTCGGCCGCCCTGCTCAACGCGCCGTCACGATCGCGCGTCGGCGGGCTGACCCCATCGGTCGCCTACGACACGCGCGACAACATCTTTACGCCCACGCGGGGGGCCTTTGTCGAGGGCACCTCGGGGTTCTTCGATCCCGATTTTGGCGGCGACGACACGTTCCAGCGCGTCAGCACGATCTACATCCAATACCTGCCGCTGCATCCGAAGGTGACCCTGGGCGTGAAGGGCGAGGCCACGTTCACGTTCGGCGACACGCCGTTCTACCTGCTGCCGTTCATCTCCCTGCGCGGCGCTCCGGTCATGCGCTACCAGGGACAGGAGGCGGCCGACGTCGAAACCGAGGCGCGCTGGCAGTGCTGGCGGCGCATCAGTGTCGTCGGCTTCGTCGGCTACGGCGCCGCCTGGAACGATTTCCAGCACTTCGACAACACGGTCTCCATCGTCACCGGCGGCACCGGCGTCCGCTACGAGCTGGCCCGCAAGTACGGCCTGCACGCCGGCCTGGATGTCGCCTGGGGTCCCGACGACACCGCCGTCTACATCCAGTTCGGCAGCGCCTGGGCGCGGCCGTAGCTCGCGGCGCCGGCGGCGAACGGGCCGCGGACCGGCGCCGCATTTACCCGCCGTTGACGCCGTTGACAACGTTTTACCAAGCGCGACGCATCTTCTTCGAGGCGGCTCCGTACACTCTGCGCGGAGGGGACACTCGATGAGACGACTCGCGACGCTGACGCTCGTTCTGATGCCGGGCGCGATGCTTGGGTTCGCGCCGGCGCTGGCCCAGTCGACGTTCCACGGCAACGTCGAGCGCACCGGCGTCTACGCCGGGCCCGGCCCGAAGAGCGAGCCCGCGGTGAAGTGGGCGTTCAAGACGGGCGGCCCGGTGGTCGGCTCGCCCGCGATCGCCGATGGCGTGGTCTACATCGCCAGCCTGAGCGGCTATCTTTACGCCGTCGACCAGGCGACCGGCCAGGAGAAATGGAAGTTCAAGTCGCGCATGCCGATCGCCTCGACGCCCGCGATCCAGGGCGGCCTGGTCTATTTCGTCTCCTCGACGGGGGCTCTTGGGGCCATCGACGCCGCGACCGGACAGCCGAAGTGGGTCCTGCCAACCGAATATGACCGTAAGTTCGAGGCGAAGAACCTGCACGGCCTGCCGTCGGCGGCGCAGACGATCCCGGACGCCTGGGACTTGTTCACCTCGTCGCCGGCGGTCGCGAACGGCAAAGTGTTCTTCGGCAGCGGCGACGGCGGGGTCTACGCGGCCGACGCGGCGACCGGCGTCCTGCAGTGGAAGTTCTCGACCCACGACGTCGTGCACGCATCGCCCGCGGTCGCCCACGGCACCGTGTTCATCGGCTCGTGGGACAGCACGCTGTACGCCCTCGACGCCGACACCGGCCTCCTGAAGTGGTCGTTCAAGGCGGGGGAGGACCCGGCGATCCACAACCAGGTCGGCTTCCAGTCCTCGCCGGCGGTCGCCGACGGCACGGTCTACGTCGGTTGCCGCGACGCGCACGTCTACGCCCTCGACGCCGTGACCGGCCGGAAGATCTGGGACTACCCGACCAGCAAGTCGTGGGTGATCGGCACCCCGGCGGTGCGCGACGGCGTCGTCTACGTGGGCACGTCCGACAGCGCGCGCTTCATGGCGCTCGACGCGAAGAACGGTCGCCTGCGGTTCAACTTCGACGCGAAAGCGTACGTCTTCTCGTCGGCCGCGCTGGCCGGCGACCTGGCCTACGTCGGGGACCACAACGGCCGCCTCTACGCCGTCGACATGAAGACCGGCCAGCTCGCCTGGCAGTTCCAGACCGAGGCGTCGAAGACCGACCCGCTCAAGGTCCTCAAGCCCGACGGGGCCCTCAACCAGGAGGCGTTCGCCCCGATCTTCGGCGACTTCCAGGACATGTACATCGACACCTGGCGCTTCATCTCGGTCGGCGCGATCATGTCGTCGCCGGCGATCGATCACGGCGTCCTGTATGTCGGCAGCATGGACGGCAATCTGTACGCGTTGCAGTAGGGAGAGGATCGCCGGCGCCGGAGCGGGAAGCGCCGGCGCCGGGGACGCGCCGCCGGGTCAGATCGATTCGGCCTGCTCGCCCGCGCAGAGGACGCCGTGCCGGCTCGTGTACCCGAGCGGCACGTCGTAGTAGCAGCCCTTCTCGGGCTGGTAGATCTCGCACGAGTCGAACGGCAGCGAGTAGACGTGCACCGACACGGCGCGCGCCGCGTCCTCGATCAGGTTGTGCACCGAATGGATCGGCTCGTTCGGGTCGACGGCGGCCGGGTGATCCGGGTCCATGAAGTAGCGCACCGTCGGCTGCAGCCGGCAGGTGCGGGTCCGCTCGTCCTTGTCGACGAGGCGATAGTTCCTGACCTCGAGCCGCCCCATCGCCACGCCCATCCAGCACTCCTGTCCGCGGTGGTTGTGGATCGCCGACGCCTGCCCCGGGTCCCACCCGATCGCCACCACCTCGAACAGATCGTCACGATAGATCAGGTTGCGGGTGTAATGGCTGCGCCTGAAGAAGAGATACGGCTTCATCGAATCGCGACAGAGCACGGTCCTGCCGATCTCCAGCAGGACGCGATCGCGCGTGAACGTCGGCTTGGGAATGCGGCACAGCCCCTCGACGAGGTTCTGAATGGTGCGCACCGTGACGGCGTCGGTCTGCGTTCTCATCGAGGCGGCCTCCCCCCTCCTTGCCGGACATTGTACGCCCGCCGGATGGACCCGTGCCGCCGCCGCTGTCGGGAATCCGACGTCCCGGGGCACCCGCGCGTCGCGTCTTCGCGCACCTGGCGCCCCCCGGACGACGAGGGCGCGGCCACCAAATCGTTCCACCCCCATGGGCGCTGGACTCCAACATTCCGGAGCACTAGCTTCTGTGCGGGAGGTAGACAAATGACAAAGCGTTCACGTCGCAAGCTCCAGACCCGGATGAAGCGCACCTTCAAGCAGGCGGTTCAGGCGCGCCGGAAGCACGAGCGCATGATCAAGGCCTACAAGAAGCTCCAGAGACAGTACCGCGCAGCCTAAGGTCCCGACACATCGAATTCTCCCCATCCGGGCGCCCGCACGTGCCGCGCCCGCCGCGGTCCCGGGCGCCCGGGATGGGGCCCCTGGCCGTCCCGCCCTCCACCGCACGCCCTCCTGAAACCGACTACAATCCCCGCCCGTGGAGACCGGGCGGGTTCTCAACCACTACAGGATTCTCGAGAAGATCGGGGCCGGCGGCATGGGCGAGGTCTACGCCGCCGAGGATCTCCGTCTGCATCGCAAGGTCGCGCTCAAGGTCCTGCCGGCGACGCTCGCCGACGATCCCGCGCGGCGCGCCCGTTTCGAGCGCGAGGCGACGGCGGTCGCCGCCCTCAATCATCCGAACATCGTCACCGTCTACTCGGTCGAAGGGGCCGACGGGGTCCACTTCATGACGATGGAGCTGGTGGAGGGGAAGCCGCTCTCCGAGCTGCTGCCGCGCGACGGATTGCCGCTGCCGAAGTTCTTCGAGATCGCGGTGCCGCTCGCCGACGCCGTCGCGGCCGCACACCGGGCAGGGGTCGTGCACCGCGACCTGAAGCCGGACAACGTCGTGATCGGCGCCGACGGCCGCGTCAAGGTCCTCGACTTCGGCCTGGCCAAGTTCGACGAGAAGCCGCGCGCGTCCAGTGAGGGGAGCGCGCTGCCAACCCGCCACCTGACGCAGGAGGGCCAGATCCTCGGCACGGTCGCCTACATGTCGCCGGAGCAGGTCGAGGGCAAGTCGCTCGATCAGCGGACCGACATCTTCTCGCTCGGTGTCGTCCTGTACGAAATGGCGACCGGCCGCCGCCCGTTCCAGGGAGAGAGCGGCGCGTCGATGATCTCGTCGATCCTGCGCGACATCCCGGCCTCCGCGGCCGAGCTGAACCCGCGGCTCCCCCGGCACCTGGCGCGCATCGTCCGCCAGTGCCTGGCGAAGAATCCGGAGGAGCGCAGCCAGAGCGCCCAGGACGTCCGCAATCAGCTGCAGGACCTGCGGCGTGAGCTCGACTCGGGCGCGTTGCGGGAAGGGGCGGGGACCGCTCCAGGCACCGGCGCTCCCGGCGGCGCGACCGCCCTGGTGGGCGAGGGCCGTCCGAATCGCACCGTGCTCCTGGCCGCCGGCGTGATCGGGCTGGCGATCGTGGCCGCCGCGGCGATCCTGGCACTGCGCCGCGGGCCGTCCGCGCCGTCGTCGCAGGCCGGCGGCGCGTTCGCCGGAACGCAATCGAAGCTGACCGACCTGCCGGGCGAGGAGGTCACGCCCAGCCTGTCGCCCGACGGCAAGAACGTCGCGTTCGCCAGCCGCACGGCGGGGAACTGGGACATCTACGTGCAGCGCGTCGGCGGCAGCAACCCGGTCAACCTGACCAAGGATTCGAAGGACGACGAGATCCAGCCGGCCTTCTCGCCCGACGGCGATCGGATCGCGTTCCGATCGAGCCGCGACAACGGCGGTCTCTACGTCATGGGGGCGACTGGCGAATCGGTCGTTCGCCTGACCAATTTCGGCTACCGCCCGGCCTGGTCGCCGGACGGCACCCGCATCGCGTTCCAGACCGACAGCTTCGTCATTCCTTCGGCGCGTCCGGCATGGAGCGAGCTCTGGGTGGTCGAAGTCGCCACGGGACAGATCCACAAGATTTTCGACGGCGATGCGGTGCAGCCCGCCTGGTCCCCGAGCGGCAAGCGGATCGCGTTCTGGGCGATTCCACCGGGCGGCGGTCAGCGCGACATCTGGACGATGCCCGCCGAGGGCGGGACGCCGGTCGCGGTCACCCAGGACGCGCCGCTCGACTGGAACCCGGTCTGGGCGCCGGACGGCCGGCACCTCTATTTCTCGAGCGAGCGCGGCGGCAGCATGAACCTCTGGCGGGTGGCGATCGACGAG
>DASRAN010000073.1:0-92029 GCA_035638115.1 Patescibacteria group bacterium | reverse complement strand
AACAACAACGGCGTCCTCGACGCGGGCGAGGAGATCATCCCCAACGGCACCCTCGACAAGGGGATCCTGGCGCTGCCGGGAGGGCCGTCCGCGGCGGACGACGTGCCGTTCAACTTCGACACCAACAACGGCGGGTTCCTGGGTCTCCGGCACCCGTTCAGCCGTCCCGGGACCGCCGCGCCCAACGTCGCGTGGGAGTGGGTGCGCGCGGGGCTGTGCGGGTTCCAGACGGCCATTCCGGACGGCAACGCGACCAAGGGGTTCCAGAACAACGGGGCGGGCATCTGGCACACGGGGGACGGCAACCTGAGCACGCCGGCCGCCAACGCCAGCGGGTGCGACAACCACCTCGTCGCCACCGACTCGTCGACGCCGCCCGGCACCGAATTCCTGATGGACGTCCTGGAATCGCCGATCATCGCCAAGGTGCACCAGGTGGCGGACAGCCGCGGCCTGCCGTACACCGTCGAGTTCCAGCGGTTCGGCATGAACATGGATCACCAGACGCTCGACGGCAACACCGGCGGCAACGTCAACCTCGACAACAACGTCCAGGACGACACCGGCAACTGCCTGCTGTGTCAGGAATTCGATCCGAACTACGGCGGCCTCGACTACCAGATCGCCAACTTCCACACCGACGCCGGGGTCGATCCGAGCGGGGTGGCGGACGTCGGGCAGAGGACCTTCGGGCCCCGCATCGATCCGAACAATTCCACCATCGGCGGCAATCCCCAGGTGGACGGCGACGAGACGGGGTTCTCCGGCTTCACTCAGAACACCAACACGAATTCGAGCTC
Organism: Patescibacteria group bacterium; assembly: GCA_035638115.1. Lineage (GTDB taxonomy): Bacteria > Acidobacteriota > Polarisedimenticolia > Gp22-AA2 > Gp22-AA2 > DASRAN01. The sequence goes on along the minus strand of DASRAN010000073.1, from coordinate 91,229 downwards.
GCCCATCCCGACCGCCCCGCCCGACCTGCTGCCGTACCCGCTGCCCGGCGCGCCGGTCGTCATGGCCTCCGACGGGACGCCCTGGACCAACAACGTCCAGGGACCGGTCCGCAACCTCGACATCACCCTGACCACCTACGACGCCGGCTTCGTCTTTCTGATGGAGGGGCCCGGCGCGTCCGAGATCACCGACGTCACCCCTTACGACGTGAACGCCGGGCTGCGCTGGCAGATCGGCATCGGTTTCTACAACATCGAAGGGGCGACCACGGCCGCCGACTACGGCATCGGGGTCGACGACGTCGTGTTCGAATGGGACGAGCGGCACCCGGTGGACGAGGGCACCCTCGGCCACACGCCGGCCTGCTCGCGATTCGGCCAGCCGGGCCAGCCGGCCGGACAGCAGTGCGCCACCCTCATGGTCGACCGCACGGCGCTGTTCGAGTGCGACGAGGCCATGACCGTGACCGTCAACAATCCCAAGGTCGCGGGCAGCGGATCGGTCATCGTGCGCGCCGCGTCCGACAGCGACGCGCGCCTGATCACCACCGGGACCGGCACGGCGCTCCACCCGGTCAAGAGCTTCACCCTGCCCGAGGTGTCGCCCGGCCTGTTCGTCGGCAGCGTGCCGGTGACCCAGACCATCAACACGGCGGACCAGCTCTTCGTGTCGCCCTCCGGCGACGCCAACATCGTCTTCTACTACCAGGACCCGACCTGCGACGGGAACCGCAATGGGATCGCCGGGCAGAACGACTTCGACAACATCGACGGCGACGGCGTGGCGTTCGCAACCGACAAGTGCCCGCTCGTCTACGACCCGGCGCAGACCGACACGGACGGCGACGGGATCGGGAACGCATGCGACAACTGTCCGTTGATCGCCAACGCCAACCAGGCCGACTCGGACGCCGACGGCGTCGGGGACGCCTGCGATCTCGACGATATCGACTTCGACGGCGTGGTCAACGACCTCGACAACTGCCCCGACGTCTACAACCCGCTGCAGACGCCGGCAGGCGGCGCGAGTACCAGGGGAACGGCGTGCAACGCCAACACCGACCGTGACGGCGACGGCGTGCCCGACAAGAGCGACAACTGCGTGCGCACCGCCAATACGACCCAGGTCGACACCGACGACGACGGCATCGGCGATGCGTGCGACGGCGACTGCGTCAACGGCAGGTCGCAGGTTCTGGCGAGCGGGTCCTGCAGCCGTTCGAGCGATACGATCTGCACCCTCGACACGCAGTGCCCGGTCACCGGCGTCTGCGCCGAGAACCCGAAGAACGTCTGCAGCACCTCCAGCGGCAGCTGCACCTGCGTCAACATCGCGCAGGAGACCTGCCAGCGGCTCGGTGTCGTCAACGACGGAGGATGCCTGACCGCCAACGACGACTTCGACGCTGACGGCGTGCCGGACGGTATCGACGACTGTCCGACGATCCCGAACCCGCCGGTGATTCCGGGGACCACGCGTCAGGCCGACACCGACAACGACGGCCGCGGTGACGCCTGCGACTCCCCGCTCCAGGTGGACGGCGACAACAACGGCATCCCCGACGACGTCGTGTCGTTCGGCGTCCTGGTCAACTGCGGCAAGCTCGATCTGCCCAACCTGGTGGTCGAGGCCGCCAGCGTCGTTGATGTCAACGGCGACGGCGACGCCTTCTGCGATACCGGCGAGCAATGCCAGATGACCCTGGTCATCAGCAACGCCGGCGGCAAGAACCTCACCGACGTCACGATCTACCTGGCGACCTCCGACCCCGACATCGCCTGCGTCACCAGGCCCTCGATCGTCATCGGCGACCTTCCGGCGGGCGGGCGGGTCGACACCGCCAACATCGGCGGCCAGAGGCGGTACTTCGAGTACACCGAGTCCTCAACGACCCAGACGACCGCGCCGGCGACCCCGGCCGTGGCCCAATGGACCCTCAACGTCACCGCGCGCGAAGCGCTCGGGACGAAGAACAAGGTCAACTTCCAGACCGTGCTCGATCTCAACCTGCCGACCGGGGTGACCATCACCAAGGTGCCGGGCCCCGACGGCATCCCCGGAACGGCCGACGACGGGAACTGGTTCGAGAACTTCGACGTCGACCGGGACGGCGTCGGCGGCGTCGACATCAGCGACGGGCGCAACGGCGTCCCGAACGACACGTTCGGGTTCACGGTCGGCTCAGCGCTCGGCGGCCTGAGCTCGCTGGCGGCGATCGGCTGCGGCGGATTCCACATTCCGCCGCAGGATCCCGGCTGTCACATCGACCCCGACAACGACATGGACTGGCATATCCATTGTCCCGCCGGCACCTGTCCCGCGCCGCACGTGGTCGGCTCCGCGACCGCGTACTCCGGCTCGGCGGCCGACGGCCCGATGGCTCTCTCGGGCCAGAACTCCCTGCATTTTGGGCGGCACACCGACGCGACCAGCCGGAAGGGGGACGCCACCTCGTTCCGGGCCATCGCGGCGTACGTGACGACGGTGAACCTGACGCCGCTTCCGGTGGCGGGCGACCTGGTCCTGTCCTTCTACCACATCGCCGACATGATGGATAACACCCAGGCCGACATCCCGGTCGGCACCGCGCTCGACCGCGGCGACGTGCAGATCCGCGTCGACCTCAATCCGGATCCGGTGACCGATCAGTGGGGCTTCTGGGACAAGCTCGCGCCGTTCGAGAACGTCTACGATCACATCCCGTACGTCTGGAGCCATTACGGCGCCCAGACCACCTATTGCGACCTGACGCCGACCGACACCGGGTCGGCGCAGCCGGCGCCGCGCGGCGCGCACGAGACCATGTGCTGGCCGCAGGGCATCTGGTCCCATTGCGGCAACCCCTACGGCACCGACACGACCTTCGGCTGTCCGGGACCGGGTGTCCAGGGCACGACCGCTCCCGCGGGCGGCGCGCTCTGGGTCAAGTCGCGCTTCTCGCTCTCCAATTTCATCGGCGCGCGCGTCCAGGTCCGCTGGATCGCGTCGACGTGGGAGTTCGACCTCAACGGGCCGACGCAGGATTACGCGACCTACGGCCACGGCTGGGAGAACAGCCTGAACGACGACGGCTGGTGGGTGGACGACATCCTGATCACCGGCGCCATCACCACACAGGTCTCCCCGGTGGCCGACACGCACGCGGCGCCGGCGCCGACCTGCCCCGCGCCTTCGGCGATGTGCAACCCCGGTCTCGGAACGGATCACGGGTTCACGCCGGCGATGGTGGTCACCGACGCCAACGGCGACGGGATCTTCGAGAAGGGGGAGAATGTCGAGTTCGCGGCCGACGGCACCACCAACCCCGGCGGGTGCGCCAACGGCGTCACCGAGTACCGCTTCATGCGTGGCGGGCAGGTGGCGCAGGACTGGTCCGCCAACGCCTTCTTCCACGACGGCGTGGTGGCGGATGGCTCCTACCAGGTGCTCGCCCGCTGCAGCAGCACGCCCGCCTGCACGACGACGACCGGGGTCAGCCAGGCCCTTCAGGTCTACCCCGGCGACGGCACCGACCTGGTGCTGACGCTCACCAACGCCGGCGCCGGCAGCGCCAATCTGAAAATCATCGCGCGGCCGCATCCGGCGACGATGTCGGGGTACGACTTCTATCGCTACACCGGGCCGCCTGCGCCTCCGGCGAACCTGACGGGGACGGTCATCGTGGCCTGCGACCAGGGGATCGGCACGGCGGTCGGAGCGACGGTGCAGGTCACCGACCCGACGCTGCCGGCGGTGGGCCAGGTGATCTACTACTGGGCCGGACACAGCAACGTGACGCCAGGCTCGAAGGCCTCGCTCGGCCGGAGAACCGACAACACGATCCGCGTGGCGCCCATCAGCTGTCCGTAGGCCGCGGGGCGCGTCGCGTCCACCAGGCTGCGGGCGCTACGCGCGCCCGGCGGGGACGGGTCCGGTCTCGCTGCGCGAGACCTCCCCTCGCCTCGCTGCGCGCGCACCCGTTGCGCCGCAACCCGGCGCAACGGGGCCCGGCGCGCTCCGTCTCGGACGCCCCGCCGGACCCGCGTCGCGTCCTCGCCTCATGGCGCCGGCGACGCGGACCCTTATGAAAAAGATAGGGAATTCAAGGGGGGTGGATGTGACTCCGGCGGCGCTCAAGCCTCTGATCAAGATTGATGCGCTCGAAGCGATCGACATCCGGATTGGGACGATCGTGCGGGTCGAAGAAGTCCCGGACTCCTCCCGGCTCGTCCTGCTGACGGTCGATTTCGGCGATCACAGCCGATCGATCGTGGCCGGTCTTCGAACCGAACGGGCCGAGCCGCGGGAGATCGAGGGACGTCAGGCGCTGTTCGTCGTCAACCTCGAGCCGAGGAAGATCCGCGGGAAGGTCTCGGAGGGGATGCTGTTCGACATCGGCGCCGCCGATGCCATCACCCCTGTGCTGGCGGTGCCCGAGCGGCCCGTCCCAAACGGCACGCGCGCCGGCTAGTCCATGGTGGCGCGCAGCTTGTTGCACCCCCGCGCGGGCCCCCGAGGTGAGCTCGCATTCCTCGCCCCCTGCCCACCAAGTCAATCTCTGTGACGACCTAACTCGCTGCCCTGCCGCCACTTCGGGCGATCCATGCAACAAGCTGCGCGCCACCATGGACACATCTGCGCCGTCCCCCACGTCTCATCGCTGTGACTCGCCCTTCGCCGATCCCCGGCCTGGCCCTCCGGCCCCCGGCTCCGGTCGTGATGCTGGCGCTGATCGTGGCGACCTCCTGCCTCCACCCCGGCGCGGCGCTGGCCAAAAGCATCTCGATCGAGAGCGCCGTCCCCTCCGGCCCCATCGCGATCGACGCGAAGCTCGACGACTGGCAGGACGCGCTGGTCACCGTCAAGCCGGCGAACCTCGCGGTCGGGCTGCGCAACGACGGGACCGACCTCTATCTCTGCGTCCAGTCGCGCGACCCCGAGGTCAACCTCCAGATCCTGAACCTGGGGATGACCGCCTGGATCTACCCCCACGGGCGGGACGAGAGGCAGTTCGGCGTCGAGTACCCCCTGGCGCGCGACCGCGTCGAATCGTTCAGCCGGACGGCGAGCGCGGGCGCCGCTTCCGCAGACGCCACGACCGGGTCGCGCCCGATGACCCGGCTGGCGATCCGGGGGCCGTCGCCCGACGATCGGCGCGTGATGGCGGTTTCGGACGCGACCGGGATCGCCGCCAGCGCCGCCACGGTCGACGACGCGTTCGTCTATGAGATCCGGATCCCCCTCGCCAGGAGCGAGGAGCACCCGTACGCCATCGGTGCGGCGCCGGGGGAGCGGATCGAGATCCGGCTCGAGACGACGCAGCCGGCGCCCTATCTGAAGGAGCACGATGAGAGCGCGCCGCGCGGCGGCGGGCTCGGCGGCTCCGGCGGGGGCGGCATGGGGGGCCATGGCGGTGGAGGTGGCGGTGGTGGAGGTGGTGGCGGCATGGGCGGGCACGGCGGAGGGCACCGCGGGGGCGGAGGCTCGGGTGGGGGCTCGGGCGGCGGCGCGCATGGCGGCGCGTCCTCCCAGTCGGCGCCGGCCGGGCACGCCGAGCCGCCGACGCCGCTCGACCTGACGCTCAAGGTCAGGCTGGCCGGCGGCGCCCCTTGACGGAGCGTTCGCCCTGCGCGTAGCCTCGCTCCATGCGGCTCTCGATGACGCGACGAGCGGGCCGGCGGCGCTTCCCGTCGCTGCGCCAGGCGTGGATCCCGGGCCTGGCGGCGATGCTGCTCGCGGCGCCGGGTTGCTCGGCGCGGCCGGCTCCGGCCGTCAAGGTGGCCACGTCGGCCCTGCAGTTCATCGCCGACGATTACTCCCGCGCCCAGGACGAGGCGAAGCGGCGCAGCGTGCCGATCTTCGTCGAAGCCTGGGCGCCCTGGTGACACACCTGCCGCTTCGTGCGCGCGACGGTGCTCAACGACCCCGCGCTCGCGAAGTACTCCGGGCGGTTCGCCTGGCTCTCGATCAATGCCGAGGATGCGCGTAACGCCGACGTCGTCGGTCGTCTCGAGATCGACGCCTACCCGACCTTCCTGATCCTGGACGGCGCGAGCGGCAAGGCGGCGCTGCGCTGGAGCGGGACGCTCACGGCCGCCGAATTCGAGCGCTTCCTGGCCGACGGCGAGCGGGCGGTCGCGGGGTCGGGCGGCTCTCCGGCGGACGAGGCTCTGGCGCGCGCCGATCGACTGGGCGGCGGGAAGCAGGCGGCCGCGGCGGCCGCGGCCTACGCCGAGGCGCTGCGCGTCGCATCGGCGGGCTGGACGGGACGCGATCGCGCCATCGAGTCGCTTTTGGCGGCGCAGCAGAAGGCCGGCGACCTGGAAGGGTGCGTCGCGACGGCGCGGCGCGAGATCGGCGGCATGGATCGCGGGCCGGCCTTCGCGGCCGCGGCGGCGACGGGGCTCGGCTGCGCCGCCGACGCGCCGAAGGACGCCGCCTGGCGCGCCGCGGCGATCCCGGAGCTGGAGAAGCTGGTCGAGGAGAGTCTCGGGCTGCAGGACGTTCTGGCCGACGATCGTTCGAGCGCCTACGGGGTCCTCGTCGACCTCGAAGACGAGCGCGGCGATGCCGCCGCAGCGAAGGCGATGGCCCAGCGCTGGATGGGCTTCCTCGACGCCGAAGGCAAGAGCGCCCCGAGCGTCGAGCAGCGCGCCGCGCTCGATTCGCATCGCGTCGGCGCCGCGCTGGCGCTCGGCGACCCGGCGCGCGCCGTGCCCGCGCTGCTCGCCTCGGAGCACGATCTCCCCGACGACTACAACCCGCCGGCGCGCCTCGCCGTGCTCTACCGCGAGATGGGGAAGTACGACGAGGCGCTGGCCGCCAGCCAGCGCGCTCTCGACCGCGCCTACGGCCCGCGCAAATTGCGCATCTTCGACACTCGCGCCGACGTCTACGTCAAGATGGGTGACAAGGCGTCGGCGAAGCGCACGCTCGAGGACGCGGTCCGGTTCGCGCAGTCGCTCCCCGAAGCGCAGCGGCCGGCCCGCCTCGTCGCGCAGCTCGAGAAGAAGGCCGCCGCCCTCGGCTCCTGAATTCTTCGCATCACTCCTTGACAAGCCCTCCGGAGGCCGTCTTAGACTCGACGCCATACGCCGGCCGCGTCAAAGCGCGGCCCCAACTCAGGAGGGAGACCCGTCATGAGAACCTGCATCCGCAGGAGCGCCTGCGCGCTGCTGCTCGCCGTCGCCGTGCTGGCGGCGGGAGCCAGCGCGGACGCGTCGATGTATCTCAAGCAGACCGTCGCCGACCTGATCCAGAAATCGCACACCGTCGTGCACGCCAAGGTGTTCGACGTGCGCAGCGAGTGGAACGCGGATCATTCCTACGTGTTCACCTACGTCACCCTCGAGGTGAAGCGCACGCTTCAGGGCCAGAAGCACGCCTACGAGGAAGTCCGTGTTCCGGGCGGCACGGTCGGCGACTTCCACGCCGTGATGGAGGGCGCTCCGGAGTTCAAGATCGGCGACGAGGTGGTCGTGTTCCTCGGGTCGTGGGACGACGGCGTGAGCATGGTCGAGGGCTACTTCCAGGGCGTCTCGAAGGTCGCGCGCGACGCGGCCGGCAACGAGATGCTCGACGGCGGCTCGGCCCATGGCCGGTCGATTTCCCAGCTGGCGCGGCAGATTGCCGCGTCCGGCAAGTAGGAGGCGACCATGAACCGCAACCTTCCGCGCTTCGCGTTCGCCGTCACGGTCCTTCTGGCCGGCGTCACCGCGGCCTCGGCCTACGTCCTCCTCAGCCCGACGCGGCGCTGGTTCACCACGCCGCGCACGGTCACCGTCGACAACCGCGGCATGGCTTCGGTCACCGACAACGATCACGGCGTCAGCGCCGCGGTGAACGCGGTCGGCGCCTGGGGCACCTCGATCGTGCGTGGCCAGGCCGGCACGGTCAGCTACACGCTCGGCGACGGACGGAGCGACATCATCTTCTCGGACCCCCGGCACATCTGCAAGGGTTCGTGCATCGCCGCCACCACGACCGGCTACTACGACACCAACACCACGGGGACCTGCGGCGGCACGACCATGGTCGCGATCACCGACAGCGACACCGCCTTCAACCTGTCGTTCGATTACACGACGAATGGTGAATCGGACGGCTGCTCGAACGAGATCTACCTGACCTCGGTCACCACGCACGAGATGGGCCACCTGATCGGCCTCGGGCACTCGGCCGATCCGGCGGCCCTCATGTACCCTTCGGTCGCCTACTGCGACAACAAGCAGCTCAACAACGACGATCGCTCCGGCGCCAGCGCCCTGTACGGCTGCACGCTGCAGACGGGCGGCGGCGGGGGCGGCTGCAACAACAACGGCACCTGCGAGGCGGGCGAGGACTGCAACACCTGTCCGGCCGACTGCTCCGGTCGCACCGGCGGCAAGCCGGCGAGCCGGTACTGCTGCGGCAACGGCGTCCACGAGTCTTCGGAGACGACCGCCCTCTGCGACGGTAACTTCTAGGCCGTCGCGGCTCTCAAGCCAGGAAGCGACAGGCGGCGCGGCGTCCGGGAACGGGCGCCGCGCCACGTCGCGGTTGCGTTGCTCCCGGTCCGTCACCAGATTGGATCCCGGGGTGAAGGGACTCCTTTCCCGCCCCGGGACGCCCGATGGACGAAGACCTCTCGACCGGCATCGACCGCCTGCGGGCGCTGTCCATCGTGGGCGTCGTCTGCATCCACGCCACGTCGCCGCTCCTCAACGCGCGCGCGGGCCGGGCGGCCCACGACGGACTGTTCTGGGGGCTCGCGGCGCTGAACCAGGCGGCACGGTTCTCGGTCCCGGCCTTCTTCTTCCTCGCCGGCCTCCTGGCCGCCATCGCCTCGCGCCGCGTTCCGGCCGGCGGCCCGGCGGGGACGGCGTCGGTCGGAGCACGGCTCAGGCGCCTGCTCCTTCCATACCTCACCTGGAGCGTCGCCCTTTTCGTGGTCCCCGAATGGCTGCGCCGCGGGGCGTTGCCGCCGGGGACCACGACGCGCTTCCTGCTTGGGCAGACCTTCACCGGCGGCTACTTCCTGATCGCGCTGGCGCAGCTCGCGCTCGTGACACCCTGGCTCTGCCGCCGGGCCGGGACCCGGCGGCGCGAGACGGCGCTCGCGGCGTCGGCGCTGCTGGCCGCGGTTCTGGGCGGGGATCTGATCGCCGCCTACGGAGGCCCATCCCCGTGGGCCATCATTATTAATAGCGGGTTCTCGGCGGCGCTGTCGTCGGGGCTCGTCTGGGCGCCGTTCTTCATGGCGGGCGTGCTGGGCGGCCTCGATCCCGCGCGGCTTCGGTCGTTCCTCCTGCGCCGGGCGGGCTGGCTCGTGGTCCTCGCGGCGATGGCGCTGCCACTTTCCCTCGTCGAATTCCGGATCGTCCTCGCGCGGACCGGATCGGTCGGGCTGGCCGCGAGCTTCCTCAAGCCGTCCTCGGTGGCGCTCGCTGTCGCCTGCACGGGGCTCGCGCTCGTCGTTCCGGCCGGCCCGGCCGTCTCGCGGATCGCGCGGTGGCTGGCGCCGGCGTCGTTCGCCATCTATCTCGTCCACGGCGGGGTGATCCAGGCGATGGAGCGGGTGTTGCCGGGCCCGGGCGCCTCGGCGGCCGCCGCCTGCCTCGACGTGGCCATCATGGTGCTGGCCGGTCTCGCGGCGCCGATCGCGCTGTATCGATTCGCGGCGCGCCGGCTCCCGGCGCCGCTGAACCTGCTCCTCTTCGGCCGTGCCGGGCCGCGCCACGCCGCGGGGCCGCGTCGCCCCGCGGGGAGCGACGCCGGCGGGGCCGGCCGCTTCAATCGGAGCGTCGCGTCAGGAGCCTCTCCTTCCTGGAGCGGGACAGCCTCTTGATCGCCGCTTCGCGCCGCAGCGCCGCCGACCGGCCGGCGGCCGCCTCGACATGGACCAAAAGGACCGGGAGGCGGCCCCGCGTGTAGCGGGCGCCGCGGCCGGCGTTGTGGACGCGGAGGCGGGCGGAGGTGTCGGTCGTCGCGCCGGTGTAGAGGCTCCCGTCGCGGCAGCGGAGCAGGTAGACGAACCAGACGCGCCGGTCAGGGGCAGGGCGCCGGATTGGAACGCTCCGCACCGCTGCTCTGGAACCCCTTGGTCCCCTCCTGTCCGAGGTTGCTCCGGGCGGTGACGATGTAGAACCAGCCGGCGCCGACCGTGGGGAGCGCGGTGTCGATGGCGGATTCGGTGGCGATGGCGCTCTGGAGACACGCTCCGAACCCGCCCGGCATCGCGCTGATCGCATCCCGGTACAGGTTGTAGGTGCCGAGCGACGGCTCGTGGTCCCAGACCATCGTGGTCTTGTCGGTCCAGATCTGATTGCGCACCTCGCCCGGCGGCGGGCAGAGGGCGCGATCCGCGACGACACTCGTGAACGGCGTGTTGATGAGACCGGTCGTGGCGATGTTGCGCAGCTCGACTCCGGGAGCGTACCCGAGCGTATCGGTTCCGATCCGGAAGCGGACCCGGACGTTCTGCCCCGCGTAGGCGGTCCCCAGGTCGACAGACGTGGGGATGAACGGCGTGGGGTAGTTGGTGCTGGTCGCGGTGAAGGCCGGCCGGCCTTCGAGGACGTTCCCACCGCCGGTCGCGAGCGTGTGGTTGTATCCCGGTGATGCGAAGGCCCCGATGTCGCTCCAGGTCGCGCCACCGTCGGCGCTCAGCTCCAGGATCATGCCGTCGAAATAGGCGGGGGTCGTGCCTCCTGTGAACTCGAACCGGTAGCGCTGCTCGAACGAAATCGTGAAGTCGCCGCTCCCGACGCTCAGGATCGGCGAGATGAGCGACTGATCGGTGGGCAGGTTGGAATCGACCCCCAGCCAGCGGTGCTCGAGGGGAGAGATTTCGACCCGTTTCCAGCTCAGGATGTCGGGGATCACGGCCGGGGGACCGGCGATCGTCCAGGGACTGTTCTCCGCCTCGATGTCGTCGCCTGCGCTGCTGTTCGGAACTTCGTCGAAATTGGCGCGGAACGACGCCGTACCCGTGACCGGGGCGGCCAGCCCGAGGTCGGAATCGTTGTACGCGATGGTGAAATCGAGGCGCTGAATCCCGGAAGCGCCGGTCACGAGGATCGGGACCGACCCCGCGACCTCCGACGACGGGCTTGCCGCAGGGAAGACGATGACGTTGCCGCTCGGAAACGACACAGCCGGATTGGCGGTGGTGACGGTGGCGGCGAGATGGCTCAAGACGGCCGCGCCGTCGTTGCGCAGCGTCACCGTGAGCCGGCCGGTCTCCCCATTGTCGACCGAGCCGTCGTGATCGCAGGAGACCAGATCATCGGTCAGCGTCGCGCTCACAAAGCTGAGGAACGGCGCCTCCCAGATGCCACGACCGTATGTGCCGATCCGGACGAAGGAGCCGTCCGGGGGGAGATAGATGTCGCGCACCGCCACGCCCGGAAGCCCGGTGCCGAACGGGGCCCAGTTCGCGCCGCCGTCGGTCGACCTGTACACCCCGGCATAGGTCGCGGCGAACAGCGACTGGTGCGTCGCGTCGCGCGGGTCGACGACGATCCGCTCGACCTGCACGTCCGGCAATCCGGCGTCCGAGCGCCCCCACGTGGCGCCGCCGTTGATCGACTTGACCACCCGCACTGCACCCGGGAGCGGCGCGACCGAGGCGACGAACATGGTCTGGTTGTCCACCCAGGTGAAGCTCTGAGCGCTCGACTGGAAGCCGGGCACGGCCGAGTTCAGGGCGACGCCGTTGTAGGAGGAGCCGCCGTTCGTGGTCCAGTTCACCACCCCGCCCGACAACGGGAATCCGATGTGCTGGAGGTCGACGGGACTCACCCCGACCGAGTGCGTGCAGCCGCGAAACGTCGTGGACGAGGTGCTGGAAATCTGCCCGAGCGTGAAGACGAGCGGCGGGCTGAGGCTGTAATCGAACTTGACCAGCCGCTTCAACGTCGTCGAGTAGAACAGCTTGCCCGTCGCGTCGAGGGCCGCGTCGGGCAGGACGACCGGGACCTCGAAGATGGCATCGTTGTTGGTCGGGGCGAACCCCAGGACGAAGCTGGCGATGAGATCGGGGGTCTGGCTCGAGAGGTTGATGCCGTATTTGTTCCCCGGGACGCTGACGATCGACATCCCCTTGTCGCGCTGGCTCCATCCGGTCCCCGTCCCGTCTCCGCCCATGCTCATGTTGTAGATCTTGGTGTCGCCTTTGCGGATGCGGCTGCCGTTGTCCTGGAACCCGGCGAGAACCGCTTGGGGGAAGCCGGGCGTCGACGCGAGACTGTAGGTGAGGAAGGTCTGCAGTCCGTTGTTCTTGTCGCTCGACCAGGTCGCCCCGTCGTCCTGGCTCGTGAACAGTCCGCCGTCTCCTCCGAACAGGATCGTCGGCGTCCCGGCCAGGCTCAGGGCCGCGGCATGGAAATCGGCGTGCACGTATGGAATCGGGAAACGGTTGAAGGGCAGCCAGTTGGACAGGAGCGTCCAGGTGCCGCCGCCGTCGGTCGTCTTGCCGCTGGCGAGCTGGCCTCCGAGGTAGACCGTGTTGCGTGACGCGTCCCGCGGATCGACCAGGATCATCTGGTTGTACCAGGACTGGGCGCGCATCAGATCCATGTTCGGATTGTCGGTATTGGGATTGGAGGGGATCTTCGCGTTGATCCCGAGGGCCGTCCAGTTCAATCCGCCATCGGTCGAGCGGTAGAGATCCTGTTGGTCGTTGGCGGCCGTGACCTCGGCGAAGGCATAGACGATCGCGTCGCCGGGGGCGCCGACGCCAAGCGTCGCGCGGCCGGCGCCGGAAAAGACGCCGCCGCCATTCGGGATCGGCGTCCAGGTCGCCCCCTGATCGACCGAGACGTAAAGGCCGCCGGCGGTCTGGCAGAAGTCGGCCGGGGTGAAGGAGCAGGGCTGCGCCTCGGCGAGGACCCCGGCGCTGGTGCGCGCCAGGCTCCAGATCACCTGGCCCTGGAACAGTTCCCCCGCGCCACCCTGGATTTTCGCGTACGACGCGCCGCTGTCGATCGAGCGATAGAGCCCGTCGTCCGTCGCCACCACGAGAATATCGTCCGGCCCGCTCGTGTCCACCAGGATGTCGCGGACCGAAAGCGCGCTCCCGAGGTCGATCGGGCTGGTCCAGGTCGCTCCACCGTCGATCGACTTCACCATCGACCCGCCGATGTTGATGGCGTCGAACGGGTCGCCGAGGCCAAGGTACAGAACGCTCGGTGTCCGCCCGAAAGCCACCGAGCCGCCGCCGGTGGTCGGCAGGTTGTCGGTGAGGGGTGTCCAGGTGGTCGAGGCGGAGGTGAAGTTGTGCGTGACCCACAGGCCGCCTCCCGAGGCCAGAAGGTACAACGTGTCAGGATCTGTCGGATGCGGCAGGATCTTCCGGACCCGCCCACTGTCGCGGACGTAACCCGTGAAGGCGCCGTTGGTCTCGTAGTCCGCCCCCTCGGGACCGATCGGGACCCAGACCGGTCCCGGCCCCCCCGAGTAGATGCCGGCTTTTTGGGCTGCGTGGTCGAGCGACAGCCGCAGGGAGCGCTCCTGCATCAGGCGGCGCCTGAACTCCGGCGTCGGCGATCCGAATTCTCTCCGCTGCCAGAGCAGCCGGGCCGTCGCGTCGTCGCCGATTCCATCTTCCTCGCCGCCCCCGACCGCGGCGCGAGGCGGGTCCGGCTGAGGCAGCCCGGCGAAGCTGTCGTCCGGAGCCGGAGCGGCGGCGGGATCGGCATCCGGATCAGGGGCCGGGCTCTGCGCTTCGATCGGAAGAACGAGCGCGAGGCAGACTGCAAGCGGTCCGAGGATCGAGAGATGACGTGTCTTCATGGAGGAGGCGCCCCCGGCATCGAACCAGCCGCGCCGGCGGAATATGTACGCAATTTCGCCGCGATTGGCAAGGCTTATGGCGCGTTTCCGCGCGGCGCCTGTCCGTTCAGTGGCCGGTTCGGCCGCCGCGTCCGGTGGACGACGGGGAACGGCCCGACACGCTGTGCGCCGTCCCGGCCGGGGGATGGGCCGCTTCGAGCCAGTGGCGGATGCGGTTGGCGTCGCCTAACCGCGTGTTCTTTCCCCAGGAATCGAGCAGCACGATCACCACCTGGCGGGTGGCGATCTCCGCCATCATGACCAGACAACGGCCCGCTTCGTTGATATAGCCGGTCTTCGACAGTCCGATGTTCCACGACTTGTTCGACACCAGGCCGTTGGAGTTGTGGAACTCGAGCACCTTCCCGCTGGTGAGCTCCACCCGGTGCGACGAGGTCGTGGTGGCGTCGCGAATCTCCGGATAGCGCGCCGCCGCCTGCACCATCCGCGTCAGGTCGGGGGCGCTCGAGACGTTCTCGCTGGAGAGCCCGGTCGGATCGGCGAGGTGGGTCTGCGACATGCCCAGGTCGGTTGCCTTGCGGTTCATCGCCTCGACGCAGGCCTCGGTGCCGCCGGGATAGCTGCGGGCCAGGGCCGCCGCGGCCCGGTTCTCCGAAGACATCAGGGCGATTCTGAGGAGCTCGCCGCGCTCCAGACTCGCGCCGACCGGCAGCCGCGAGTGCGTGTGCTTCAGCCGGTCGACGTCCGCCTGGTCGATCTCGATCATCTCGTCGGGCGGCAATTGCGCGTCGAGGACCACCATCGCGGTCATCAGCTTGGTGATCGACGCGATCGGCGCGACCTGATCCTCGTGCTTGGCGTAGAGCGTTTCGCCCTGCTCCCCGTCGATCACCAGCGCGACGTTCGATTTCACGCCCGGCCCGGCGTGCGCGGAGTGATGGGTGCCCGAGGCGTGCATAGCCGGAGGGGCGCCTTGCGCCCCCGTCTGCGCCCCCGCCCGCGACGTGGCCATGATGATGGAGAGCACGAAGAGAACCGCGACCGCGGTCAACCGCTCCGGACGAATCAGTGGAACCCCCTCCGCTCGGCCCGACCAGCTCGATGCCGCCCCGCTCGATGCCGCCCCGCGACCCGGCCGCAGGGCGGTGCGGAAGAAAGTAGCAAGAAACAGGCGCCATGAAAAGGGTTTTCGAGGAGGAATTGATCGGCCGGAGGCCGGCCCGCCGGGTCGCGGGTCCGGTCCCGTTCCAGTTGACAGATCCGGAGAATCGGCGGATAAGGGGAACAATCAAGCTCATCCGGGAGCCGGGAGTCAGGGGCAGGGACTATTCGCGCGTAGGAGGCGTCATGAGAAAACTGTTGTCCGTGCTGTTCTCCTGTTGTCTGTGCTGTCTTGCGACCTTCGCGACGGCTGCGACGCGGTCGAGCGCCGGCGGCGCCAAGGTCTGCCTCTGTCACGTGCCGCCCGGCGACCCCGCCGACCAGCACACGATCTGCGTCGGACCGCCGGCGGTCCGCGCCCACCTCGGACATGGCGACTTCCTGGGAGAGTGCCCGGTGGTCTGCGGCGGCGACGCGGGGAACAGCTGCCCGGCCGGCCAGTTCTGCAAGCGGGACGTGGGGCTGTGCGGCCCGGACGACAAGGGCGTCTGCACCAGGGAGCCGGCGACCTGCCAGCAGATCTCCGCGCCCGTGTGCGGCTGTGACGGGACGACCTACGACAACGCCTGCCTCGCCGACGCCGCCGGCGTCAGCGTGGAGCACGCCGGCGCCTGCGAGACGCAGACCGCGTGCGGCGGGACCGCGGGCGCCACCTGCGATGCCGATCAGTTCTGCAAGCGCGACGAGGGAGCCTGCGCCGCCGACGCCGCGGGGGTCTGCGAGCGGCTTCCGGTGACCTGTCCGTCCGCCCTGGCCCCGGTCTGCGGCTGCGACGGGACGACCTACAGCAATTCCTGCTTCGCCGACGCCGCCGGGATCGCGGTGCAGCACGACGGACCCTGCGAGCAGGGGAGCGCGTGCGGCGGGGTCGACGGCGGGACCTGTCCGCAGGGCGAGTTCTGCAAGCCTCCGCTGGGCCACTGCGCCGCCGGCGATGCCGGCGATTGCGCCTCCATCCCGCCGGTCTGTCCAGGACTCGACGCGCCGGTCTGCGGCTGCGACGGGAAGACCTACGCCAATCCCTGCCTGGCCGACGCGGCGGGCGTCGGCGTGGATCACCCGGGCGCCTGCGGCGCCGATCAGCACCTGTGCGGCGGGACCGAGGGCGCGACCTGCGCGACCGGCCAGTTCTGCGATCGTCCGATCGGCGCCTGCGCCCCGGACGCTTCCGGCCTCTGCCGTGAAGCGCCCGCGCACTGCCCCGCCATCGTCGATCCGGCCTGCGGCTGCGACGGCACGACCTACTCCAACGCCTGCGTCGCCGACGCCGCCGGCGTCGCGATCGCGAATCCCGGCCCGTGCGAGCCGCCGCGCGTCTGCGGCGGCGAGTCGGGGGCCGCGTGTCTCGCGAACGAGTTCTGCAAGGCTCCGCCCGGCGTCTGCACGCAGGGAGCGGCGGGTGTCTGCGCCGACATGCCGGAGGCGTGCCCCGTGATCCTGGACGAAGTCTGCGGCTGTGACGGAATGACCTATCGCAACCGCTGCTTCGCCGACGCCGCCGGGGTCACGGTCGACCACGCCGGCGCCTGCGCGCCACCCCAGTAGGGGTTCGATCTCCGGCGCCCCGCGACGGAGCGGGGCGCCGGGGGGGCGCCGGACGGGCGGTCGGTTGCTCCGCGGCTAGCGGGCGCGGGCGATCCGCCGGGCCGCGGCCGCCGGTCGCGGCCCGGCCGCGTGCTTCGACTGCTTGCGGAACCTCGCGGGAGGAACGCCGAAGGCGCGCTTGAAGGCGCGATTGAAGGCGGCCTCCGATTCGTACCCCACCTCGGCCGCAACCTGCGCCACGCTCTGGCTGGTCGCGCCGAGGATGCGCGCGCCGAGCTGCAGGCGCCAGTGGGTCAGATAGGCCATCGGCGGCTGGTTCAGGAAGTGGCGGAAACGCTCGGCCAGAACCGAGCGCGAGATCCCCGACTCCTTCGCGAGATCGACCAGCGTCCAGGGATGCGCCGGGCGCCCGTGCATCAGCGCCAGCGCCTTGCCGACCTCCGGATCGCGGGCGCCCGCGAGCCAGCCGGTCCGTCCTTCGGGCCACTGCGCGACGTAGCGTCGCAGCGTCTCCACGAACAGGACCTCCGACAGCTTGGCCAGGACCGCCTCGCCGCCGGGGGTCGCGCCGTCGGCTCCCGTGACCGAGAACCGGATGGACGATTCGAGCCAGCGGCCGGCGTCGTCGTCCCGGATGTTGACCTTGAAGATCGGCGGCAGCCCCGAGAGCACCAGCCGGCTCAGCCGCGGCTCGCACGCCATGTAGCCGCAGATGAACCGGGTCACCTCGCCGCCGCCGCCCCAGCGCGACAGCTTGAGCCCCTCCGTCATGATGCGGTGCAGCTCCTTCTCGTTGTCCTGCACCGTGCGCGGCGATCCGTTCTCCATGATGTGCGGATCGCCGTGCGGGAAGACGACGATGTCGCCTGCCTCGAGCGGCACCCGCGCGCCGTTCTCGACGCGCGCCGCGCCGCGGCCGTCGATCACGAGATGAAAGATGATGACGTGCCCGCCGTCGGGCGCGACGTGGGGCGCGACCCTGCGCGAGTCCGGGGTGCGAACCCCCCACGGCGCGGAGAACTCGGCGTTGTAGAACACCGCCCCCTGCAGGGTCACGACCTTCAGCACTTCCGAGAGCACGTCCATCGAGGCACTCCGGCTCCTGGGACGGCGCACGGCGACGCGCGGCAAACCGCGCCGGACGCGCGGACAAATGATGCTCATGCTACAGCGTCGCGGACAAGGACGCCAGACGCGCGGGCAAGCAGCGGGCCTTCGTCCTGCGGCACAGTCTCACCCGTGAGGCGCGCCGCCGGAATGGGTCCGGCGGGGGCGTCGCGCGGGACGGCTCGACGAGGAGGTGTCACATGACGAAGTCCACGGGCGCGGCGGCGGTGACCAGCATGGAGGCGGTGACCAGCAGCGAGGCGGTGACCCTCAGGGAGGCGGAGAGCAGCGTGCCGCCGGAGTGCGACGGGGCGTCGGTCGCCGCTCCGGAGATCGTGCGGCTGAAGGCCGACCTGCGGGGCATGTGGATGTCCGGCGACTACGATCGCTTCTCGCGCTACATGGAGCCGGGCGCGCGCGAGTTCTACGAGCGGATCGAGGTGGCCTCGGGTTGCCGGCTCCTCGACGTGGCCTGCGGCGCCGGCCAGCTGGCGCTGATCGCGGCGCGCGAAGGGGTCGACGTCACGGGCGTCGACGTGGCGCCCAACCTCGTCGAGCGCGCCGCCGCGCGCGCCCGCGCCGAGGGGCTGAAGGCCCGGTTCCGGGAGGCGGATGCCGAGGATCTCCCGTTCGAGGACGGCACCTTCGACGTGGTCGTGAGCCTGGTCGGAGCGATGTTCGCGCCGCAGCCGGATCGGGTGGCCGGCGAGCTGCTGCGGGTCTGCGCCCCGGGCGGCACCATCGCGATGGCCAACTGGACGGCGGAGGGGTTCATCGGTCGGATGTTCAGGACCCTCTCCGGGTTCATCGCGCCGAACGGGACGCCGTCGCCGCTCCTGTGGGGCGACGAGACGCGCGTCCGGGAGCGTCTCGGCCGCGGCACCGCCGAGCTGCAGCTCGCGCGGCGACAGTACCTGTTCGACTACCCATTCCCGCCGGAGGACGTGGTCGAGTTCTTCGCGAGGTACTATGGGCCGACCCACAGGGCGTTCGAGACTCTCGACAGGGTCGCCGGGGAACGGCTCCGGCGCGAGCTGGTGGCGTTGTGGTCTTCCGCCAACCAGGCGGACGGCGGTCTGACGATGGTGCAGGCGGAATACCTCGAAGTCATCGCGCAGCGTTCCTGACGCGGGCGCAGGAAGGAATGGAGAGGGTCATGGCGAATCCCCAGGCAGGCCGGATCGGTGACAAGGAAATCGGACAGCTGAAGGCGGGCTTCAAGGGCGAGCTCCTCGCCCCGGGGCACGCCGGGTACGACGACGCGCGCGCCATCTGGAACGCGATGATCGACAAGCGTCCCGCGCTCATCGCGCGCGCCGCCCACGCGTCGGACGTCGTCGCGGCCGTGAACTTCGCGCGCGACCGCTCGCTGCCGCTGGCGATCCGCGCTGGCGGGCACAACATCGCAGGCAACGCCCTGGTCGACGACGGGTTGGTGATCGATCTGTCCCGGATGAAGACGGCGCGCGTCGACGCCGGCGCGCGCCGCGTCGTCATCGAGGCCGGCGCGCTGCTCGCCGATCTCGACGCTGCCACCCAGGCGCACGGGCTGGCCGTGCCGCTCGGGATCAACTCGACCACAGGCGTCGCCGGGCTGACCCTCGGCGGCGGGTTCGGCTGGTTAAGCCGCAAGCACGGCCTGACCATCGACAACCTGGAGTCGGCCGAGGTGGTGACGGCGAAGGGCGAAGTGGTGCGCGCCAGCGCCGGCGAGAACCCCGACCTCTTCTGGGCCCTCCGGGGCGGCGGAGGAAACTTCGGCGTCGTCACGCGGTTCGAATACCGGCTCCACCCGGTCGGACCCGATCTGCTGAGCGGGCTCATCGTCTATCCGATCGCGGAGGCGAAGTCGGTCCTGCGGCAATACCACGAGTTCGCGACCAAGGCGCCGGACGAGCTCACCGTCTGGGCCGTCCTGCGCAAGGCGCCGCCGCTGCCGTTCCTTCCCGCCCAGGTTCACGGGCAGCCGGTCGTCGTGCTGGCGGCGCTCTATGCCGGTGACCCCAAGAAGGGTGAGCCGCTCGTCGCGCCGTTGCGCACCTTCGGCAAGCCCGTCGGCGAGCACGTCGGCGTCGGTCCCTACACCGGCTGGCAGCAGGCGTTCGACCCGCTGCTCACCGCCGGTGCCCGCAACTACTGGAAGTCGCACAATTTCGCGACGCTCGCGGACGGGTTGTTCGACGCCACCCTGCACGCCGTCGACACGCTGCCGTCGCCGCACTGCGAGATCTTCATCGGCGCCCTCGGCGGGGCGACGATGCGGCCGGCCGCCGACTCGGCGGCGTACTCCCAGCGTGACGCCCGCTTCGTCATGAACGTGCACGGCCGCTGGGAGACCGCGGCGGAGGACGCGCGCGGCATCGCCTGGGCGCGCGACTTCTTCAAGGCCGCGACGCCGTTCGCCACCGGCGGCGTGTACGTCAACTTCATGACCGCCGACGAGGGCGACCGTGTGAGCGCGGCCTACGGCGCGAACTACGCGCGCCTGGCCAAGGTCAAGCGCCAGTATGACCCGGGCAACCTGTTCAGCGTGAACCAGAACATCAAGCCGGCGTGAGGCAGCTCAGGCGTGAAGCGGCTCAGGCGTGAAGCGGCTCAGCGGATGCGCGCCACCCGTCCCTCGGTCGGGAAGCGCACGAACTGCCGCGGGTCGTGGCCCGGGATGACGCGCTCGGCCGAGCCGGCGAGCGCGATCATCCGGGCCTGCGCCTTGAGGTTGGCCGCGCGGTCGCCGTCGCTGAAGGTGGCCGACGCGACGTGCTCGGCGAGATTGCGATCGAGGTAGCAGTTGTCCGAGGCAAGCACAACCGGCTTCGCGCCGTCGACGCGCAGGTACTGAGACGCGAAGGTGTGGCGCGCGCCCGTGTAAGCGCGGATGCCGGGGAGGATCTCGACGTCGTCGCCGTCGACGAGATGCAGCCGCCCCTCGGTGTTGAGCCGCACCAGCACCGCCACGTCCTCGGGGTCGATGCCGCCGTGCTGGCCGCCCGGCTGCCACGCGTCGCCCGTGTAGTAGGCGTATTCCTGCTTCTGGATCCAGACCTGCGCCTTGGGAAAGAGATCGACGCCGCCCATGTGATCCCAGTGGGCGTGGCTGATGACGACGTCGGTGATCTCGTCCGCCTTGACGCCGGCCTGGGCGACCGCCTCGTCCGGCCGCAGGTAGTCGGTGATGGTGAATTCCTTCAGCCACTTGTCACGATGGAACCCGGTGTCGAACAGGACCGCGTGCCCGCCGCCCCGCACCAGCCAGACGACCATCGCGATGTCGATGACCTCGTCCTTCGGCGCACCCATCATCAGGCCCTCGAGCGGAAAACGGGGCACGGTGGCGTAGCGGATCGCCTGGATGGACCAGGCGGGCGCGGCCGTGGGGGCGGCGCCTGGCGCCGCGCCGGCGACCGCGCCGTCCGCAGGGAGCGGGACCAGACCACAGAGGACGATGGAAGCGATGGCGGACAGTCTCGCGATCCATGCCGCCACCGGGCGCCGGCTCAATCCCGACCTCAGCCCCGGTTCGAGGAGCGTCCGGGCGAATGCCGGCCGAACCCCTGCGGGCGCGAGTGGCGGCCGTTGCCGTGCTGCGGCCGGCCAGCGCCAGGCTGATGCCCGCCGCTTTTCGGCGCGCCCTGTCGGGAGCCGTGGGACTGGGAGTGGCCGTGCGACTGCGAATGACCGTGCGCGCCAGAATGACCGCGGCGCTGGGCGCGGTGCGCGGCGAGCCGATCGCCGAGCGGGATTTCGAGACGCTCCTCGGGCTTGCGGGTGTAGTCGAAGCCCGGCAGGGTGACGCGCGGCAGGGGGCGGCCGATGGCGCGCTCGATGTCGCGCAGGTCGTTCTCCTCGTCGGGCGCGACCAGCGTGAAGGCGTCGCCGGTCTGCTCGGCGCGGGCGGTGCGGCCCACGCGGTGGATGTAAGAGTCGGGGTCGGCGGGGACGTCGAAGTTGATCACGTGGCCGAGCGCCTCGATGTCGATGCCGCGCGCCACGATGTCGGTCGCGACCAGGATCTTGGTCTTGCCGGCCTTGAACTCCGCGAGCGCGGCGGTGCGCTGCCCCTGGCTGCGGTTGCCATGGATGCGGCCGGTGGAGATGCCGCGGCGCTCGAGATAGAGCGCCAGGCGGTTGGCCCGATGCTTGGTCCGCGTGAACACGATGGCGTCGGCGATCAGGTTGCGCGCCACCAGCTCCGCGAGCAGCGCGCTCTTCAATTCGCGCCCGCACGGGTAGACCGCCTGCCGGATGCCGACGGCGGGGGCGGACTTGCGCTCGATGTTGATAGTGACCGCGTCGCGCATCATCTCGCGAGCCAGGGAGGCGATCTCCTTGGGGATCGTGGCGCTGAACAGCATCGTCTGGCGGCGGTGCGGCAGCTGTTTGAGGATCCTGCGGATGTCCGGCAGGAACCCCATGTCGAGCATCCGGTCGGCCTCGTCGAGAACGAGAATCTCGAGGGCCCCGAGACGGGTGTAGGAGCGGGTCATGTGATCGAGAAGCCGCCCGGGCGTCGCGGTGATGACATCGACGCCGCTGCGCAGCGCATGCTCCTGCTGCCCCATGCCGACGCCGCCGAACACGGCCGCACCGGTCACCGGCGAGTGCACCGCCAGCTCCTCGAAGTGCGACTGGATCTGCGCCGCCAGCTCGCGCGTCGGCGTAAGGATCAGCGCGCGGGTCACGCCGCGCGGCTTCGGAGCCAGCCGGTGCAGGATTGGCAGCAGGAACGCGGCCGTCTTGCCGCTGCCGGTCGTGGCGGTGGCCAGCAGGTCGCGCCCTTCGACGGCGGGTGGGATCGCCTGTTCTTGAATCGGTGTCGGCCGCTGGAAACCCAGCTCCTTGACGGCGCGCATGAGAGTCGGGTCGAGCGGTAGACGTGAAAACGGCATAACTTGGTCCATCCCTTCGGAAATAGGGTCAAGCCTGGCTTGGCGTGACGTGGAATCGGCTACAGAGTAGCAGATTCCGGCCTCAATCGTCAGGTTGGCAGGCCGTCAGGCCGGCTACGCGGCCGGTGGCGGGACGGACACGAGACGCCGCTCGCCCAGCCGCTCCGCCTGAAACAGGATCAGAGCCGCGAGCCGGCGCGCCACGGCGGCGGATGTGTGAACAGTGGTGGTCCGTCACGCGATGGTCACGGGAGACTTGGGGCGGGACGCGGTCCCGCCCGGGTATAGAATCTCCGCAATCCAGGTCGCAGGCAGTCCGCCCCGTTGGCCCCGAGGGGTGTGAAGGAGACGACGATGCCGGCCTACAAATACCTGATCGTCGGGGGAGGCATGACCGGCGACGCGGCCGTCCACGGAATCCGCGAGCTCGACGCGAGCGGATCGATCGGCCTGATCGGCGCCGAGCCGCATCCCCCCTACAACCGTCCGCCCCTGTCGAAGGGACTCTGGAAGGGCAAGCCGCTCGAGAGCATCTGGCGCGACATCGAAGACCGGGGCGTGACCTATCACCGGGGGCGGACGGCGCGCGCGCTGGATCCGGGGAACAAGCGGGTCACCGACGATCAGGGGACCGTCCATACGTTCGAACGGCTGCTCCTGGCCACCGGCGCCACGCCGCGCCGGCTGCCATCCGGCGGCGAGCAGGTCATCTACTATCGGACGCTCGACGACTACCGGCGCCTCAAGGCGTTGACGGAACGGGGCAGGCGGTTCGCGGTCATCGGTGGCGGGTTCATCGGCTCCGAGGTGGCCGCGGCTCTCGCGATGAGCGGGCGCGAGGTCATCCTGGTTTTTCCGGACGGCGGGATCAGCGCCCGCCTCTTCCCGCCCGACCTGGCGAAGTCGATGAACGAGTACTACCGGGAGAAGGGGGTCGACGTGCGCCCCGGCTCCTCGGTGGTCGGCATCGATGCGTCCGGTGGCAAGGCGCTCCTGAAGGTTCGTGACGCCGCAGGCGGCCAGGAGACCTCGGTCGAGGTCGACGGCGTCGTGGCGGGGATCGGCGTGCAGCCCAACGTGGAGCTGGCGCAAGCGGCCGGGCTCGAGATCCAGAACGGCATCCGGGTCGATGCCTCGCTGCGCACCCGGCACCGGGACATCTTCGCGGCGGGGGACGTGGCGAGCTTCCACAATCCCGTCCTGGACCAGTGGCTGCGCGTCGAGCACGAGGACAACGCCAACACCATGGGCGGCCTCGCGGGCCGCGCGATGACGGGCGAGGCGGTCTCGTACGACCACCTCTCGTCGTTCTACTCGGACCTGTTCGACCTGGGCTACGAGGCCGTGGGCGAGCTCGACCCGCGCCTGGAGACGGTCGCCGACTGGAAGGAGCCCTATCGCGAAGGCGTCGTCTATTACCTTCGGGGCGGACGCGTGCGAGGCGTTCTGCTGTGGAACGTCTGGGAGCAGGTCGACGCCGCGCGGCGGCTCCTCGCCGAGCCGGGACCGTTCCAGGCCAAAGACCTCAAGGGTCGTCTGCCCGCCTGAGGACTTGACAACCGGCTAAACGGTAACTAGTATTGCGACCGTTATGGCGCCCAACAGCCGTTTCGCCGTCGCCGTCCACGTGATGACGGCCCTCGCCTACAACCGGGGGGAATGGATCAGCTCCCCGGCCCTCGCCGAGAGCGTGCGCACCAATCCGGTCGTCATCCGCCGCCTGCTCGGCCAGCTGCGGCGGGCCGGGCTGGTCCGGGCGCGCACGGGCATGGCCGGGGGAGTGCGGCTGGCCCGGCGGCCCGAGTCGATCACGCTTCTCGACGTCTTCCGCGCCGTCGAGGGGGGAAGTCCCTTCGTGCTCCCGGACAAACCCGAGAACAAGGCGTGCGAGGTGTCCTGCTCCATGAAGCCGCTGCTCGCGTCGGTGCTCGCGGAGACCGACCGGGCGATCTCGCGAAGCCTCGAGAAGACCAGGCTCTCCGACTTGGCGCGCGAGATCACGGCGGCCACGAAGTCGGCGCATGTCCCGAAGACCGCGGCTGTCTCGAAGACCGCGAGGTAGGAGGCTGCTTTTTTTTGTTTGCACGAAACTGTATCTAACACTATTACGATTGGAGGACGCGATGAGCAATCGATTCGAGGGGAAGGTGGCGGTGGTGACCGGCGGGAACAGCGGCATCGGGCTGGCGGCCGCGAAAGCCTTCGCGCGTGAGGGGGCGAAGGTGGCGATCATCGGCCGCAGCGAGGCGACCCTGGCGTCGGCGCAGAAGGAGCTCGGCTCCGATGCCCTGGCGCTCAAGGCGGACACCTCCAAGGTGTCCGAGATCGCGGCGGCCATGGACGCGATCAGGCGCCGGTTCGACCGGATCGACGCCCTGTTCGTGAACGCGGGGGTCGGCCGGTTCGTCCCGCTCGACGAGGTGAGCGAGGAGTTCTTCGACGAGATCGTCGACACCAACGTCAAAGGGGTCTTCTTCACGGTCCAGAAGGCGGCGCCGCTCCTGTCGCACGGGGCAGCGGTGGTGCTGAACGCCTCGATCGCGGCCCACACCGGCCTGCCCGGCGCGACCGTCTACGCCGCGTCGAAGGCGGCCGTCGTCAGCCTGGCCAGGACGCTGTCCGCCGACCTGCTGGCCCGGGGCGTGCGGGTCAACGTCGTCAGCCCGGGTCCGGTCGAGACGCCGATCTTCGGCCGAATGAACATGCCGGAGGATCAGCTGAAGCAGACCAAGGAGTACTTCACGCAGCAGGTGCCGCTGAAGCGGTTCGCCGAGGCCGACGAGATCGCCGAAGCGGTCCTCTACCTGGCGTCGAAGCAGTCGAGCTTCGTCGTGGGGACCGAGCTGGTGGTCGACGGCGGCATGCTCGCGCTGTGAGCCACGCATCCGGCTCGCGCCGGCCAGGGTCCGCGCCGGCCAGGGCGCGCGCCGGGCGGGGCGCGCCGCTCAGCGGGCGTCGGGGCAGGTGAAACGGATGCTGTTGTTGTCGGGATCCCGCACGTACATCTCGCGATTGCCCCAGGTCTGATCGGTCGGGGGCAGATCGATCCGGACGCCGCGGCTCAACAGCTCCTGGTGTAACGCATCGACGTCGTCGACCAGCAGGAAGACGACGCCCCCCGGGACCGCGTCGCCGGAAAACGACGAGACGTGCAGCCACGCATCGTCGCGCGACAGCCCGATGTAGCAGGGGTCGGTCCTGGCGGCGTCGGGCCTGTAGGCGAACTCCCGGCGGAAGCCGAGGCGGTTGCAGTAGAACTCTTCGGCCGCGGCCGAGCTGCTCACGTGCAGGACGGGGATGGCCAGCTTGAGCAACCGCTACCTCCCGATCCCGTACAGCTTTGCGCCGGCCCAGCATTGCGGCAGCGCCAGCACGACCAGCGCGATGGGATACCACCTCGGTCCGAGCCCCAGGTTCCAGGTCGCCACCACGCCCACGAGGCCGAGAGCGACGCCCACGCCTCCGAGGATCAGGGCGTGCTTCATCGGCTTCTGCGGCGCGAGACGCGCCGTGATCCAGGCGCCGGCGAGAGCGTCGACGAGAGTCGTGACCACGACGATGAACAGCACGCCCGCGACCACCGCCCAGATCGATTTCCCGTTCATGAAGCGGGACCCCTCCCGATCGAGATGAGGCGGATTCTACGCCAGACCGATTCGGCCCTGCCGAACGGCTTACAATGGCGCCCGCGCCGCCGGAGCGCCCCGGGAAGGATCGGCGAGACACGGGATGCCACCCGAAGATCCTAAGAACAGACGCGAGCAGCCGCGCATCGCGCGCCGGCTGCCGGTGCGCTTCGGCACCGAGCGCCGGATGTGCGGCGGCGTCGCCGTCGACATCTCGGAGGGCGGACTGCGCATCGTGGCCACCGAGGGCTTCCCGGTCCATTCCCTCGTGGATGTCCTGGTGCAGTTCCCGGGTCACGCCATCCGGCTGCGCGCCAGGGTGATGTGGACCGGCGGCGCGGGCGGCGCCGGCGCCGGTCCGGTCATGGGGCTCGCCTTCACCAGCCCGGAGCCGGCCCTCGCCGGCGCGTACAAGCGGTGGCTGGCCGAGGTGAAGCAGGCGGCGACAACAGCGGAGTCACCGCTGGCGAGCGCCCCGGCGTCCGCTCAGGCGCCGGGCGAGCCGAAGAGCGCGGCGCCCGCTCCTTCGCCGGCCGCACCCGAGCCGAAAGGCCCGGTCAAGCGGCGCCTGGAGAGTCCGCAGGGGCAGGCTTATGACGTCCTGTTGGATCCACAGGCCGGCGGCTGGCGCCTGACGATCGTGCAGCTCCCGCTGCCGCCCGGCGTGCGCGCCCCCGATCACGAGGGGACCTACCCCGACTACGCCTCCGCGGAGGCCGCGATGCGCGCGTTCGTCCGCGCCCACTGAGGCACGAAGCTTCAGACGCCGAGAGCCTTCGCGGCGGCCGCCATCGCTTCCGGCTTGACCCAGAGGATGGCGCCATAGCGGCCGGAGCCGGCGCACACGGCGTCGAGGGCGGTGCCGTTCACCTTCGCGTCGGCGAGGCGCTGCAGCGTGTCGGCGACGGCGCCGGCGCGGTCGGCGCCGCCGATGACGAAACACTGCTTCTTCGCGCTGAGCGTGACGCCGGCGACGCGGCAGACCTTCTCGAACTCGGCGGGGTCTTCCGGGATGAAATCGATCTGGGCCATGCCGTTCTCCGACGGAAAGGCCGAGAACGCGATCAGGCTCACGCCCTTTTCCTTCAGATGGCTGAGGATCCGGTAGGCCTCGCCGGGGACGTCCTTGACGCGGGTGTAGTAGTAGTCCGTGCGACGGATGGTGTCGGCCATGGTGCACCTCCTCCGGGTTGGGAGTCAGCGGGGTTCGATGGAGCGGAGCCTAGATCGGGCCGGCGCGGCCGTCAACCGGCGCGGCGGTCAGGAAGAAGCGCGTCTCCCCCAGAGAACCGCGACGTTCCCGGCCACGCAGAGCAGGATCCCGAGCCCCAGGGCGAGGTGCCAGCGCAATCCCTCGAACGCCGCCGAGAGCAGCAGGGCCACGATCGGGATGGCGACCGTGACGTAGCCGGCGCGATCGGCGCCGATGCGGCCGAGAAGAACGAGAAAGGCGCCGAACGCCAGGATGGAGCCGAACAGGGCGAGGTAGGCGAGGGAGAGAAGATATCGGGCCGACCCGTCGAAGACGAACGGCTGGCGGGTGAGGAGCGCGTAGACGCCCACCAGCAGGGCGCCATAGAACATTCCGAACAGATTCATCTGGACCACCGGCAGCCCGCGCCCGCGATTTCGA
The DNA here is from genome assembly GCA_035638115.1 of Patescibacteria group bacterium. Lineage (GTDB taxonomy): Bacteria > Acidobacteriota > Polarisedimenticolia > Gp22-AA2 > Gp22-AA2 > DASRAN01. The sequence goes on along the minus strand of DASRAN010000073.1, from coordinate 63,518 downwards.
TACGCCACGAGGTTTCCCAGAGAGGCCGAGACCGCGCCCGCCAGCGCGAACGTGATGCCGAGCGCGGGGTTCCGCCCGGCGGCGCCGCCGCTCAGCTCCGGCAGGAACACCAGAACGATGCCGCCGATCCCCAGAGCCGCGCCGATTGACGTCGTGGACTTCAGGGGCGTGCCGAAAAAGATCCGGCTCCCGACGATGTTCAGGACGACCATGAGCGAGAACGCCACCGCCACGAGCCCGGAGGCGATCTCGGTCTCGGCGAGATAGACGCACAGGTAGTTGACGCCGAAGAGCAGGATTCCCTGAAGCCCCATCCAGAGGTGCTCGCTGCGCGAGAACCGGAGGCGCAGTCCCTTGATGAGGGCCCAGGCGAGGAGGATCAGCCCCGCCAGGGCGAACCGGTAGACCACCGACACGGCGGGAGGGACCGTCCCGAACTGGAAGGTGATGGCCAGCCAGGTGGATCCCCAGATGAAGACCGACGTCAGGTACAGGCCGAGGACGCCCATGGAGGCGTCATCTTATTACTGTCGGGGGAGGTGACGCAGAACCGCGGGACCGGGCCCGCTCTTCAGTGCCGGGCCGCCGGACCGAAGGTCTCGACGCGGCCGTCGAGATGGACCTGCTCGACGAACAGGTTCTGGGCGTTGCGGTGCTTGGTGATGAAGAAGGCGTAGGACGCCCCGAGATCGCTGATGCATTCCTTGCAGGGGATCAGGGCGGAGTTCAACTGCGTCCTGCGTCCACGATTGTCGAGGAGCACGACATTGAATCCCCCGATGTCATGCTCGATCCCCGTCTTCCAGGTGACCAGGGCCGACCCCTGGCGCGCCGGCGGACCGGAATCGACGGCGATGTCGACGGGGGCGCAGATTCCGCACGCGCACGGATTCTGATCCGCGTTCGCGGTCGCCGGACAGTTGTCGCAGGCGTCACCGACCCCGTCGCCGTCGGAGTCGGCCTGGCCCTGGTTGGACGCGGCGGGGCAGTTGTCGACGTCGCCGCAGACGGTGTCGTGGTCGGCGTCGTCGAGCGGGTCGCGCGGGCAGATGTCGCACGCATCGCCCCGGCCATCCCCGTCGGTGTCCGTCTGGCTGGCGTTGGCGACCTCGCAACAATTGTCGACGTCGCAGCAGAGGCCGTCGTGATCGACGTCCCCCTGCGGATCGGCCGGGCAGGGATCGCACGCGTCGCCCAGGCCGTCCCCGTCGCGGTCGGTCTGGGCCGGATCGGGAACGAAGGGGCAGTCGTCGACGCAGTCGGTGACCCCGTCACCGTCGGAGTCGAGAGAAGGATCGCCTTCGTCGATCAGTCCGTCGCAATCGTTGTCCTTGCCGTCGCACACCTCCGGGTGACCGGGCCCGACCGAGGCGTCGGAGTCGTTGCAGTCCCCGCCGGCAGGACCGTCGCCGTCGCCGTCGCAGTCGCTCTCGCGCATGAAGAAGATGATGCTGCCGGCGTCGGCGGCCCCGCCTTCGTCGTCGTCGCCCACCCCGGCGACCAGATCGGGCCAGCCGTCGCCGTTGAGGTCCCCCGCCGGGAAGGCGCCGCCGAGATGCTGGCCGGCCTCGCCGCCCTTGCGATCGGTCAGGCGATCGAAGATCGAGCAGTCGCTCCCCGAGAACAGGACGATCTCGCCGGAGTCGATCCCGACCGCGGTATCGCGGGACCCCGACCCCGTGACGACGTCCGGGATGCCGTCGCCGCTGAGGTCGCCGACGAGACGCGGACCGAACACCCCCTCGTTGAGCTCGGCCTGCGGGTCGGCGCACCGCCGCGCCAGGGCTCCATCGCTGCCCGAATAGATCTCGATCTTTCCGGCCGACGTCCCGTCGGGATTCGGGACGCGCTCCCAGGAGACGATGTCCGGAACGCCGTCGCCGGTCAGATCCGCGCCGCCGTCCAGCGAAAGTCCCAGCCCGGAGAACCCGGAGGCGGGGAAGGTGCTCGTGATGGTCCGGATCACGGCTCCCGTCGACCCGGAATAGACCGTGATGAACCCGCCCCCCGAGCCGTTCTGCGGCGCGCCGATCGCAATGTCCGCGACGCCGTCGCCGGTCACGTCGCCGATCGCCGCCATCGCGGTTCCGAGCTGGGCCCGGTTCCCGGACCCGACGAACCGGAAGAGCGGGGCGCAGTTCGCCCCCGAGAAGAGAACCGCCCTGCCGGAGCCGGTGTACTGAAGGCCGCCGTTGGCGCGGAAGTTCGCGTCGGGATCCCCGACCAGGACGTCGGGGATCGAGTCGTGATTGAGGTCTCCGGCCGCGGCCACGGTCGCGCCGAGATTCTGGTAGAGCTGCACGGCCCCCTGGCCGCCGCCGGACAGGTCGAAAACCGCGAACACGCTGTCGGTGCACGACTTGACGATCGAGCAATCGGCTCCTGAAATGAAGGTCACCTTCATCCGGGCGCCGGCCGCGATGTCGGGGATCCCGTCGCCGGTCAGATCGCCGATCCCGGCGATGGCGCGTCCGAGCTGGTCGTTCTCGTGGCCGCCGGGATCGATCGCCGTGCAGCGGGTCGAGCCGTCAGCGCCGGAGAGGATCTCGACGACTCCGGCGTCAGTCCCGGCGGGCGTGTCGGCCCCCGGCATGCCGCGGGCCAGATCGATGATTCCGTCCCCCGTCACGTCGCCGATCGGAATGACGCCGCTCCCGAAATGCTCGCCGGCGACCGGTACGGGACGGGTCAGCTTTCTCGTGAACCAGGCGGTCGCCGCCCCTTCGTCGACGCGCCCGTCGCAGTTGTCATCCTTGTGGTTGCAGACCTCGGCGGCGCCGCTGTGGACCGAAGCGTCGGAGTCGTTGCAATCCCCGCAGGCGAATTCGACGCCGGTGCATCCGGGAACGGTGCAGTCGGCCTGCCCGTCGGCGTCCGCGTCCCGGCAGGTGCAGGTCGAGACGCCCACGCAGGCGCCGGCCTGGCAGGTGTCGCCGGTGGTGCAGGCCTGGCCGTCGTCGCACGGGGCGGTGTTGTCGACATGGCGGCAGCCGAGCACGGCGTCGCACAGGTCGTCGGTGCAGGGGTTCCCGTCGTCGCAGTTCGCCGCCGCGCCGCCGGAGCAGACGCCCGAGGCGCAGAGATCGGTCCCGGTGCAGGCATTCGCGTCGCTGCAGACGGTGTCGGTGTAGAGCGCACTTCCGCACACGTTGGCGAAGCAGCGGGTACCGAAGGTGCACGGGTTGCCGTCGTCGCAGCTGGCGCCGTTGAACAGGGGAAAGTGAGTGCAGACGGGCTGCCCGCCGGGGTTGCACGAGTCGAGCGTGCAGCCGTTGTGGTCGTCGCAGAGGTCACCGTGCTTGCAGGTGCCCGAGAACGTGTCGCACGTATCGGTGGTGCACAGATTGCCGTCGTCGCAGGGAGGGCAATCGATGGCGCGAACGAGGGTGCCGCCGCCCAGACTGACGGCCAGCACGATGACTCCCAGGGCCAGTTGACGCGGCGAGGACATGACGTCCTCCGGGACGGCGATTTGGACCAGATATACCGTCAGTCCGGGCCGCGATCAAGCAGAATTCCTTTCGACGCGGTCACCAGGCTGGTGCCCGCGAACGGATTGCCGTACCAGAAGCGCCAGCCGAGCCCGCGACGTGCGACGCCGATCGCGCCCAGCTCGCCGAGCTTGCGGGCGTAGCGGGCGGTCACGCGGATGTCGGCGATCGCCAGGCGGCCTCCCGGCTTGAGGACCCGCCACGCTTCGGCGATCGCCTGCGCGCGGGCGGCGTTCGAGCGGATGTTGTGGATGGCGAGACTCGACACCACCACGTCGAAGGAGCCGTCGGGAAAAGGCAGCGCGCGCATGTCTCCGGTCTCGATGTCGACCCGGTCCCGCACCCCTTCGAGCGTGGCGTTGCGCAGCGTCACGTCGCGGGCGTTGCCGGATTGATCGCGGGCGCTCCAGAGATCGATGCCGGTGACCCGCCCGGTCGTCAGCCGCCGGGCGACCGCGGTCAGGACGGCGCCGCGTCCGCACCCCATGTCGAGCACGCGCTCGTCGCCGCGCAGGCGCAACGCGTCGAGGATCTCGTCCCAGACCTGCAGCTTGCCGCGCGTCGTCGTGTGGAAGAAGCAGGCCGCGTTCGCCAGGAAGAAGGCCCCGTAGAAGCCCAGCATCGCCGCCAGGTGGCCGTTTCCCGTCCACCACGAGACGATCCCGGCCAGCACTCCGGCGCCGCCGAGGGCGGCGAAGGTCACCAGGGCGTAGGGCGCGTCGTAGCCATAGTCTGCGTGTCGTTCCATCGCGACGGGATTCTCGTCGGAATGAGGGCGCCGGGCAAGCGGCGCGAAACGCGCGTCTCGCGCCCCCGGACGACGATCTCCTCGTCCAGGGCGCGCTGGTATTCCTCCTCGGTCAGGGCGTCCACCGAGCGCAGCTTCGCGAGGAGCGCGTCGACGAGCCTGCGAAGCCCCGGTCCGGGCGTGCCGTGGGCGAACGAGCTCTGGTACTTCACCGGCGCCGGAATGAGCGACACCAGGAACGCCATCTGGGCCGGTGTCAGATCCTTCGGCTCGCGGTCGAAATAAGCGCGCGCGGCGGGGCGGAGACCGAAGAGATTCGGACCCCATTCGATGACGTTCAGGTAAATCTCGAGGATGCGGTTCTTTCCGAGAGCCGACTCGAGGAGAAGCGCCAGCGACAGCTCCTGAAGTTTCCGCCCGAGACGCTTGTCGCGGGACAGGAACAGGTTCTTGGCGAGCTGCTGCGTGATCGTCGAGGCGCCGCGCGCGGCGCCGCCCCGGGCCCAGTCGGTGAAAAGCGCCGCGGGCATCTCTCTCAGGTCGATGCCGGGGTGGGTGTAGAAACCGGCGTCCTCTCCCAGAAGGAGCGTGCGCACGAAAAGCGGCGGAACGTCGGCGAGGGCGATGAAGTCCGCAGACGCGGGCGAGACGTCGAGGCTCCGGCCGCCGCCCTCGCCCGCGCCGGTGTCGAAGACGAACCCGGCGCGAAGCCCGGCGATGGCCGGTGGCAGGCGCGGCGGCGGCGTGAACTCGAGCTTCTGCGTCACCACGAACGACGCGGGATCCGAGAAGCGGCCCTTTGCGCGGGCGTCGAGGGTCGCCGAGCCGAGATCCTCTCCGTCCGCGGCGCCGAGACTCGCCGCCGTCTGGAGGCCGGACGCGCGCAACAGCCGCGCGAAGTCCATGCGCTCGACATCGAGCGCCAGCTCGAGCTGGGGGTCGGTGTCGAGATCGCGCAGCGCGACCGAGCCCGAGAGCGCGGCCCCGTCCATCGAGGCGCTCCAGCGGGGGATGTCCAGGAGGCCCGCCGCCCGTCCCCACGTGCCGGCGACCTTCACGACCAGGTCCGTGGGCTCGCCGAGCGCCGGCGGCTCCGTCGCATCGTCCACCAGCGCCGGCAGCCGTGCGGCCAGCGCGGTCAGATCGAGGTCGAACGTCGCGTCGGCGTCCGAGGCCGTCAGCGTCAGCGCGCCACGCACCGTCCCTGCGTCGACGAAAGGCCGGTCGCCGCGCCGCACGTCGAGCAGGCGGCCCGCCGGCAGATCGGTCGCCGTGACCGACCAGGTCGTCTTTCGATCACCCCCGGCCCGGGTCAGCACCAGACCCGTCCCGGGCCGGATCAACACGGCGCGGAGCCCGCCGCCGGCGAGGCCGGTGACATCCCACGTCATCGAGGGAGTTGTGACCGTCAGCCCGGCCGGCCCCTGCGCGACCGCATGATGCGCGACGACCCGCACGTGAGCGGGCCACCACACCTCGACGGTGTCGGCGTTCAGGCGCACGCTGCGTGTCGAATCGAGGGCCACGCCGGTCACCCGCACCGGCGGCCAGAGCCCGACGTGCACCGCGTCGATGCGTGCGACGAGCCCGTGCCGCGCCGCCCCCGTCTCGATCCAGGTGCGCAGCCGGCGTTCGAGGAGCGGCCGGGCCGCGAGCGCTCCGGCGCAAAGCGCCAGAGCGCCGACCGCGACGTAGACGAGGGGACGTCCTGCCCGGATGGGAAACAGACTCACGAACGAAGAATGCCACACCCGCGCATGGCATGATCGCCCCCTGAGGGAGGGACGTATCCATGCTCATCGAGAGACGAGGCTCTGCCACCGCCGCCGCGGTTGTCCTGGTCGCCGTCGCGACGCTCGGATCCGGGGCGCCGGCGGTCGCGGCGTCCGGGGCGCCGGAGAAGGGAACGACGTTCGACACGGGTGGCGTGTCGATCTACTACGAGGTCGTCGGGGGCGGGCCGCGCACGCCCCTGGTCCTGGTCAACGGCGGGCCGGGCTTCGATCACGGCTACATGCACTGCTCGGACGTCTGGGATCGCCTGGCCGCGACCCGGAAGGTCGTGTTCTACGACCAGCGCGGCAACGGGCGCTCGAGCCCGATCAAGGACGGGCAGTCGTGCCTGCTCGCCGATCAGATCGCCGACCTCGACGCGCTGCGCGCCCGGCTCGGCCTCGAGAAGATGGATCTCCTCGGCCACTCCTGGGGCGGCTATCTCGTCATGGCGTACGCCGCCCGCCATCCCGATCGGATCGCGCACCTGATGATCGTCGATTCGGCGGCGCCGAAGATCCAGGACACCGTCTTTCTCTTCAAGAACATCTACCCCGAGACGACGGCGAGCGAGGACGGCCTGGCCTTCGCCGTCGAGCTGGGGGACGAGGCGGCGATCTCGGCCGACCTGCGCGAGTACATGTCGATGCTCTTCTACACCGAGGCCGCGCGCCAGGCGATGCTCGCGCGCATGGGCCAATTGACCTATCGCCAGAGCGTCAACAAGTCGGTCTGGAACGACCTGCAGCGCTTCGACCTCAACCCCGAGCTGCCGAAATTCCGCTTCCCGACGCTGGTGGCGACCGGACGCTACGACTTCAACGTCGCGCCCTCGGTGGCGTGGTCGATCCACCGCGCCATCCCCGGCTCGGAGTTCGCCGTCTTCGAGAAGAGCGGCCACCTGCCGTACTGCGACGAGAGCGCCGCCTTCGCGTCCCGGCTGGAGGGATTCCTGGCGAAACCTTGAGCCGAGATGAAACGGACATGCCGAATCGCACCGTGACCGCGCCTGCCAGCGTCAATCCGCCCCACGCGCCGGAACGCGGATGGTCCTGGCGCCTGCTCGGCTCCTTCCATGTCACCGGCATCTTCTGGCATCGGTTCCACGGCTGGATCATCCGGTCGACCCCGGAGCCGCTCCTCGGCGTCGTGGCCGTCTTCTTCGCCCTGTTCTTCACCGTCTGCCTCCGGAAAATCCGTGCCGCCATCACGTCGAACCTCGAGGCGGTTCTCGGCCCCTGCGGATGGTGGGAGCGCCAGCGCCGCATCTACCGGACGATCTGGGCGTTCGGGTGGTGCCTGAACGAGCGGCACGAGCGGCTGACCACGGCTCGGCCGTTTGATGTCGAGGCGGAGGGGATCGAGCTCTGGGACGAGGCCGCGCGGCCTGGGCAGGGACTCGTGCTGGTCACGGCGCACCTGGGGAACTACGAGGTCGGGTCGATGCTTCCGGCCCAGCTGCGGGACCGCCACGTTCACCTCGTCCGCGAGCCCGAAGCCAACGAGCAGGCGCAGGGCTTCCTTCAGGAGGTGCTGTCCGGGTTCACGCAGAGCCGGTACACGATGCACTTCCAGAGCGACGACCCGCTGCAAGGCATGGAGCTGCTCGACGCGCTGCGGCGCGGAGAGATCGTGGCGATGCAGGGGGACCGGCCACGGACAGGCTCGCGGTCGATCGATGCGACGCTGTTCGGAAGGCCGTTCCCGCTGCCACCGGGTCCCGCCGCTCTTGCACGGATCGCCGATGTGCCGCTGTTGCCGGTCTTTGTCTTTCGCGAGGGGCGCCGCCGCTACCGCGTCGTCTTCCGGCCGTCCATGCGGGCGCCCCGGACCGACGATCGCGCAGCGGATCTCGAGGCGACCATGCGGCGGGTGGCGGCCGAGGTCGAGTGGGCCATCCGCCGCGCGCCGCACCAGTGGTTCTGCTTCAGGCGTCTTTGGCCGTGAGCCAGGCGCTCAGGGTTCCCGACGCGACCAGCCCGGTGGCGTCCGAGACTTCGAAGTCGTAGGTCGAGAGCGGCGGGGCGATCGCCGCAAGCCGCACCGCGGAAATGATGGTCACGCCGGCGGGCACGCGGTCGCGGGCGAAGCGCACGTTCCGCGCTCCGACCAGGTAGCCGACCCGGGCGCCGGCGCTTCCCTCCCTGCGAAAGCGGTTCAGCGCCTCGAAGACGGCGGCGGATTGAGCCGCCATTTCCAGCGCGACGAGCGCCGGGGCGGAATCCACTTCGACGAGCGCGCACCGCGTCGGGACGCGCACCGTGCAGACCACCCCGCCGTCCGTCTCCGCTTCAATCGCTTCGACGAACCGCATCGGTGGCCGATGCGGTAGGAGATCGTCGAGATCCGGAACGACGGAGGGCCTCCGCGACTGGGAGCCGGGAGCGACAGTTCCCGCCACGGGAGAAGTCTCGCCGAGCACCACGACCCCGTTGGCGACGACCTCGGCGGCGCGTCGCACCTCGAGCCGGGTGCGGCCGTCGGGGTCGAAGGCCTGCACTTCGATCTCCAGGTGCTCGCCCGGCTCGACGAGTCGTCGCAGCCGCAAGGCCACGATTTCGCGGAGAGTCGGAGGGGCGCCCGCGGCAGCCAGCGTGCGGAGCGCCAGGTCGAGGAGGCCCACGCCGGGCAGGACCGGTCGCCCCGGGAAGTGACCCTCGTAGAGCGGCCCGTGCGACGGAACGGCGACGGGGAGCCGGACTCCAACGCGCAGGGACATCGCCGGCTCACGCACGCGTGGCCGCGATCGCGGCGACGACGAACGACGGGCAGACGTCGCGGATCCGCGCGATGTCCGGATAGACGGTCACGTCGCGGAAGCCGCAGGCTTCGAGGGCCATGGTCCATTGCTCGGGAGTGAGGAATCCGCCGCTGGGTCGCCAGGGCTCGACGAGCCGGGGCGCGCGAAACGCCTCGAGCAGGTTGAACAGGAACTCGACGTAGACCGGCCGGCCGGGGAACGGGCGGACGCATTCGGACAGAACGAGGGCGCCGCCCGGCGCGAGCGCGCGGCGGGCCTCGGCGAGAGTGAACTCGAGGTCGTGGGCGACGTGCAGGGTGTTGACACCGTACACGAGCGCGAAGGCGCCGTCCTCGACCCCGGCCTCCGCGAACGGCCGGTCCATGTCGAGCCGCCCGAAGGAGAGCGGCGCGCCGGGGTACCGGCCGGCGAGTCTCCGCTGGCCCCGGCGCAGGAACGATGGCGCGATCTCGGTGAACCGGTACGACCGGATCGCTGTGAGCCGCCCGGTCTCCGTGAAGCGCTCGAGGAGCGCCACGGTCCCGCTTCCCAGTCCGCCGCCCAGCTCGAGCGCCTGCCCGCCGCCGGCGTGAAGCGCGCGCTCGGCCGCGAGAGCGCCGATCCGGTTGCTGATCGCGTAGATGGGATTGTCGTTGGAGAAATACTCGAACCACGCGCCGATCCGGTCCGGCGCGAACAGCAGCTCCTCGCCGCCGGCGCCCCCGCGCAGCACCGATGGGTACAGCGCGGCCGCGAGGTCCGCCAACCGGTAGGACGCCAGGGAAGCGGGGTCGTGGCGCTCCTGCGCGTCGGCGACCTCGCGCGGGTCGAGGTCCGGCAGCGGGGCCGGGACGGAGTAGCGCCCGTCGTCGCCGTGTACGGCGGCCCCGCCCGGCACGAGCGTGGCGAGGAGCCAGCCCACCGTCACCGGCGCGCGGACCGGATCCAGGCCGGCGCGCGCCGCGATCTCGGAGGGGGTCCCGGGCTCGCGCGCCGCGGAGTCGATCCCGGCGTTGCGGACGACCTGGAGCGACAGCCGCCGAACATACTCCTCGAACAGGTCGCAGGATCGGACGAAGCGGTCGTCGAAGAGCGGTAGCAGCTCGGCAGGCAGCATTTCGGTGAGGCGCTCGCTCCGTCCGCCACCGCCGGCGAGAGAGAACATCGGTCAAGCTCCTAGGCCAGGATGCCGGCGTCGATCACCAGGGTCTGACCGGTGATGGAGGCCGCGCGGTCCGACAGGAGGAACGCGACGGCGTCGGCAACGGCGGCCGCGGTCACACCAATCGGCAGCGCCTCCGCGGAGCGCAGCGCCTTGACCTGCTCGGGTCCGACGTCCGCGACCATTTCGGTCGGCACGAATCCGGGGATCACGGCGTTCACCCGGATCCCGCGCGAGCCGATCTCCCGCGCCAGGCTGCGCGTCAGGCCGAGGACCCCCGCCTTGGCTGCGCCGTACGCGGTCTGACCGGGGAGGCCGTGCACCGCCGTCAGGGACGACACGTTGACGATCGAGCCCGCCCGCCGGGTCACCATGCGCGGGATGACGGCGCGGCAGCAGCGGAAGACACCACCGAGGTCGGCGTCGATGATCTCGTCCCAGGCGGCATCGGGGAGCGCCGCCAAGAGCCCGTCACGCCGCATCGCGGCGTTGTTCACGAGACCTGCGATCGGCCCGACCTGCTCTTCGACTTCGACGATGAGCTCCCCCGGGCGCGCTCGATCCGCAAGCTCGAACTTGAAGGGGCGGACGGCGTCGCCGAGCTCCCCGGCCAGCTTCCGCGCCTCGTCCTCACGCTCGCGCCAGGTGAACGCCACCCTCCAGCCATCCCGCGCCAGCGCATGCACGATGGAGCGGCCGATGCCGCGGCTCCCGCCCGTCACCAGCGCCACCCGCGCCACCCGCACGGTCTCGCTCACGACGCCTGCTCCAGGACGAGCCATCCGGCCGCCCCGCCGGACGCCAGCCCGGTCAACAGCACGCGCGCCGGGATCGCGAGCGTGCCGCCGGCGTGGGGCGCAACACCCAGCTCGGGGTCGGGCTCCGTGAATCCGGGGGTCGGGCCGAAGGGTGATCCCTGGAGGGCCAGCAGACCCGCAGCGAGAAGGCCGCCTCCGTACTCGCCGACCACGGCTTTGGGCACCAGGACGGGGGGCAGCGGGACCTCGCCCCAGGCGTCGCGCAGGACGCGCGCCTCGAGGCGGTCGCCCCGCCGGGCGCCCGACGCGCCGGAAACGATGGCGGCGACCCCGGCCGCTCCGTCCGGCACCAGGTCGAGGCCCGCGCGCAGGGCCGCGGCGAGCGGCGCCTGGCCGTCGCCCCAGTCGGAAACGCCGGCCGTGGCGTCGAACGCGGCGCCGCTCCACCCCACCCGGGCGAGCGCACGAGCGCCGCGCGCCCGCGCCGCGTCCTCGCGCTCGAGGACGAGAAGCGTCGCCCCTTCTCCCGCGAGGAACCCGTCGCGCCGCCGGTCGAACGGCCGGGGCATCTCCGCGCGCGCGCCATCCGGCCGGGCCAGAGCGCCGAAGCGGTCGAGAAGCGCGTGCACCAGCGGCGTGATCTCCTCGAACGTCCCGGCGAAGGCCCTGTCCACGCGCCGCTCGCGCACCGCCTGGGCCGCGCGCGCGACGGCGAGAAGCGGCCCCGACTCGCGCTGGGTCAGGGTCACGTTCGGGCCGCGCGCGCCGACGGCCAGGGCGAGCTGCGCGGCCGGCGCGTTGGCGACGCTCTCCGAAAAGTAGAACGGCTGCGCGGCCTCGGCACCCTCGAGGAGAATCTGTTTCAAGAGTCTTTCCGTGAAGAGGCTCGTGCCGAACGTGGTGGAAAGATAGACGCCGGTGCGCGGGCCTTGGGCCTCGGTGACGGCGAGACCGGCATCGGCGAGGGCCATGCGCACCGCGGCCACCACGAGCTTCGACGGGAAGCTCATCCGGCGGGCGTCCGCGGGCGGGAGCCAGCGCGACAGGTCGCGCTCTCCGACGAGAGCGGCGAGGCGCGCGCCACCTTCGCGGTGCAGCCCGGCGACGCGGTCCACTGCGGCGGCCACGGGCCGGCCCGCCGCGAGAGCCGCCGCCACCGCCTCGCGCCCGTGTCCGCAGGGACCGATCGTCCCGAGCCCGGTGATCACCGCCTCAGCGTCCAGGGTCCTGATCTCCGTGGCGCGTGAACGCCAGCGCGGCATTGGCGCCGCCGAACGCCAGGCTGGTGGAGAGCGCGTGTCGCGCCCGCGCGAGGCGCAGCGGGCGCCCCAGGACCAGCCGCAGCAGGATCCCCGGATCGGACGCGCCGTCGTCCGGCATCGGGTGGACCTCTCCGTGGCGCAGGCAGAGGATCGTCGCCACGGCCTCCAGCGCGCCGGCCGATCCCAGCAGATGGCCGACGAGAGACTTGGTGGAGGTCACCGGAAGCTCCCTCGCGCGGTCGCCGAACACGGCGACGAGCGCGGCGCACTCCGCCGCGTCGTTCAGCGGCGTGCCGGTGCCGTGCGCGTTGACGAAATCGATCTCGGAGGGATCGAGCTGCGCGTCGGCGAGCGCCCCGCGGATCGCCTCCGCCGCGCCGAGTCCTTCGGGCTGGGGCGACGTCATGTGGTGCGCGTCGCAGGACGCCGCCCCGCCCGCGGCGAGGGCGAGCGGCCGCGCCCCGCGCGCCAGGGCCCGTTCGAGGGGTTCCAGAACGAGCGCGGCCGCGCCCTCGCCGAGCGACAGACCGGCCCGGTTTCCGCGGAACGGCCGGCAGGGCCGCTCGTCCACCGCGCGCAGCGCGTTGAACCCCGCATAGGTCAGCCGGCAGAGCGAGTCGGAGCCTCCGGTGATCGCGACGTCCACCTCCCCGCGACGGATTGCGAGGATGGCGTCGCCGACCGCCATGGCGCCCGACGCACACGCCGTGGAAATGGTCTGCACCGGCCCGCCGACACCGAGGTCGCGGGCCACCGCATCGCCGGGACCGTTGCTCTGCTGCGAAGCGAGGGGACTCAGCGCGGGCAACTTTCCTCGGTCGCCGCCGGCCGAGAGGAGGGTCTTGAAGTAGGTCTCGGTCTCCAGCATTCCACCGGTGCTCGTCCCGAAGTAGACACCGGTGCGCCCCGCGCAGCGGCCGACGTCGATGGCGGCCCGCGCCACGGCCTCGCGGGCCGCGGCGACGGCGAACCGGTCGGCGAGGGACAGCCGTTTTCCGCGGAGCCGTCCGGGCTGCGCGGCCAGGTCGACCTGGGCGGCGATGTGGGTTCGATGGCCGGAGTGGTCGAAGCGGTCGAACGGCCCGATCGCGGTCCCGCCCGAGCGCAGGCCGTCCCACAACGAATCCAGGCCCCAGCCGAGAGGGCTGACGGCGCCCAGACCGGTGACGGCGACGTGCCGGGCCGGGCCGGGACCGGGTTCAGCTCCCGGCATGGGCGTTCCCCGCGGCGACGAGGCGTCCTTCGATGAAGGCCGCCAGGGTGCTGACGGAGACGAACGCCTCTTTGCCGACCTCGTGGCTCTGGATCCGAATCGCGAACTCCTTCTCGAGAGCCACCACGAGCTCGAGGGCGTCGACGGAGTCGAGACCCAGCCCTTCGCCGAACAGCGGAGCGTCATCGGCGATGTCCGAGGGGGCAAGACCCTCGAGGTGCAGCGCATTGACGAGGAGATGCTTGATGCGCGACCGAATCGCCGGAGATTCCGACAGCGGAGATTCCAACATTGATTGATCCCGCCAGGTGGTGCTCGTTGACTTCAGCGTCCGGTTCCGGAGCGAAAAATTATAGTACGAGTCCCGTTCTCGCTGCCTTGAAGCGGCGCAGGCTCCTAGGCCGGCGGCGTCCGGGCTTCCAGCAGGACGTTCGAGAAGGGCGTGCCGCGGCTCATCGGCTGCATCGACACGCGAAGCCCGTGCGATTCGAGCAGTCCGGCCCACTCGGCGGCGGGGCGATAGTGGAACCGCTGCCGCCACCCGCCACGCGTCATCGCCGCCAGCCGCTCGGCACTCCGGGAGACATGAAAGCGGGCGCCGGCCGCCGCGTCGGTCTCGCGGACCAGCACGACACCCCCCGGCCGCAGCTGGCGGGCGACTGTCGCGATCAGGCGCCGCTGGACGGTGTCGTCGAGATAGTGGAGAACGTCCAGGAGCAGCACCACGTCGGCCGGTGGCGGCTCGTACACGGCGAGGTCGGCGACCTCGATGCGGGCCCGAGGGCCGAGCGCCATGCGCGCGGTCGCGGCCGCGGCGGTGCGCGCCTCCACCCCGATCATCTCGGGTCCCGGGTCCATGGCCGGCGCGCGGGCGGCTTCGGCCGTCGCCAAAAGGGCCAGGGCGATGCCGCGGCCGCAGCCGAGATCGACGACGCTGCCGGGGGCGATCGACTCGAGGCGGGCGAACACCGATCGGTAGAGAGGGTCGCGGCGCAGCTTGGCGCGCACGAATTCCCAATCGAAGTGGCTGGAGGCGAGATAACGTTTTGCGGTGGCCTCGGTCAGCCGTTCCCAGATCGGATCGCGGCGGGTGCGGCGCGCCACGATCCAGGTGATACCCCCGGCCACGATCCCGAGCACGACGCCCACGGCGAGGCTGCCGAGAAACAGGTCCCGGCCCAGCGCCCATGGCCCGGCGCGCATCAGCGCCTTGGGATCGAGAGGCGGCCAGCGGCCGTGCACCAGCCGGTGCCCTACCCCGAACGAGAGCGCCAGGAGCGCGGGGGCGGTCAGCGGATTGTTGATGTGCGCCGCGAGGTAGGTGATCAGCCGGTTCAGTCCGAGAAGACCGGCGATTCCGGCGCACAGCGCCAGATGGGCGCCGTACAGCGGCTGGCAGCCGATGAACGTCCCGAGCGCGACCGCGGCGGCGTAACGCGCCGGGCTGTCGCCTTCGGTGCGCAACCGGTAATGCAGCTCGCCCAGGGCGCGCCACAGCCGCCGCCGGCCGCGCTCGCGGGTCGGAGCGTCAGGCAACGGACGATGCCTGTGCAACGGACGATCCCTGCCCGACCGGCGGCGGCAGCGGGATGGCGCACAGACCGGCTGCATCCAGCGCATCGAGAAGTCGGGGGAGCGCCTCGAGCACCACCGGCTCGCCGCGAGCGGTGAGCGCCGAGCCGCAATCGTGCAAGACCAGCACGTCGCGCGCCGCCAGGCCCCGCGTCAGGCGACGAACCACCGCGCCCGGCTCCGACGAGACCGTGTCGAAGGCCCGCCGCGTCCACGACACGAGCTCGAGACCGCGTGGCAGGAGCGCCGCGTCGAGCCACGGATTCCGCAGACCGGCGGGGGCGCGAAACCATCGCGGCGCGCTGCCCGCGTGACGCGTCAGGGACTCCTGGGCGCGGTCCAGCTCACGGCCGATCGCACGAGGGCCCAGAAAGCAGAAGGCCGCGGAATGAAGGTAGGAGTGATTTTCCACCCGATGTCCGCGCTGCGCGATCTCGGCCACCAGACCGGGATGCTCCTCCGCCCGCCTGCCGACGCAGAAGAACGTGGCGCGCACGCCGCGCTCCTCGAGTCGCGCGAGCACCCGGGGCGTCACCACGGGATCGGGGCCGTCGTCGAACGTGAGCGCGACTTTGCCGTCGAAGGCCGCTTCCATCGGGAGCCGGCGCAGGTTCGGTCCGACGAGGGTGCTGCGTGGCCAGAGACTGCCCGCGACGAGCAGCGCATGATCGGCCGCCAGGCCGCCCACGACCCAGGGCCAGCTCCGCGGCGACACGACGCACACCAGGGCGCCCGCGAGGTGCAGCCCGGCGGAGCCCCGCACCAGGAGCGTGCCCCTTCGCCTGCGGCCGGCCGGTTCGGGCATGTTGCCGGCCGGTTCAGGCATGCAGCCTGTCGGATCACTCATGGGGCCATGCAGCCGGGGGAGACAGGCGCTCCAGCGCGGCACGATCGATCTTGCCGCGGGGCGTGCGCGGGATGGACGGCACGAGCACGACGCTGCGCGGGACCTTGTAGCCGCTCAGCCGCGCGCGGCACCAGGCGATCACCGCCTCGGAGGTGACCTGGCTGTGCCTCGAGGCGACCACGGCGCGCACGGTCGGCTCTCCCACCGGGGTCCGGTCCACGCCATGCACGACGACTTCATCCACCTTCTCCATCTGGGCGATCGCCCGCTCGACCTCGCGCGGGTTGACCTTGCGGCCACGGACATTGATCAGGTCGTCGAGCCGCGCGGTCAGCCGGATCTCGCCGCCGCTCATCTCGGCCAGATCCTCGGAAGCGAAGCGACCGGAGCCGAGCCGCGGACTCCCCTCGGGGAGAATGGCCAGGCCGACGGCGGCCGACTCGACCACCACCCGGCCGCCGCTCGCGCTCCCTCCTGCGACAGGCTCCAGGGTGACCCTGACACCCGTCAGGGGCTCGCCGACGGTGCCGCGCTCCGCCGCCCCGCCGTCCCGATCGTAGGCGATGCCGCCGCACTCGGTGGCTCCGTAGAACACATGGATCCGGCGGCCGAAACGAAGGCGGAAATCGCCGGCGATTTCCGGCCGCAGGGGAGCGCCGGCGGTCAGGATCAGCCGCAGCGTGTCCGGCAGCGGCGGAGGCTCGGCCAGATTCAGAAGGGCCGCGGCCCAGGCCGGCACGGTAGGGAAGACCGTGACCCCGCACCGCGCCGCGGCGGCCAGGGCCCCGAACGGCGACCCGCTCTCGGGCATCACCAGCGGGATGCCGTGCGCCAGCGCGGGAACGACCAGCGACGACAGACCATAGCTGTGGGCCCACGGGATCATGGCCAGGATCCGATCCTCCGGGCCGATCCGCATCGCGTCGCGCAGCGTCCGGTCATCCGCCAGGAGCGCCTCGCTGCTGACCGCGACACCCTGCGCCGTTCCGGTGGATCCCGAGGTCAGCTTGATCACCGAGGTCCCGGCCGGCAATGGGCGAGCCGAGGCGGCGCCCGGGCCCATTGGCCGGCCCTGCCAGGTCAGATCGGCGGCGCCCCGTGGCGAGGCGGTGGCGACGGCGAGCAAGCCCGCGAGATCCAGTGTTGCGAAAAGCCGGGCGGTCTCGTCGGCCGTGGCGCCGGCCTCCAGAAGGACGGCGGGATGGCCGGCCCGAAGACACGCGAGAAGCGCCGCCAGAAAACCCGGGCCATCGGCGGCCCTGACTCCGACAGGCGTTCCAGCCTCGAGCCGCGCATCGTCGAGCAGCGCCTGGGCGGCGCATGCCAGCCCGTCCACCTCGGCCACAGTCGCGGCGCTGTCGGGCCCGAGGACCAGGGGCCGCGCGCCGTCGCGCGCGCACAGCCGCTCAAAAGCTTCCGCGATTGGATCTTTCGACCGGACGTCAGACACTTCGGCGATTCTATCTCACGAGCTGATCGCCCGAGGTCGGGGCCGCGGGTTGGGGGTGGAGACATCCGCGGGCGAAAACCGTAGCACCCTGACGAGAATGCTCGTATATTTACTGACACTTACGACTCATGGAGTCGGGGATCGCCTCCCCCACCGATCGCAGGAGGTCTCCCATGTCGCAGATGGCTCGTTCCACCATCCGTTCTCCCTGGGCGCTGGCCGGAGCCGCGTTCTTCGCCGCCGGGATCGTGGCTTCCTGGCTCGCGACTCCTACCGGCATCGCCTCGGCGGCCGCCCCATCATCGGTTCACGCGCAACAGGCGCCGCGGCCGGACGCCGTCGACGAGCGCCGCGCCGTCGAGGCGGTGTATTGGAGCCACCGTGTCTGGCCGACCTCCAATCCTGGAGCGAAGCCGTCGCTGAACGACGTCCTCCCCCGTTCGGCGATCTCGGCGCGCGTCGACGATGGGTATCGCAAGCACGGCGCCGTCGAGCGCTACTGGAATCGCTCGATCACGGGCGAGATGGTCCAGGCCGAGATGGATCGCATGGCCGCGGGGACGAAGTCGCCGGACATCCTGCGCGAGCTGTTCGCGGCGCTGGGAAACGACCCGGAGCGCGTCGCCGAGCACCTGGCCCTGCCGCTGCTCGCGGACCGTCTCCTCCGAGACGCTTATGCGGGCGACCGGCGTTTCCACGAGGCGGCCCGGCGCAGTGCCGAGGAGGGCGCGGCGCAGATCCAGTCGCGCGACGACATGCCGCGGATCGCGCAGGCCACCGGAGGTCGCTACAGCGAGCCCACGCTCGTCGCGGAGGGCGTGGTGGGCTCCCGCCGCGGCGGGGAAGCCCTCGACTCCGAGTCGTGGGATCAGGCGCGGGAAGAGATCGCGCGCTCTCTCGGCGTCTCCGCCGGGACGCGCGCCGCGCTCCTGCCGCTGAACCGCCCGGGCCGGCTCGAAGAGGATGCCTACGGTTTCCATACCACCCTTGTTCTCAAGGCCGAGGAGGGGAAGCTCTCGCTCGCGACGATCACCTGGCCGAAGCGGTCGTTCGACGACTGGTGGGCCGAGGCCGCCCTCACCACGGCCCCGATCCGCGGCCTGCCACGCTCCACCTACACGCTGCCCGCAATCGCCGCCGGCGCGTGCGCCCTGCGGAGCTGGACCGACATCCATCGCTCCTATCCCTATCCGCGCTCCAGCGCCGCCGCGGCCTGGACCGGCACGGAGCTGCTCGTCTGGGGAGGCGACAGCCAGCTCGGTCTGCTGGGGACCGGAGCGCGCTACAACCCGGCGACCGACACGTGGACCGATATCCATAACGATTCGAACACGCCCACGTCGCGCGCCACCCAGGGAACCTGGACGGGCACCGAGATGATCGTCTACGGATGTCCGAAGGCCGGGGCGACCCTTTCGAGCCCCTGCTTCCCCGATGGCTCGCGTTACAACCCGACGACCGACAGCTGGACGCGGATGAGGATCGATCCGAATGGGACTGCTTCCCTCGACGCGCCTCTCGTCTGGACCGGCACGGAGCTGATCGTCTGGGGCAGTGCGGACGGAACGCAGGCCCCGGGCGTCGGGTCGCGCTACCGCCCCTCCACCGATTCGTGGACGAAGATGCCCGCGGGACCCCCGGGACGCATCGGTCACACCGCCGTCTGGACCGGCACCGAGATGATCGTCTGGGGTGGGGCCTGGTTCGATGGGAACGATGTGCCCCACAACCTGTCCGACGGCGCTCGCTTCAACCCGTCCACGGGGCAATGGGTCGGCATCACGCGTAACGACGCGACGACGGCCGAGGCGCGCGGGTACTCGGCAGCCGCCTGGACCGGCTCCGAGATGATGGTCTGGGGAGGTTGGCAGGCCGCCGTTGAAATCCACTACAACCCGTACTACGTCATCAAGCACAGAAACTACCTGAATTCTGGGGCGCTCTACAATCCGGCCACCGATCTCTGGAGACCGATCGCTCTCACCGGCAGTCCCGGCGGGGGGATTTGCTGCGATGTGTTCTGGACGGGCAGCAAGGTGCTGCTCGCCAGCGGGACGATACCGAGCCAGTACGACCCGGCGACCGATCAGTGGTTCGTGTCGCATTCCGGTGCCACGGCGCCCGCCGTGGGAGGATGGCCCGCAGCAGTCTGGACCGGCACCGAGCTGATCCTCTGGAGCGGCCTGATCAGGCCCGGCATCTATAACGATTCCTGGGCCAACGCCGGAGGCCGGTACAATCCGGTGACCGACTCGTGGATCCCGATCGCCAGCGACACGACCGTTCCGCGGGCCCGCAATCACGCCGCGACAGTCTGGACCGGGACGGAGATGATCGTCTGGGGCGGCCAGGTTGGGCCGTATGGTCCCGAATTCCTCGGCACCGGCGGGCGGTACGATCCGGCGACCGACTCGTGGACGGGCACCTCGATCGACCCGGCCACGCCCTCGCCGCGGGCGGGCGCGACGGCGGTCTGGACCGGGACCGAGATGGTCGTCTGGGGCGGATCCGCCGGCCTCAGCGAATTTCCAAGCACGGGAGGGCGGTACAGCCCTGCCCTGGACCACTGGACGCCTACGTCGATAATGGCAGGCACGGCGACGGGACGCAGCCTTCACACGGCGGTCTGGACCGGAACCGAGATGATCGTCTGGGGCGGCGAAGGGCCTTGTTGCTCGGGCCCTGTCGCGACCGGCGGTCGTTATCGGCCGTCGGACGACACATGGACCCCCACGCGAAGCGATGCGACGGCGCCTTCTTCGAGGGAATCCCATAGCGCCGTCTGGACCGGACAGGAGATGATCGTCTGGGGCGGCATCGCCTCCACCGCGACTTTCAACACGGGCGGGCGATACGACCCCGCCACCGACGCGTGGACTCCGACCAGGGTCGATGCGACGACGCCGCAGGCGCGTCGCGAGCACACGGCCGTCTGGACCGGCTCACGGATGGTCATCTGGGGCGGTGACACCACGTACATCGTGGGCGGCGCCGATCAGACGGGGAGCCTCTACGATCCGGGAACCGATTCATGGACGCCGACGGCGATCGATCCCGGCACGCCTTCTCCACGCTACTCTCATGCGGCCGTCTGGACCGGACAGGAGATGATCGTCTGGGGCGGCTATTTCGACGGCGCGCAGAACCGCACTCCTCTGAATTCCGGCGGCGAATACGACCCGGCGCTGAACGCATGGCTCGCCACCCCGACGACGACGGGGACGCCGGACGCGCGAGGATCCTTCTCGGCGGTCCAAACCGGCGACGCATTGCTGGTCTGGGGGGGTGACGGGTATCTGTGGTTCGACACGGGAGGCGCCTACTGCACCTGCCAGAGCCCGAACGTGACCTTCTACCCCGACGCCGATCACGACGGGCACGGAGTCCCGGGGACGCCGGGGCAGGGTTGCTTCGCTCCCTACGGCTTCGCAACGACCGTCGATGACTGCAACGATGCCGACCCCGGCGCGTGGAGCGTGCCGGGCGAGACGCGGAACCTGCGATTCATGAACGCCACGACGATCCAATGGAGCGCGCCGGCCGAGCCCGGCGGCGGCGTGCCCGTCTACGACCTTCTCCGATCGACGGTGCGATCCGATTTCGTGAACCACGCCGTCTGCATCGATCTCGGTGAATTCCAGGGCCCGCCGGCGACGGACTCGGCATCGCCGCCTGTGGGAACCGCGTTCTATTACCTGTCGCGAGCTCGGAACTTCTGCCCCACCGGGCAGTCGCCGCTGGGATTCGCGTCCGACGGCACGCCGACGGCCGGAATCACCTGTCCTTAGCGGGGGAGCTCGAGCCAGGACGGCCATGCGGGACCACGATGGTGATCGCGGCATCCGTCGCGTTCCCCGCGGCGTCACGCGCCCCGTAGGTCGCGGTATAGGTCCGCCCCGGACCGGAGCCCGCTCGTTCCGCGCGCACCTGGAAACGGAAATCCGGGGTGCCGGTTTCGGCACCCAGCACGTCTTCCGTCGTGCCGCCGCCGTGGCCCGGCGCGTCGGCGGATTCGCTGCTGACGACCGACTCCAGCACGACGCTCGCCGGCCCGCACAGGTCATCGGCCACGGCTTCGACGTCAATCCCGACCATCTTGTGATCCGGCGGCCAGAGGACGAGAGGGGAAGCCGATCGCAGCACCAGGCGCGGCGACACGGAGTCGGTGACGGCGACCTCGGTCCCGGCGGTCCCGGTGGCGCCCGCTCGGTCGGTCACGCGCAGCGTGACGTCGTGATGGCCGACTGCGAGCGTCGCGTCGAGGAGTGGCCCCGAGCCGAGGTGGGTCTCGGATGGCCCGCCGAAATCCTCGTACCAGTCGAACGCCGCGAGATCGTCCGGTCCGCCGGGCCGCGAGTCGGGATCGTGCGAGGCCGTCCCGTCCAGCCGGACCACGGCCCCCAGCCAGGATGAGCACTCGATGGCGGCCGGCGCCGTGACCACCGCCGTCGGTGGATGGTTCGGCGGCGGCGCCTGGTTCAGCATGATCCAGAGATCGAAGATGCGCGTGTGCAGCGGACCGTCCAGACCGAGATCGGCGGTCACCAGATCCGCGGCGCCATCGCCGTTGAAGTCGCCGGATGCCAGCGCCAGGGGCCCACGGCCGGCGACGAAGATCATTTCCGGGCCGAGCGTTCCGTCACCGGCGCCGGGGAAGATCGACACCACCTCCCGATCGAAGTCGGCGACGGCGAAATCGAGCCTTCCGTCGCGGTCGAAATCGGCCGGGGCGATTCCCGCCGCGGTCCGTGGTCCCGCGTGGAGGATGCCGGGAGCGAATTGCCCGCCGCCCTGGTTCAGCAGGGTGCTCAGCTCAAAGTTGCCGGCCACCATCAGGTCGGGGAGCCCGTCCCCGTTCAGGTCCCCTGCGGCCAGAGCCGCCGGCTCGCGGGCGACGTCGAGCTGGCGCGGGTCCTGGAATCGACCGTCTCCCAACCCGAGCCAGACCAGGGCCACGGACCTGTACTCGCCCGCCTCGACGATGGCCCCGACGACGGCCAGATCGACGATGCCATCGGCATCGAAATCCGCCGCCACGATGTCGACGGGGCCGTACCCGGCGGGAAGACTCTGGCCGATCTCGAACGTGCCGTCTCCCCGACCCAGGAGGATCAGGACACCGGAATCGCTGCGGTGTGCGACCGCCAGGTCGGGCCGACCGTCGCCATTGAAGTCCGCGGTGGCCATGGCGGCGGGCAGAGAGCCGACCTCCGTCGGCAACGCCGGATCGAACTCCCACGCGCCGCGCCCCAGGGCGACTCCGACGGTGTAGGCGCCGTCGGTCACGGCGAAATCGACCTGGCCGTCGCCGTCGAAATCGGCGACCGCGACGGCGACCGCCTCGTACCAGCCCGCGCCGAGGTCCGGCGTGCGTGCATCCCTGAACGTGCCGTCCCCGCGTCCGGGGAACAACGCGACGAGGTTCGTGCCGCCGTTGCCATCTCGGCCCACCACGATCAGATCCTCGCGGCCATCGCCGTCGAAGTCCGCGACCGCCACCTTGTGCGCCTCGATGGGCATGTCCACGGTCGCCTGCGGGCCGAAAGTGCCGTCCCCGAAACCCTTCACGATGGACGCGCCGTCCGCGATCGTCGATGCGACATCGAGGTGACCGTCGCCATCCATGTCGGCGACCGTCAAGTCGAGCTGCGAGGCGCCGGTGCGCATGCGCCTTTCGCTCTCGAATGTCCCGTCGCCCGCGCCGAGCAGGACGGAGACGTCCCCCGAGCCGGCGTTGCCGGCGACGATGTCGGGTACACCGTCCTCGTCGCAATCGCCGATGGCGACGTTCACGGTGAAGTCTCCCGTGCGGTACCGGACCGCCGGCGCGAAGGCGCCCCCGCCGGATCCCATGAGAACCGACACGTCGCCGACGCGGCTGTCGAGCGGATCGTTCAGGATGTCGTTGGCGATCACGAGGTCGAGAGCGCCATTTCCGTCCAGATCGCCGACGGCGAGCTGGCGCGGGGTGATGCCGGCCGCGAGCCGCGGCCCCGCAGCGAACGTCCCGTCGCCCCGGCCCCACGCGATCGAGACGTCATCCGAGGCGAGGTTCGTGGCGGCGAGGTCGATGTCGCCGTCGGCGTCGAGATCGTCCGCGACCAGCGCGAACGGCCTGACGCCGGCCGCCGTCCTGCCCCCCGGCGCGAAGGAGCCGTCCCCCAGGCCGAGGAGGATGCTGATGTCCACGTCATTGAGGACCGCGAGATCGGGCACGGCATCGCCATTGAAATCGGCGATCACGATGCCCCGCGTGATCCCGCTCTCCAGCGGCCGACCGCTCGCCAGGTACGGTATCGCCACGCGTCGCTCCGGCTCGAAGCCGCCACCGGCGCGCGCCATGAGCACGGAGATGTCGGCCGATGCCTTGTCATCGACGGCGAACGGGGAACTGTTCAGGACGACGAGGTCGCGATGGCCGTCCCGGTCGAGATCGCCGATCGCCACGGCAATCGGATCGGTGCCGACCGGGTAGCGCTCCTCCCGTGGCGCACCGGAAAGATCGGCGCCGTGAACGATCAGGATCTCGTCTGTGACGAGAAGGGTGATCGCCAGGTCGGTCCGGCCATCACCGTCGAGATCGGCGGCCGTCATCCCGGCAGGCCCCGACAGATGCGAGGGGATCACCGGGTTGGCGAATGGCGGGCCTGCGATGGCCCCGGTCACCGCCAGGAACGCCAGCAGCGGCGCCGCGAGACGCGCCAGACGGATTGAATCGATCGGGCCCGTCATGCGGCGGCAAGATGAGGCACTCGTGCGCGCGGGGCAAGACCCCGACGCCGACGTTGCCGAGAAGGATGCAGCCGGGGCAATCACGAGTGATGTGAACATACCACCAACCGTTCTGCCCCCGGCCTTCCTCGACGGTCTTTTCCGCCGAGTCGGGTGTCGGGTTTGTTCCTGCGACGGTGATCTCCCTTGTGAAGGGAACTTCCAAGGAGACCATCATGCTCAGCCGTGCGGGGGCGGTTTTTTGGGTGCTGTGCGTCATCGCGCTGTTCGTCCTGCCGGGGGCCGTCCTGGCCACCGTCCTTCCCCCGGCCCAGATCAACTACCAGGGGGTGCTGCGGGGGCCGGCGGACGAGCCGCTGACCGGCACCTACGAAATGACCTTCCGGTTCTTCGACGCCGCGACCGGAGGGGGCGAGGTTCTGATCGACCAGCACACCGCCGCCTTCGGGAAGCAGGTGACCGTGGACGGAGGACTGTTCTCGGTCGCGCTCGGCGGCGGCCTCGGGGTGGTGGACGGCTCGGGTCCGGGGAGCTACACCTCGCTCATGCAGGTCTTCCGCGACTTTCCCTCCGTCTGGCTCGAAGTGACCGTTGGATCGGAGACCCTGACGCCGCGCACCCGGGTCCTCGCGACGGGATACGCCCTCAACGCCGCGAGCGCCGGCTCCGCCGACGTGGCCACGACGGCCTCGACCGCCGTCACGGCCAACAGCCTGAACGGGCAGCCCGCTTCCTACTACCTCGACACCAGCTCGACACCTCAGGCCAAGGCGGGCGCCGTCCGGTTCCAGTCCGGCGTCGCGGGGGTCTACACCGTCCAGGCGGACATGCTGCCCGGCGGTCAAGGTGCGATCCTGGCCGAGGGACCCGCGGGCTTCTGCGAGCTGGGGAGCACGGCGGAAGGCGCCTACTGCGGCGGCTCCAACTATGGCGGGTTCTTCTACGACACCAATGAGGCGTCCTGGGCCTACCTCGGCTTCGGCTCGTCCGGCCTCTACACCTCGGGGACGTCGTACGGCGTGTACGCCTCGAGCCCCTCCACCGGCCTCTATGCCGACGGTCCGCTGGCGGCGCGCTTCGTGCAGTCGAACTCGACCGACACCAACGTGAACATCTGCTATTCCGGGTACGGGGTGTTCTCGCGCTCGCACAACGGGATCTACAACCTGGACGTCGACAACAACTCCTGGGCTTACCTGGGCCAGGGAGCCTACAAGGTCCAGGGGACGGGCACGGTTTCCTTTGTGCAGAACGATCCCGACCACGAGGATCGGGTCGTCATCTACCACGCGCCGGAGTCCTCGGAGGTGAACGTCTACACCCGCGGCAGCGCGAAGCTCGAGAACGGGGTCGCGCACGTCGCGCTCGACCCGACCTTCGGCTGGACCGCGAACCCCGACCTCGGCCTGACGGCGCACCTGACGCCGCGCGGCGAGCCGGTCCCCCTCGCCATCGACACGGTCTCGGCGACGGATCTGGTCGTGCGCGGTCCCGCCGGCTCGGACGTCGCCTTCGACTACCAGGTCATGGGTCTGCGCATCGGCTTCGAGGAGATGCCGGCCCTCGCCCCCAAGGAGTTCGATTCGGTGATCCCGCGCACCGCCACGGGGGAGGACATCTACGCCGCCCATCCCGAGCTGCGGCCGTTCAACGCCCTCGAGCGCTACAAGACGATCGAGCGTGAAGTGGGGCACAACATCGACCCCGATCTGCGGGCGACAGCCCGCCTGCGCAACCGCATTGGAGTCGGCCATCCGGCGCCGGTGATGAGCGATGACGACGCCAGGATGCCGTTGCGCGGTGGATCGTCCGGCGGCGGCCCCGGCGCCTCGGTGGTCGCGCGGGCGACGCCGTCGGCCGGCATGCCCGCGACGGATGCCCGGCTCACTGACGTCGGCGAGGTGTCCGGCAAGGCACGGAGCCCGATGAGCCAGATCTTTCCCGCCACGTCGGCGATCGAGGCCGGGGACGTCGTCGTCCTCGATCCCGCAGCGCCCGGAGCGGTGCGGCGCTCCGATCGGGAGGCCGATGCGGCCGTGGTCGGAATCGCTATCGGTCCGGCCGAGGGGGGCCGGGTCGACGTCGCCGTGGGGCTCGTCGCCACCGTCCGGGCGGACGCCGGCTACGGAGCGATTCGCACCGGCGATCTCATGGTCAGCTCCCCCGCGCCGGGCGCGGCCATGCGGGCGGCGAGCGCCCGGCCGGGAACGATCCTCGGCAAGGCGCTCGAGCCTCTCGACTCCGGCCTCGGAACCATCCGGGTCCTCGTGACGCTTCGATGACGTCGCGGACCGGATGGAGGATGAAGAGGGTGCGGACCGGTCTGCTGGTGGCCGGCGTGCTCCTCGCCCTGCGGCCGTCCACGGGGTACGCGCAGTCGAGCGCGAGCTACCGGATTGGCCCGACGTCGCTCAATGAAGGGGGCCGGCCGGCCCAGGCCGTCGTCTTCTCGTCGCCGAGCTACCGCATCAGCCTCGACGCGATCGGCGACGCGATCGCGGAGCGGGCGATGACCGCCCCCTCGTTCCATCTGGGAAGCGGCGGTCTCTCCGTCGCGTTCCCCCCTCCCGGCGAGGTGGACGGGCTGCTGGTCCTCGGCGACCGGCAGACGGTCGTCTGGTCTCCCGAGCCCGCGTCCACGGCCTACAACATCTACGCGGGTCTCCTTTCGACGCTTCCGGGACCATTCGGCGTCTGCGCCATCGCGCGCGTGCCCGGTACCTCGGTGGTCGATCTCACGGTGCCCAGCGCGGGAACCGGCCTCTTCTACCTCGTCACCGGGGTGAACGGCCTGCGCGAAGAGGGGACGAAGGGACGCACCTCGAACGGAACCGTCCGCGCCAACCCGTCCCCCTGCCCCTGAGGCTTCCCTGGCTGATCCAGACCGCGGAGCCGCTCAGTGCCCCGCGTTCCCCAGGCGGCAGATGTAGCCCCAGCCGCCGCCCAGCTCGGTGAGCCCGAGCATCAGCTCGTTGCGTCCCTTCTTGAGCGGCAGGTAGACGGCGTCGTTCTCCGGGTTGACGATGCCGAGAAAGCGGGGATCGCGAAACGCCTGCGCGCTGCGGCCGCGCCAGAGGATGCTGCCGTTCAGGAAGACGCTGACCTCGTCGCTGTAGCCGATCTCGAGGCGCTTCACCTGGTCGCGGTCCGACTCGATGCTCGTGCGCGCGTAGAGAACCTTGCCCCCCGGCTGCGGGTCGAGCCGCTTGGAGAAGTCTCCCTGGAACGTGACCATGAGGTGCGGCGCCTCGCGGTAGCGGTAGAGGACCACGAAGCCTGGAGGCTCCGCTTCGACTTCTTGCCAAGCGATCGCGGCGCTTTCGGAGACCGACGGCGGGCGCTCCGGATCGCGAGATAGAGCGTCG
The DNA here is from genome assembly GCA_035638115.1 of Patescibacteria group bacterium. Taxonomy (GTDB): domain Bacteria; phylum Acidobacteriota; class Polarisedimenticolia; order Gp22-AA2; family Gp22-AA2; genus DASRAN01. The sequence continues at coordinate 36,405 of DASRAN010000073.1, read as the reverse complement.
TAGGCCGGGGAGATGCTCCACTTCGTCAGCGTGTTCGGCGGCATCGGCGGGAGATGCCGCTCCCAGGGGGCGTCGGGGGTCGTCCGCACCTCGAAGCTCGAGTAGCAGGTCGCGCCGGTCAGATCGTACAGCGCGACCTGCCCCTTCTGGACGCCGCTCTTGAGGTCGCTCATGACGAGGGCCGGCTCGACCATGTCCTTGACGAAGAGTTTCGCCTGCGCGCCGGTCACCTCGAGGCGCAGATGGAACCACGCCTCCTTCGGGATGTCGACCCCCGCCGTGAAGCCGGGCCCGTTGTAGATCTGCCAGTTGCGGCCGGTGCCGAGGATCGGCGTGTACTGGATCGCGTCGGGATATCCCGACTCGTGCTGGCGCAGATAAATCTCCTCGGCGTTGGCGCCGTCCCCCTCGATGCGGAACTGCATCCCGAAGAAGCCGCGCCTGGCGCCGGTCGCGACGTCCACGTCGATGACACCGTCGCGCATCTCGAAATCCTTCAGGATCGCCGCGCCGCCGTCGAGGAGGATGCACTTGCGGCCCAGGTACTCGTCGACCTTGGCGCCTGCCTGCATGTCCCAGCGCGGCGAATCGGGTGGCACCGAGAGCGTGGCGGCGAGGACGGCCGGCGTGTCCCGCGGCGGCTGGGCGAGCGCGGCGGCGCCGGAGAGCGTCGCGAGAACGAGGGCGCAGAGCAGGGCTGGAGCGTCAGCGGCGAGTCGTCGGCGCATGGCTATCCTCGAGTGGACCACCCCGTCCGTCCACTGTGAACGCATCCGGCGGGGTTCGGGTTCCCGAGCGATGTCGCAATGGGGTTCTGCTGCAAACTTGGCCTCGATACCCGCCGCTATAATGCGGCCCATGAGAAGGACGCTCCGCCGCGCGGCCCTGTGGATTCTCGCGACGGGCGCGATGTGCGTGGCCTACGGATATTTCGTGGAGCCGTACTGGCCGCAGGTGACACATGTGCGGATCACTTCCACGAGGCTAGGGCCCCGCGCGCGGCCGATCCGGGTCGTGCTCCTCTCGGACATGCACAGCGATCCGAAACCGCGCCTGGAGGATCGGCTGCCGGCTCTCGTCGCCGCGGAGAGGCCGGATCTGATCGTCTATACGGGCGACTCGATCAACTCGATCGAGGCCCTGCCGGTTTTCCGCCGCTGCATCACAAGCCTCGCGCAGGTGGCTCCCACTTTTGCCGTGCGTGGCAACTGGGACGCCTGGTACTGGCACGACGTCGATCTGTTCGGCGGGACGGGCGTGCGCGAGCTGGACGGCGAGGCGGCAAGCGTGGATGTCGCGGGGACTTCCGTCTGGATCGGCGGCGTCGCGGTGGGGCACGAAGGTCTCGCGCAGCGTGCGCTGGATCAGATTCCGGAGGGCAGCCCGGTCCTCTTCCTTTATCACTACCCTTATCCGGACGTCCTGCCCGAGCCGGCGCGTGGCAGAGTCGATCTCCTGTGCACGGGCCACACGCACGGGGGCCAGGTGGCCCTGCCGCTGTACGGGGCGATCATCACCCTGTCCAAGTACGGCAAGACGTACGAGGCCGGCCTGTACCGGGCGGGCGCTCTCTGGATGTACGTCAATCGCGGGATCGGATTGGAGGGAGGCGGAGCGCCGCGCGTCCGCTTCTTCGCCCGCCCGGAGATCACCGTCGTGGAGATCGCACCGGAGACGGCGGGCTGAAGCTCAGGCTCCTACTGGTCGTCGGACGGATTGCGCGACGGGGTCTCCGTCTCGGGACGGGCGTGCAGGTCGCCGCCGCCGGCCCAGGTCACCAGGAACAGGCCGATGTCAGAGCCGACGTCCTTGGTATCGTCCGTGAGGAACTTCACGTAGTCGCCACCGCCGACGCCGATCCCCGAGCGCCTCCGATGCGTGAACTCGGCCAGCACCTTGCCTGAAGCGTCCTTGACCGTGCCCTTCACCTGGACCCCGCTCATCCCCGCTCCGAAGCTGATCCAGTATCGCTTCGCACGGCTGCCCGGGTCGATTCTCACGAACGAGCCCTCGACAACGAGCGCGTTGTCGGGGATCGTCTCGGCCCCGCCGGTGAGCAGTTCGCCGAACACGTGCGATTCGGTGAGCGCCGCCTTCAGGCTGTCGCGCAGATAATCGGGGGCGACCTTGGCGAGCGTCCGGGTGGCGTCCGAGCGCTGCTCGTTCTTCGCGTCGTCGCCCCCGGTTCCGAAATTGCACCCCGCCGTCGAGAATGGGTGCAGGATGACCGGGACGCCTCCATGGATGGCCGGGACCTTCAAGTGGATCTCGTCGAGCGCCCCTTTCTCGATGTAGAGAGGGTCCTTCTCTTTCGCCGAACTGAGACCGACCGCGAGCAACGCGAGCCAGAGCGCCGTGACCGCCATGCGAGGCGATGGAGTCATGATCGACCTCGTTTCGAGCCGCGCCGGGCGTATCCTCGGCCCGCCCGGCGGGGCTTGGGGAACGAAAATGCCGAGGGACACTAATAATGATATGGCGCGACCCTTGGAGTGACCGTAATGTTACGCCCGCTCGAAAACCCAGAGGTTCTAACGCGTTGGCCGGCAGGTCTGCACGACCGTCGGTTGGGAGGAAGCAGATGAAGGCTCGCGCCAGCCGCCTCGGAATCCTCACGAGCTCTTTTCTCGGCCTGATCTGCGTGCTCGGTACGGGAGTGGCTTCCCTTGCGGCCCCCCCCGAGCGCAACACGCCGAGGGGGCTGAAGGACGCCCGTCTCGTGGGTCACGAGGACTCCGGCCGGAAGACCTCGGTCGTCCTGACGCTCGATCTGCGTGATCGCGCCGCGGTCGATGCTCTCCTCGCCGCGCAGCAGGACCCGGCGTCGCCGCAGTACCACAAGTGGATCTCGCCCGAAGAGTTCCAGGCGCGCTTCGGCCCCCTTCCCGCAGACATCCAGGCGGCGAAGGACTACCTCAGGGATCAGGGGTTCACGCAGATCACCCAGCCGACTTCGACCATGGTCCGGGGAGAAGGGACCGTCGGACTCGCGGAGCGGGCGTTCCGGGTCACGATCAATCGCTACGAGTACCACGGTCGCCAGGTCTTCTCGAACTCCTCGGACCCGGCCCTGCCTCCGGGCCTGGCCGCGAAGGTCGTCCGGGTCGGCGGGCTCGACTCCCTGACGAAGATGTTCCCGCAGATCGCTTCCAAGGCGGCGGTCGATCCGGACTACCTCCTGAGCGGATCGAACTACATGCTGGCGCGCGACACGCAGGTCTCGTACGAGCAGAAGGCGGGGTATTTCGACGCGGGGAAGCGGGGGATTCCGGGCGCCGAGCTGGCGATCGCGACGTCCTTCGACATCAACCTGGCCTCGGTCAACAACATCCTGACCCGCGAGGGGGGAGCGGCGGCCGGCTACAACTTGCTGACGTCGGCCCCGAGCGGCCCGCGCACGATCTCGTCGACCTGCGTCCCTGGCACCAACACCCTGGGGAATCCGGCGGAGCCGGGCTGCCTCTACGATCAGGCGGGGGTCGCCTCGATCGAGACGGCGCTCGACGTCTCGACCGCCGCCAGCATCGCGAACGACAGCCACATCGGCGTCTACCTGTCCCAGGACCAGCTCACCTCCTCGTTCGGCGTCCTGTACCAGTACCTGGCGGATCACGCCGGCACCATCAAGGTGGTGTCGCACTCGTGGGGGCTCTGTCTCTCCCTGATGGCGCCGAGCGACGTCACCGCGGACGACAACGCCTTCGCGCAGGCGGCCGCCGGAGGACAGGCCTGGTTCGTCGCGAGCGGCGACTTCGGCAGCAACGACTGCCCCGCCGGAAGCGGCGGCGCCAACCCGGACGTGAACTATCCGACGGCATCGCCCTACGTGACCGGCGTCGGGGGGACCTCGCAGGATCCGACCGGAGCGTTCGGCGGGGACGGCTGGATGACCGGCTACCCGGCCGGCGGCGAGACCTCGTGCAGCGACAGCGGCGGCGGCGCATCGACGGCCGGAGTGACCGAGCCGCGTCCCTCGTGGCAGACCGGTCCCGGCGTCCCGGCCGGCGTCAACCGCCTGGTCCCCGACATCAGCATGCACTACGGAACCTGCACGACGCCCAGCACCGGGAAGTCGTTCCTGACCGCCGCGGGACAGTTCCTCTGGCTGGTGTCGGGCACCTCGGCCGACGCCCCGCTCTGGGCGGGGTACTGGGCCGTGGCGAACCAGGTGACGGGAGCGAACCTCGGCCAGGCGGCGCCGACCCTCTGGCGCATCCTGAGGAGCGAAGGGGGGACGAGCTACGCCAGCTCCTTCCACGACATCACGACCGGGAACAACGGGGCGTTCGCCGCGGGCGCCGGATTCGACGCGGTGACCGGAATCGGAACCCCGCGATTCAACAACCTCTACCCGGCCCTGTCGCTGCTGACCGGCTCGGGCGTCCTGCAGGGGACCGTGACGGCCGGTGGCTTCCCCGCCTCCGGCGCGACGGTCACGGCGAGCGGGTTCGCCGGAACCTATTCCGCCACGGCGAACGGCGGCGGCTTCTACCAGTTCGCGAGCCTGCCGGCAGGGTCCTTCACCGTGACCGCGGCCGCGGGCGGCTACAACAGCGTGTCGGCCGCGGGCGTGACGGTGAACAATGCGGCGACCACGACCCAGAACTTCGCGCTCAACACGCCGGCCGCGACGTCGGCGTGCGTCACCGACACGACGCAGGCCGATTTCCAGGCCGCCACCGCCTCGAATACCGGCGTCGACCTGGTCACGAGCCCGGGCACCGCCAGACTCACGGTCGGATCGTCCGGCGCGCAGGCCGACCAGGTCTGCCTGGACAGCACTTCGGGCTTCGCCTTCACCAACGTTTCCTGGGCGGCGCAGACCTTCACCCCCACGGTGAGCGGGCAGCTGACGCGCGTCGATCTGTATCTGTTCTGCAGCGCATGCAGCGGAGTCAACCCGAACATCACCGTGTCGATCCGCAACACGGCGGCCGCGTCCCCGAACGGGCCGACCGGCGCCGACCTGGTGTCGGCGACGCTCGCCGGGTTTAACGACGGCGGCGCCGGGACCTGGTCGACGGTCAACTTCGCTTCGCCGATCTCGGTGAACGCCGGCACGAGCTACGCCGTCGTTTTCCGGCTCGTCGCGGCCCGCACCGGGTCGCAGGCCTACGTCTCCTCCGGCACGACCAGTGCGGGCGGCGACGGCGACGTCTACCCGGGCGGGCGGCGCTGCACCTCGTCGAACAGCGGCGGCAGCTGGACCTGCAGCACGGCCGCCAATACTGCGGCGGACGACGACTTCGTCGCCTGGGTGAAGCCCGGCTTCATCAGCAACGCCACGGACCTCACCTCGACCGTGAAGGACTCCAACCCGCTGCCGCTGGCGCCGGCGCACTGGAACAGCCTCTCCTGGACCGGCACCACGCCGGCGAGCACGACGCTGCGGTTCCAGGCCGCGGCCAGCGACAACCCCGCGGGTCCGTTCAGCTTCATCGGTCCCGACGGCACCGCCGCGACCTTCTTCACCACGAGCCCGGCGACCCTGACGGGCGGGTTCTTCAACGGCCGGTATCTCAGGTGGAAGGCCACTCTCGGGACCACCCTCGCGGGCGCCACGCCGACTTTGAGCGACGTGACGGTCTGCTCCGACACCACCTGCGCGACGGCCGCGAACGGCACGGCGTGCAGTGACGGCAGTCTCTGCACCCTGGCCGACAGCTGCCAGGGCGGAGCGTGCGTCGGCTCCCCGGTCGTCTGCACCGCCCTGGATCAGTGCCACGACGCCGGTGTCTGCAACCCGCTGTCCGGCCTCTGCTCGAACCCGGCCGCGCCGGACGGCAGGACGTGCAACGACCTGAACGCCTGCACCACGCCCGACACCTGCTCGGGCGGCGCGTGCACCGGGACGCCGGTCTCCTGCGCCAGCATCCAGCCGACGATCGACCTGTTCACGACGCCCGCAGGCGCCGGGACCCACGCCGACTTCTCCCAGGTCCCCATCCCGGCCGACTTCTTCGATCCGGGATCGGATCCGTTCCTCGGCGACATCCGGCTGCAGGGTGCGCCGATCAACTCATCGGGTCCGCTCGGCCCGACCGACACCATCGTGCGGCGGACCGCGCCCGCGTCGCTGGTCGGCGCCGGCGCCACCGCGACCGTGCCGATCGAGATCGTGGCCCTCTCGCTCGTGAGCAGCCAGCCGATCACCGTGACCTATGCCGGCGGCGCGCCGGAGCAGTGGTCGGTGCACGCCTGCCTCTCGGGTAGCGTCGCGCAACCGGCCGGCACGATGGCGATCACCAACGGCGCCTGCGTCAACGAGGGCGGAACCTTCACCTCGCGGCTGCCGGTGCAGCCGCGGTTCATCTTCCGGCGCCTGGGCGACGGTGCGGAGCGCGTGCTCGACACCGGCACCCTGGGACTGCCGCCGGATCTGTTCACGACGCTGGACGGCCACTGGGTGAGCACCGCCGACCCGGCGCTGCAGCTCACCATGGTCCCGCCGGGGTTGACGGTCGACGCCGACTGCGACCCGGGCACTCCGGACGTCGGACCGCTGCCCGCCTCCGGCACCTTCTTCCCGGGCGTCCGGGTGCCGCGCTGCGGCCCGGACTGCGACGGTCATCCACCCCAGGTGAAGCGGCTGACGGAGGAGCACGCTCCGCTCGCGGCGCACAACGTCCTGCCGGCGCAGGTGCCGCCACCCGACGGCGATGGCGACGGGATCGGCGACGACGCCGACAACTGCCCGACCAGGGCGAACGCGGACCAGCGCGATCGTGACGGCGACGGCGTCGGCGACGCGTGCGACAACTGTCCGAACCTCTGCAACACCGACCAGGCCGACACCGACGGCGACGGCGCGGGCGATACCTGCGACTGCAACCCCGCCGTCCCGGCGATCGGCTCGTGCGACGACGACAATGCCTGCACGGACGACATCTGCGATCCGGGCACCGGCTGCTCGCACGCGAACAACGCCAACGCGTGCGACGACGGCAGCGCCTGCACGAACGACGTCTGCGTCCCGTCCGCCGTCGGCGACCCGTGCCTGCACTCGATGGCGCCGGCCGGCGCCGCCTGCGGCGATCCCTCGAGCGGCGCGTGCGACGCCGCCGACGCCTGCGACGGCGCCGGAGCCTGCCGGCCCAATCATGCCGCCGACGGCACCCTGTGCGGCGACGCCGGCACCACCTGCACCAACCAGGACGCCTGTCTCGGCGGTCTGTGTCACGACAACGGATTCCAGCCGGCCGGCACGGCCTGCGGCGACCCGTCGAGCGGCGCCTGCGACGCCGCCGACGCCTGCGACGGCGCGGGCGCCTGCGCGGTGAATCACGCTCCGGACGGCAGCGCCTGCGACGACGGCAACGTCTGCACGACCGGCTCGACCTGCGCGACGGGGGCTTGCACCGGCGGCGCGCCGGTGATCACGCAGGCGATCAACGACAGCGTCGTCTTCGACCTCACCGGCACGGTCCTGAGCTGGACCGATCCGCCGGGGTTGTACAGCGTCTACCGCGGCTCGCGGACGGACGGGACTCCGTGGTCGTACGACCACGTCTGTTTCGATTCGCACACCGCGTCGACGAGCACGACCGATCTGGACAATCCGCCGGAAGGCTCGACGTTCTACTACCTCGTCACGCGCCTCGGCGCGTGCGGCGAGTCGATCCCCGGCACGGATTCGGCGGGCAACCCGAACCCGAACGCGCTCCCCTGTCCGTAAGGCGGCGGGACCGCAGGTCTCGATTTCCGCTCGAGCGCTCCTAGCGCCCCGCTATTGCAGCGGCTGCACACGCTCCCCGCACCGCGGCGGCGGCACCATCGGCGCGGGCGGCTCCAGGGGAAACGTCTCCGCCCGCGCCGCCGCGAGACGTGTCGGATCGCTCAGGTCGAAGAGCTGGGCGCCGACGGGCTCGAGGGGTTTCTCGGAGGGGATGGAGATCGACTCCCTGCGGACGCCGATCGTCGCGAGGTATTTCTCGAGACTCCTGCGAGGAGCGGCGTAGCCCGGAACGGCTCCATCGAGCAGCCAGACGCGCGAGCGGCCCCGGTAGCGGTCGACGTCCCGGAGGAAGACGCGGCCGTCCTCGTGCGAGCAGTCGCCGATCTGGTAGTCATCGAATGCCAGGCCGTATTCCGAGCCATAGCGTTCGACGGCTTCGACCTCGTACGGGAACACGAAGACCGCGTCGCCAGGCCGGCGGTGTTCGCGAAGGAAAGCGAGCGCGGTCTTGTGGTCCTCGATCCAGTAGGGCGGCGGTCTCTCGACGAAGGCCCACGCGGGAACGACGAAGAGTGCGGCCATACAGAGTCCGCCCGCCATGGGATGAAGTCGCGAGGCCTGTCGCCGGATCCACTCCGCTCCCTCCGCCGCCGCCAGGACGAGGATGGGAAGCAGGTACAGCGCCACCCGCGTCTTCAGGGGGAACTGCTGTGTCACGGCGGCCAGAACGCCGACCGCGAACGGGCCCAGGAGCACGAGCGCTCCGAAGCGATTGCGTCGCCACAGCGCCACCAGACCCAGGATGATCAGACCGCCAAAGAGCGCCGGCCAGCGATAACGCAGAACCGTCGGATCCGAGAGGAGCTCCAGGACCCGATCCCACAGCCAGAGCGCGTCGCCCGGCGTCCGGAACGGTCGCGGGAAGAAGCCGTTCCGCAGCCGCCAGAACTCGTCCATGTAGGCGCGGGTGGCCGGGGTGACGTGGCGGATGGCGACGAGCGTGGCGGCGGCCGAGGCGACCGCCCAGATCGGAACGGTCACAACCAGAGCGCGCCGCGTCCGGGGATCGCGATCGCGCCACCAGGCCAGCGACAGCGCCGCGCCGAGGCCGGCGACGACGAAGACCGCCGGCTGCGAGAGCCACACGAGGATCGCTCCCGCCAGGCCGCCGAGGACGCAGCGCTCCGCGGTGGAATCGGGGTCGCGCAACGCGAGCGCGATCAGGGGGAGCCCGATCATCGCCGCCATGTCGATTCCGTAGGATTTGATCTCCGCGGCATAGCGGATGAACGGCGCGCCGATCGCGAACATCGCCACCGCGAACGGGACCGCGTACCCGTCCAGGAGGCGCTCCGCGAGCCGCAGAAAGAGCACGAGCGCCGCCAGGCCGATCGGAAGGAGTAGGAATCGAAACGCCAGGTCGCTCTGCCCGAGCACCCGGCTGATCGCCTTCTCGGCGACCATGAACCCGACCGGCGCCACCTGGTCGTAGCCGAGCGGCTCGAGGAGCAGACGCGCTTCCGAGCGGTGGACCAGGTTCCGCACCATCGACAGCTCGTCGAACCAGAGAGACGTGTCGGAGGCGTACTGGAAGATGCGCAGCGCGGCGCCCACGGCGACGAGCGTCCAGAGGAAGGGGCGCCGGATCATCCGAGCCTATCGGCCCGGCTCGGGTTCCACCCACTTCATGAAGATCTGATAGCCCAGGGCCAGGGCCGTCGCGCCGACGAACATTCCGAGGACACCGCCGGACGCCATGCCGCCCAGGGCCCCGAGCAGGACGACGGGCATCGGGGCGTCGATGCCGCGGCCCAGCATGAGCGGTTTCAGGACGTTGTCGGCGAGACCCGCCACCAGGAGAAGGATCGTGTAGAGCACGGCCGCGCCGGTGCCGTAGTGATCGCCCGTCCACATGTAGACGAGCACGGGAATGATGACGAGGAGCGCCGGCACCTGGGCGATGCTCAGGACGAGGGTGATCGCCGCCAGAACGCCGGCCCAGGGCACGCCGGCCACGAGCAGCACCAGCCCGACGAGGACCGCCTGGATGAAGGCGATGCCGACCACGCCCTGGGCCACGCCGCGAATCGTCGCGGTGCACAGTCGCTGGAACGATTCGGCCCGCTCGCCGCCGACGAGGCGCGCCAGAATCGCCCGGCTCGTGCGGGCGCCGGTCTCGCCGTGCGCCATCAACAGGCCGGCCACGATGAGGGACGCCAGCAGCTGCAGCACTCCGATGCCGATGCTCGCGACGATGGAGAGCGACTTCCTCGCCAGCTCGCCGATTTTGGGCTGCAGGCTCTGGACGAGACTCGGCAGGTCGGTGTGGGCCTTCGACCAGCCGGCGTAGATCTTGTCGCCGACGATGGGCCAATCCTTGACGCTCTCGGCCGGTGCGGGGATCTGGAGCGTGTTGCTCTGAACGGCGTCCACGAGGTCCTTCACGGAGCTTCCGAACGAATCCATGAGCAGCGCGGTCGGCACGACGAGGACGAGGATCCCCGCCAGCACCACCAGGGTCGACGCGAGCCAGCTTCGGCCGCCGACGTGGCGCGCCACCCATGCTTGCGCCGGAGACAGCGCGACGGCCAGGACCAGCGCCCACACCACGAGCGTCAGGAAGGGAGCGAAGACCACGTAGCACAGCGCCGCCAGCAGTCCGATCAGACCGGCGCGAATGAACAGGTCGAGCAGCCGGGCCGTGACGACGGCGTCATCCGGCCGGGTGGGCTTGTCCTTCGGCTCTTGTTCCATGGCGATGACCCCGGAGATCCCTAGCGGGCGCGTCGCGAGTATAGTCCTGCGGAGGTCCGGTTGGGTCTCTCATCACCGGGGCACGACGCTCCAAATCCGCGGGTTCCGCGCTCTCGAGGGGAGAGGTCGTGAGCGAATCAGAACCGGTCGCGCTGGTATCCGAGGGCACGGAGCCGCCGGCCGGGAGCCAGGGCCATCGCGGACTCCTGATCTTCGTCGGCGTCGTCGAGATCCTGCTCGGCCTGCTCGGTTACCTGCTTACCGCGTTCATGTGTCTGGGTCTGGCGCTGCTCTCGCGACTGCCACCCGACAAGATGCCGAACGTGAGCCCGGGACTCATCATCCAGAGCGTGATGATCGTGTTTGCAGGCGCGACGTGGTTCCTCGTGTTCGGCATCGGGACCATCAAGGGCAGGCGGTGGGCCAGGGCCATCATGCTCGTGACGTCGTGGGTGTGGTTCCTGTTCGGACTGTGGGGCATCTTCATTTTCAACTTCATGCAATCCCGACAGGTCACGTACGGGACACCACCGCCGACCGAGATCGCCAAGACAACCGGACCGATGATATCGGCTATCACCGAAGTGTTCCTTTGGCTCTTCTATGTCATCCTGCCTTTTGCGTTCATCGTTTTCTATCAGCGGAAGAGCGTTCGCGAGACGTTCGAGCGGCTCGACCCGAAGCCGAGATGGACCGATGCATGCCCGCTCCCCGTCCTCGCGATGAGTCTCATGCTGTGGGGCCTCACCCTGGGCACCCTGCTCTACCTGAGATATGGCTTCTACCCGATGTTCGGCAGGGTCCTGACCGGAGTGACGGGGTTCGGGGTCATCGTCGGACACGGTCTCGTGTATGCCTGGCTCGCGTGGGCCACCTATCGATGCCGCATCGCCGGGTGGTGGGGGGTGCTCGTGTTCGTCGTTCTGATCCCCGGGGCCAGCCTCCTGGTGTTCGGTTCCCCCGATGCGGGCGAGCTCATGAAACGGATGCAGGTGCCGCTCGACCCGCAGGTGCGGTCCTTCATTCCCATGATTCAGTCCAAGGGTCCGTTGCTGTGGATTGCGCTTGCGATCGTGGAGGTCGGCTACCTTCTCTATGTGAAGCAATTCTTCAAGCCGGCGGGCGCCGCGACGATGGGGTGAGGGACCTGCGCCGGCTGGGCGCTGTCGTCCCCGCTCATCCCGGTGTGCGCGCGCCTGCGGGTGGCGCGAGGTCGGCACGCCGGTAGCAGTTGAGCCAGTCGCCGCCCGGCAGCGGGAACGAGACCGGCCGATAGTCCCGCTGGAACTGGGGCAGCCGCGCCATGTCCTGCTCGACCGCGAAGGCCAGGGGCGCGGCCGTGCGGGGAGCGGCGGTGACGTCGACGTTGCCGAGCAGGATGTAGTCGGGGCGCCGCGCGAGGATCGAGGCGGCGTCGTATTTCCAGTGCCCGGGAAGCGCGGTCGTGAAGCGCATCTTCTTCCGGGCCACGATGGGATCGTTCAGCGCGAGCATGTCGAGCGTCCGCAGGCCCGAATAGTAGGGGATGGCCCCCACCGGCATCAGGGCGATCGACGCGTCGGCGCCCAGCAGCTCGCGCAGGCTCTTCCCCACCCGCACGACCTTGGGGACGAAGATCCGCGCGTCCCACTCGCGGTAATCGCTCTGGTAGCCGAGAAACCCGGGGAGAATCGTCATCAGCAGGCCCACGCCGGCCAGGTAGTTGGCACCCCCGGGAGTGGTTCTCCGGATGCGGTCGAGGGCGGAGACGATCAGGATCGCGAGAAACGGCAGCGCCGGCACGAGGAACCGGAACATCGGCAGCCCGTCGCCCCCGATGACCCCGACGTAGAGAGTCCACCCCGCGAGCATCACGGCCGCCACCGAGGAGATCGGCGTCCGGCGCGCCAGCCCGTGGGCGATCAACGCCAGCAACAGAGGTCCGCCGGCGAAGAAGGCGAGCGGCGTGCCGAGGTACTGCGCCCCGGCCCGTACCTGGGCGCCGAGGTCGCCCGTCTTCGCGTAGAAGGTGTTGGGCAGCCAGGCGCCGTAGTAGGCGAGCCGCCAGGTCTCGTGCGCCAGGACCGTCGCCCCGACCACGAGGCCCATCGCTAGAACGCGTCGCAGCGCGGCGCGGCCCGAGGCGAACCATGCGCCCGCGCCGACCAATGCCGCCACCAGGATCCCTTCCGGACGCGTCAGGCACCCCAGCGCCAGCATCACACCGGCGGCGGTGCCGCTCCCTTCCCTGCACAGGAGGATCGCACCCGAAACCACGAACAAGGTGAACGCCGTGGTCTCCAGGCCACCCGACGACCAGGTCACGAGAGCCGGATTCACCGCGAGGAACACGGGCGCGAGGACCGACCACGAACCGAGCCCGTCGCGGCGCGCCAGCCGGTCGGCGAGGATCAGGACCCCCACGCCCGCCGCGATTCCCACAAGCCGGGCGACCAGGACGGGATCGAGGCGGCAGGCGATCGCCGCCGCCAGGAGAAGGGTCCAGAGGAGATTTGTGTAGCCCTCCACGCGCTCGCCGCCGGCGTTGTAGACCAGGCCGTGCCCCTCGACGAGGTTGCGCGCGTACCGCATCGAGATGTAGGCGTCGTCGACGACGTAGTCGAGCGCCAGCGCCTGGACCGCGAGCGCGGCGACGGCGACCAGCAGGACGATCCGGGCAGGACGGGTGAATCGGGACTCGCGCACGAGGCCAGCCTTTACACCAGGGCCGCGTGCCGTGACAAGCGCGCCAGCCGCGGGGGCTGAGTCCACCGCCGCCCCTGCATGCCTTTCAGGGATCGTCACCCCCGGGTTCAGTCGCCGCCGGACAGACGCCGTCCGCGCCCCGTGCGAAGGTGTGGAGCGAAACGTGGAGGCGTTCCCCGTTCGGGGGTCGCCAGGACCCTGCCTTTGCACAAGGCCGGCCCGTCAGATCGACGCGCCCGGGTGCGGCGCGTGATCGGAATATTCAACATCCAAGGGAGGTGTTCAATGAAGGGTCTTCAGTTGATGGTCGGACTGATGTCCGTGATGGCTCTGGGCGCCTGTGGCGGCGCCGACCGGGCGCAGGACGGCTCGAACCAGACTGGCACGACACCTGTCCGGCAGGCGGCCAAGCCCCAGGTTCGAATGGTCGGCGTGCCGGCCGGCACCATGCTGAGCCTGGCGCTCGACCAGACGTTGAGCTCCGCGACCAGCAACGCCGGCGATACCTTCTCGGCCACGGTCGTCGAGCCGATCGTGATCGATGGCCGCGAAGTGATCCCCGGAGGAAGTCGGCTCGAAGGCAGGGTGACCGAAGCGACGGCGGCCAGGAAGGGTGCGGGCAAAGGGACGCTCACGTTGTCGTTCGGGGCCCTCAGCCTGCCGAGCGGGTATCACACCAACGTCGTCGGCAGTCTCCAGGAGGTCAGCGCCTCAAAGAAGGGACGCGACGCGGCGATCATCGGCGGGTCGGCGGCGGGCGGCGCCTTGCTCGGGCAAATCCTGGGGAAGGACACCAAGGGCACGATGATCGGCGCCGTCGTCGGCGGCGGAGTCGGCACGGCGGTGGTGATGAGCAAAGAGGGAACCCAGGCGATCGTTCCCGCCGACACACCATTCGCGATCCGCCTCGAACAGGCGATCCAGGTCCCTCAGGTGGCGGCCTGAAATTTCGCCCGGGCCCGGGCTACGGGCACCCACCATCACAGGATGACGGCACCCTCGGCCACGGCGACCGGCACCGCAGGCCAGTAGAGCCGCACCATCCCCGGCGTTCCGCCGGGCGCCACGCGCATGCTCCCGGCGAAGCGAGTGACCTAGAGTGCGCGCAGGAAGTCGATGATGGCCTGCTGTTCGCGGGCGCTGAGCTTGTTGAAATTCTCGATGACCTGGTTCGCCTCGCTTCCATGGCTTCTGTGGGCTTCGATCGCATCGACGAGATTCGTCGTTCTCCCGTCATGGAGAAAGAACACTCGCTGCCCGACGCCCCAGAGCGGAGCGGTTCGGAATTCATCGGGGCCCGCGGCGCCCTGGGTGATGCCGTCCTGGAGATCGCCGCCCATGTTGTGGACGAGGAGGTCGGAATAGAGGTTCGCGGTCCGGCCGCTGAGGGCGACGCTCGGGACGGCTGATGAGCCGCTCGCGATCCGCTGGCCGGTGGTGAGCGACGGCGTGTGGCAGGCGGCGCACCCCGCGGTCGTGAACAGCGTCCGACCGGTCGCGATGGAGGGCGTGTCCGACGCGGGCACGGGTGGCGCCAGCATGCGCATGAAGTTGGCGAACGCTTCGGTGTCCGAAAGGACGGCCGTGTCCGGACTGGCGCCGAAACTGAGCGTGTCCTCGGGCGTCGCATTGAAGAGACAGCCGGGGGTCTCGTCGCGCTCTTGCGGGAAGACCTGGTTCGTGACTCCCATCTCCACGTTGTAGGCCTCGGCCGCGAAGATCAGGAGCGACTTGTTCTGAGCCTTCCACCCCAGACGGGTGATCGTTCCGTCGTTGGCGCTGTGGTTCGCGGTCCCGCTGATGTGCGCGTTCGGATGACCGTGGACGCCCAGCTGCATGTTCCTTGCGGCGTTGGCCGTCATGCTCCCGACGATCGTTGAGTCGGGGATCGCCTCGATGAGTCCGGCGCCGAACACGGGCGTCGGGATGCGGAAGGTGATGTTCGGGTTGCCACCGCGACCGGTGCGAGGGTCGCCGGCCGGCAGGAAATCGGGCTGGGCGATGCCGCAGCCCGGAGCGTCGCTGCGGCCGCTGATGACGAAAAGGGCGTGCACGCCCCCGTCGGGGCCTCCCTCGCGATTCCGCTTGAAGCGCACCTCGCGGACGGGCCCATCCTTCGTGATGAACCACGGCACCGTGTTTCTCGCCCCCTCGAGCGTCGCGACCGCGATCAACGGATTCGCGGCGGGGCTCGTTCCACCGATGTCCGGCTGGGAGTGACACGAGGCGCATTGATTGGAGTTGAACCGAGGCCCGAGCCCGATGTCTTCGCTCCCTCGCACGGACTCGATCTCCAGGAATCTGTCCCGCCCCTCATTGAAGAAGGCGGTCTCCTCCGCGGTGAGGCCGGGCAGCGGACCTCCGGCGCCCGGAGGGCCACCTCGCACACCGGGATCGTGGACATCAGCTGCGGGTTGAGTTGTCGCAGGAGCACAGGCAACGAGGCTTGCAGCGAACAGACCAACGAGAGCACCAACACCGGGTCTCCATCGCATGGCCACCTCCTTCTAGCGAGGCACGCGAAATTTTATCACCGCCGCCGAAGTCGGACCCGGTCAGGCGCAGGAGGACGATCTCGGAATCGTAAGTGACGCGCGAGGGCGCGTGAGCTTCGCGCCGGTCTCAGCCCCGCCAGGGATGCCGGAACACACCTTCGATGCGCGGGTCGTTCGGAGCGTAGTCGGTGCGGGCGGCGAGGATCCGCCGCAGCTCCTTCTGGGCGACGTCGGGGAGCATCTGGGTCTCGTGCTTGTCGAGCAGGAGCTTCATGCGGTCGCGCGCGAGCTGCACTTCGTCCTTGCCGCGCCGCTTCCAGTCGCCGTGCGTGCCGCGGAACGAGATGCGCGGCCAGTAGCCCTGGCCCGACTTGAGGAACTCGCGCGTGAACGGCTGGCCGAGATGGTGGTTGGGCGAGTGGCCGACCTTGTGGATCGAGTCGACCATGAGGGTCTCGCGCGTCACCTCCATGCCATTGCGGACGAACGACAGGATGTTGCAGATCTCCTCGTCGATCACCATCTGGGGGAACGACAGGGTGTTGCCGTCCTCGAGGATGCCGATGCCGACGAGAAGGTCGCATCCCGACAGCGCGGCGGTCATGCCGGTCGCCATGTTCTCGTAGCCGGCCTGTATGCCGGGGACCTTGGCGTCGGAGCAGATGCCGCCGGCCATGTACGGCACGCCGTAGAACTCGGTCATCTGCGCGAACGGCAGGTTCAACAGGATCCCTTCGGGCGACGCGGTCGAGGCGAGACCGGTTTTCATGTCGAGGGTCTCGGGACCGGCGGGGTAGATCATCGGCAGGCCGGGTTGCACGCACTGGTAGAGGACCAGACCGCTCAGGAATTCCGCGTTGGTCACCAGGAGCGTGCCGGCCATGGTGATCGGCGCGGTCGCGCCCTGGAGCGGCATCGGCCAGAAGACGATCGGCACCCACTCCTTCGCCAGCATGATGCACGCCTCGGTCATGGCGTCGTCGTGCTTGAAGGGGGAGACCGGGCAGGTGACCATCGAGAAGATCGGGCGGTCGCGCTGGGCGCGGCGGTCGCCGTAGACGATGTCGATCATCTCCAGGATGTACTGCACGTCGTCCGGATCCTGCACGCCGCCCACCATCTGGAAATGCTTCGTCGACCACATGAACGACGCGGCGCACTCGAACAGCGCGCGCCGATCGGTCGAGGCGTCGGTCGGGAAGACGGTCGACCACATGACGTGGACCGGATCGAGCGCGTCGGCCAGAAGCGTCGACAGGCAGAGGTCGTGCAGCGTCGAGGAGCGCCGCTCGCCGGTCGTCTCGTCGAGCGTGAACGAGGCCTGGCCGTCGGTCATGTGATGCATCTGCTGGCCGTCGATGACGGCGTCCTTCTTGCCGTCGCGCGAGGCGAGCACGAATTTCCGCGGCGCCGACTTGATGCATTTCTCCACCAGGTCGGGCTTGATGTAGGCGACGCCCTTGTCGCGGTCGACCTTCTGGCCGTGCGCCTCGAGGACGTCGAGGGCGGTCTTGTTCTCGTACAGCACCCCGGTGCGCTCGAGGATCTCGAGGGAGGCTTCGTGCACGAGACGGACGTCGTCGGGGCTGAGCATGCCGACCGTGGGGCGCGAAGCCATGAATGACACCTCCTGTTGGAATGCCGATCCTGCGCGATCACAGCATGGGCGCGGCCTCCCGGTCAATAGTGCATCGCCATCGAACGTATGTTGTGATGGCATATCAGCATGGGATCGATGAAACGCGATGCTGTAACGGCCTGAATCGGGGTTTCGCGGCGCGTGAACGGGCCTGGCGGCTTTCGATCGAGGCTAGAATCGCCATGTGAGCCGCCGATGATCGAATACCTCTCGCCGCGCGAAGTGGACGAGCTCGGGGCCGTGCTCGCCGCGGGCGAGGCCTGGCCGCGGCTGATCCTCGAGGAGTTCTCGGACGGCGCGCGGCTGCGGCTGGGATGGGACGTGGCGAAGGGCGAGCGGGCGCTGGCGGGGATCGTCGCGGATCGCGCCGTCCTGCGCGCCGCGCTCGAGCGCGCCGCGCGCTGGTGCGCCGATCACGGGCTCCATCTCCTGTCGTTCGAGGAGACGGAGATCCGCGAGGACGCCGCGGCCGACCGGCTCTGGTTCATGGCGGTCGGGTGAGGCCGGCGCGACTGGCTGATCCGCCACGACCCGGCCGGGTGCCGGGCGCGCATCCGGGAGATCGAAGCGGGCACGAGCGCGACGCGGAGCGCGCGGCCGGCAGGGGGGGACGATCGTGAGCGCTCGTGACGTGGTGATGATCGGGACGGGGCACAACGGCCTGGTGACCGCCAACCTCGTCGCCGAGGCCGGTCATCGGGTCACCATGCTCGAGGCGCGCGAGGTGGTGGGCGGCGCCTGCGTGAGCGAGGAGCTGTTCCCCGGCTACCAGGTCTCCTCCGCCTCGTACGTCAGCACGCTGCTCCTCCCCCAGGTCGTGACGCGCTTCGACCTGCCGCGCCACGGCTACCGCGTCGTCAAGCAGGAGCCCGCCTTCTTCGTGCCGTTTCCCGACGGGCGGACGATGACGTTGTGGGGCGACGAGCGCGACGAGAAGGAGATCGCCAAGTTCTCCAGGAACGACGCCGTCGCCTACCCGCGCTTCCACGAGGCGATGGTGCGGATCGGCGCCTTCCTCAAGCCGCAGATCCTCAAGCCGCCGCCGCCGATCGACGCGCGCACGCCGGGGGACTTCTGGGGGCTGCTCCAGCTCGGCCTGGCTGCGCGCAAGCTGGCGCCGCTCGACCTCAACCTCCTGGTGTCGCTGGCGACGCGCGGGGTCGCCGAAGTGGTCGAGGCCTGGTTCGAATCGGAGGAGCTGAAGGCCTTTCTCTGCTCGCAGGCGGTGATCGGCGCCTACGGAGGCGTGCACCAGCCGGGCACCGCCTTCCTGTTGCTGCACGACGTCCTCGGCGGGGTTGACGGCGCGGCGGGCGTCTGGGGCGTCGTCGTCGGCGGCATGGGCGGGATCACGCGCGCCCTGGCCGCGGCGGCGCGCGAGCGGGGCGTCACCATCCGCACCGGCGCGCGCGTGGCCGCCATCGAGCTGGCGGACGGCGGCGGCGCCGTGGGAGTCCGGCTTTCGAGCGGCGAGGTGGTGCGCGGCTCGATCGTCGTCAGCGGCGCGGCGCCGCGCACCACGTTCAGCGACCTTTTGCCCGAGGGCGCGCTGCCACCCGAGCTGGTGCGGCACATGCGCTCGTTTCAGGATCTCGGCGCGTCGCTCAAGGTCCACCTGGCGCTGTCCGAGCTGCCCGACTTCACGGCCATGCCGGGGAAGGCGCCGGGGCCGCAGCACCGCGGCCTGCTCAACTTCTGCCCGACGGTCGATTTCATCGAGGCGGCGTGGGACGACTGCAAGCGCGGCCGGTTCTCGCAGCGTCCGACGGTCGAGGCCTGCATCCACTCGGTGGCCGACCCGTCGTGCGCGCCCGAGGGCCGGCACATCATGACCTGCTTCGTGCAGTACGGCCCGCGTCACCTCAAGGAGGGACGCTGGCAGGACCTCAAGGAGACGGTCATCGACCGGACGATCGCCGAGATCGCGCGCTACGCCCCGAACCTCCCGGCCGCCGTCGTGCACCGGCACGCCTACACGCCGGAGGATCTCGAGACCGTCTTCGGCCTGCCGGGGGGCAACATCTATCACGGCGCGATGACGCCCGATCAGCTCTTCTCGTTCCGCCCGGCGGCCGGATGGGCCGACTACCGCACTCCGGTGCGCAACCTCTATCTATGCGGGTCCGGCACGCATCCGGGCGGCGGCGTCTGGGGCGCCGCGGGATGGAACGCCGGGCATCAGATCCTGCGCGACATCGGCCGGGGTTGAAAGGCGCGCCGCGGAATCGCGGCCTCAGGCGACCTTTTCGGGGGATTCGCCGAGGGCGCGGCGCTCGAGCGAGCGGAGCTTCTTTTTGATCAGGACGAGCTGCAGCGCGCAGGCGACCTTGCGGACCAGGAGGTCGAGGTCGGAGACGTCGGCCCGCACCGGCCCGCCCGCCCCGTCGCCGTAGAGCAGGACGACGAGACGATCCTCGAGGTAACCCGGGATCAGCACGATCTCGGACGGCGCGTCGACGCCGAGCGGACCGTACAGCGCGGTCAGCTTCGGGTTGGGCGGCAGCGTCCCCTGGAAGTGCTCGCGCCCGAGCAGCAGGTCGAACGGCGGATCGCTGGTCACCGACAGGTTGACCGGGGTGATCGGCGCCGCGGCCGGCCCGTTCACCTTCCATCGCCAGAGCGTCGCCATGGTGCCCTTCACGAGGAAGAGCGCGCTGCGCGACAAGGTGCGCGTGGCGTGGTTGAGAGCGATCTCGGCCAGGTCCGACGCGTTCTCGGCGGCGCAGAACAGGTCGGTGAGAACGTCGTGATGGGTCCTGTCGACCGGCGCCGCGAACGCGGGCGACAGGCGCCCGGACGTGGTCATGGCGCGCGCATAGGGAAGCGAGGCGCTCGCGACCGGCGCGGGGGGCGGTGCCGCCGAGACCGGCGGATGCGCGGCCGAGGCCCGCCGGCGCGACGCGATGGACGGCTCCGCGGCAGGCGGCGCGGCCGGGCCGGTGGCGGGCGGCGCGACCGGGGACATGGCGGAGGGCATCGCCGGCGCCGCGGCCGGTGCGGCGGCGAAGGGCACGGCAGACGGCACCGCTGACGTCGTGGCGGACGTCGCGGCGGGCGACGCGGCCAGCGGTGCTGCCGGCGACGCGGCCGGTGGCGCGACCGGTGGCGCGGCGGAGGGCGCGTTCGGCGCCGCGGCCATCGGGGTGGCGCTCGGAATCCCGTACCCCTGCTCGGCCTCCTCGCCCGGCGCGGGCTCGATCGCCAGGGTGAGATCCGTGAGGTGTGGCGGCGGCGCGTAGGCGCTGCCGAAGGCGTCACGCGCCGGCATGG
Organism: Patescibacteria group bacterium; assembly: GCA_035638115.1. Taxonomy (GTDB): domain Bacteria; phylum Acidobacteriota; class Polarisedimenticolia; order Gp22-AA2; family Gp22-AA2; genus DASRAN01. The sequence continues at coordinate 15,887 of DASRAN010000073.1, read as the reverse complement.
TCGCGACGCGGCCGGATTTTTCCGCTCCGGGCCGGTCCATGTCCTGGCAGACGGTGATGTAGCGCTGCCGGCGCGGCACCTCGTAATAGCGCTCCAGCACCTGGAAGATGCGCGCCTCGGGCGACACCCAGGGGTTGATCCGGTGCCCCGTCGCGAACGCCAGCTCGTCCAGGGCCGGCAGGTTCTTCGGATCGATCATCGCGACGTGCAGGCTCTTCTCCTTGCGCTCGAACGGCACGGCATGGAGCTTCTCCGCCAGCCTCCGCGGCAGCAGATCGATGACCGACTTGGGGATGTCGTTGAGGAAGTGGGGCGGCGCGTAGTCGACGCCGAACAGCTCGGCGAGCGTCCTGCCGAGCGTGTGCTCGTCGATGTATCCCATCTCGATGAGGCAGGTCCCCAGGTGCCCGCCGAAGATCAGCTGGCCGCGGAGCGCCTCTTCGAGCTGCTTGGGATTGATCAGCCCCTTCTTGACGAAGAACTCGCCGAGCCTCACGCGGACGCCTCCCCCGAGACGTGAGCCCCCGCGAAGGGGGCCCTCGGGGTGATCAATATGAGTCGGCGCGGGGCCGAGATCAAAGATGGAGCAGCCGCGACCCGCCAGCGTCAGGCGTTTGACGGTGCGGGCCCTGGGCGCGAGACCCGACGTGCGTCCTCGGGGCGCGGTGTTCCTAGCGATGCCCGTCCTTGAGAATCTCGCGGGCGGCATTACGGCCCGGCGCCCCCATCACGCCCCCGCCAGGGTGCGCTCCGGAGCCGCACAGGTAGAGGCCGCGCACGGGGGTGCGGTAGTTGGCGTAGCGCGGCGCCGGGCGCAGGAAGAAGAGCTGCTCGGGGGTCATCTCGCCGTGGAAGATGTTCCCTTCGGTCAGGCCGAAGATCTTCTCCAGATCCCAGGGCGACAGGACCTCGCGGCCGATGATGATCTTCTTGATGTTCGGGATGTACTCCTCGAGCGTGTCGACGATGTTGTCACCCACCTGCTCGCGGATCTCCGGCCAGGTCCCCTGCTTGAGATGGTAAGGGCCCCACTGCACGAACAGCGACATCACGTGGTGTCCCTTGGGGCAGAGCGAGTCGTCGAGCACCGACGCGATGTTGCCGTCGATGAGCGGGCGTCGCGACGGCATGCCGTACTTCATGTCGTCGAACGCGCGCTCGAGATACTCGACGCTGGGGGCGATCTCGAACATCGCCGCCTGATGCGGCGCCTTCGGGTCCTGGCCCGGGATGCACTTCCAGTTCGGCAGCTCCGACAGCGCCAGGTTCATCTTGATCGACGAACCCTGGATCTTGAAGTTCGTGATGTCCGCGACGAACTGGGGGTCGAGGGTCTTCGGCTCGAGGAGCCGGAGGAAAGTGCGCTTCGGGTCGAGGCTGCTGGCGACGACGCGGGCGCGGATCTCGTCGCCGTTGGCCAGCACGACGCCGCGGCAGACGCCCCCCTCGACCAGGAAGCGCGACACCTCGGCTTCGGTGCGGACCTCGACGCCGAAATCCTGGGCCGCCTTGCGCAGCGCCTCGGCGATGCCGCTCATGCCGCCCTTCACGTATCCCCAGGCGCCCGGCTGGCCCTCGATCGACGATCCGATCGAGTGGTGCAGCATGACGGCCGCCGAGCCGGGCGAGTACGGCCCGACGCAGGTGCCGATCATCCCGTTGATGGCGAGCGCGGCCTTGACCGCGTCCGACTCGAACCGCCGGCCGAGGTAGTCGGCGCAGGACGAGGTCATCAGCTCGAGGAAGTGCCGCAGCCGCTTCTCGCCGAGCTTGAGCATCTTCCGGCCGAGACGCGCGAAGTCGAACATCTCGCGCAGGCCGCGCGGTGGGAACTGCGGCGGGGTGGTGCGCAGGATCTCGTCGATGAACGGCTGCAGCTCGGCGAGCTCGGTCTCGAAGGCTTCGAGGTTTTTGACGTCCTTGGCGGAGAACTTGGCGACCTCGGGGGCGCGCTTCGCGAGGTCGGCGTACCAGAGCATGTACCGGCCGTCGGGCTGCGGGTAGAGGCTGTGCGGCTCCGGCACCAGGACCTGGAAGCCGTAGTCCTTCATCCGGAAGTCGCGGATGATCTCCGGCATCAGGAGCGAGCAGACGTACGAGGTGCGGGTGACGCGATGACCGGGGATGATCTCCTCGGTGACGCAGGCGCCGCCGACGATGTGCCGTCGTTCGAGCACCAGGACCCGTTGCCGTTCGCGCGCCAGGTACCCGGCCGCGATGAGTCCGTTGTGCCCGCCGCCCACGATGATCGCGTCGTACTTTGCCGCCGCCATGTCGTCCCCCATGCTGAAGGAATGCGTCTCTGATGCTATGGCGCCAATCTAGCACACGGTCGCTTGCGGCCGCGCGGAGGCCGGCCGCCGCGATGCTGTTACGGCTTCCGGGAGGCCCGTGGGCCGCAAATCCAAAGCCGTAACGGCATTACGGGGGTGCGCCGGGTGGAATCCGGCGTCCGTCCGGGGGCATTCGGGGCCATAATCAGCCTTGTCACCGCAGCATCGCGCGACGCGGCCGGAGCACGCCGGACGCGGCCGCCGGAGGAGGACGCCATGGTCCCCGTGGTCACCATCCTGAGTGACGAGGAGCTTCGGCGCATGCACACCCGGGCGCTCGAGATCCTGGAGCGCGTCGGGATCCGGTACGAGAGCAAGCGCTGTCTCGACATCCTGGAGGCCGCCGGGCAGAAGGTCGACCGCGCCGAAGGGATCGCCTGGCTCAAGCCCGACCTCGTCGAGGCGTGCATCAAGTCGACACCGAGCGTCATCACGCTCGGCGCGCGCGACCCGAAGTACGACTTCAAGACCGACCGCTCGCGCTTCTACATCGCGACCAACGGGCAGGCGACCTTCACGCAGGACCATCACACCGGACTGCGCCGCCCCGGCACCGTGCAGGACCTGCGCGATTCGACGAAGCTCGCCCACTATCTCGACGTCATCGATTTTGTCTGGCCGACGGTGGTGCCGTCGGACGTTCCGGGACCGAGCCGCGCGATTCACGAGATGTACCACGCCTTCGCGATGACCACGAAGCACATCCAGCACGAGGTGCAGCTGCCGGAGCACGTGCCGTTCGCGCTCGAGATGCTCGAAGTCCTGTGCGGCGATCGCGCGGCGCTCAAGGCGCGCCCGCCGTTCTCGGTGGTGGCGTGCACCGTGTCGCCCCTGCAGCACGAGGAGAAGATGGCGGACCTTTGCGTCGACCTGGCGCTGGCCGGCATCCCGATCGTCCTCTGGCCGATGCCTCTGACCGGCGCGACCGCCCCGGTCACGGTGGCCGGGACCTGCCTCATGAGCCTGGTCGAGTTCCTGTCGGGCGTGGTGCTGTACCAGACCGCGGCGCCTGGCTGCCCGCTCATCTATCCGCTCGGACCCGAGGTGCTCGACATGAAGTCGGGCATGGCGTCGTGCGGCGCGCCCGAGACGGCGCTCTTCAACCTGGTCCTGGGCCAGATGGCGCGGCACTACGAGGTCCCGTCGCTCGGCGTCGGCCTCAACTGCGACGCCAAGCTGCCCGGCATCCAGGCGGCCTACGAGTCGATGGAGACCGGGCTCGCCGCGGCGCTGTCCGGCTGCGACATGCTCCAGGGGATCGGCATCCTCGACGACAACAACGTCCTGTCGCTGGCTCAGATGATCATCGACGCCGAGATCGCCCGCATGGTGCGCTGCATCCGCAACGGCGTCGAGGTCACCGATCGATCGCTGATGTCGCATCTGATCGAGAAGGCCGGGCCGGGCCAGCACTTCCTCGGCTTCAAGGAGACGCTCGAAGGGCTCAAGACGGGCGAGGTCTTCTTCCCCCGCTTCGGCTATCGCGGCACCTACGACAAGTACTTCACGAGCGCGCTCGGCGAAATCGAGCGCGCCCGCGCCGAGGTCGATCGCCTCCTGGCGATGCCCGATCCCGATCCGCTCGCGCCCGAGGTCGACAAGGAAATGCGGCGCATCCTCGCCGCCGCCGACAAGGCCTGCGCCGACGCGGCCTGAGCCGCGGCGCGCTTGATCTTTTCGCTTCCGGCTCCTACGATTCGCTCTCGGTGTCGTCGCCGCTGGTGGCATTGTGCCCCTCACCCGATTCAAGCTCCCGCAACTGACCGGCACCCGGCCGGGTGACCGCCGCTTCCTGATCCTGGTGCCGCTGACTGGCGCCGCGACGGGGTTCGCGGCGGTGGCGCTGGTCCGCACCCTGGCGTTCATCCAGAAGCTGTTCTGGGGAAACGGGCATCACCTGCTGGAGGCGGCGCTGGCGCAGCCGTGGCGCCACCGGCTGTTCGCGCCGGCGCTCGGCGGCCTGATCGTCGGCATCCTGATCCTGGCGTCGCGGCGCGCGCTCCCCCGCAGCGGCACCTCGACGCTGATCGAGGCGGTGGCGCGGCGCGCCGGCGTGCTCCGGCTGCGCGACACGGTCCTCGGCACGGTGTCGACCCTGGTCACGGTCGGCGCCGGCGGCTCGCTGGGCCGCGAGGCGCCCCTGGTGCAGGTCGGCGGCGCTCTGGGCTCGGCGATCGGGAGGCGGTTCGGTCTCACCGGCCAGCGGCTGAAGATCCTCCTGGCCTGCGGCGCCGCGTCCGGGATCGCGGCGGCCTACAACGCGCCGATCGGCGGCGCGCTGTTCGCCCTCGAGGTCATCCTCGGCAACTTCGCCCTCGAGTCGTTCGGTCCGATCGTCGTCGCCAGCGCCATCGCGACGGTGATCTCGCGGCACCTGATCAGCTCCTTCCCGGCCTACCAGCCGCCGCAGCTCCCGAGCCTGGTCTCGGCGTGGGAGTTGTTGCACTACCTGGTGATGGGGCTTCTGATCGGGCTGGCGGGCCTCCTGTTCATGTCGGTCCTGCGCGGCGCCGCCGCCGGGTTCGCGCGCATCCCGATCCCGAAGTGGACCAAGCCGATCCTCGGCCTGGGGCTGGTCGGCGCCATCGGCATCCGGTACCCGCACGTGTTCGGCAACGGGTACGACACGGTCGATCTCCTGTTGCGCGCCTCGCTGCCGCTGACGCTCGTTCTCCTGCTTCCGTGGCTGAAGATCGTCGCCACCGCGGCGACCGCGGGCTCGGGAGCGTCGGGCGGCCTGTTCACGCCGACGCTGTTCATCGGATCGATGCTCGGGGCCGCGTACGGCACCTGGGCCCACTCGTTGTCGTTCACCACCACCGCCAGCCCGAGCGCCTACGCGCTGGTCGGCATGGGCGCCATGCTCGCCGCCACCACGCAGGCGCCGCTCACCGCCATCCTGATGATTTTCGAGATGACGGCCGACTACCAGATCCTGCTGCCGCTGATGTTCGCGTGCGGCGTGTCGATCGTCGTCGTCCGCCTGCTCGGCGGCCGGTCGCTCTACACCGAGCGGCTCGAGGAGCGCGGCGTGCGGCTGGGCGGACGTATCGAGGAGCTGGTGATGGACACCATCCTGGTGCGCGACGTGATGCGCCGCGGCGCGCCGGCGGTCGACGAGAGCGAGCCGCTGCAGACGGTCTTAAGCCGCATGATGGACGACGGCCGCAAGGAGATCTTCGTCACCGGCCCCGGCGGCGTGCTGCGCGGCGCCATCACCCTGGGCGAGATGTCGGAGATCCTCGCCCGGCCCGAGGGGGTCGGCGAGATGAAGGCGGGCGAGGTGGCGTACCGCGACCTGCCGCGTCTGCGGCCCGACGAGCGGCTCAGCGAAGCGATCGGCCGCTGGTCGCAGGTCAGCCGCGACCGGCTGCCGGTGGTCGACGACCAGGGGCGCTACCAGGGCGAGCTGTCGGCCGGCGACATCATCTTCTTATACAGCCAGGAAGTCCTGCACAAGGAGGCCCGCCTGGCCCGCTTCGACCGCACCGGCGAGAGCCGCGCCGAGACCACCTACGTCGAGCTGCCGCGCGAGTACGTCGTCGCCCAGGTCGTCCTGACCGCGCCGTTCGCCGGCATGACGCTGCGCCAGCTCGACGCGCGCCGCCGGCACGGCATCAACGTCCTGGAGATGAAGCGCACCCCACCCGGCGCCCGGGTCGAGCGACGACTCGTGCCCGATCCCGACATGTCGCTTCAAGTCGGCGACGTCCTGATCGTCGTCGGCCGCCCGGCCGAGATCGCCCTGTTCCAGTCGGGTGCCGCCGGGCAGTCGGGCGCGCCGCCGGACGCGCCGCCGGGCGCGCCGGAACAGCCCGCGCCGCAGCCGCGATAAGAACGGCCGATATGCTGAGAGAATCGATGATCTCCCTGTACGTCTATGTCGGAACGGGGTTCCTCGCCGGAATTGTGTGCGAACGGTGGCGCGCCAGGTGGCGGATCCTGCTCGCCATGGCCGGGGTCGCGGCCGTCATCCTCCACGACACATGGCCTTACCTGGGCTACAACAAGGACCGCATCCTCGAGACGCTGTGCGCGGGAGTCGCCTGGAACCTCATGCCCATGACGCTCGTCTTCGTCGGCCCGTTCGTGATCGGGTTGTATGGTCGCCGGCTGGCTCGCGTGATCGTTCGATGGAGAAAGCGAGAGGCATGAGTCAACGTGCTCTCACCATGGTTGTCGGCTATATCCCGCGGGTCGACGCGCTGCCGCGGGAGGCCCGCGCACTCGGATTTTTCCAGCGCGTCGCGCTGGCTCTGGATACCTTCCGCTCGGACAAGGTGGATCTCCATTTTGACGTCGACCTGTACGCCGCCATGCTGGACGTGATCGGTCAGGTCCTGGGATCGAACCGGATGAGCCTCCGGCTGAGCTCACGGGAGACGGCGGAGGCCGCCGGCGCTCTCGACGTCAAGCGACGACTCGAGGAGCTCCCGGAGCTCGAGCGCGAGCCGGTCCCGACGATCCTGCTGAAGCGTGACGGTCTCACGGTGGGGCTCGTGGAGTCCGTTCTGTGGGCGAGAGTCGGCGGGCCGCGTCCCTACCATGACTCGTACACCATGGCCGTCTACTCCAGCCAGGACGTCGCCGCACGACTGGAGTCGATGGTTCGATCCCGGTGCGAGCGGGAGGGCGCGGAATTGACCGAGGTGGTTCGTGCGTCCCCGACCCCTCGACCACAGGGGATCGTGTCCCGGGTCCTGTCGCAGTTCTGGCCGGCAGGATGACCGGCCCGCACGAGCCTCGCCACAACTGATCTGCCCGGGGCGGGACGGAGGGGGCTAGAATGCCCCCCATGCCCTCCAATCCAGGCGTTTCACTGATCAAAACACCACCCCCCGGTCCCGAGAGCCGCCGGCTGATGGCGCGCGAGGGGACCCTGCTGGCGCACGGCGCCTACGGCTCGCCCGAGGACCGCGTCTTCATCGCGAAGAGCGCGAAGGGCTCGCTGGTCGAGGACGTCGACGGCAACCACTACATCGACTTCGGCGCCGGGTGGGGGACCAACAACGTCGGCAACTGCCACCCCGAGGTGGTCGAGGCGGTGAGCGCCACGCTCAAGCAGTTCGGCGTCACCTGCTGGACCTCGGTGGCGAACAGCGTGCAGCGGATCGACGCGGCGGAGAAGCTCCTGGCGGTCTGTCCGAAGGGGCACGACCGGGTGGTCTTCCTGACCACCGGCACCGAGGCGGTCGAGGCGGCGCTGCGGATCATGCGGCGCGCCACCGGCCGGCCGTTCGTGCTGTCGTTCTACGGGCAGTACCACGGCCTGTCGTACGGGGCGCTGCGGGCCGGGCCGCTCAACTCGGAGATCCGCGACGACATCAACCCGCTGGTCAACGGCATGGTCTTCGCGCCGTACCCGTACTCGTACCGAACGCCGCTGGCGCAGGGCCCCGGCGGGCCGGGTCGCGCGACCCTCGACTTCATCGAGGAGATGATCCTGTTCTACGACATCCCGCCGCGGCAGATCGCCGGCGTCCTGGTCGAGCCTGTGGTCGGCGAGGCGGGCGTCTGGATCCCGCCGGCCGATTTCTTCCCCGGCCTGCGCGCCCTGTGCGACAAGCATGGCTGGGTTCTGTGCGCCGACGAAGTGCAGAGCGGCTTCGGACGCTGCGGCCACATGTGGGCCATCGACGAGTGGGGCGTCACGCCGGACCTGCTGGTGGTCGGCAAGGGGCTGTCGGGCGGCGTCATGCCGATCGCCGCGGTCACCGGACGCTCGGGCGTGGTCGATCCGGCCGACGCGTTCGTGGCGGGGACGTACGCCGGTCACCCGGCCGCCTGCGCCGCCGCGGTGACGACGCTCGAGATCATCAAGCGCGACCGCGTGCTCGAGCACGCGCGCGAGCTCGGCCGGCACGCGCTCGAGCGGCTGCGCGGCATGCAGGAGAAGTACTCGATCATCGGCGAGGTGCGCGGCATGGGGCTGTGGCTGGCGGTCGAGTTCGTGAAAGACCGCAAGACGCGCGAGCGCGACTTCGAATCGACGGCGCGCATCGCCGGGCTCGCGGTGCGCCGCGGTCTCTACTACATCCACGACAACATCTCCTGGTTCGCGCGCTTCCAGCCGCCGCTCACGATCGAAAGGGCGCTCTTCGAGCAGGGGCTCGACATCTTCGAAGAGTGCGTCGCCGAGGTCGATCGCGACCGCGCCGCGGCGCGCCGGGGGTCGAAGTGAGGCGCGTCGGCCTGGCCCTGTGTCTCGCGTCGCTCCTGCTGACCATCCCGCCGGCGACCTCTGCGACCGCCGCCGCCGCCGCGACCGCCGCCGCCGCGACCGCCGCGGCCGCCGCCGCGCAGCCGGACTTCAAGCAGGCGCGCGCCGAGACAGAGAAGATCCTCGCCGACCTGGTCCGCATCGACACCAGCAATCCGCCGGGGAACGAGAGCAAGGCCGCCGAGCAGCTCAAGGCCTTGCTCGCGAAGGAAGGGATCGCGTCGCAGATCTTCGAGTCGGCGCCCGGACGCGGCACGCTCGTGGCGCGCTTGAAGGGGAACGGGACGAAGCGGCCGCTTCTCGTCATGGGCCACCTCGACGTGGTCGGTGTCGAGCGCGACAAGTGGAGCGTCGATCCGTTCGCGGCCCTGATCAAGGAAGGGTATCTCTACGGGCGCGGGTCCTCCGACGACAAGGGGATGGACGCCGCCAACATCGAGGTCTTCCTGCTGCTTCATCGCCTCAAGGTGCCGCTCGACCGCGACATCATCCTGATGGCCGAGGCGGGCGAGGAGGGGACCTCCCAGTACGGGGTCGACTTCATGGTCGACAAGCACTGGGACGCGATCGAGTGCGAGTACGCCCTGAACGAGGGGGGCGAGGCCGAGGTCGTCGGCGACCGGCTGCTCTACATGGGTGTGTCGACCACCGAGAAGGTGCCGCGCGGCCTCAAGCTCGTGGCGCGCGGCTCGAGCGGCCACGGCTCGATGCCCCGTCTCGACAACCCGGTCGTGCACCTGGCGGCGGCGGTCGGCAAGGTGGGCGCCTGGCTGCCGCCGATGCGGCTGAACGACACCACGAAGGCCTACTTCGCGCGCCTGGCGAGCATCAGCGCGCCGGACGAGGCGGCCCTGTACACCCATCTCGACGACCCGAAAGTCCAGCAGACCCTGCGCGAGTCGCACATCCGCCAGAGCTCGATGCTGCGCACGTCGATCTCGCCGACCATCATCCGCGGCGGCTTCCGCGAGAATGTCATCCCGGCCGAGGCCGAGGCGACGCTCGACGTGCGCGCCCTGCCGGACGAGAACATGGAAGCGCTCGTCGCGGAGCTGGCGCGCCTCATCGACGATCCCCTGGTGCGGATCGAGCCGCTTCTGGGCGGGCAAGCGCGGCCGAGCACGCCCCCGTCACGCCTCGACACCCTGGCGTTCCAGGCGCTGGAGGCGGCGCAGAAGCGCGTCTTCCCGCAATCGATCACGATTCCCATCATGCAGACCGGCGCCACCGACTCGGCGCAGCTGCGCGCCAAAGGCGTGCAGGCGTACGGCCTGTCAATCCCCGGGACTGAAGAGGATGGGCGCCGCGTCCACGGCAACGACGAGCGCCTGTCGCTCGACGCGCTCGGGCAGTTCGTGGAGTTCCTCTACCGCGCCGTGATCGGGATCGCGGCGACCGCCCCCGCCTCGTCGAGCGCCGCCCCCGCCACCTAGAGCCCGGAGCCGCTTCAGGGCCCGCCGAGATAGGCGTGCTCGGGAGGATGGGGCGGCACGTCATCCTCGGGCACGTAGAACTCGGGCGGTGGCGACGGCCGCAGGAGCGCCAGGCCGCACAGCCCGATCAGGATGATCTCCGCGTCGGCGGGCGCCCGCACACGCGCGTCCCCCGCGAAGACGACCCCGGCGAGGAAGACCGAGACGATCGGAACACTGAACGGGATGAGCCACTCGGCCTCGCGGCGCCAGGCGATGACGGCTCCCGCGAGAAAACAGAGGAAGAAGACGGCGAGCGAGGTCATCGACGCGAGGCGCGGCACCGCCGTATCGGCCTCGGGGACGATGTCGACCATGCGCACGAGCTTGGCCGCGCACAGGAGCGGCATCTGGATCCAGTTCGAGTTCACGAACTCGGTGGCCAGCCCCAGGTAATAGATGTTCCGATCGGTCTCGGGGAGACCGCGCGCCAGGAGGTCCTCCTTCAGCAGGTCGGCGCGGACGCTGCGGCCGCGCATGCGGGAATCGGCCAGGACGTACGGGTTGTTCCCCTCCCAGAGCATCACCCCGCCCACCGTCGTGATCGGCACGAAGCGCTCGTGCACGATCCAGTTCCTCGCCGTCCAGGGCGCGAGGACCGCCAGGAACGCCAGCGTCGCGACGACGACGCGCTTGAAGCCGACCAGCGTCTTCGCGGGCACCCAGAAAAGGCCGATCGGCAGCATCAGGGCGAGGTTCGGACGGGTGAGGGCGGCGAGGGCGCACAAGGCGCCCCACAGAGCGTGGCCGCGCCAGCCTTCGGTCCGCACCAGGGCCAGCGTCGCGAGAAGGGCGAGAAGCGTCGCCAGAGGATCGCTCCAGAGCGTCCCGCACAACGCGATCGAATACGGGAAGAAGGCGTGGAACAACCCCGCCGCCAGCCCCGCCAGCGGCCCGGCCATCTGGATGCCGAGGCTCGCCACGAACAGCGATGTCAGCGCGCCGAGGACCGCCTGCATGACGCGCGCGGCTCCCCAGTCGGGCCCCGTCAGCCGGTAGAGGCCGGCGAGCGCGTACGGAAAGCCCGGCGCCAACGTCGAGCGATCGCCGTCGGGAAGCGAGAACGTGCCGCCGGCCGCCACGCGCCGGGCGACCAGGTCGTAGCGCAAGGCGTCGCCGACCGGCGGCGTCTGTCGTCCGACGAGGATCGACTGGTAGGTCAGCCGTGTCGCAAGACCGAGGACGAAGACGAGCCCGAGAAGCGCGATGCGGATCGGCCGCGACTCGAAGTCGAGGAACCGGAACCGCGGCCTCTCCGCCGGAGGCGGCGTCATCGATCGCGGACGGGGGCGATCCCGAACGCCGCGTGGTCGCGCATCATGCAGCGGTTCATGACGACCTGAAGCCCCGCTGCGCGCGCTTTCCCGGCGGCCTCGTTGTGCGCCAGGCCGAGCTGCATCCAGACGACGCGCGCGCCGACACGGATCGCCTCGTCGACGACCGCCGGGATCGACTCGACCTTGCGGAAGATGTCGACGACGTCGATCGGCGGCGGCACCGAGGCGAGGTCGGGATAGAAGGTCAGGCCGGGCGAGGACCGCGCCGTCGGATTCACCGGAAAGACTTCGTAACCGTGCGCGGCCAGGTAACGACCGACGCGGTACGAGTCGCGCGCCGGGTCGTCCGAGTGGCCGACGACCGCGATCCGCCGCGCGCTCGTCAGGATGGCGCGGGCTTCGTCGGGGGTGGCGTTGTTCGACGGGACCTCGCAGCGCCCGGTCATGGGAGGCTCAGGATACTCCGAAGCGCCGGCTCGAGGTCCGGGTGGCGAAAGTGAAAGCCGCCGGCCGCGAGACGCTCGGGCGCGACCCGCTGGCTGGCCAGGAGCGCCTCGTCGGCCATCTGGCCGAAGGCGAGACGCGCCGCGAACGCCGGCAGCGGGAGGATGGCGGGGCGGCGGAGCACCCGGGCGAGCGCGCGGGTGAACTCCGCGTTCGTGACCTGCTCCGGCGCGACGGCGTTCACCGGACCCGAGAGCGCGTCGGTCGCGAGGGCGTGACGGACGATGGCGACGGCGTCGTCGAGCGCCAGCCACGGCATGTACTGCCGCCCGCTGCCGATCCGCCCCGCCAGGCCCAGCCGGAATGGCGGCAGCAGCTTTGCCAGCGCGCCGCCGCGCGCCGACAGGACCACGCCGAACCGGAGAAAGACGACGCGCACGCCGCGCGCCGCGGCGGGCGCCGCGGCCTGCTCCCAGGCGACGCAGGTCTCGGCCAGGAAGCCGCGGCCGGGGCGGCTCGTCTCGGCCAGGATCTCGTCGCCGCGATCGCCGTAATAGCCCACGGCCGACGCCTGCACCAGGACGCGGGGCGGCCGGGCGCTCGCGGCCAGCGCCCGAGCCAGCAGGCGCGCGCCGTCGACGCGGCTGCCGCGAATCTGTTTCTTGACGGTGTCGGTCCAGCGGCGCGAGGCGACGCTGAAGCCCGCGAGGCTCACCACCGCGTCCCAGGAGCCGAGCGCGGCCGCGTCGATCCAGCCGGTTCCGACGTCCCACGCGACGTCGCCCGGCCCCGGCTGCCCGGTCTCCTTGCGGACCAGCCGGCCGGCGGCATGCCCTTCGGCCGCGAGCGCCGGCATCAACGCCGAGCCGATCAGTCCCGACGCGCCGCTGACGAGGACTCTCATCCCGCGAGCCGATTCATGTCCGTCTCCACGCCGACCGGCGCGAGGATGGTAGCACCCGGGCCGGGGCGCCGGACTCTTTCACGCAAACGCATGAACATGCTCTGCCACCTGGCCCTGCCCTGATGTAGATTCCAGGGCATGAACAGGGAGCCGGCCGTCAAGGAGCCCACCGTCCGGGTCGCCATCGTCGAGGATGACGCGGCGCTGCGCGAAGGGCTGGGAACGCTCATCGCCGGGACGGATGGCTACCGCCTGACCGGCGCCTACGGCTCGGTCGAAGAGGCGATGGGGCCGCTGGCGAAGGACACGCCCGACGTGCTCCTCCTCGACATCAACCTTCCCGGCATGCAGGGCTCGCAGGCGGTCCGGCCCCTGCGGCAGCAGTTCGGGCGGATGCAGGTCCTGATGCTGACCATCTTCGCGGAGCAGGATCACGTCTTCGAGTCGATCTGCAACGGTGCGTCGGGCTATCTCCTCAAGAAGACCCCGCCGGCCCGTCTCCTGGAGGCGATCCGGGAAGCCCACGACGGGGGCTCGCCGATGTCGCCGGAGATCGCGCGCAAGGTGGTGACCCTGTTCCAGCAGACTCGCGGCCGGGCCGAGCCGCACGAGCGGCTGACGCCCCACGAGGTGCGGCTCCTGAAGCTCCTGGCGGAAGGACACTCGTACCAGTCCGCCGGGACCGAGCTCGGATGCAGCATCAACACGGTGCGCAACTACATCCGCAGCATCTACGAGAAGCTGCACGTCCACTCCAAGTCCGAGGCGGTCACCCGGGCCCTGCGCAGCGGCCTGATCGCCTAGCCACCCCCCGACGTCGAAACCAGCATGACCATGCTCTGCCGCGCGGAGCGAACCGGAGGTAATTTTCCGCGCGTCGCCGCCGGGTCCGGCTCGATCAACCTCCGGACGAGGCGGGCGGGTGCAAGGAAAGGAGACGCTTCCATGACCGAACGTCGCGCTGCGAACCACTCCCTGGCGGCCCTCGCCGCCGTCCTTCTCGTCCTGTCCGCGGGTCCGCCCGCGGCCGCCGGCTCTCCGCCCTCGCTGGTGAACTACCAGGGCGTCCTGCGTGACGCGGGCAACAACCTGCTCAACGGCAGCTACTCCGTCACCTTCGCCTTCTGGAGCGCCGCGACCGGGGGCGACGAGATCATGCTCGACGCGCACAACGGGACGATCTTCCACCCGCTGGTGCAGGTCACCTCGGGGCTGTTCTCCACGGCGCTGGGGAGCGGCGCGCTCAGCGATGGCGCCGGACCCGGCACCGTCACCTCGCTGTCGGACGTCTTCCGGTTCTACGGCGACGTCTGGCTCGAGATCCGGATCAGCGGGGAGATCCTGACGCCGCGCATCCACATGCTGTCCGCGGCCTATGCCGAGAACTCCGCGACGCTGGCCGGGCATCAGGCGTCCGAGTTCCTCGACACCTCGTCGACGGCGCAGTCCAAGACCGGACGCGTGACGATCGATGACGCGAGCAGCTCGGCGGGATACGGGGTCGTGATCCAGTCGGCGGGGGTCTCCGCGGTGCTGGGCGCCAGCAAGACCGCGAGCGGCGTCGGCTATCTCGGCTACAGCGACATCGGCGTCTGGGGTATTGGCAACTACTCGGGCGGCTACTTCCAGTCGAAGAACGCCAGCGGCAGCGTGCTCCTCGGGTACGGCGACGTGGGCGTGCAGGGGGACGGCCGCGTCGCCGGCGGCATCTTCACGCAGAGCGACGGTCACGGGATCGCCTATCTCGGACAGAACGGGGTCGGCGGCTCGTTCTACAACTCGGGGACCGGATACGCCGGGCTCGCCTCGGGCGACTACGGCCTGGTCGCCTCGGGGACCTACCCGGGCGGCGCCGGCGCGTCGTTCTCCGATCCGTACTACACCGGGTCGGCCCTCTGCGCCATCGGCAACACCGGCATCGTCGCTTCGGGCAGCTACCAGGGCGGCGAGTTCTATGACACCGACGGCTCCGGTCACGCGCGACTCGGGTTCGGTGGCACCGGCGTCTACGGCATCGGCAACATCAACGAGGACTTCCAGAAGGGCGGCGGGGGATATTTCGAGGACGCCTCCGGCTCCGGCACGGCGCGCGCCGGGCAGGGCGACATCGGCCTGATCGCCGGCGGCAACAGCGTGGGCGGTCACTTCTCCAATGCCAGCGGGAGCGACGTCTATCTCCCTTCCGGCGCCACCGGCCTGGTCGCGGTCGGCCCGACGACCGGCGGCTACTACTCGAACTACTACGGGGTCTACGCCAACCTGGCCTACTGGAACGGCAGCTCGGCGTACACCATCCAGGGGAACGGCGCCAAGTCGTTCGTCCAGAACCATCCGTACGATCCGCAGAAGTCGGTCGTGTTCGTGGCGCTCGAAGGCGACGAAGCCGGGACCTACACGCGCGGCCAGGGACGGACCAGCGGCGGCGTGGCGCACGTTCCCCTGTCGTCGTCGTTCGCCCTGGTGACCAACCCGGACGTCGGCCTCACGGCGACGGTCACGCCGCGCGGCACCGCGGTCAGCCTGGCGATCGACCGCCTGTCGACCGACGAGATGGTGGTGCGCGCGCCGGCGGGGAGCGACGACGTCACCTTCGACTACACCGTGTTCGGTCTGCGGCTCGGTTTCGAGCCGCTGCCGATCGTTCAGCCGCGCGCCGACGAGGCGCCGCTGCCGGCCATCGCCGCCGCGTCGTCGAAAGCGACGACTCTCGACGCCGCGCCGCCGGCGCCCGGGAGCGCGCTCGAGCGTTTCGCGGCGATGCGCGTCGCGACAGGGGAGACGGCGCCGCTCGACCTGACGCGCAGCGCCGCCCTCAAGGCGGCCATCGGAGTCGCGAAGGAAGGCGCGCCCCCCGATTTCAAGAACCTGTCGCCGGCGCCGCACGGTCATCCGCCCGTCCGTGCTGCGGCACCCAGGCCGTCCGACGGGGCCGCGGGCGGCGTCGTGAGCCCGGCACCAGGAGAGGGCGCCCCGGCGGCGCCGGGAGCTGCCGCGACGGCTGGTGCGCCGTCGGCGGCGTCCGGCGGGCCGGCCGCAGGCCCCGATCGATTCCCGGCCGCCAGCGCGCCGATCCCCGTCGAGGGGGCGGTGCACGGCGGCGACGTCGTCGCACTCCGACCCGGCGGGACGGTCGCCGCGGCGCTCTTCGAGAAGGGCGGCATGGCCCTCGGCATCGTGGCCGGCGATCCGGAGACCACCTGGTCGGGTCTGGCGCCGATCGCTCTCGGGGGCAGCATC
>DASRAN010000072.1:0-31526 GCA_035638115.1 Patescibacteria group bacterium | reverse complement strand
GCCGCTTCATCGTCTTCGTGCAGTGCAAGAACGGCCAGCTCATGCGCCCGGACAGCCGGCTGTTCATCGTGCCGTTCGAGGGCGGCGTGGCGCGCCCGCTGCGCTGCAACCTGCCGCTGATGAACTCGTGGCACTCGTTCTCGCCCAACGGGCGCTGGCTGGTCTTCTCGTCGAAGAGCAACACGCCGTACACGCAGATGTTCCTGACCCATATCGACGAGAACGGCGACGACAGCCCGGCGCTGCTGATCGAGAACGCCACCGCGTCGAATCGCGCCGTCAACCTGCCCGAGTTCGTGAACACGCCTTACGACGGCTTCACGGGCGTGGACGTGCCCGCGGTCGAACATACGCGCCACTTCAACCGCGGCACCGATCTGGCGCTCAAGGGCGACCACGCCGCGGCGGTGGCCGAGTTCGAGACGGCTCTCAAGACCGAGCCGAACGACTGGAAGACGACCGAGTGGCGCATCCGGGAGAGCCTGAGCAAGTCGCTGCTGCTGCTCGGCCGGCGCGACGAGGCGCTCCAGCAGATCACCGAGTCGCTCCGTCTGAACCCGTACAACGGCGAGATGCAGACCAACCTCGCCAACATCCTGTTCCAGTCGGGCGACACCCAGCGCGCCCTACAGCACATCGATCTCGCCGTGCGGCTGCTGCCGAAGTACGCCATGCCCTGGTACAACCGCGCCACGATGCGTCTCAAGCAGGGGGATCGGTCCGGCGCGATCGCCGATTATTCCGAGGCGATCCGTCTCGACCCGAAGGATCCCGCCGCCTGGTACGGGCGCGCGGTGGCGCGCGCCGACGGTGGCGACCGCACCGGCGCGCTCACCGATCTCGCCGAGGCGCTGCGCTCGGCGCCGGCCGACTGGCCGCGCCGCAACGAGGCCGAGGAGCGGCAGCGCCAGCTGCGCTCCGGCCCGTCCCTGCGCTGAGAGCCGGCGCCCCCGGCGCCACTAGACAGGCTCCTGGCCCGCGGCGTCCGGTTTCTGCCGGAACAGCACCCAGAGGGCCGCCGGCATCACCGTGAGGCTGGCCAGCATCGACAGGATGAACGCGCTGGCGGCGATGATCCCGAACTGCCGCATCGGAGGCAGGTCGGACAGCGCCAGCGCCAGGAAGCCTCCGGCGTTGATGAGCGTGGCGAACAGGATCGCCCGCCCGGCGATGATCAGGGCGTGCCGCATCGCCTGCTCGGTGCTGCCGCCGTCGCGCTTCTCCTGGAAGTGATAGAAGAAATGGATCTGGTCGTTCTCCGACGCCCCCAGCACCGTCGAGGCGATCAGGATCGTCGCCACGTTCAGCGGGATCCCGGTCACCCGCATGACCACGAACATCACGAGGATCGCGAACAGCGACGGGATCATCGCCATCAGCCGCGCCGGCCCGCTCCGGAAGACGATGAGAAACGCCAGGAAGATGATCACCGCGGTCAGCACGAAGCTCTCGGTCAGGGTCGGCACCAGGTGCTCGGCGATCTTGGCCTCCAGGAGGCCCTGTCCGACCACGCGCATGCGCGCCGCCGCCAGCGCCGGCTGGCGGGCCGCCGCCTTCTCCCAGCGGGCGACGAAGAACGACTTGATGTCGTCGATGCCGCGGAAATCGCGGTCCTGGTAGATGACCGACAGGCGCAGGTTCGACAGCGACGCGACGTCGACGTAGTCACGCACCGCCGGCTCCTCCAGGAGCATCTGCTCGAGACGGGTCGCGAGCCCGGGCCAGGCGGCCGCGTCGTCCGGCAGGCGGTCGCCGCCGCCCGACACGTATCCCAGCCAGCGCAGCAGTGTGGTCGGCCCGAGCACGGACCCGATGCGCGGGTCGGTCTCGATGTCACGCGCCAGATCCTCGAGGCCGTGCAGCACGCCGGGATCGAGCGCGCCTCCCTCCGGCGTCGTCACCCAGACCTGCACGATCGACAGCCCCGAGATGGCGCGCTCGAACCGGCGGGTGTCGCGATAGATCGGCTGCCCTGGGTCGATGTAGTCGAGGGCGTCGGTCTCCAGCGCCATCGGCGCAAGGTGGCCGGGAATGCCGGCCACCGCCGCCACCCCCGCGGCCATCAGCACGAACGACGCCGGCAGCAGCGCCCAGCGCCAGCGATACGACCAGCCGGGCAGGGCGTCGAGCACGCGCCGCACGCGCCGGCCGATGGCGGTCCGGTGCTTCAGGGGCGGCGTGCGAAGCAGCGACTGCAGGGCGGGGAAGAGCGTGAAGACGACGATCCAGGTGAGCACCAGTCCGCCGGCGACCCACAGCCCCATCTCGCGGATCGGGCGGATGCGCGACACCGCCAGCGCCGCGAAGCCGATCGCCGCGGCGAAGATCGAGGCGGTGGTCGCCACGAACTTGTTCGCCAGGGTGAACACCTGGTGGGTCTCGAACGGCGCGTCGTCCGGGTTCTCCGCGAAGCGCGACTGGATGTAGACCAGGGCCGCGGTGCAGGTGATCATGATCGACAAGGGCACCAGCGACGAGACGATGGTGAAGGCGAACCCCGCCACCTTCCCGAAGCCGACCGCGAGCGCCACCGCGACGGCGAGCGTGATCATGAAGGCGCACAAGGTGCGGGCCGATCGGTACAACGCCAGGGTCAGGACCACGACGAACGCGCCGAACAGCGGGAACGAGCGCCGGCTGGCGCGGGCGGTCTCCGCCTCGAGGTAGGCGTCGATGTACGGCCCCCCGACCCGGCGGATCGCCGTCAGCGGCGCGGGCGCCGACTCGAACGGGGCGAGGGCCCGGTCGATCTTCGCGAGGACCGCGTTGCGCTCCTCGGAGCCGTGCACCTCGAGCTCGAGCGGCAGCCCCAGGAAGTCGTCTCCCACCAGCCCCTGCCGCCGGAAGAGATCGGTGCCGGTGGCGAAGCGCCGGAACTCCCCCGGGCTGGCCGACGCCTGCGCCCCCGGCCGCACCCTCCCGAACAGGGTCAGGGCCGAGTAGGGATGGACGCGCGGCACCGCCGCCAGGCGCGCTTCGATCGCCTCGAAGCGCGCCAGAACCGCCGGGGCGAACGGGTCGGGCGCCTCGGCCAGCAGGATCACCTGCTCGCGCTCGGGGAACAGGCGCTGGAACTGCCGGTTGTCGCGGTAGTCCGGGTCGCTCTGGACCACCAGCCGCTCGATCGAGTTGTCCCCCGGGACCTCGAGCGCCTGCCGGATCGCCAGAGGGACCAGAAGCGCGTACAGGACGACGAACCAGACCCGCCGCGCCACGACGGCTCGGAAGAGGCGGATCAGCGCCGGCGACTCGGTCCCGTTCATGGGCCGGAAAGGGTACACGACCCCGGCCTCCGGAGTCAGGAGTCGGGGCCGATTTTGATACCATGACCGGGTGCCGGACACACTCGACCCACCACCCGCGACCGCCCGGGGCCGCCGCCTTCGGTCCGCCTCGGCGGTCATCATCTTGTTGATTGCGGTTGTCCTGATCGCGGTCGTCCTGCTGGTCCCGGCCCGGCCGATTCGGGCCGCCGCGGGCACGGCTGCGGCCGCGGCCGCAGGCACGCCGCCGGCGACGGGCTCCCGAAGCCTGGTCGTCTGCGCTCCTGGCTATCCCGGCACGACCGAGGAAGCCCAGCCGACCATGGACGCGTTCGCGCGTGCCGCCGAGTCGGCGGCCGGCTGGAAGACCGGCTCGTTGCACGCCGTCTACGACGAGACTCTCGAAGGGGGTCGCGACCGCATGAAAGGGGCCGACTCGGTCCTGGCCATCGTCACGCTGCCGTTCCTGCTGCAGGAGGGTCCGGGTCTCGGGCTCCAGCCGCGCTTCCAGGTGGTCGAGGAGGACGGCGACTCGGAGACCTGGAGCCTGGTGGCGCACAAGGGCGCCGTCACCTCGCCCGCGGCTCTCGACGGCTGGGAGATCGCCAGCCCCGCCGGCTACGCTCCCGGCTTCGTGCGCACGGCGCTGGCCGGCTGGGGGCGCCTGCCGGACTCGGTCCGGATCAGCTTCGCCCCGGCCGTCCTGTCGGGCCTGAAGCGGGCCGCGTCCGGAGCGCACCTCGCCCTTCTGCTCGACAGCGCCGCGACGGCCTCGCTGGCCTCTTTGCCGTTCGCCGGCGACCTCGAGGTCGTGACCCGCTCGCCCCGCATGCCGGGCAGCTTCTTCTGCCTGGTGCGTGATCGCCTCGGCGCGCGCGACAGCGCCGCCATCCTCAAGGGAATGGAGAAGCTCGAGAAGACCCCGGCGGGCGCCGAAGCGCTCAAGGGCATGCGGCTGGCGAAGTTCGAGCCGGTGGATCAGGCGTCGTACGACGCGGTCCGCTCCGCCTACGCGCGCGTCGCGGGTGGTGCGAAGTGACGCGCCTGCGTCCCGTGCTCCTCACCGGCGTCGCGCTCGCCGCGGCGGGCGCCGCCGCGGGCTGCGCGGCGGCGTTGAAGGACGCCCCGCCGCTCGTGGATCTGGCGGGTGGCGGACCGCCGCCGGACGCCACCGCCGTCGCCAGCCTGCTGCGCCAGGCGGAGGACCAGTTCGCGGAGCGCACCGTGCAGAGCGTGCATCGCGCGGCGGCGCTCTACCTGCGCGTCGCCAGCGCCGAGATCGCGTCGCCCGCCGCCGCTCCACCCGCCGCCACTCCGTCCGCCGCCGCTTCGTCCGCCGCCGCCCCGCCCGAGGGCGTCGTCGGCGCCGTGCAGGCGCAGATCTGGCTGACGGATCACGAGACCGAACCGGCGGCGCGCGAAGCGGCGGCGACCCTCGCCGTCCAGGCGGCCCAGTGGTGCCCGCGTATCGCGCCCGGCCTGCCCGACTGCGACTTCTGGCTCGGAGCGGCGCTCGGCGTGCAGGCGCGCGAGCGCCCGACCACCGGTCTCTCGGCGCTTCCGAAGATCGAAGCCGCCTTCAAGCGCGCCGCCGAGGCGAAACCCGAGATGGAGGATGCCGGCCCCGACCGGGCGCTGGCCTACCTCTACCTGCGTGCGCCACACTGGCCGCGCGGGCCGGGCGATCCGGAGCAGGGTCTGGCGCACGCGAAGAAGGCGGTCGCGCTGCGGCCCGACTATCCTCCGAACCGGCTGGCGCTGGCGGAGGCGCTGGCCGCCGCCGGCGACGCCGCCGGCAGCCTGGAGGCGGGACACGAGGCGCTGCGGCTGGCGGAGGCGCGCGTCGCCCAGGGCGACCCGGACGCGGGCGAGTGGGTGACCGAGGCGCGCAAATCGATCGACGGGGGAGGGAGGGCGAAACGCTCATGACCGCAACGGCAGAGGTGAACCATCGTCCGGAGGGCCGCCGCGGCAGGCCGGTCACGGCGCGCCGTCCCGGGATGACCGGGGTTCTCTTGGCGGCCGCGGCGTTCATCCTGTTGGTCGCGGCCGGCGGCGCGACCGCGGTGCTCGGCGGCGCCGACGATCGCCACATCGCCCGGCAGGTACGCCTCGGCCTTCTCGACCCGGGCGCCCCGCTGCCGGCGGATCTCCTGCACGCCGAGGGGAAGAGCCGCTGGGAGCTGAAGACCGCGACCATCGAGTCGCACGTCGTCCGCACCTTCAGCGAGGAGGCGGGAGTGGTCACCGTGACCGACGACGGGAGCGCCCCCTCGACGCGGGTCTACTCCGACCCGGCCGGCGGGGACGCCGCGGTGCGCTGGCTGCTGCCCGATCGCGACACGGCGCGCCTGAAGCCCGGCGCCCGCGCCACGCTCGTGCTCGACGAGGAGAACGGCGGCGCCGTCGATCGCCTGCGCATCGAGACCCAGACCGTCGGCATCGGCTGGGTCGAGCTTCCCTCGGGTCCGCACGAGGTGGTCCTGGAGAGGGCGCTCGTCCTGCGCGAGGCGGCGGGCAAGCGCGGCTTCGCTCCCGATCGGCTGGTGCATCGCTTCATCGATCCCAAGGCCGGCGTGGTGGCGGAGATCGCGGGCCCGCCGTCGGCCGACGGCCGCTCGCGCGCCACGGTCGCCGAGGCCGCGCTCTTGGAGGTCGTCATCCAGGGGGCGGGGAGCCTGATCATCCATTCCAGCGAGCTGTGGGACGCGCCGCTCACCGTCGTCAACTACGGCCGCGACCGCGGCAACGGAACGACCGTCGCCTCGCTCACGCCGGCGCCGGGGGTGTCCACGATGGGCGACCTGATAGCCCTCGACTCCTGGGACTTCTCCGGCGACAACAGCGGCGTCGAGATCGGCTTCACCTCGACGCCGGTGAACAGCGCCGAGACCTGCAACTACGCCCAGTGCGGCTACACCACGCCGGGCGTGCAGCTGGAGCGATCCGACAAGAACTTCGACGTTCCGGCGAGCTGGCAGAAGGTCAACGATGTGGCGCAACTCGAGGACCGCGTCAGCGACAGCGTCATCTGGCTGCGCGCCGGCTCGCAGAAAGAAGGCGTGACCGGGTCGTTCGGCAACGGCGAGAGCCGCTTCTGCTATACCGGCACCTGGACCGACTCGATGAGCGTGGTCCACACGCGCGTGCAGGTGCCGCTCTGGATCCTGGCGCACCAGGACGCGCAGGGGCGCTATTTTCAGATCGGCGACACGTGGACGAGCGCGCCGTTCAATTGCGACCAGAACGTCTACAACGGCGTCTGCGGCGACACCAGCGGGCTGTTCTCGACGCTCTACGCCAAGGCGTGCAACACGCACACCGGGACGCAGAACGGCGCCGTCCTCAAGGGCGGAGTGGTGACCACGCCGTCGGGCCACACCTTCAACGCGCTTCTGGTGCGCAACGTCGCAGACTTCTGCGTCTTCAGCACGGCGGCATGCGGCTCCCTCGCCAAGCTCTCCGAGGTGCGCACCGTGAACTACCTCTGGCAGGTGCCGCATCTCGGGACGGTGGCGCGGGTGCAGTCGGCGCAGAACGTCGCCGACAACACGTCGTTCACGACGCTCGCCGAGACCGACTTCAAGTTCGGGCTCTTCCCGCCGCGCTCGATCACCGTCGGCGCCGTCGCCGACACGACGATCGATCTCACCTGGGATCCCGGCCTGGACACGCATCGGATCAGCGGCTACAAGGTCTACTGGGACACCGACCCGGGCGCCGCCACGGCCTACGCCTTCAACTCGCAGTCGAATCCCGGCCAGGTGGCCTTCGCCGGCGCCGGCGCGACGATCTCCGGGCTGACCCCCGGCACGACCTACTACCTCACCGTCACGGCGCTCTCCACCTTCACCGACCCGTCGACCCTGGTGCCGCGCACCTACGAGAGCATCCTCTATCCGACCCAGGTGTCGGGCGATCCCTCCTTCATCTACCCCGTCGAGGTGCAGGCGCACACCACCGGCGGAGTCTGCATCCCGACCGCCGAGGTGACCGGGCTCACGGTCGTCTACGACCCCGCCGGGATCCGGATCTGCTGGAACCCGGTCACCGATCCCTGTCTCGTCGGATACCAGGTCCTGGGCGCCGCGTCGCCGCAGGCCGCGGCGAACTTCGCGCCGGTCGCCGACGTCGGCCTCGTGACCTGCTGGGCGGGCAACCCCGCGTCGTCGTTCTTCCTCGTCACCGCGGCGGGGACCGGGGGCCACGGCCCCTGGGGACACTACGGGCTGTAGAATCGCCGGCCGGATGCGCAGCGATGCGGGGATGACCCGAGGGCGACGCGCCCGGCTGGGGACGGCGATCGCGGCCGTGATGCTGGGGCTCGGCCTCGGCCGCGGTCTGGCCCGCGCGCAGAGCACCACCTCCACGCTGACCGGCTCGGTGCGGATGCCGGACGGCGCGATGGCGCCGGGCGCCGTGGTCGAGGTGGTCTCGCAGTCGCTCGGCTCGGCGCGGGCCGGCGTCACCGATCGCGACGGGCACTACCGGATCGATCTCCTGCAGCCGGGCGACTGGGAGGTGCGGGCCCACCTCGGCGACGGCCCGACCGGTTCACCGCGCGGCATCACCATCTCGCTGCAGCAGACGCTGGTCCTCGATCTGGTCGTCGGCGCGCCGCTGACCGAGACGGTCACCGTCCGCGCCGAGACCGATCGCGTCGACCCGGAGAAGACCGGCTTCGACCTGCGCATCAGCGGCAGCCAGGTGGACGAGCTGCCGATCCACGGGCGCGTGGTGACCGATCTGGCGATGCTCGACTCCACCATCAAGCGGACCGCGCCCGGCGACTTCTACGGCGAGCGCGGCTCGGTCTTCGTGGTCAACGGGCAGTCGGGGCGCGCCAACTCGTTCCTGGTCGACGGCCTGGACAACAACGACGCCATCAGCAACACCTCGCTCGACTCGTTCTTCTCCCAACAGGTGATCAAGGAATTCGTGGTGATGACCAGCCAGTACGCGCCCGAGTTCGGGCGCGCGTCGGGCGGCATCCTCAACATCATCACCGAGCGCGGCACCAACGACCGGACGGGCGCGGTCTTCCTCGAAGGGGCGCCCAACGGGTTCGCCTCTCCCGGCGGCTTCGTGTCGTCCCTGCCGCCGCCCTCGGGGCTGGACGACACGGGGAGCGCCGTGCGCGTGGGCATCAAGATGGGCGGTCCGATCAAGGAGGATCGCGCCTTCTATTTCGCCTCGTACGAGCACCAGGATTCGCACGACGTGGTGCCGTACACCGGCGTGGCGCGCGACGGAGTGGCCGGCGGCTGGATGGAGTCGCCGAACCGCAGCGACAACCTGTTCTTCCGGACCGACTACAACCTCGGCACGTCGAACTTCCTGATGGCCCGGGTCTCCTGGGACGACCGGCGCTCGACCGGGTTGAACGTCGGCGGCGTCTCGACCCCCGAATCGGGGTTCGAGCTGGAGGAGCGCAAGGCGCAGCTCGCCTCCAGCCTGACGACGGTGCTGTCGCCGACGCTTCTCAACGAGGCGCGTCTCCTGGTCACGACCGGCACGTTCGACCAGCAGGCCAACTCCAGCCTGTCGGGGGTCGAGCGGCCGTCGGGCGTGTTCGGCGGCAACAACCTCAACCGGCAGGAGCGCGACGAGAATCGCTACCAGGTGGTGGAGAACGTCACCTGGCAGGCCGGTCACCATTCCCTGAAGTTCGGCGCCGACCTGGCCCAGTCGAACACCCACATCCGCACCTGGTTCAATCCGAACGGCAATTTCCTCTACGACACCGACCGGCCGTTCGAGGCCGGCGACCAGGGAGACCTCGACACCACCGATCCGTCGACCGACCCCAGCCCGGCCTGCTCCGATCCATCGAGCCCCGACTACGTCTGGTGCCCGCGCCAGCATCTCCCCGATCCGAACGGCGTCGACGACGACGGCGACGGCGTCGTCGACGAGCCGGGGTTTCTCGGCACCTATCCGGTGGTGTTCCAGCTCATCGCGGGCGACCCGCAGGCGCGTATCAAGGACAACCGGATCGCGGTCTTCGCGCAGGACACCTGGGACGCGAACCCGAAGCTCGTCCTGACCTACGGTCTGCGCTACGACCTGAGCACCTACCACCTGCCCGCCGACACCGTGGTGCCGTCGAGCATCCCGAACGGCGACGCGCCGATCGACAGGAACAACGTGGCGCCCCGGTTCGGCTTCACCTGGCGGCCGACCGCCTCGGGGAAGTTCCTGGTGCGCGGCGGCGGCGGGATGTTCTACGACAAGCTGGTGCTCGGATTTCCGGCGGTCTCGGCGATCACCTCCGGCACCCAGATCGGCCTCATCTTTCCGCAGGGGCTCGGCTTCGAGATCACCGAGCAGGTCGTGGCGCAGCTCGGCATCGACGCGGTGAAGGAGGTCCTGATCTTCCCGCCCAACCTCATCCTGCGCTTCTCGACCGGCACCGAGCTGGACACACCCTACACCGTGCAGTGGAGCCTGGGCGCCGAAGCGGCGATCGGCGCGAGCCAGACGCTGCGCGGCAGCGCCACGCGCGCCTTCGGTCATCACCAGACCGTGATGCGCGACCTCAACCCCGTGGTGAGCAAGGACGTCAACGGCATGCCGGTGCACCGCGATCCGACCGTCGGATCGATCGCGGCGTTCGTCAGCGAAGGGCAGTCGTGGTACTCGGGGCTCGACCTCGGCTGGCGGCGGCGCACGACGGGCGGCTGGGTCGACGTGTCGTACACCTTCTCCCGCGCCGAGGACCTGGGGCCCGATCCGCTCAAGGGCGGCATCTACCTGCCGCCGAACTCCGACGACCTGTGGACCGAGAAGGGGCGCTCCGACTCCGACCAGCGGCACCGCGTCGTCGTCGCCGGGGCCAGCCACCTGCCGTGGGGCGGTTTGTGGATGTCGGGCCAGGTGCAGCTCGCCTCCGGCATCCCCTTCAACGTGACGACCGGGCAGGACAACAACCTCGACGGCATCACCTCCGATCGGCCGCCCGGCGTCGGCCGCAACACCGGCGCCTCCACCGATCTCGACGCGGTCAACGCGATCCGCCGGCAGCCCGGCGTCAATCTCGCTCCGGTCGGCTCGCTCGACGAGCCGGTCTTCTGCCAGGTCGACCTGCGCGTCTGGAAGCCGTTCGAGTACAAGGGCGGCGACAAGAAGGGGACCGTCTATCTCCAAGTCTTCAACCTGTTCGACCGCTTCAACGCCGGTCTGATCGAGGGCCGCGCCACCGCCGCCAACTTCGGCGAGCCGATCAGCCAGCTCGGCCCCGCCCGCATCGTCGAGCTCGGCGTGACGTTCGGCTTCTGATGCCGGCCGCGCGTGTGACGGCCCGGGCGTGACGGCTCCCGCGTGACGCGCCGCGATCTCCTCCGCGACCTCTTCGCGACGCCCGGCGCCGCCGGTGCCGGGCCCGCGGACGGTCGCGTCGGCCGGGCGCTGCCGGCGGCGTTCGTCCTGCTCGGCGTCCTCCTCTGTCTGTCGCCCTGGGGGCTGTGGGATCCCGACGAGGGGCGTTACGCCGACGTGGCGCGGCTGATGCTCGAGCGGCACGATTTCGTGACCCCGCGGATCAACGGTGTCGTGATGCTCGACAAGCCGCCCCTCGTCTACTGGGTCACCGCCGCCTCAATGGCGGTCTGGGGCGTGAACGAGAGGGGGGCGCGCTTCGGCCAGACCCTCTTCGCGCTCGGCATCCTGGCGATCGCCTTCGAGGTCGCGTGGGTCCTCTATCGCGACCGGCGCGCCCTGATCGCCGCGCTGATCCTCGGCTCGTCGGTCGGCTTCTTCGTGGCGGGGCATTTCCTGACGCACGACCTGGGGCTGAGCTTCTTCGTGGCGCTGACGCTGCTCTGTTTCCTCAAGGGATGGCGGGCGGGCGCCGGGGACGCCGTGGCGACGGGTCCGGGCGCGGGGAACGGCCCGGCGACGCGCTGGTATCTCGGCATGTTCGCCGCCGCGGCGGGCGGCGTGCTGACGAAGGGGCCGGTGGCGGTGGTGCTGGCCGGGCTGACCGGGATGACCTTCATCGCGCTGGTCGGCGGCTGGCGGCGGCTGCGCGGGATCCCCTGGGTGCGCGGCACGCTCCTGTTCCTCGCGATCAGCGTGCCCTGGTTCATCGCGGTGTCGATCGCCAACCCGGAGTTCCCCGAGTACTTCTTCATCCACGAGCACCTGACCCGCTTCGCGACCACGGTGCACCACCGCCAGGGGCCGCTGTACTACTACCTCGTGGTCGGGGCGGGCGGGCTCTTGCCCTGGACGCCGCTCCTGGCCCTGCGCGCGGCGCGCGGGCCGCGGCGGCTCGCCGCGCTGGCGGGCGCGCTGCGCAGCGAGACCACGGCGTTCCTGTTCGCCTGGATCATGCCGGCCCTGGCCTTCTTCTCGGTCTCGCAGTCGAAGCTGCCGGCCTACATCCTGCCCATCTTCCCCGCGCTGGCGATCGCCGTCGCGGTCGTGCTCGACGCCAACCTGCGCGGGCGCGCGCGGCGCGGCGTGCTCTTTCTCGCGCCTCTGGTCGCCCCGCTCCTGCTGCTCGCCGCCGCCGCCGTCTACGCGCACGGCCACGCGCGCGAGTGGAGCAGCGTCCCGGGCGGCATGCAGGTCTGGCCGATCTTCGCGGCGGTCGCCGCGCTGGGCGTGGCGGCCCAGACGGCCGGATGGCTGCTCGACCGCCGGGGGCGGACGATGCTCGGCCTCGCGACGGCGGCGGCCTGCTGGGCGGTCGCCTGGTTCATCCTGATGGCGGCCGCCGGCCGCGCCGGGACGCTGAACGAAGCCAGCCACCTGGCCCGCGTCCTGCGGCGCGAAGGGGCCGACGCGGGCGCCGTCTACAACTATCGCTGCTACCTGCGCGGCATCCCGTTCTATCTGCGCCACACGATCCGCCTGGTGCAGCCTTCGGAGGACGACATCGAGCTGGCCAGGACGAAGCACCCCGACCCGGCCGTGTTCCCGGGCCGCGACGAGCTCGTCGCGGCGCTGCGCGGAGACACGCGCGTCTTCGTGGTCCTGCCGACGCGTTATCTCGATGGGTTGAGCGCCGACGCCGGCGGGCCGCTGACCGTCCTGGAGCGCACGGCGCGCTACGTGCTGGTCAGCAACCAGGGGGAGGGAATTCCTGGGCCCCGGGTAAAACCTGTGCTCCACTAGGGGAAACAACGCCAAGGAGGATCCCCATGCCCCGGAGAATTCCCGCCCCGTTGTTCGCCCTGACGCTCGCCGCGACGATCGTGAACAGTGGATGGACCGCACGCGCAGCCTCGAGCGCCGGCACTCATCCGGTGCTCGACCCCGCGAACTTCGTCGCCGTCGTCGACAACCCCTACTTCCCGTTGCCGGCCGGCCGGACGCTGGTCTACGAAGGCGTCAAGGACGGCCAGACCCAGATCGACACGGTCACCATCACCGGACAGACGAAGGTCATCCTGGGAATCACCGCGACGGTGGTCAGCGACGTGTCGACCCACGACGGGGCGCTGCTCGAGAGGACGTTCGATTGGTACGCCCAGGACAAAGAGGGCAATGTCTGGTATCTCGGCGAGGATACGACCGCGTTTCTCCCGCACGGCAAGACCGACACGACGGGCTCGTGGCAGGCCGGGGTCGGCGGCGCCGAGCCGGGACTGATCATGGAGGCGCACCCGCAGATCCCGGATGCCTACCGGCAGGAGTTTCTCGCCGGCGTGGCCGAGGACACCGCCTGGGTCGTGGAGCTGGGAGGAGTCGTGAGGGTGCCGTACGGAAAGCTGCGCAACGTGCTGACGACTCTCGAGGCGACCCAGGTCGAGCCCGGCTCCTACGACCGGAAGGTCTATGCCCCCGGCATCGGCATCGTTCTCGAGCAGGCGCTGACCGGCACGCCGGAGACGGCGCAGCTCGTCAGCGTCACCGGGCCCTAGCGGCCGGTTCCTTCTCGACCTTCGCCCCGTTCTCCACGAGAAGCTGCCTCAGGATGGATCGATGGCAGCGGCTCTCGTCCGCGCAATAGCAGCCGACGGAAAAACTGGTCGTGTGCGACAGTGCGGCCAGGAGCTCGAGGTCGTGCCTGGATTCGGGCGCGGCCATCTCCGTCCTGTACCTGCGGACGAACCTCGACCACTGGGCCGGCGTCGCGGCGCGGAGCGCGAGCTTCACGGTCGCGGAGCTCGGGGCGAGGTTCGGGAACCAGACGTCGTACCAGTCCTGCTTCGAGAACTGCGCCTTCGGGACCCCGCGCGGCGGGCGGCGGACGGTTCCGATCCGCGTCCCCTCTCCGGGAAGACGCGGGGTGCCGAGACGAACGACGCGGAGGCTCATGGGCGGCCCCATTCTACCGCCGGGCGATGGAGGCCAGGCTCAGCCCGCCGTCGGGACGCGCGGCGCGCCGGCGGTCTGGGGCGCCGTCCACTGCGGGTCGGAGAGGTTCCAGCCGCCGCCGAGGGCCTTGTAGAGCTCGACGAGCGCCGCCAGGCGCTGGAAGCGCGTCTCTGCCAGGACGTTCTCGGCGGGGAAGAGCTGCTGCTGGGCCTGGAGCACCTCGAGATAGTCGGAGAGTCCGCCGACGTAGCGCGAGTTCGACAGGGCGACCGCCTGGCGATACGCATCGACCGCGGTCGATTGCTCCTTCTCGGCGTCGGCGAGCTTCTGGTAGGCCACGAGCGCCGTCGACACTTCGCCGAACGCGCTCGTGACGCTCTGCTCGTACTCCACGCGCGCCTCCTCCCAGCGGGCCAGGGCGGCCTGGTGCTGGTTCTTCAGCCGCCGCCCCTGGAAGAGAGGGGTCAGGAGCCCGCCGCCCACGGACCAGGTGCGTCCGTCCCCGAACAGCTCGGAGACCTGCGGTGACAGTCCGCCGAAGGCGCCGGTCAGGCTCAAGGTGGGGAAGAAGTCGGCGACCGCGACGCCGACCTCGGCGTTGGCCGCGATGAGACGCTGCTCCGCCTCGCGCAGGTCGGGCCGGCGCTCCAGCAGATCGGACGGGAGACCGGCCGGGATGTCCGGCGGCAGGGGCTGGTCGGTGAGCCCGAGGCCGCGCGCGATGGTCCCGGGGTTGCGGCCCAGGAGCAGGGCGATCCGGTTCTCCTGCGCCACGATCTGGCGCTCGAGATCGGGGATCCGGGCGTTGGTCGCGGCGAGCGACGCCGCGGCGCTCGACGTCTCGAGAGCCGAGGCCGCGCCGGCGACGAGCCGGCGGTTGAACAGGTCGTGCGTCTCGTCGAACGCCCGCGCCGTCCGCCGGGCGATGTCGAGCTGCAGGTCGAGCTCGCGCAGCGCGAAATAGCTCGACGCCACGTCCGAGACCAGCGACAGGAGCACGCCGCGGCGCGCCTCCTCGGTGGCCATGTAGTCGGCCAGCGCCGCCTCGTTCAGCCGGCGGATCCGCCCCCAGACGTCGATCTCCCAGGTCAGGCCGAGGTTGACGTCGTACAGACCGAGCGACGAGGTGTCGGGGGCCGTCCCCGAAACCCGGCGGCCGCGCGTCCATCCGGCTTCGCCTTGAACGGCCGGAAAGTACGAAGCGCGCGCGAGGCCCGCCTCGGAGCGCGCTTCCTCGACGCGCGCGGCCGCGAGCCGCAGGTCGTACCCGTTGCGCAGCGCCTCGTCGATCAGGGCGTGCAGCGTGGCATCGGGGAAGATCTCCCACCAGCCGCGGTCGGCCAGAGACGCCGCCTGCGCCGTGCCGCCGGCGGCGCCGGGCTCCCCGGCCGGGGAGGCGTCGCGGATCCGATCGGGAGACGTGATCGGCGGCCGGACGTAATCGGGCCCGACGGCGCATCCTGCGAGCGTTGCGATGGCAAGCATCCAGCCGAGCGCCAGCGCCCGACGCGAAACGCGTGAGACCGCCGTTGGAGAGCTCATGGCGCCACCTCCTGACGCGCGGGCACCGCCTCGGGGATCCAGGCGTGGCCGGCGCGGAAGAACGCCACGCGATCGAGCACCCGGGCCTGGAACTGCTCGAGGTACAGGTAGATGACCGGCGTGACGTACAGGGTGATGAACTGGGAGACGACCAGACCGCCGACGATCACCAGTCCGAGCGGCCGGCGGGAGGATCCGTCGGCCCCGAACCCGAGCGCGATCGGCAGCGCCCCGATCACCGCCGCGAGCGTGGTCATGAGGATCGGCCGGAAGCGGTCCAGGCTGGCGTCGTGGATGGCGCGCTCGGCCGACTCGCCCTGCGCGACGCGCTGACGGGCGAAGTCGACGATCATGATGCCGTTCTTCTTGACGATCCCCATCAGCATGAACATGCCGACGAACGCGTAGAGCGAGGCCTCCTCGCCGAACAGCCAGAGGGTCAGGAGACCGCCGACCAGGGCGGTCGGCAGCGTCGAGAGCACGGTGAGCGGATGGACGTAGCTCTCGTAGAGGATCGCCAGGATGACGTACATGACGAAGACGGCGAGCGCCATCAGGAGGGTCAGGGTCAGGACCGTATCCTGGAACGTCAGCGCCTCGCCCTGCAGCCCGGCGCGCAGGGTCGCCGGCACGATGGGCGCGGCGGCGGCGCGGATGAAATCGGTGGCGTCGCCGAGCGCGACCCCGGGTTTCAGGTTGAAGAAGAGGGTGACGCTGGTGAACTGGTTCAGGTGGTTCACCGCCTGCGGTCCCAGCGCGGTCTTCCAGGTCACCAGCTCCTTGAGCGGCACGAGATTCTTCCCGTCGTCCGACTTGATGTAGAGCAGCGACAGATCGTCGGGTGTCGAGCGCGCGGCGTCCTGGACCTCGAGGACGACCTGGTACTGGTCCTCGGGTTTCTTGATCAGGTAGAGGTAGTTCTGCGAGTAGGCGTTGCGCAGCACTCCCAGGATGCGCGTCTCGGACACGCCGTACGCCTTGGCCTGGTCGCGCCGGATGTCGATGTCGAGGCTCGGGGTGTTGCTGAAGTAGTCGGTCGACAGCGTCAGGAACCCCGGGTAGGTGCGCAGCTTGTCGAGCAGCTTCCCGGCCACGTCGTAGACCTGCGCTGCGTCGACCCCGGACACCGAGTAGGCGTACTGACCCTGGTTCTGGTTCGTCGCACCGGTGCTGATCTGCAGGACCGGGTAGGGCCGCAGGAACGGGAAGACCCCCGGCAGGGCTCCGATGCGGCCCATCAGCTTCGCCGCCGCGACGGCGATCGGCCCGCGCACCGCCGCGGGCTTCAGGAAGGTGAACGTGATCCCCTGGTTGGAGGGGAGGTAGGCGCCGTTCCCCGTCATGGTGAAGTCCATCAGCACGTTGGGATCCGAGTGCAGCGCCTCGTCGACCTGATCCTGGATGGCGTGCATCTGCTCCGGGGACGAACCCTCGCGGCCGATGAACACGCCGAACACGACGCTGCTGTCGCCGGGCGGAAGGAACGACTTGGGAACGGCCTGGAACAGGACGAACGTCCCGGCCAGGCAGACCGCCCAGACCAGCGCCGCGATCCAGCGACGGCGCAGGAACCACGCGAGCGACGCGCCATAGCCGGCGAGCACGCGGCGCTCGAGGCGCCCGACGACCCGCTCCATCCAGGTCCTGCGGGATCCCTCTCCCCGATCGGCGAGCAGGCGCGCGCTCATGAGGGGCGTGAGGGTCAGCGACACGAGACCCGAGGCGAAGATCGCCACCACGATGGTCACGGCGAACTCCCGGAAGATCCGCCCGACCAGCCCGGTCATGAACACCAGCGGGATGAAGACCGCCGCCAGGGAGATGGTCATGGACAGGATCGTGAAGCTGATCTCCCGGGCGCCGTTCAGGGCGGCGTCCAGGGCCTTCTCGCCGCGCTCCATGCGGCGCACGGTGTTCTCGAGGAAGACGATGGCGTCGTCCACCAGAAAGCCGATCGCCAGGGTGAGCGCCACCAGCGACAGGTTGTCGAGGCTGTATCCCAGCGATCGCATGACCACGAACGTGAGCAGGAGGGACAGGGGCAGGGCGACGGCCGGGATCAGCGTGTCGGCGGCGCGGCCGAGGAACACGAAGATCACCAGCACCACCAGGACGAACGCGATGAGCAGCGTCGCCTGCACGTCGGCCACCGAATGGACGATCGACAGCGAACGGTCGTAGACCGGCGTGACGCGCACCGAGCCCGGCAGCTCGGCGGAGATGAGCGGCAGCTCGTTGCGGATGGCGCGGGCGACCTCCACCGCGTTGGCGCCGGCCTGCCGGTTGACCGCCACGATCACCGTGGCCGAGGGCACCGGGTAGCCGCGCACCCAGAACCGCATCTTGATCCGCTCGTCCTGCACCGAGTCGGTGGCCGTCGCGACGTCGCGCAGGTGGATCGGATCGCCCGCCCGTCCGCCGACGATCAGATCCTCGTACGCGGCCGCCTTTTCGAGCTGACCGCGCGGCCGCAGCAGCGCGGTGCCCGCGGCGCCGTCGAGCTGTCCGGCGCCCGTGTACGAGGTGCCGTTGCGGATCGCAGCCGCGAGGTCGTCGACCGAGATGCCGCGGGCCCACATCGCCGACGGATCGGCCTTGATGCGCACCGCCGACTTGGTGCCGAACACGTTGACCCGCGAGACGCCGGGCAGGATGCTGATCCGCTGGCCGACCTGCGTGCTGGCGTAGTCATAGAGCTGGCCCGACGTCACCGAGTCGCTGGTCAGCGCGATGTACATGATCGGCTGGTCGTTCGGGTTGGTCTTCGAGAAGGTCGGCGGGGCCGGAAGGTCCACGGGCAGGCTGCCGGTGGCCTGCGTGATCGCCGTCTGCACGTCGGTGGCGGCGGCGTCGATGCTCTTGCTCAGTGCGAACTGCAGCGTCATGCTGGTGTGCCCCTGCGTGCTCTTCGAGGTCACCAGCTCCAGCCCGTTGATCTGCATGAACTGCCGCTCCAGAGGCGTGGCGATGTTGCTCGCCACCGTCTCCGGGCTGGCGCCGGGATAGTCGGCCTGCACCTGGATGACCGGGTAGTCGACGGCCGGCAGGTCGTTCACCGGCAGGCCGCGGTAGCTCAGGATCCCGAACAGGACGACCGACGCGGTCAAAACCGCGGTCATCACCGGACGGCGGATGAACGGCTCGGAGAGGTTCATGACTCGCACCGCGCGCCGTTTCCGGCGGGGGCCGCGGGCGTGCCGCTGGCCGTCGCGTTCGCGTCCTCGCGCACCTTGCCGCCCGGCGTCACGCCGAGCTGGCCGTTGACCACGACCCGCTCGCCGGCCCGGACGCCCTCGCCGATGACGACGCGGTCGCCCTGCAGCTGGCCGGTCTTCACCAGCCTCAGCTCGGCGGTGGCGTCGTCGCCGACGACGTAGACGAACTGCCCGCGCGCCGACATCTGCGGCGCGGCGGCCGGCACCAGCACGGCGCCCGGAAGCGTCGCGAGCACCAGCCGGACCTTCACGAAGCGGCCCGGCCAGAGGCGATGGGCGCCGTTGGGGATGGTGGCGCGCAGGGTCACGTTCCCCGTCCCGTCCTGCACCGCGTTGTCCAGGAACGTCAGGAGACCCTCCAGAGGCGCGTCCGACTCGTCCGGCAGACGCACCTCCACGTGGAGCGCGCCGGCGCGCATGCTCTTCTGGACCGCTGTGAGGTCGTTCTCGGTCACCGTGAACTCGGCGTAGATCGGATCGATCCGCTGGATGGTCAGGAGCGATCCGCTGTTCGCCGTCACCACGTTGCCGATGTCGACCAGACGCCGTCCCGCCCGGCCGTCGATCGGGGACCGGATGGAGCAGTAATGGAGGTTCAGCACCGCGTTCTCGACCGCGGCGCGGCCCTGCTGGACCTGGGCCTCGGCCACGTCCAGGGCGTTCTTCCGGGTATCGAACTCCTGCTGCGAGATCGCCATGGTGTCGATGAGCTGCCGGCCGCGGTCGAGCTGGATGCGGGCGAACGCGAGCGCCGCCTCGGACTGGGCGAGGTTGCCCTGCGCCGCGTCGAGCTGGGCCTGGTACGGCCGCGGATCGATCGTGAACAGCGGATCGCCCTTGGCGAGGTCGGCGCCATCGGTGAACAGGATCTCGGTGATGCGACCTGACACCTGAGGCTGGATCGACACCATCTCGCGAGGGACCACCTTGCCGTTGGCGTCGAGGTAGACCGGCACGTCCTCGGTGACCGCGGTGGCCACCGCCACCGCCGCCGGCGGGCGCTGGAACGTCTGCGGCCGGGCGCTCTCGCACGCGGCCAGCGCCACGAGCCAGAGCGCCAGCGCGTACAACTTCATGAGCCTGGGGTTCAATGCGAGTCTCACGACGTCCTCCTTCTCCCGAAAAGTCTCTTCAGGCTGATTTTCTGGAGCCGCGGATCGAGGCAGCGCGCGAAGCGCTGGCAGGAGGAGACGTCCAGATCGTGAAGGGCCTTGGTCTCCACCAGCGTCAGCTCGACGCCCGAGGCGATCAGGTCGGCGAGGACCGACCCTCTGTCCGTATCGAACCGGCGGCGGAACTCCTCGTCGGTGGCCAGCCGTCCGATGACCTGCTCAACGCTTCGCTGCGACATCGTCCCAACCTCCGGGGGCCCCTCACTTCACGACGCGTGCCAGCGGCTCCGGCGATCGTGCGACGGCTGCAAAGCCTTGCGGGACGGGCGGTTGCCGGGATGCGCTCGGCCGCGGCTGCGATCGCGCGTCTTGCGTGAAATCAGACAGGTGCGGGATTTCGAGCGGGGTGATGGCGCGCGGCTTCGTGAAGACAAGCCCGAAAAACGATCGACCCCGGGCCGTTGCCGCGCCCGGGGTCTCTTGAGGAGGAGGATGCCGTCGGTGAGGTCAGCCCCGCGGTTCGGCGGAGCCTTCACCGAGACCGTGCTTCTGCATCCGCGAGTAGAGCTGGGAGCGGGTGATGCCGAGCAGGCGGGCGGCGCGCGAGCGGTTGTTCTTCGATTCGCGCAGGGCCTTGGTGATCAGGTCGCGCTCGACCCCGTCGAGGCTGACGCCGCCGGCGGGGAAGGCGGCGCCGCCGGGGAGCGCGGCAGGGGAGCCGTCGTCCGCGAGCAGCGGGCCGGGGCGGCCGGTGCCCAACGGCAGGTGCTCGAGCGTGATCAGCCCGCCGTCGCACAGGATGGTGGCGCGCTCGAGAGCGTTGCGCAGCTCGCGCGCGTTGCCCGGCCAGGCGTAGGACAAAAGCGCCTCGCGCGCGTCACGCGCGATACCGGCCGCGGGCCGCCCGACCGCGGGGCCGATCTCCTCCAGGAACGCCTCGGCCATCGGCAGGATGTCCTCGCGCCGCTCCCGCAGCGGCGGCAGGCGGATCTCGAAGACGCGCAGCCGGTAATAGAGGTCCTCGCGGAACATGCCGCGGCCCATCGCGGCCTCGAGATCGCGGTTGGTCGCCGCCACGATGCGCACGTCCGTCTTCGTCGTCCGCGTCGCGCCGAGCCGCTGGAACTCCTTCTCCTGAAGGACGCGCAGCAGCTTCGCCTGCACCGCCGGGGTCATCTCGCCGACCTCGTCGAGGAACAGCACGCCGCCGGCGGCCTGCTCGAGACGGCCGGGATGCGCGGCGACGGCGCCGGTGAACGCGCCCTTTTCGTGGCCGAAGAGCTCCGATTCCAGGAGGTTCTCCGGGAGGGCGGCGCAGTTCAGCGCGACGAAAGGTCCCCGGGCGCGCGGCGAGCCGCGATGGACGAAGCGGGCCACGACCTCCTTGCCGGTCCCCGACTCGCCGGTCAAAAGGACGGTCGTCTCGGTGTTCGCGACCTTGGTCGCCTGGGTGAGGATCGCCTTCCACTTCCTCGACTCGCCGACCACGCGGCGGTAGCCGAGGCTCGACGCCAGCTCGTCGCGCAGCGCCTGCACGCGCTCCTCGAGGTGGGCCGCCCGCTCGCGCGCCTCGGTCGCCTTGCGCTCCTCCTCGGCGAGCCGTTGGTGGGACAGCGCCAGGCTGACGTGATCCGCCACGCGCCGGGCCACCGGCACGTCCTCCTCCGAGTACTGGCGCGGCTCGGCGGAGACGAAGATGAGCGAGCCGAGCCCGCCGCGATCGAGACGGAAGGGGATCTTGAGGAGCGAACGCGCCCCCTGCGACTTGCACCAGGCGTGGCGTCCGCAGCCGTTGTCCTCTTCCTCGTTGACGTCGCGGATCAGGACGTATTCGGGCGGCGGGTCCTTGAGATAGCCCTCGGCGACCTTCAGCGGGGGCGGGAACTCCTGCGTCGGCTCCCCCGAGATCGCGTCGAAGGTGATCTCGCGGCGATCCTCGCTGAACGACGTGAGCACCAGCCGATCGTGGGGGATTACCGGCTTCACGACTTCCGACACGCCGTTGAAGATCGAGCGCACGTCGAGGCTCGCCGCCATCATCGGCAGAAGGGTGTCGATCACGTCGAATTTGCGGCGACGCGAAGCGTCCAGGTTCCACAGCCTCTCGTGCTCGAGCGCCAGCCCCAGCAGGCTCGCGATCGGCCTGACCATGGCCTCGTGATCGGCGTTGAACAGGCCGGGCCGCCGCGCCCAGAACGACACCACGCCGGCCACCCGGTCGTCGCGCACCAGCGGAACGCGCAGGCCGGAACGGATCCCGCGCTCGAGCAGGAGGCGATCGACGGCGAACGACCCGTCGAACTCGCGCTCCCCGTCCTCGATGCGGACCACGCACCCGGTCCAGCCGTCCTTGCCGGCGTCGATCCGGATGGCGGGGGAATAGTCGTCCGGCCGGTACTGACCGGGAAGCTCGTGCTGTTCGCCGCTGATGGCGTACATGGTGTACTGGCCCGTCGGCTCGAGCCTGCCGATGACCATGACGTCGAACGGCAGCACGGCGGAGGCCGCGTTGGCCACGCTTTCGAAGACCTCGCGCAGCTCGAGCGCCCCGGCGACGGCCTGGGCGATGCGTGCCAGCGTGGGCGCGAACAATTCCGAGTGCATCGGCTTCGACGGGCGTTCGGCCGGGCGCCGGGCCGCGGCGGTTCCGGAAATCATGTTTGTCACGTGGCCGAGATCATACCACGCTCGGGAAACGTCCCGGCTCACGGTCGCCCTCTCGTGAACCGTCCCCGCGTCGACAGGCTGACCCATGTCCTCGTCCTCCGCGTCCGTCCATTCCACAATGCGTGCCATCGGTAGAAGTACGCACCCCGGCGCCCATCCGTGGCCGGATACGGCGCATCGCGGGCCGGGGCGCGGCCGCGTCGAATGCGTCCGCCTGTAGAAATTCCGTCAGG
Source organism: Patescibacteria group bacterium (assembly GCA_035638115.1). Lineage (GTDB taxonomy): Bacteria > Acidobacteriota > Polarisedimenticolia > Gp22-AA2 > Gp22-AA2 > DASRAN01. The sequence continues at coordinate 9,228 of DASRAN010000072.1, read as the reverse complement.
TGTGGATATTCGGTCAGCGCATTGCGCCACAGGCGACGGACGCAACCCAGCCCACCAGGGCAGGCGGACTGGCACGCGGCTTGATGCAGCCGCGGCGAGGAGGACAGCGTCATGAGAGTGATCGACAAGAGAACGGAAGAGGTGCTCGTGGAGCGCGACGCGGCCGACAATCGCATCGAGGTCCAGGTCGGGGCGCCAGGCGACGCCGGCGCGCGTATCGTCAGGCTGACCCTCGAGGAGGCGCGCCGTTTCGCGGCGCTCCTCCTGTTCGAGGCGGCCCGGCTCGAGCATCCCCACGTGCATCTCGCCCCGGTGTACCAGGATCCGGAACGCCCGAGCGCCTGAGGCGCCCCGAGACAGGAGGACCATCCGATGCGACTCTTCATCCTCGGCGCGAACGGGCACACGGGGACGCAGCTCCTCGACCTCGCCCTGTCCCGCGGCCACGAGGTGACGGCCTTCGTGCGTTCACCGGAGAAAATCGCGCGCCGTCACCCGCAGCTGACCCTCCTGCGCGGCGATCCGCACGACGCCAGGGAGCTGGCGCGCGCGCTCCCCGGGCACGACGCCGTCCTGTCGGCGCTCGGTGTCCGCCCACCCCGGGCGTTTCGTCCCCACACCCTGGTGCGGGACTGCGCCGCCAGCACGGTCGACGCCATGACGACCTCGGGCGTGAGGCGGCTCGTGCTAGTTTCGGCGGCCGCGCTGTTTCCGGAGAAAGGCCTGCTCTTCGCGTTCTTCCGGTGGCTTCTCACGCACATCCGGCGCGATCTCGCGGCCGCCGAGGAGATCGTGCGCGCCACCGCCCTGGAGTGGACGATCGTCCGCCCGCCGCGCCTGGTGAACGCGCCGGACGAGGTCTATCGCAGCCTTCGCGACGCGCTCCCGGCCCGCGCCTTCACGATGTCGTTCCGCGCCGTCGCGGCGTTCATGCTCGACGCCGTCGAGCGCCACGCCTACGAGCGCCAGATCGTCGGGCTCGCACGGTGACCGAACCGTCAAGAGCGCCGCTTCGACGTTTCCTGACTCACTCCGGCGGCCACCTGCGATCGCCCAGCGCGGCGGGCATCTGGCGCGGGTCTTCGGGATAGAAGACGCTCATGTCCTTTGTGTCCTCGTGCCGTGGGGCGCCGAGAATCAGCCAGAGCGCCTCCTCCGCCGTGTCGTTGAACACCTGGCGCAGGCAGGATGGACGCACCAGAACGGCGCCGTACCTCGGAATCGTCAACGTATCGGTACCGACCCGGATGCGTCCTGTTCCCTCGAGGACGAAATAGAGCTCGTCCTGTTCCTTGTGCTTGTGCCAGGTGTTGGCGGAAAAGGGCGGCAGCCGCCAGAGACGCGCGCCGAGCTTTTCCGACCCGAGCTGCTCCGCGAGGTTCGCGTTCGGGATTTTCATCATCTTCGAGTCGCGCCAGGACGCGTCGCGCGGCAGCAGCAGCGAATACGGCTTCGGGGATGACATCGGTCACCACGACTTGTACGGAAGGAACTTGCCCGTCATCGTGATCTTCACCCGGTCGCCTTTCGGATCGCTCACCTTGTCGATGTCCATGTCGAAATCGATGGCGCTCATGATCCCGTCACCGAATTTCTCGTGGATGAGCGCCTTGATCGTGTCGCCATAGACATGGATCATCTCGTAGAAGCGATAGATGACCGGATCCGTCGGAATCGGCTCGTCCCAGGTCTTGTGCGGAAACTCGCAGAGCGCGGCGCCCACCGTCTCGCGTGGCAGGCCGAGCGTCGAGCAGAGCTTGTCCGCGGCGGCTTGCGACAGGGTGTTCATGCCGAAGCAGGCGCTGGTCACGAAGACGGGAGACAGGCCGACCGCCTTGGCGATGTCCGTCCAGGAGAGCCCGAGGCGCCGTCGCGCCTCGAGAATTGCGGATGTCATTTCGGGCTTGGTCATCGGTTCTACCCTCTTGATAGGCGGACCACGCTCTTCACGGTTGATTCGTGCCTCCCAATGCACCTGCGGAGAAGAAGTGCGTCAACACGCCGGCGAACGCGAACCCGACGATCAGCAACACCCAGCGCCAGCGTGCTCGCGACGCGCGAAAGCCCGAAAACTGAATGAACACGTCCGCGACATAGACCACCGAGTACGCCACGTTGGCCAGCACCGCCAGCAGGAAAAGTCCAAGGACGCCGTCGAACGTGAGCGATGACCCGGATGCGGGCCAGGCGGCGGCGAAGTGCGCCAGCACGATGACCGCGAGGAGTGCGTTGTAGAACAGTCGTCGGATCTCCCAGTACCGCAACGCATCGGTCGTGAGCTCGCGGAGCTGGCTGGATATGCTCGCGGCACCGGACGCTCGAGCCTCGGTCGCTGGAGGACTGTCTTCGTGGGCCATGGGACCTCCTGCCTGAAGTGACCTCGGAATCGTATCCGTCCTCAGTTTGCGACCTCGGGCCCGCCGCGAAGAGTTGCGAGAGAGAGGCGAGTTGTTCGAGCGACATGGGCTTCCCTCGTGTGCGTTTCATCCATTTCGATCGCCGACGTCAACTTTCCCCGGTTGTCCTGCGGAAGAGAATAGCCTGTCCGACCGCCAGCCGACCGGCGCGGGTGACCGTGCCGTAGACTCCCGCGTTGTTCTGGTTCGCCCGAACGACCGCCTTCATCACTTCCTGAGCAGAGTGCGCCGAATCGGGGTCCAGGTTCACCATCGAGCAGCGCACGTCCCGCATGGTGACGGTGACCTCGGGAGCGTCGTCCCCCTCGCCGAACGAGAGCACGCCGCCCACCCACTCGTCCTCCTGGAAGGGGACCGATCGCAGCGCACGAACGAGGACGTTCGGGCGGAATCTCCGGACGTCCGGGCTTCGCCCTGCGAGTCGTTCGATCTCGCGTACCGTATCGAAGGCAATCACGGAGATGCTGGCTTCGTCGAACATGCCGTGCTTCAACTGCATCATCTGAACGGGGGCGCCGAGTCGGCGTCCGACCTCCGCAGCCAACTCTTGCCCGAAGACGGGCAACTCTTTGCCGTCCGGCGTGCGGATATGGGTCGGCAAATCTCCCTGCGCACCGTTTTCAGGACGGTGCGGAGCGAACAGGAGTAGCTCGGGAAGCCTGCTAGCGGAGAGCCACGGGAACTCGCCGCGGTCTTCCATTCGCCGGAACGCAAGGCGCCTGTCACCCTCGAGGCCGTGCCAGCCCAGATGGGCGGCCTCGAGCCGTTCGCCGCCCATCGACTTCACGGGATACCGGAAGAGCCCCTCGACACGTCCGATTTCTATGGGCATGAACGACCGCGAGCCGCGCTGAAAAAGTTCATACCACGCGGAGGCTAGCACCGAATGGCTTCGGCCGGCGCAACCGAAAAAGGCATCGAGGGCTGGTCGACCGGAGAGGCGGCGACGCGGCGGGGGTCGCCAGAACGCGGCGCGTTGACACGCCCGTCGGGCCCCTCCATACTGACCGCCGGTCGGGCCCCTGGCCGCCGCGCGCGCCCCGACCATCCAAGATTCGATGCCGACCGAGCTCAAACCCGGACAGATCCTTTCCCACTACCGCCTGATCGAGCGCATCGGCTCGGGCGGGATGGGCGTGGTCTATCGGGCGCTCGACACGAAGCTCGATCGGCAGGTGGCGCTCAAGGTCCTGCCACCGGAGGTGACGGCGGACCCGGAGCGGCTGGAGAGATTCCGGCGCGAGGCGCGGGCGGCGGCGGCGCTGAACCATCCGAACATCATCACGATCCACTCGGTCGAAGAGGCCGAGGGGGTGCACTTCATGACCCTGGAGCTGGTCGAGGGAAAGACCCTCGACACGCTCATCCCGCCGAAGGGGATGCCGCCGCGCGGGTTCTTCGAGATCGCGGTGCCGCTGGCGAACGCGGTCAGTGCGGCGCACGAGAAGGGGATCGTGCACCGCGACCTGAAGCCGGCGAACGTGATGGTCACGGGGACGGGCGTCGTGAAGGTGCTCGACTTCGGTCTGGCGCGCCTGTCGCGACCCGACGCGGCGGCGGGGCTCGACTCGCTGCCGACGATGACGGCGACGCGCGAAGGACACATCCTCGGCACGGTGCCGTACATGTCGCCGGAGCAGGTGCAGGGGAAGCCGGTCGATCACCGATCCGACATCTTCTCGCTCGGTATCATTCTTTATGAGATGGCAGCGGGGCACCGGCCGTTCGCGGGGGACAGCGCGGCCGAGCTGGCCTCCGCCATCCTGCGCGACGCGCCGCCGCTGCCGACGGAGCGACGCGCCGACCTGCCGCCGCTCCTCGGACGCGTCATCCGCCGCTGCCTGGAGAAAGACCCGGGGCGCCGCTACCAGACGGCGCTCGACGTGCGCAACGAGCTGGAGGATTTGAAAGCCGAGACGGCGGCGGCAGCGGCGTCACCCGGCGGGGTCGCGGGCGGCGTCGCGGGAGGCGGCGCGGACGGTGCCGGCGCCGGGGCGGGGACGAGCGGCGCGTGGGAGCCGCCGGCGCGGGGCGGTCGGAGCGGTGCGGCCACGTCGACGGGTCTGATGTCGGCGCCGCCGATGTCGCCTTCGCCGTCGACCTCGCAGCCGCCGGCCTCCGGATCGGCCCCGAGCCCCGGCACGCCGGCGCGCGGCCGCAAGGGGCTGGTGATAGCCGCGAGCGTCGCGGCGCTCGTGGCCGTGGTGCTCGGCGCCTGGCAGGTGGCGAGGCGCGTCCTGCCGGCGGGTCAGACCGCCGGTGGCGGCGCCGCGCCCGGCGGGCCTGCGGCCGGCGGTCCGACGGCGGGCGGCGCGTCACCGGACGCGGCGCTCTCGATCGGGCCGACGTCCGTCGCCATCCTGCCGTTCGTGAACATGAGCGACGACAAGGAAAACGAGTACTTCAGCGACGGCATGACCGAGGAGATCATCAACGCGCTGGTCCAGGTGCGCAACCTCAAGGTGCCGGCGCGCACGACGGTGTTCGCGTTCAAGGGGAAGGACCTCGACGTGCAGGAGATCGGCAAGCGGCTGGGCGTCGACACGGTGCTCGAGGGGAGCGTGCGGCGCCAGGGGGAGAAGATCCGCGTGACCGCGCAGCTCATCAAGGTCGCCGACGGGTACCACCTCTGGTCGGAGCGCTACGACCGCGATATGAAGGACGTCTTCGCCATCCAGGACGAGATCGCTCAGAACATCGTGCGGGCGCTCCAGGTGACGCTCGGGCCGGACGAAGCCGCGAGGGCGCGCGTGGCGGGGACGACCGATCTGCGCGCGTTCGAGCTGTACCTGCGGGGCCAGAAGCTGTTCGACCTGACGGGGCGCAAGAACTGGAACGCGGCGCGCGAGAATTTTCTGCGCGCCATCGAGCTCGATCCGAAGTACGTGAAGGCCTGGTCCGGCGTGACCTGGACGGCCGGCTTCCTCTATATGTACGTCGAGAGCACGCCGGAGAACCTGAAGCAGGCGCAGCACGCGAGCGCGACGGCGCTGGCGCTCGCGCCCGGCTCGGCCGACGCGCACGCGGCGCGCGGCCTGACGCTGATGCTGAGCCGCCAGTACGACGCGGCCGATCAGGAATTCGCGACCGCCCTGAGCATCGAGCCGCGCAACTACGAGGCGCACTACTTCCGCGCCCGCGGCTATTTCACGCAGGGAAAGCTCGAGGAGGCGGCGCGCGAATTCAAGGCCGCGATGGATGCGCGTCCGGAGGACTACCAGTCGGTGGCGCTCTACGTGACGGTCCTCTCCGGCATCAAGGGACGGGAGAAGGAGGTGCGGGAGGCATTGCAGCACGCCGTCGAGCTCACCCGCGCCCGCCTGGAGGTCGAGCCGGACGACGTGCGCGCGAGCTACATGGGGGGCGGGGCGCTGGTCCAGCTGGGCCAGGTCGAGGAGGGCCTGGCGATGGTCCAGCGGGCCGTCGCCATCGACCCCAGCGATCCCGGCACGCTCTACAACGCCGCCTGCAACTACGCGCGCGCCGGGCGATCCGGCGAGGCCATCGACTACCTCGAGCGCTCGATCGCCAACGGCTTCGCGCAGAAGGACTGGATCCTGCACGACTCGGATCTCGACTCGCTGCGCGACAAGCCCCGCTTCAAGCAGCTGCTCGCGAACTTCAAGTAGCGGCCGCGTCGTCGCGGCGTCGCCGCCGCGTCGTCTCTCCTGACCGCGCCGTTCCTCAGCCGCGCCGCTCGAGATCGGCCAGCACCGCTTCCGCGGCCCGGCGGCCGGAGGTCAGAGCGCCGTCGATCGAGGCGTTGTCGACGTGGTCGCCGCAGACGTAGAGCCCCGGCCGTACCCGCACCGGGCGCTGCGCCGGATCGAGCGCCGGCGGATCCTGATTCGGGTGCGCGTACGGGATACGGTCGATCCTCAGAAGACGCCAGTCGCGCGCCTTGCGCCCGAACCAGGTCTCCATCTGCCGGCGCGCTCCGGCCTCGAGGGCGGGGCCGCCGGGTGGATGGAGACCGGTCATCGTCGCCGCCACGAGGGCGCTGCCGGCGGGCGCCCGCGCCGGAGCCACGTTGCTGATCACCGCGAGCGTGTCGATCGGGCCTTCGCCGTCGGCGTCGAGGACGACGATCGGCTCCGGGAACGGCGCCCGCGCGGCCGCGAAGTGCAGGCAGGTGACGCCGCGTGCGTCCGCGCCGCCGCGGCCGAAGCGGGTGGCGAGCAGACGCGCCGCCTCGGGCAGGTCGGTCGCGACCACGATGGCGGCGGCGCGGACCTCCTCCCCCGATCGCAAGAGGACGCGGCCCGGCGCGATCTGCGACACGGGGGCGTTCAGACGGACCGACCCCTCGGGCAGCGCCGCCGCCATCTGCTCGGGGATGGCGCCGATGCCGGCCGAGGGCAGGCACGCGTCGCCCGTCGCCATCATCCGGAAGAGGAACTCGAACGCCCGGCTCGAGACGCCGAGATCGCGGTCCAGGAGCGCGCCCCCGAACAGGGGACGGAAGAGGCGATCGATCATCGCGTCGGAGAACTTCGCCGCGCGCAGCGCTTCGAGCGTCGAGGTCTCGGGACGCGCGAGCAGCGATTCGAGGCTGCCCCGGCGGAGACGCATCTGCAGGAAGAGCAGCCGGAACTTGTCGGCGAAGCCGCCGATCGGGCGGCCGAGCGCCATCAGCGCGACCGACGGCTTGCGCAAAGGGTCAGCGACGTGGTGGAAGCGGCCCCGGAACCGGATGTGGGCCTCGGGCGCGAACGGCTTCAGGTCGAGCGCGTCGTAGTCGAGCACGCGGCGCGCCTCGGGGAAGGCGGTCAGGAAGAGGTGAAAGCCGCGATCGAGACGGAAACCTTCGAGCAGGTCGGTGCGCACCCTCCCGCCGACCCCGTTCGCGGCCTCGAGGACGATGGGTCGCGCCCGCCCGCCGGCCAGACGCCGGGCGCAGGCCAGCCCGGCGAGCCCCGCTCCGACGATGACGACGCGCGCGTCTTTCGTGTCCGGCACGGCGCGCTCCCGGGATTCAGGCGCCCAGCGGCGCGGGCACGAAGCCGGCGGCGCGCAGCTTCGCCGCCACGGCGGCGGCGATGAGGGCCGCGCCCGGCGTGTCGCCGTGCAGGCAGAGGGTCGAGGCGCGCACCGAAACCACCGCGCCTCCCACGGCGACGATCTCGGCGTCGCGCACCAGGCGCAGCGCCTGCGTGGCGGCCTGTTCCGGGTCGGTGATCAGCGCGTCGGGGAACGACCGCGAGCGCAGCGTCCCCTCGGGCTCGTAACGCCGGTCGGCGAACGCCTCGGCGGCGGTGCGGAACCCTTCCGCGGCGTAGACGTCGAGACAGGAGGATCCGGCCAGCCCGACGAGGACGAGATCGTCGCCGCCCAGGTCCGCGTCGCGGCGCGCGCGCGCGACCCCCGTCGCGATCGCCGCCGCCAGCGTCCGATCGCCGGCCGCGGCGTTGTAGAGCGCGCCGTGCGGCTTGACGTGCGACAACCGGGCGCCGCAGCGCCGCGCGATTCCCGCGAGGAGGATGACCTGCTCGGCGACCGTGAGCGCGACCTCCGAGAACGACAGGGGCAGGATGCGCCGGCCGAAGCCGGCGCGGTCGGGGTACCCGGGATGGGCTCCGATGGCGCGCCCGTGGCGCATCGCGGCGCGGATGGTCGCCTCGATCGTCTCTTCGTCGCCGGCGTGCGCTCCGCACGCCACGTTGACCGACGTGACGTGCGCCAGGATCGCCTCCTGCGTCCCGTCGGCGACGAGGGCCGGGATTTCTCCCATGTCGCAGTTCAGGTCGATGCCGCGTCCCCTCACGATCGCTCCCGTCCTCTCACGCCGGCTTCCGCTCCTTCACGCCAGCTCCCGCCCCCTCGTCTCGGGCAGCAGGAAGATGAGCGCCGCGCCGAGCAGATAGAAGCCCGCCGTCAGCCCGAGCGCCGGCCCGAACCCGAGCCGGTCGGCCGCGGCCCCGATGGCGAACGGCGCCAGGGCGCCCGCCGCGCGTCCCGTGTTGTAGCACACCCCCTGCGCCGTGGCGCGGATCGAAGAGGGGAACAATTCCGCCAGGAGCGCGCCGAACAGGCTGAAGTAGCCGTGCCCGAAGAAGCCGACCAGCGGACCGAGGAGGAGCAGGGTGGCCGGGCTGCGCGCCGCGAGACCGTAGACCGGCACGATCGCCGCCGCCGCGAGGACGAACATCAGGAACGTCGGCCGCCTCCCGAGGCGATCGGCGAGGCTGCCGAACAGGGTGTATCCGAGGAAAGCGCCGATCTGCATCGGCACGATGAACGCGGCCGAGCGCACCAGACCGAGACCCGCGCCCCCCTGCTCGACGGGGCTGCTGAGGAAGGTCGGCATCCAGGTGAACAGCCCCCAGTAAGCGAACAGCAGCGACGTCGCGAGCGCCGTCGCGGCGAGCGTCAGCCGGCGCAGCGGCGGTCGAAAGAGCGCAGCGATCGGGGCCGGGCCCGGCGCCGGGCGGACCGCGGACGCCGCCCCCGCCACCGCGGCGGCGGCGGCGTCGGCGGCGCCGGCCCGCTGGCGCGTCCAGATCTCCGGCTCGCGCACGCGGCGGCGGATCCAGACGGTGAGCAGCGCGGGCAGGACGCCGATCAGGAACAGCGCGCGCCAGCCGAAGCGGGGGATGACGAGCGCGGCGAGACCGGCCGCGAGCAGGTAACCGATCGCCCAGCCCGACTGCACGAAGCCGATGGCGCGGCCGCGATGCGACGAAGGCCAGGTCTCCGCCACGAGGACCGAGCCCGCCGACCATTCCGCGCCCAGGCCGAAGCCGACGAGGGCGCGCCAGAGGGCCAGGGCGACGAGGCCGTGCGCCGTGGCGGTGCCTCCGGTGGCGAGGGA
>DASRAN010000071.1:0-17336 GCA_035638115.1 Patescibacteria group bacterium | reverse complement strand
CGCTCGTCTTCATCGCCCCCGATCGGATCATCGGCGTGCGTGACCCGCGCGGCTTCCGGCCGCTGGCCCTCGGCCGGGTCGGCGACGCGCACGTCCTGACCTCCGAGTCGTGCGCCCTGGATCTCATCGACGGCAGCTACGAGCGCGAGATCGAGCCAGGCGAGATGGTGGTGATCGGCCGCGGCGGCGTGAAGTCGTACCGCCCCTTCCCGAAGGCGACGCCGGCGCCCTGCATCTTCGAGTACGTCTATTTCGCCCGGCCCGACTCGTTCGTCTTCGGACGCGGCGTGCAGGAGGTGCGCAAGCGCCTCGGCCAGGAGCTGGCGCGCGAGCGGCCGGTCGACGCCGACATCGTGGTGCCGATCCCCGACTCCGGCGTCTACCACGCGCTCGGCTACTGCGAGGTCTCGAAGCTGCCGTTCGAGTTCGGCCTGGTGCGCACGCACTACATCGGCCGCACCTTCATCGAGCCGCAGCAGTCGATCCGCAATTTCGGCGTGAAGCTGAAGCTCAACCCGGTGCGCAGCCTCATCGAAGGCAAGCGCGTCGTCCTGATCGACGACTCGATCGTGCGCGGCACCACCAGCCGCAAGATCGTGGCGATGGTGCGCGCCGCCGGGGCGAAGGAGGTCCACATGCGGATCTCCTGCCCGCCGACGGTCGGACCGTGCCACTACGGCGTCGACACGCCGCGGCGCTCCGAGCTGATCGCCTCCAACCACTCGGTCGAGGAGATCCGCCGGTTCATCGAGGCCGACTCGCTCGGCTACCTGTCCCTCGAGGGGATGTACCGCGCGGTCGGCAAGGGCGGGACGTTCTGCGCCGCCTGCTACACCAACGAATACCCGGTCGCGGTGCCGGCCGAGGAGCAGACCCGGATCGCCGCCAACCGCACCACGAGCTGACCTGGAGCCGACGCGACATGCCGACACCCGCCGCCGGGACCGATCTGGACCGACTCGCCATCAACACCATCAAGATGCTGGCCGTCGACGCGGTGGAGCAGGCGAAGTCGGGTCATCCCGGCCTGCCGATGGGGGCCGCGGACTACGCCTATCTCCTCTGGACCCGCCACCTGCGCTTCGACCCCGCGCGCCCCGACTGGCCCGACCGCGACCGGTTCGTCCTGTCGGCGGGGCACGGCTCGATGCTCCTCTACGCCCTGCTGCACCTCTCGGGATATGACCTGAGCCTGGACGAGATCCGGCGCTTCCGCCAGTGGGAGAGCCACACACCGGGGCACCCGGAGCACGGCTGCGCGCCCGGGGTCGAGACCACCACCGGACCGCTCGGACAGGGGGTGGGCAACAGCGTCGGCATGGCGATCGCGGCGCGCATGATGGCGGATCGCTTCAACACCCCCGACCAGCGCATCGTCGACCACCGCGTCTGGGCGATCGCCAGCGACGGCGACATGATGGAAGGAGTCGCGAGCGAGGCGGCCTCGATCGCCGGACACCTCGGTCTCGGGAACCTCACCGTCCTGTACGACGACAACCGCATCACCATCGAGGGGAGCACCGCGCTCGCCTTCAGCGAGGACGTCGGCCGGCGATACGAGGCCTACGGCTGGCGCGTCTGGCGCATCGACGGCCACGACCACGCCCAGATCGGCCGTGCGCTCGACGAGGCGCGGGCGGAGACGACCAGGCCGGGATTCATCGTCGCCCGCACCCATATCGCCAACGGCGCGCCGAACAAGCACGATTCCGCCGACGCGCACGGCTCGCCGCTCGGACCCGAGGAGACGCGGGCCACCAAGATGGCGCTCGGATGGCCGCTCGAGCCGACGTTCCTGGTGCCCGAGGAGGCGCGCGGCCCCTTCCGCGCCCGCGCCGCCGCGGGCCGCGCCGCGCGCGAGGACTGGGAGCGCCGCTTCGCCTCCTGGTCGAAGGCCAACCCCGAGAAGCGCGCCCTGTGGGACGCGATGAGCGCGCGCGCGGTTCCGGCCGACCTGTTTCAGAAACTCCTGGCGGCGCTGCCGCAGCCCGCCAAGTCCGACGCCACGCGCAACCTCTCGGGCAAGGTGCTGCAGACCGCCGCGGCCCTCGTGCCGGCGCTCGCGGGCGGCAGCGCCGATCTCGAGCCGTCGACCAAGACCTACATCAAGGGGAGCACGGCGATCGGGCGCGAGGGGTTCGCGGGACGGAACTTCCATTTCGGCGTGCGCGAGCACGGCATGGGCGCGGTGCTCAACGGCATGGCGCTCTCGGGGTCGGCGATCCCGTACGGCGCGACCTTCCTGATCTTCTCCGATTACATGCGGCCGCCGATCCGTCTCGCGGCGCTCACCGGGCTCCAGGTGATCTACGTCTTCACCCACGACTCGTTGTTCCTGGGGGAGGACGGACCGACGCACCAGCCGGTCGAGCAGCTGGCGTCGCTGCGCGCCGTCCCGAACCTCGTCGTGGTGCGGCCGGCCGACGGTCCCGAGACCGCGGCCGCCTGGACGCAGGCGCTCGAGCGGCGGGACGGGCCGACGGCGATCGTCCTGTCGCGACAGGAGCTGCCGGTCCTGGCGCGCGCCACCGGGTTCGACATGACCTCCATCCTGCGCGGCGGCTACGTCCTCTCCGAGATCGCGCCCGCGGGCGGCGGCGCGGCGGGGACCGGCGCGAAGAGCGAGCCCAAGGTCATCCTGATCGCCAGCGGATCGGAGGTCTCGTCCGCCCTGGAGGCGCAGTCGATCCTCGGCGGACGGGGCGTCGGGAGCCGCGTCGTCTCGATGCCCTGCCCCCAGGTCTTCCGCCGCCAGCCCGAGGAGTACCGCCGCGGCGTCGTCCCGGCGGACGGCTCCAAGGTGGTCATCGAGGCCGCCGTCCTGCAGGGCTGGGAGGCGATCGCGGGATCCGACGCGTTGTTCCTCGGCGTCGATCGATTCGGCGCGTCGGCGCCCTGGAAGATCCTGCAGGACAAGTACGGGCTGAGCGGCCCGCGCGTCGCCGAGGCCGTCCTGCGCCACCTCGGACGCGCCTGATCGAGGACGCTGCCCGGGCCATGTCTGGCGCAGGCCGGAAGGACGCGCGGCTCGCGGCGCTGACACGGTCGATTCTCGAGGGTCGGGCCGGCCCGCTCGCCGTCGCCCTCCTCGCCTTCGCCGCCTTCGCCGTCAGCCTCGGCAACGGCTTCGTCTTCGACGACGGCTACCAGATCGTCGGGAACCCCTGGATCTGGAGCCTCTCCGGTCTCCCCAACCTCATGACCCGGCCGGTCTGGGCCTTCCTGGACGAGCGGGCGACCAATTTCTACCGGCCGGTGATGTCGCTCTTTCACTTCGCGGCGGCGCAGATCTTCGGACGCCATCCGTTCGGCTTCCATCTGACGCTGCTCCTGACGCACGCCTGCGCCGCGGCGGCGGCGCTCCTGCTGCTGCGGCGGATCACCGGCGCCGGGCCGGCGCTGTTCGCCGCCGCGCTCTTCGCGGTGCACCCGATCCATGCCGAGTCGGTCTCCTGGATCTCCGCCAGCCCCGACGTCAACGCCACCCTGTTCATCCTGTCGAGCCTGGTCTTCTGGGATCGCGTCCGCCTTTCGGAGCGGCCGTGGCGCGCGGCGCTGGTCTCGGGCGCGGCGTGTCTTCTAGCGCTGCTCTCCAAGGAGATGGCCGTCGTCACCCCGGTTCTCGCGCTGCTGCTGCCGGCCACGGCGGCAACCTCCGCGCCGCTGCGCCGGCGCGCCGGCGCGTTCGCTCTGGCGTTCGTCCTGCCGTCGGCCCTCTACCTGGCGGCGCGGTGGCACGCGGTCGGAGCGTGGCGCCCCGCCGTGGCGCGCGCCGATCTGGCGGGCGCGGCCGGCCTGTTCACCGGCCTGGCGCTGGTGCCCCGCTATCTCGCGCTCGCCGTCGCGCCGATCCACCCGGCGCCGGATCGACCGGTGACGCCGGTGGCGGGTCCCGCCGACGCGGGGGTGCTCCTGGGGATCGGGATCCTGCTGGCGGCGCCTATCCTTTATATGTGGCTGCGCCGGCGGGCTCCGGCTGCGGCCTACGGTCTGGCGCTGTTCTTCGTCCCGCTCCTGCCGGCTCTCCAGGTCGCCTACCTCTCCGGCAGCCTTCAGGCCGACCGATACCTCTACCTTCCAGCGCTCGGCATCTGCCTCCTGGCGGCCGAGGTCGCGGCGGCGCTCTGGCGGCGCGCCGGTCCGGTCGCGGCCGCCGCGCTTCCCACGACCTCCGGGCTCGTCGCGAACGAAGGCGGGAGCGCGGCCCGGCGTCTTCTGGTCTGCGCCGGCGCGCTCCTGGTCGTGGCGGGGGCCTGGCGCTCGGCGACGGCGGCGATCATCTGGCGCGACAGCGAGACGCTCGGCCGTGCCGGCATCGCGCTCGCACCGAACAGCATCCTGATGCGCCTCGAGCTGGTGCACGCGCTGGACGTGGAGGGGCGGCGGGGCGAGGCGCTCACGGTCGCGGAGGAGGCCGCCGCGCTCGCGCCCGGCGAGCCGCGCGCCACGGCCGCCCTCGCTGGGCTGCGGGCCCGGGCGGCGGAAGAGGCGGGCGGCGACCCGATCGCCATCTACCGCGCGGCGCTGGCCTCCGATCCGTCGCGGGCGCATCTCTGGGTCGGGCTGTCGGAGGCGTACCTGCGCGCCGGGAGACCGGCCGAGGCGATCGACGCCGCCGAGCACGCCCTGGCGATCGAGCGCTACAACACCATCGCCCTCGCGAACCTCGGGACCGCGCGCGGGGACGCCGGCGACGCGGCGGGCGAGGAGCGTGAGGCGCGCCGGCTCCTGGAGATCGACCCCCTCTCGGCGGCGGGGGCCATGAACCTCGGCGTCGCCCGGATGTTGCAGGGCGATCTCGACGGCGCGGCGGTGGCGCTCTCGCACGCGGCGGAGCTCGACCCCGCCCTGGCGCGCGTCCACCTCTACCTGTCGTTGATCGCCGCGCGCCAGGGCAACCACGACGAAGCCCTGCGCGAGTCCGAGCGCGCCGTGGCGCTCGACGCACGCGACCCGGAGGCCTGGAACCACGCCGGCGCCATGCGGGCGGAGGCCCGTGATCTCCAGGGGGCGCGGGCCGCCTGGGAGAAGGCGCTGGCGCTGCGCCCGGACGATCCCCAGGCGCGGGCCAACCTCGATCGCCTGGCGGCCCAGGAGAGACGCTGACACACGGCCGTGGCGGCACGCCCGCGCCACCGGGCGCGGCGCGCGCCTTGTTCGCCGCGCCGGCCGTCTGGTAGGCTTCGACCCGCATGCGGGGCTACCGCAACACACTCAAGCCGCACAACATCCTGTCGCCCGAGGCCGAGGAGAAGGTGCATCGGGCGTCGATGCAGATCCTGCGCGATCAGGGGGTCGGCTTCGAGGACGCGCGCGCTCTCGATCTCTTCCGCCGCGCCGGGCAGAGGGTCGAAGACCAGGAGATGCGGGTCTTCATGGACCCGGAGTTCGTGCTCGAGACGGCGCGCCGCGCGCCCGCCTCGTTCGTCCTCGGGGCGCGCGATCCCGACTGGGACGTCACCATCGGCGACGGGCGGATCGTCTTCGCGCCGGTCAGCGGCCCGCCCTTCATCGCCGACCGCGAGCGCGGCAGACGCGAGGGGACGCTCGCCGATCAGAACGACCTGGTGCGCCTGTCGGAGACGCTCGACGTCATGCACCACGGCTGCCCCGAGGTGGCCTGCCGCGATCTGCCGATCGACTCGCGTCATCTCGACATGCTGTATCACCAGATCCGTCTCAGCCGGAAAGGAATGATCGGCGACGCCTGGAGCGCGGTGCGGGCGCGCGACCACGTCGACATGATGGGGATCTTGTTCGGCGGGAGCGGCGCCGAGCCGCGCGACGCGATCCGCGACCGCCCGGTCCTGGTCGGCATCATCAACTCCAACTCGCCGCTGCGCTACGACACGCCGATGGTCGAGGGGCTGATGGAGTACGCCGAGGCGGGTCAGGTCAACATCATCACGCCGTTCATCATGGCGGGCGCCACCAGCCCGGTGACCCTCGCCGCCGCGGTGGCGCAGCAGAACGCCGAGGCGCTCGCGGCCGTCGTGCTGGCGCAACTGGTGCGGCCCGGGGCTCCGTGCCTGTACGGTTCGTTCCTGACCGGGCTCGAGATGCGCACCGGGGCGCCGGCGTTCGGGCGGCCCGAGGCGGCGCTCGGCATCCTGGGGTCGGCGCAGATGGCGCGCCGGTACGGCCTGCCGATCCGCGGCGGCGGGGTGCTGACCAACTCGAAGCTCTCCGATCACCAGGCGGGCCAGGAGAAGATGAACATGCTCTGGCCACTCATCCTGGGCGGGGTGAACTACGTGCTGCAGTCGGCCGGCTGGCTCGACGGCGGCCTGACCGCCTCCTTCGAGCAGATGGTGCTGGACGCCGAGATGCTGGAGATGACCGCGCGTTTCTTCGCCGGGGTGCCGGTGGACGACGACCGGCTGGCGCTCGACGTGATGGTCCACGCCTCGGCGGCGGGTCACTTCCTCGGCGAGGAGCACACCCGCCGCCATTTCAAAACCGAGTTCTACTTCCCGACCCTCGCCGACACCGAGGCCTGGGACGCCTGGATGAAGAAGGGGGCGAAGGACGCCTCCGACCGGGCCACGACGCGCTGGAAAGCCCTCCTGGCGTCGTACGTCGAGCCGGTGCTCGACCCCGGCGTGGACGAGGCGCTGCGCGATTTCATGGCGCGGCGGCGGCGCGTCATCGAAGCCACGTCGTAGCTCCCCACCGTCCCGGCCGCCCGGCCGACCAGTTGCCCGGCCGCCGGGCCGCCCGGCCTCGTCCGGCGCCGGTTACGGAACCGGGATCGCCGCGGCCGCCGGCGCCGCGGCCGCGATGGTCTTTCGCGCGATCGCCTCCGGCCGCTTGAA
Source organism: Patescibacteria group bacterium (assembly GCA_035638115.1). Classification (GTDB taxonomy): domain Bacteria; phylum Acidobacteriota; class Polarisedimenticolia; order Gp22-AA2; family Gp22-AA2; genus DASRAN01. The sequence goes on along the minus strand of DASRAN010000071.1, from coordinate 10,521 downwards.
TCGATCCCCTCCGGGAGACAGATTCTCCAGGACCAGGAGCCTGGCGCGCGCGGCGATCCGCGCGGCGCCCGGCCGGCGGCCATCGTGGGGCGGATGAACACTATCGGGCGGTACGAGATCGAGTCGCTGATCGGCAAGGGCGCGATGGGTGTCGTCTTCCTGGCGCGCGACCCGCATCTCGGGCGGCGCGTGGCGCTGAAGACATACGAGCTGCCGGGAGGGATCTCCGAGGAGATGGCGCAGGAGTTCCAGACCAGGCTCCTGCGCGAGGCGCACGCGGCCGCCGCCTTGTCGCACCCGCACATCGTCACGGTGCACGACGCCGGCGTCGACCCGGGCCGCGGCTTCCCGTACATCGTGATGGAGTACGTGCCGGGGCGGAGCCTGAAGGAGATCCTCTCCGGCCCGCGGCGGATGTCCCTCGACCTCGGCCTGCGGATCATCGATTCCCTGGCGGACGCCCTCGACGCGGCGCACAAGACAGGCATCGTGCACCGCGACATCAAGCCGGCCAACATCCTGGTGCGCGAGTCGGACGGCGAGGTCAAGATCGCCGATTTCGGCGTGGCGCGACTGTCGGCCTCCGAGCTGACGCGGACCGGAACGCTGATCGGCTCGCCGGCCTACATGTCGCCCGAGCAGGTGCGCGGCGGGGAGATCGACGGACGCAGCGATCTGTTCTCGCTGGCCGTGGTGTTCTACGAGGCCCTGACGGCGCGACGGCCGTTCGCTGGAGACGATCTGCCGGCGGTGATGTACTCCGTGGCGCACGTGGTTCCCGAGGCGCCGAGCCGGCTGGTGCGATCGCTGCCGCCGGCGATCGACGCGTTCTTCCAGCGGGCCCTGGCGAAGGACCCGGCCGACCGCTTCCCGGACGGCGAGTCGTTCCGCGCCGCCCTGCAGCCGTTGCGCATGGCCCGCGGCGCGCGTCCCGCCGCCCCGCCGCGGGAGGCCAGATCGGCGCGCCGCGCCGCGGCACGCGCGCGCACCGCCCCCGACGAGGCGGACGCCGGGGCGCCGCAAGGCTTCGTTGCGACGGCCAGCGACGCCGCCGAACCCGTCGACCCGGCGTCCGGCGACGAGTCGACCGGCCCCGCGCCCGAGACGACCGACACCGGGTCCGCCGAGGGCGAGGTCGCGGCCGAGGTCGTGGCCGCATCCCGCAGCCTGGGCTGGCTGGGACGCACCTGGCTTCTGCTCATCGGCCTCCTGTTCCTGTTCACGCTCGTCGGCGTGCCGTACCTGTTCGCGACCCGCGGCGCCGAGCTGCGTCTCGAGGGCCGGAGCAGCCTCGGCGAGGGCACGCTGACGGTGCGCGTCGACGGACGGACGCTCTACGAGCGTCCGCTGGCGCAGGCCGCGGACGAAGGCGGCCTGGCGCGACTGATGGGCCACGGCGAGGAGGAGTTCGGGGCGGCGCTGCGGGTGACGCCGGGAAAGCACGAGCTGACGGCGGAGGTGGCGACGGTCGGCGAGAGCATCCTGACCGACTCGATCGTCGTCAATCTGCAGCCGGGCGAGAACCGGATCCTGAAGGTGACGGCCGGGCACGCTCTCGGCCGGACGATCCAGATCCAGATCGACTGAAGGTCCGGCGCGGCCACCGACCGCCACCGGACGGGGAGGAACGATGACGCGCAGCAAGGACGGCAAGGACGGGCAGGACGGCTCCGAGAGCACGATTCACGATCCCGCGCGGGCGCCACGCCGGATGAAGGCCGGCCTGGTGCCCGCCGACACCGGTCTCTACCTGCGTATCGAAAGCGGGCCGGATGCCGGCCGGGTCTTCATGCTCTCGGCCGGCGGCGTCTACACCCTCGGGCGCGAAGGGGCCGACATCGCGCTCGGGGACCCGAAGGTGTCGCGCAAGCATGCCGAGGTCGGCCTGTACGGTCCGGACGCCTGGGTGGTCCGTGACCTGGCGAGCAAGAACGGGACGACGCTCAACGGCCGCCGCGTGGACGACAAGACCAAGCTGAAGCACTGGGACGTCATCCAGATCGGCGACACGCAGATCCGCTTCGCGGTGGTCGAGAAGTCGATCAAGGTCGCCTAGAGCATCCGCCCGCAGGCCCGCCCCGACCCGCCGGCCGGAATCCGGCACCTCTCCCGGCCCCGGGAGACCCGCCGAGAGACCCCCTTTCCTGCCTGAATCCTTCCCGCCTCGCGGGCATCCAATGCCCGTGATACCTTCTGGTGGAGGTTCGCCATGAAAGACCCGAGACAAGCGAATCCGGACGCGCCGGACGGGAGGGGACCGGGCGGCCGGGCCGTCGACGTCGGCGCCTTGACCCTGGCCTTGATCGCTTTCGCCGCTGTGGCCGCGACGGTGGCCTGCGGCGGACGTGGCGGCGGCGAGGCGCTGGCCGAAAACCAGACGCCGGCCGCATCGACCCCGAACACCCCCGCGAAGGGAGAGCCGATGAAGACCTTCAGCAAGCCGACCGACGAGGAGCTCAAGAAGCGCCTCACGCCGCAGCAGTACCAGGTCACCCAGGCCGAGGGGACCGAGCCGGCGTTCCGGAACGAGTACTGGAACAATCACGCCGCCGGGATCTACGTCGACGTGGTCTCCGGCGAGCCGCTGTTCTCCTCGCTCGACAAATACGATTCGGGGACCGGGTGGCCCAGCTTCACCAAGCCGATCGATCCGGCCAACGTCACCACCCGGACCGACGACTCGTTGTTCATGTCGCGCACCGAGGTGCGCTCCAGGCAGGGCGACTCGCACCTCGGGCACCTGTTCGACGACGGCCCGGGCCCGACCGGCCAGCGCTTCTGCATGAACTCGGCGGCGATGCGTTTCATCCCGGTCGAGCGGCTCGAGGCGGAAGGGTACGGCCGGTACCTGCCGTTGTTCGGCAAGAGCCCCGCCTCGTCCTCCGCGGCGGGCGCCTCGCCCGCCCGGGGCGCGGCCGCGCCCGCGGCTTCCACCGGCGCGCCGGGGAAGAGCGCGGGACGCAAGGAGACCGCGCTGCTCGCCGGCGGCTGCTTCTGGGGAATGGAGGAGCTGCTCCGGAAGATCCCGGGCGTGCTCCAGACCGTGGTCGGCTACACCGGAGGCACGACGCCCGACGCGACCTACGAGGACGTCCACACGGGGCAGACCGGTCACGCCGAGTCGGTCCAGATCGTCTTCGATCCCGACGTCCTGTCGTACGAGGATCTTCTCGGCTGGTTCTTCCGCATGCACGACCCGACGACGATGAATCAGCAGGGGAACGACCAGGGCTCGCAGTACCGTTCGGCCATCTTCTACACCTCCGACGAGCAGCGCCGCACCGCCGAGAAGGTCAAGTCGCGTGTCGACGCGTCGGGGAAGTGGAAGCGGCCGGTGGTCACGCAAATCGTTCCCGCCGGTCCGTTCTGGAAGGCGGAGGAGTTTCACCAGGACTATCTCCAGAAGCACCCGGACGGCTACACCTGTCATTTCCTGCGCGACTGAAGCGCGCAGCGCCAACGCCGGTGAGCAGGCGCGGGAGCAGTCGCGGGCGCGGGGCCCGCGAGCTTACGGGGTGTCCGGGCGGGTGACCAGCCGGACGGCGTCCGAGGTGACCAGACCGACCGGGTAGAGGCCGATCCGATTGTCCCAGTAAGGGGAGCGGCGGTAGAAGAAGTCGAGCCTCGCCCGCGGGCTGGCCGCGAACTTCGGATCGGCGAGCGCCGTCTCGAACTCGGTCCGCAGCTTCGGATCGCGGTCGAGCATCTCCTGCGCCATCCGCTCCATCACGTACGGCTCGTAATACTCCTTCTGCTCGAAGATGGCGTCGAAGAAGCCCCACGCGGCGAGGGCGTCCGGTCCCTGCGGATCGAGCAGGTTCACCGCCAGCGCCGAGTCGGGCTGGTCGAGCGGCACGACCACGGTGCCGCGCGGGAACTCGCGCGCCACGCCGTCGGCGCGCGCGCTCTGGAACGTCACCATGTGCCGGCCCTCGAACGGCGCCTCCTGCCACTGCGGCTCCGAGAGCCGGTAGCCGCCGACCGCCGTGGTCAGCGGCTCCGACAGGCGCAGCAGGCGCAGACCGTGCGCCCGGAGGACGTCGATCACCTCGGTCCACTGCGGCGGCACCAGGTAGGCCCGCGGACGTTCCACCTCGACGGTCACCTCGAACTGGTCGAGGCGATCGACGGTGCGCGTGATCGGGTCGCGGCCGTAGACCACCTTGACGCCGCCGGAGACGGCGCTCGGCTCGCGCGTCCACGCGTAGCCCTTGAACTCGACCGGATGGGTGGCGGGCGTGACCCGGAACCGCAGCGGCGTGCGGCCGGGCCGGGCGGCGTCGGCATCGGCGGCGCGCACCGCCGCGCGCAGCCCCGGGGCGTCGCGACCGACCGCCTCGAGGAGGCCGGCCAGGGTGTCGTAGGTGGCGCGCACCCGGGTCGGGTAGTCCTTCAGCATGTGGGTCTCGATCAGGAACGATGGCCGGTTGCGCAGGACGGTGTATCCGGTCGAGAAGCGCGGGTCGCTGATCGCCCCCGCCTGGCCCTTGCCGGGGTCGGCGTCGTCGACCAGCTGGATGTAGGGAGCGACCTGGTGGCCGCGCGCCTCGAGGGCCGGCAAGAGCGGCGTCAGGAGCCGCTCGCGCACCCAGGCCGCCACCGCCGGCGCCACGTTCGGCCCGGTCTCGATCGCGTAGGTGACGTCGTACTGGAAATCGGCGCCGTCGGTGACGTGGCTGTCGACCAGGAGATCGGGCCGCCAGGCGTTGAAGACCTTGAGCCAGGCCCGCGTCTCGAGCGCGTCGGCCTTCAGATAGTCGCGGTTCAGGTTGAGATTGCGCGACGTGACGCGCCAGCCCATCTCCTTCGGCCCGTCCTGGTTGATCCGGTTCCAGGGGCCGAACCGCTCGTGGCCGTCGACGTTGTAGATCGGCATGAACAGCAGGACGACATGGTCGAGCAGCGCGGCCTTGTCATGGGTGATGGCGATGTCGCGCAGCAGCGCCAGACCGGCGTCCTTGCCGTCGATCTCTCCGGCGTGGATCCCCGCCTGCACCAGCACGACGGCGCGGCCCGACTTCGCCGCGGCGGCGGGATCGAAGACGCCGTCCTTCGAGGCGATCACCAGCACCAGGTCGCGCCCCTCGCCGCTTTTGCCGAACGAGGCGACCCGGATCCAGGGGGAGGCGGACGCCAGGCGTTTGAGATAGGCGACGGTCTCCGCCAGCCGGGGGGTTTCCAGGCTGCCGGTCCTCTCGGACGGCGTGCGCCAGTCGGGGGCCGGTGCCGCCGCGAGGGCGCGGCCGAAAACACCGGCGGCGAGCGCCAGCGCCAGGGCGGGGGCCGCGCGCCGTGCTCGCGGGCGGGGGCCGCCCGGGATCACCGGCGGCCGCTCCGGCGTCGGCGCGCCGAGCTCCGACGCGCCGAGCTCCGACGCGCCGAGCTCCCGCGCGCCGTCCGCGCCGAGGGGCGCCGCGGCCGGCGGCGGGGCGGGCGCGCCGGCGGCTCGTCCATCAGGGTCGGGTTGGGCGGCAGGCCGAACACGCCGCCGCGGCGGTGGTAGTACTCCTGAATCTTGTCCCACGCCTCCTGGGCGGTCTCTGCGAAGCGGAACAGATCGAGATCGTCATGCGCGATGACCCCTTCGTCGCGCAGGAACTCCCAGTCGACGACGCGGGTCCACCACTCGCGCCCGAACAGGATCACGGGGAGGGACTTCACCTTGCCGGTCTGGACCAGGGTGAGCGCCTCGAACAGCTCGTCGAGCGTTCCGAACCCGCCGGGGAAGATCACCATCGCCTTGGCGCGCATCATGAAGTGCATCTTCCGGAGCGCGAAGTAGTGGAACTGGAAGCAGAGCTCGGGGGTGATGTAGACGTTGGGGTACTGCTCGTGCGGCAGCGTGATGTTGAGCCCCGCGGTCTTGGCGCCGACGTCGTGGGCGCCGCGGTTGGCCGCCTCCATGATGCCGGGGCCGCCACCGGTGACGATGACGAACTCCGCCTGGCCGTCCCGCTGGCAGGCGGTCGACACGAGACGCGCGAACTCGCGCGCCTCGTCGTAATAGCGCGTCTTGGCCAGGAGGCGCCGCGCGACCGCCAGCTCGTCGCGCAGCCGTCCGTTGTGCGGCGCCGACTTCGCCTTCTTCTCGAGCGCGGCGACGATCGGCGTCATCTCCGGCCGGCTGACGGTCCGCGTGCTGCCGAACACCACCACCGTCGAGGTGATCCCCTGCTCCTGCAGGAGCAGCTCGGGCTTGAGCAGCTCGAGCTGCAGCCGCACCGGCCGGAGGTCCTCGCGCTTCAGGAAGCGGAGATCCTCGTAGGCGCGCAGATAGGCGCGCGACTTCATCAGCTTGGCGATCCGCTCCTGATCCTTCCTGCTCAGCACGCATCCTCCTTGGGGGTGAGGCCCGGCGGCGCCGTGCGGCTTCGGTCCGCGTCCGCCGGCCGCACAGTGTAGACCGGACCGGGGGCGGCCGGACCAACGGTCCGCCCCGGACCGTCTGCTATCATCGCCGGCCCATGCGCCGGAGGCTGAAACGGGCGGTGACCATGGCCGCATTGCGGCCGGGACGGGTGCTGCGCGACTGCCTGGCGGCCGGCTACACGCGCCGCGATCTGCGCGCCGACCTGATGGCCGGCTGCGTCGTCGGGATCGTGGCGCTTCCGTTGTCGATGGCGCTCGCGATCGCCTCGGGCGTCCCGCCGCAGCACGGTCTGTACACCGCCATTGTGGGCGGCGCCGTGGCGGCGCTGCTCGGCGGATCGCGCGTCCAGGTGACCGGACCGACGGCGGCCTTCGTGGTCGTCCTGGCGCCCATCGCGGCGCGTTACGGGCTGGGCGGTCTGCTGGTGGCGACGCTCCTCGCGGGCGTCCTTCTGACGTTCATGGGGCTGGCGCGGCTCGGCAGGTTGATCGAGTTCGTGCCGTACCCGGTCACGACCGGTTTCACGGCGGGGATCGCCGTCGTCATCGGGACCCTCCAGGTGAAGGACTTTCTCGGCCTGACCGTACCGCAGATGCCGGAGCATTTCGTGGAGCGGGTGGGCGCGCTCTGGCAGGCGCTGCCGTCGTTGCGCCCGCTCGACGTCGCGACCGGGGCCTTGACCATGGCTCTCCTCGTGACCTGGCCGCGCGTCACCAAGAGGGTGCCATCCCCCCTGGTCGCCCTGACGGTCATGACGGCGGCCACCTGGACGGCCGGAGCGTTGTGGCCCGACGCCCACGTCCACACCATCGCCGATCGATTCTCCTACGCGACCCCGGACGGACCGCGTCCGGGGATCCCGCAGGCTCCGCCCCTGCCCGGCTGGCCGTGGCGTTTTCCGGGGGCGGACGGAGAGCCACTGGTCCTGACCTGGGCGCTCGTCCGGACGCTCATGGGTCCGGCCTTCGCGATCGCCATGCTGGGGGCGATCGAATCGCTCCTGTCGGCGACGGTCGCCGACGGACTGACGGGATCCCAGCACGATCCGGACGCCGAATTGATGGGGCAGGGACTGGCCAACGTGGCGGCGCCGTTTTTCGGCGGCATCGCCGCGACCGGCGCCATCGCGCGCACCGCCGCCAATGTCCGATTCGGAGCGCGCACCCCGCTGGCGGCGGCGTTCCACTCCCTCTTCGTGCTTCTGGTGGTGCTGGCGCTGGCGCCGGTCCTCGGCCATCTGCCGATGGCGTCCCTGGCCGCGCTGCTCCTCGTCGTGGCCTGGAACATGGGGGAGTTCAAGCACGTCTGGCGCGTCCTGCGGGTGGCGCCGCGCGGCGACGTGATCGTCCTGCTGTCCTGCCTGTCGCTCACCGTGCTGTTCGACATGGTGGTGTCGGTCAGCGTCGGCGTCGTCCTGGCCTCGCTCCTGTTCATGGAGCGCATGGCGGAGACCTCCTCCTCGGACCTGATCACAGAAGGCCACCCCGACTTCGCGAAGGATCTGCCGCGCAATCTGGTGATCTATGAAGTCGCGGGGCCGCTCTTCTTCGGCGCGGCGCAGAAAGCCATGAGCACGCTTCGCACTCTGCGCAAGAACGTCAAGGTGGTGGTCCTCGATCTGCGCGCCGTACCGGTGATTGACGCGACCGGATTGGTGAACCTCGAGTCGGCGGTCGAGCGGCTGCAGGAGGCCGGTATCTTCGTCGTCCTCGGCGGCCTGCAGCGCCAGCCGCGCGAGGTGATGGTGCGCGCCGACTGGGTCGATCTGCCCGGCCGTCTCGCGCTGTGCGCGTCGTACGAGGAGGCCGTGAGTCTGGCGCGACGGAGGATCGCCGAGATCGAGGGACCGGCCGCCGGCGCCGCTCCGGAGGGGACGGCGGCGAGGGAGGCGGGCGCGTGATCAACTCCGGATTCGCCTACCGCGCGACCGTGGGCGCCGCCTCGGCCGGGTGGACGCTTCTCGACCACCTGGCCCGGAGCTACCAGCACACGCCGCCCGGGGAGTGGGAGAAGCGCATCGCGGCGGGACTCGTTCTGGTGGACCGCCGCGTCGGCTCCGCGGCGGAGATCCTGCGCCCCGGGCAGGAGATCGTCTGGAACCGGCCACCCTGGGCCGAGCCCGAGGCGCCGCTCGCATGGGCCCTGCTCTATCGGGACGACGACCTGCTGGCGGCCGCCAAGCCGGCCGGGCTACCGACCCTGCCGGGGGGCGGCTTTCTCGAGCACACCCTGATGGCGCTGGTGCGCCGCCGGTTTCCGGAGGCGTCCCCCGTGCACCGCCTCGACCGGGGCGCGTCCGGGATCGTCCTGTTCGCCCGGAATGCGCGCCGCGGGGCGGCCCTGGCGGACGCCTTCCGGGCCGGGCGGGCGCAGAAGGAGTATCGCGCCCTGGTGCTCGGCGCCCCCGAGCGGGATCGGTTCGCGGTCACCGTGCCGATCGCGCGACGGGCGCATCCACGGATCGGGCTCGTGCACGCCGCCTGCGACGAGGCAGCCGGTCCGCCTCCGGACGTCGCCGGGCCGATCCGGGCGTCGCGCACCGAGGTCGAAGTGCTGGAGCGCCGCGCCGGCGCGACGCTCCTGGCCGTCCGCCCGATCACCGGCCGGCCGCACCAGATCCGGATCCACCTGGCCGCCGCCGGCTGCCCTCTGGTCGGCGACCCGCTGTACGGACCCGGCGGGACGGTCCGCCGCGGGGCGGAGTCCTGCGGCGCCGGCGGATACCTGCTGCATGCCCGGCGCCTGGCCGTCGATCACCCGGCCACGCGGCGTCCGCTCGTCCTCGAATGCGCTCCGCCCCCGGTGTTGCGCGCTCCGGGGGAGCGTGTTTGACAGCGCGACCGCGCGCTGCGTTATAATCCGCGCCCCCCGGCCAGCGTGAGGAGCATCCCGTCGATGGCGGAGAGCATCAGCCAGAAGAGCCGTTCCGCGGCCCGCGGCGGCGGATTGACCTATCGCGACGCGGGCGTCGACGTCGACGCCAAGATGCGGGCGATCCAGCGTCTCAAGGGGATCGCGCGCGGCACCTTCCGCAAGGGGGTGATGGGAGAGATCGGCTCGTTCGGCGGTCTGTTCGATCTCGAGGCGTCGGGCGACTGGCGCCACCCGGTCCTGGTCAGCAGCACCGACGGCGTCGGCACCAAGCTCAAGGTCGCCATCCGCCTCGGCGACCACACGACGATCGGACAGGACATCGTCAACCACTGCGTCAACGACATCCTGGTTCAGGGCGCCGTGCCGCTCTTCTTCCTCGACTACATCGCCATGGGAAAGGTGGTGCCCCAGGTGCTGGTCGACGTCGCCTCGGGTCTGGCCAAGGCCTGCCGCGAGGCGGGCTGCGCCCTGATCGGCGGCGAGACCGCCGAGATGCCCGACCTGTACAAGTCGGGGGATTACGATCTGGCGGGATTCATCGTCGGCGTGGTCGAGAAGGCCCAGATCATCGACGGCTCGCGCATCGCCCCCGGTGACGTGCTGCTCGGCCTGCCGTCGTCGGGGCTGCACACCAACGGCTACTCGCTGGCGCGGAAGATCTTCTTCGAGAAGAAGGGCCTCAAGCCCTCGAGCGTGGTGCCGGAGCTGGGCCGCACAGTGGGAGAGGAGCTCCTGTCGGTGCACCGCTCCTACCTGCCGGTGCTGCGGGACCTGATCCCGGGCGGGGCGCTGTACGGCCTGGCGCACATCACCGGGGGCGGCTTCACCGACAACATCCCGCGCATCCTGCCGAAGGGCACCTCGGCGCAGGTCGAGCTCGGCTCCTGGCCGGTCCCGCCGGTGTTCCGTTACATGCGGGCCGAGGGGCGCGTCGCCGACGAAGAGATGCTGCGCACCTTCAACATGGGGATCGGCATGGTGCTCGTCGTGCCGGCCCACCGGGAGGCCGAGGTCCGCGGCCACCTCGAGCGCCGGCGCGAGAAGCACTGGCGGATCGGCGAGATCGTCACGGGCGCGAGGAAGGTGATCTTCACGCGCGGCGGTCTCGCGACGGACGACTGGACGATCGCGACCCCGACATGAAAGGCGGGAGGCGATGACGGTGCTGCCGGCCTTCCTCGGCGGGATGAGCCTGCTGTTCGTCTTCACCGCGGCCGTGCTTCTCGCGATGACGGTCGTCCAGGCGGCGCACCGCCGCCTCCGCCGCGCCGTCGCTT
>DASRAN010000070.1:0-19270 GCA_035638115.1 Patescibacteria group bacterium | reverse complement strand
CACCAGGTGCCGACGAATGTGCTATTTCCCGTGCTGGCCCTGGGCTGGTGGGGTATCGTCTACCTTGATCGCAATGTCTATCCTGGCAAGGGCGAACTCAGCGCTTCGCAGAAAGTGCAGAGTGCTGTCCACGTCTTCATTGCGACACTCTTGACGGTTGCTGCAGTGGCGTACTTCTTAAAGGGCTATGGGATCCTCCCTCGATAAAGTAGACACTTCCACCTAACGAGGAGGTGTCAGATGGGCCGACCAGGCCCGAAGAAGACGCAGGAGTACGGGGTCGAGTTCAAGCGGGCGGCGGTGCAGCTGAGTCATCGGCCCGGGATCCAGGTGAAGGCGGTCGCCGATGCGCTCGACATCCACCCGTTCATGCTGTCGCGCTGGCGGAAGGAGTTCCGGGAAGGACGGCTGCGGCCCCGGGGGCCGAAGCCCGAACCACCGGCGCGCAAGGTACCGCGCGAACGTGAGATCCAGCGACTGCAGGACCTGGAGCGCGAGCACCGACTCCTGCAGGAGGAGCACGCGCTCCTAAAAAAGGCCATCCGGTTCTGTTCCGAACAAAGGGCGAGGCGTTCGCATTCATCGACGCGCACCGGGGGTCGATGAGCGTGGCGCGGCTGAGCGCCCTGTATCGCGTGACGCGGGCCGGCTACTACGCCTGGCGGCAACGGTCCGAGAGCGCACGTCGGGGACAGGACCGGGTTCTTCTCGGGGCGATGGAGAAGATCTTCCACGGCAGCGGCGGTACGTATGGCAGCCCGCGTGTGCATCGGGAGCTCACGGCGCGTGGTCATCGGGTCGGTCGTCGGCGCGTCGAGCGGCTCATGCGTGTCGGGGGCTGGAGAGCGCGCATCGTGCGGGTCTATCGGCGGAAAGCCGGGACGCACCACTGGTTCGATCAGCACCCGAATCGAGTGCGTCGGTCCCGCGCGACGGCACCGAACCAGATCTGGGTCGCTCGTATCCACAGCAACAGTGCCTTGTGTTTCGCGCCATCTTCATTCCATGAGCGCTATTACGAATACTTGGCGGACGCTATACCCGAAACAGTAGCTGACTTTCGTCGTGTTCGTGCCATGCTAGAAAGACACGGTGGCGCCACTGCCTCAACATGAGGCCTAACCACGCAGTCCAGCCGACGGCTGGCGTTATGTGTCTCCTTGAACCTCGAACACTTGATCTCTTAACCCACGGAGGGCTGCAAGGTGGATGATGGGGGCATAACGAGGCGACCGATCACATTCCCAACGAGGAATCTGATCGTCGCCATCGCCGGCGTGTTTTGTGTCGTTGCTGGGTTCGGAGCCGGCTGGCGAATGTATAAAGGCGATCTCGGGGCCGCACTGTTCATGGCCTTCTGGGCGACCATTCCTTACGCGCTTATCATCACAGCAATGTCAGTTGTACGATCACGCTTCGAGTATCGGTCTGTTCGGGTTGTGGTGGACGCATTCTCAGTCCTATTCTGGGGACTGATTGCATATCTATACGCGGCTGAATGGCTCTCGCCGCCGGACCTGACCACTGCTCAAGGTATGGAGGCACGCATGGGGTTCATGTTGGCTCCGTGGGCGATAGTATTTCTCGCTGTCGTGTCCTTTCTGGGGGTCGCGGGTTACGGGGTGGTTGTCAAGTGGCGGGAATCGCGATCGCAGACTCCGGAATGATGGGCGATGCACCGACGGATCTGACAATTCGGCGGGTTTCAACGCAACACAGAACTATGCGCCAAGGGTACCGGCTCCGTTCTATTTTACCTTTTTGCATGCACACGGTCCGCGCCAATCCGGCCCGCAGCTTGACCCACAGCGGAGTACTTGCTTGAAGTGCTGTGTCAGCAGAAGTCGTCGAGTCACATAACCACCCCGCTGCAGCCACTGGCGGGCAGCAGGTGCGCGCTGGTTTCAGCGGGGACATGCGCCCGCCGCGGCTGAGCGGGAGCGTTAGGCGGCTACTATAGGGGGGATGCCAGCATGAATAGGCCCACGAAACTCGGAGCTATGTGGGGTGCCATCATTGCAGGAGTAGCGGCAATTCCTGTCCTGTTTCCCTTGTTCTTTTTCATCTCGGCCGACGACCAGACGTTTGCAGGAGCCGTAGACGCACTCCTCCAGTGCATCATGTACGACGCGTGTATTGCGGCCGTAGGCGCGCTGTGCGGCGCGCTGATTGGCGGGGTCATATCCCTTTTTACGAAAGGAACCCGAGGCTAGTTGCGGGCGGTCATCTCCACCCGCAGTAGCTGACGATCCGGCTCCTATGGAGGTCTGATGAAACGAATGTCGATCATCGCTGTGCTCGTGCTGTCGGCCGTCTCGAGCACCATCGCGCAGCAGCAGAGCGCACAGACACGGGATTCGGCGAGCACCGAGGCGGCCGTTCAGCAGCAGGATCAGGAGCGGATTCGCGCGCAAATCGCTGCCGACACCATCGCGCTTCGCCGCATCTATGCCGATGACTTTCTCGGCATCGGACCGACCGGCGTCGTGCGTAACAAGGCAGAGGTCATCTCTGACTTCACAACGCATGCGCTGACGTACCAATCCATCACCACCGCCGAGGTTCGCGTGCGCATGTATGGAAATACTGCGGTGGAAACCGGTCGCTCCACGATGGTCGGACAGGACAAGGGCAAGGACGTCCCGCGCGAAAACCGTTTCACGCGCGTCTGGGTCATGACGGACGGCAGGTGGCAGCTGGTGGCGAATCACTATTCGCTGATGACCACGCAATAGGAATCATGCGGTTCTGGCAGATCGTTCGGCAGACCTAAGGAGGCAATGGAACATGAATGGCTTCCGGCTTGGCAGTCTGACCATAGGGCTCCTCCTTCTGTCCATGACTGGATCCCTGGTTCAGTCTGGGCAGGAGCCCTCGCCTCCCAAACCGTCACCAGTGCACAAGCGTGCCGGGCCAGGCCTCTCGAAAGAGACCGCGATCGACGTGTGTACGCCACGCGGCGAAAATGAGTATCTGGATCGGTTGCGGTGCGCCGACGGACAGCCAGCGCTCTACGAACGCCAGGGATCTGTTGGGTTCCGAACTGAACCAAAGACACCCGAGGACGAGAAGGCTGTGGGAGATCAGATGGGGAACGCCAATCCAGTGCCGGCAGGGCAGAAGGACTTCCACATGCTCGACGGATACGACGTACGATGCACGGTCCAGAAGATCACGATCTATATGGACATGTATCACTGTCCGGAACCCGCAACTCTCCCAGTTCCGACGGGGTTCACGCTCGCAAAAGCGCGCTAAGGTGCATCCGTCGCGTGTCTCGTTCCGGGCCGGGCTACCGCGTGCACCCTGCGGCGGGCCATCTGAAAAAGAGGAGGAGCCATGCCTGATGTGACGGTCAAGCGTCTCGACGAGATCGATAGCTATCAAGGCCCGGCGGGACCCCCGGGTCAATTCCTGTACGCTGGAAGGAGTCTCGGCGTGACGGCCTGGGGCATGAACGTTCTCAAGCTGCCGCCGAGCTGGGCGGGTTACCCAGAGCATGACCACTCACGCGACGGTCAGGAAGAGGTCTACGTGGTGCTGCGGGGAAGCGCGCGCCTGGAGGCCGCCGGGAAAAGCTGGGAGCTCGAGTCAGGCATGCTCGTCCGGGTTGGCGCCGGCCAGCGGCGCAAGATCGTCCCCGGCGGCGAGGGAGTCACGCTCCTGGCCCTGGGCGGGACCCCGGGGAAAGCCTACGAGCCGCCGTCGCGGGCCCGTCAGGCCTGAGCGTTCGCCGCCGGATATGAAACGCACCTGGACCATCATCGGCGTCAGCGACGTGCCGAGCAGCTTCAAATGGTACCAGTCGCTCTTCGGCCAGCCCGAGACACAACCCCACCATTCCTACTTTGGTCAGATTCTCGATTCTGATGGAACCGTTCTGCTCTGCCTTCACGAGTGGGGCGCGCACGACCATCCGTCGCTGACGAGCCCGGACAACGCGACACCTGGCAACGGGCTTCTCCTGTTCTTCCGCGTCGACGATTTCGATGCGGCGCTGACAAGGGCACGCGCCCTGGTCGCCCGCCTCGAAGAGGAGCCGCACGCGAATCCGAATACTCGAACGCAGGAGTTCTCACTGCGGGATCCGGACGGGTGCTACGTCACGATCAGCGCTTTGCCTTCGTAGATGGCCGGCAAGCGTCCGACGACGATCAGCGGGTATATCCAGGCCGCGCCGCGCGAGGGCCGGCCGTATCTGCGCCGGCTGTATGCGATCCTCAAGAGGGTCGCGCCGGAGGCCGAGGAGACGATCAAGTGGGGAACTCCCTTTTTCGTGGAGCCCCGATTTCTGTTCGCTTTCTCCGCGCACAAGGCGCACCTCAACTTCGCGCCCATGGCGGCGGGGTTGGCGCCATTCCGCAAGGAGCTGGAAAAACACAAGACCACCAAGGGCACCCTTCAGATCCCCTACGACAAGCCCCTGCCGGAGGACCTGATTCGCAGGATCGCCGAGCGCCGTCTCCGGGATGTTCGTGAACGTGAAGACGACGCTTTCTGGTGACTCCGTCCCGGCAGGCACGATTGGAGGATGGCATCCATGGAACGAATGACCGCGCACGACTTCGACCAGGAGCTGCTCACTCTGTTCGACGCCTACGTCCACGGCGCGATCGACCGCCGCGGGTTTCTCGAGAAGGCCGCGAAGTACGCCGTGGGGGGCGTGACGGCCGCCATCCTCCTCCAGCAACTGAGCCCGAGATTCGCCGAGGCTCAGGTGGTCAAGCCCGACGACGCACGGCTCAAGGGGGAGCGGCTCGAATACAACTCGCCCAAGGGCTCCGGCAAGATGCAAGGGTACCTCGTGCGTCAGGCCAAGGAGGCCGGGCGGCTCCCGGGCGTCCTCGTGATCCACGAAAACCGCGGGCTCAACCCTCACATCGAGGACATCGCGCGGCGCGTGGCGCTCGAGGGCTTCGTGGCGTTCGCCCCCGACGCGCTGTTTCCGCTGGGTGGCTACCCGGGCGATGAGGACAAGGCGCGCGAGCTGTTTGCGAAGCTCGAGGGGGCCAGGACGCGCGAGGACTTCGTCGCGGCGGCGGCGTTTCTGAAGAGTCGTCCGGAGTGCACCGGCAAGATCGGCGCCGTCGGCTTCTGCTGGGGAGGCGGCATGGTGAACTACCTCGCCACGCGGCTGAGCGATCTATCCGCCGGCGTGCCCTTCTACGGCTCCGCCCCGGACACGGGAGACGTCGCGAAGATCACATGTCCTCTGCTGATTCAGTCGGCCGAGTCGGATGACCGCATCAACGCGGGCTGGCCGGATTTCGAGCGGGCGCTCAAGGCGGCGCACGTCAAGTACGAGCGCTTCCTCTACCCCGGAACGCAGCACGGCTTCAACAACGACACGACGCCGCGCTACGATGCGGCGGCCGCCAAGCTCGCCTGGGAGCGCACCATCGCTTTTCTCAGGAAGAACGTCCGATAGGGTCGGGATGGGGTCGGGACAGTCCGCCGGGAGAGACGATCCGGGGATTACTTGATCTCCCACGATCTGACGAAGTGATATCCGGCCTCGAGAACGGCGTCGGACGCGAAATCGTGCTGCTCTCCCCCGCTCGTCCAGCTCGCCTCTTCGAATCGTCCGTCGGAGCCGGCGCTGACGACCTGGAAGCCCTCTCCGTGGTGGCAGGTCAAGCGAAACTCGGTCCCCCACGCGTCATGAGTGGGGAGCGCACGGATGTAGGGTGCCAGCGGCTGTCGCAGGTCCTCGAGACTCGTCGCCTCGGGATACCTGCCATGGTCCTTCTTGTACGATTCGAACGCGATGGCGATGCTCCGCATGTCGTGGTACGTCCATCTTGCCCTCTCGGCGTCCGTGGCGTCATAGCGCCTGGCGGAGCTGCCCGCGACCAGCGAGCCGACGGTGACGAGTCCGAGCAACGCCATGGAAAGTCCGGTTGTCCTCATCTTCTGCGCCTCCCGGCGTGGTAAAAAGATAGGCGTCGCGCGTCGCGCGTCAAGATCGGGCCGGGAGGGTCGTCCATGCGTGGGGTCAGACGGCGCGGCGGGCGATCCTGGGCTCGCGTCCCGCCGGCCCGAGCGCGGAGTAGAAGCGGGTCAGCAGCTCGGTCTCCACTTCATCGCCGGCGAGCGCCTCGGAGAAGTGGTGTCCCTGTCCGAGGGCGCAGCCGAGCTTCTTCAGCTCCTTGAGCTGCTCCTCGGTCTCGATCCCCTCGGCGATGATCTCGTGTCCCAGCGCCCCGGCGAGGCTGATGATCGTCGCGACGATCTGGCGGGCCTTCTCGGTCTCGCCCATCCGCGCGACGAAGACCTGGTCCATCTTGAGAACGTCGACCGGCAGGCTCTCGAGCGCGGCCAGGGAGGAATAGCCGGTGCCGAAGTCGTCGATGGCGACCTTGAAGCCGTTGCGCTTCAGCCGGAGGAGCACCTTGGTCACCTGCGCGGGGTGCTCGATGAGGGTGTTCTCGGTGATCTCGAAATGGAGCAGCGCCGGGTCCAGGCCGGCCTGGTTCACCATGTCGGTGACCTCGTCGACCAGCTCCGGGCTGTAGATCTGGCGCAGGGACAGGTTGGTGGCCAGCGTCAGACACTGGAACTTCGGATCCAGATCGTGCCAGTGGCGCAACTGACGGCACGCTTCGGTGAACAGCCAGCGTCCGAGTGGGATGATGAGACCGGTCTCCTCGGCCATCGGGATGAACTTCGCCGGGGGGATCAGGCCGCGCTCGGGATGACGCCATCTCAGCAGCGCTTCGAATCCCCGCAACCGGCCGGACTCCAGCTCTACGATCGGCTGGTAGACCACGTGGAACTCGTCCCCCGGCAGGGCGCGATGCAGGCTGGTCTCGAGACGGAGCTCCTCCTGCACGCGGGCCAGCATCTTCTCGTCGAAGATCTCGCAGCGCGCCCGGCCGCCCGCCTTGGCGCGATACATGGCGGTGTCGGCGTCGCGCATCAGCTCTTCGGGGCGCTCGTACTCTCCGGGCCCCAGGACGACCCCGGTGCTGAGGGTCACGTACAGCTCGCGACCGGCGATCTGCACCGGCTTGCGGAACTGCTCCTCGAGCTGGCCGACCACCTGGGTCGCGTCGCGGATCGACGCGACGTTCTCCAGGAGCACGGTGAACTCGTCGCCACCCATGCGGGCGATGGTCCACTCGATGCCGCGGCGGCGCGTCTGGCGACGCTCCTCCGCGCCCTGCTGCCCCAGCTCGCCGGCCACCCGCTCGACGCAGGATCGGAAGCGATCCGCGACCACCTGGAGCACCTCGTCGCCGACCACGTGCCCGAGGCTGTCGTTGATGTTCTTGAACCGGTCGATGTCGACGAAGACGATCGCCAGGCTCTCGTCCTTCCCCCGCTTGCGGGCCCGGCCGAACGCCTGGGCCAGCCGGTCGAAGAACAGGGTGCGGTTAGGGAGGCGCGTGAGCGGATCGTGGAGCGCCAGGTGCATGAGCTGCTCTTCCATCCGCTTGCGCTCGTCGATGTCGGTCTGCGAGCCGGCGAGACGGTACGGCCTGCCGGTGGCCTCGTCGCGCACCGCCATGCCGCGCGACAGCATCCAGCGGTACGAGCCGTCGGCGTGGCGGATGCGGTATTCCGCGTCCAGATGCGTGGTGCCGCCGCTGAGATGCCCCTGGATCCGCGCCTCGAGACCGGGGCGATCCTCGGCGTGCACCCGATCGAGCCAGACACCCGGCGTGTCCTCACGGCCGTCCTCCGGATCGCCGAGCGCCTTCCGCCACCGCGCCGAGTAATACACCTTCCCGCTCGGCAGGTCCCAGTCCCAGAGCCCGTCGTTGGCGCCGCGCGCCGCCAGCTCGTAGCGCTCCTGGCTGCGCAGCAGGTCCCTCGTGCGCTCCGCCACCAGCTCCTCGAGATGGTTCGAGTGATAGATCAGCCGGTCCTGCAGGCGGCCCACGATCGTCCCGACGACCGCCAGTATCAGGGCGAAGCCGTCCATGAAGAAGTGCACCGGGGTGATCTCGTGCAGGCCGCGGATGATCGAGAAGCTGATCGGGTCGGGGAGACGCTTGTAGAGGAAGTAGTAATCGACCAGGTACCCGGTGAAGGTCAGCCCGAGGCCGAAGCCGAATCCCAGCCCGCCGCACAGAAGCGCCCTGGAGCGCAGGAGCGAGCCAAGCGTCGTCGGCCGCGACCGCGGCCGCGGATCACGCGGCGTTCCGGTCGGCATCGGGAGGTCGGGCCCCGGCCACGAGGCCCGGGGTGGTGTCGTCGAGCGATCGGGCGGCGGCCGCCCGCCGGCGGCGCCTGTCATGCACCGACCATGCGATGGCGGCGGCCGTGAGAACGAGCCCGCCGGCGAACGCGGCGAATGCCCAGCCGCGCCGCGGCGGCTGCGCGCCGGAGGCGTCGCCCGCCGGCGTGTTCCCGCCGGTCGCGGACGCGTCCCCAGCCTGCGCGACGGTCTCCAGCCGGCCGCCCGCGCCCAGGGTCATGCCTGCCGCGGCGAGCGCCTGCTGGTACCGGCCGACTTCCCCATTCAGCCGATCGCGATCGGCCACCGCCTGCATCAGCTCCAGCTTGAGCTGGCGGAAGCGCAGCAGGATCGATTCCTGGTTCGGGTCGCCGGCCAGAAGCCCGATGATGTCGTCGCCCGCGGCGATGCCCATCTTCCGCAGCGCGTCGGTCTCGAGCAGCCGCTGGCTGCGCGCGTAGCTCTCGGTTCGCGACAGGATGGCCCGCTCCTCCGGGTTGACGAGATCGGCGGCGATGATCCGATCCCGCTCCGCCCGCAGGCGCCGCACGACCGAGGTGACCCAATCGGTGTAGTTGCGCACCGTGGAGGTGTCCTTCAGGGGATCCGGCGGGTGGAGCTCCTCGAGCGCCATGGTGCTGAACCGGTCGAGCTTATCGGCGACGCTCTCCAGCCGCTTCAACCGCGTCTCGAGCGGCGGCAGCAGCTCGCGCGCGAAGACTCCCTCGGGATCCCAGCCCGGGCTGCTCTTGATGACGGCATGCAGCCGCGCCAGCGCCGCGTTCGCGGCCGGCAGATCGCCCCGGGTCAGATCCTTCGAAGCACGCGTGTACAGCTCGTGGGGATCGGCCTCCACCGTCGCGGCGCGCAGGCGATTCCCGGCCAGGAGAAGCAGGAGGGCGAGAAAGAGCCCCTTACGGGCAGGCATTCGCGGCCTCGCCCTTGGGAGTGATGAAAATGGGGGGGCCGTTGGCGCGATCGAGACGCAGGCACGACGACTGCGACGATCCAAAGCGCGACAGCCGCCCGTCTTTCACCGGCCGCGCGCCGCCGTCCGCCGCGATCGGGATCGAGCGGTACGACGCCGCGGACGAGCCGGGCTGCGGCGTGATTTCCCAGACGGAGCGGAACCCGTCGGCCACGACGTAGAACCGCCCATAGTGCACCATCAGCTGGACCACGGGCCTGATCTTCGCCGCGGCGGAAATTCCCTCCGCCTTCAGGATCGGCGAGAGATCGATCCGTCCGATGAGCGGCGGGCTCTCCGCGAGGCTGACGCTGCCGTTCGCCTGGACGGTCAGCGGGATCCGCAGCGTGTGCTCTTCGAACGTCAGCGTCGGCTGGGGCTGGCGCTCGGGAGCCGTGGCGCAGCCGGAGACGATCGCGGCGGCCAGGATGGTCCCCTGCAGGAGCAGACACCTCCGGGAGTACGACATGCGATCCAATTCTTATGTTCGGTCGGCGGCCGCGCAAGGAGCGCGCGCCGATTCGCGACATCGGGCGATCGGGAGCGTCTGCCGATACGAATCTGTAAGCGGTCCAACAGGCTCCGCGCCACCATGGACACGCTCTAGGGGCAGGGATCGGCGGTCAGGGGGACCGGGGGCGTGGCGTCCTTGCTCACCGCACCGGACGGGTTGACGGCGGCGACGACGTAGGCGAACACGCTGCCGACGGGCGGGTTGGCCGGGTCGCCGGGAATCCACGCGTGGGCCGTCGTCGTGAAGATGCAGCGATAGCTCCCGCCGGGCGTGCCGCGGTAGACGTGATACGCCGTCACGGGGTGCATGGTGTCGAACGCCAGATCCTCCCAGGTCCATCCCGCGGGCCCGAGCCGGAACGGGACGGCGGCGCCCGGACCCGACACCTCGAGGTCGGGGAACGGCGGCAGGACCCTCAGGACCGTGCCGCCGCGATTGGTCACGTAAATCTCCCCCTCGGCATCGAGCCCGAACGAGGTGAGGCTGTTGATCAGGGTCCCCGCCGGATCGATCTGCGCCGTCACGTCAGACGGGCTGGTCAGCACGCCGCCGGTCATCTTGAACGTGCGGATGAAGGCGGCGCAGAAATCGCCGTAGAAGTAGGTGCCCTGCTCGTTCGGCATCAGGCAGCCGCGGTAGACGTATCCGCCGGTGATCGAGCAGCCGCCGCTGGCGTGCGAGTACTCGAGCACCGGGAGCTTGAGGCTCGGATCGTTGCAGGTCGGCACGCCGGCGCAGACGACCGGCGCCGGGTTGCAGTTCGACTGCGCCGAGGGATTGAAGCAGTGCATCGCCTCCATCGATCGCCAGCCGAAGTTCTGGCCGCCGTTCCCGGCGGCCGCGAGGTAGTCGACCTCCTCCCAGCAGTTCTGCCCGACGTCGGCGATGTAGAGATCGCCGTTCTGCGGATCGAACGCCGAGCGCCAGGGGTTCCTCAGGCCGTACATCCAGATCTCGTCGCAGGGGCCGCCCGGGCCGTTGGCCAGTGGATTCGCCGAGGGAACGCGGTAGGTGCCGGTGGCGCCACCGCAATCGGGCGACAGGCTCGCGGGAGCAATCCCGCGCACGTCGATGCGCAGGATCTTTCCGAGCAGCGTCGTGAGGCTTTGCCCGTTGCCGCAGGTGCCGTGGATGTCTCCGCCCCCGCCGCCGTCGCCGGTGGAGACGTAGAGGTATCCGTCCGGGCCGAACTGGAGCTGCCCGCCGTTGTGGTTGCTCTCCGGCTGGGAGAAACGCAGGACCCGGACTTCGCTGGTCGGGTCGGCCGTGTCCGGATCCGCCGACACTGAGTAGCGGGCGACGACCGTGAACCAGGGCCCGAACACCGGCCCCTCGGTGTAGTTGACGTAGAAGAACCCGGTCGCCGCGTAGTCCGGATCGAACGCCAGACCCAGGAGCCCCATCTCGTTGTTGCTCGACGCGTGCTGAACGATGGCGCTGATGTCGAGGAAGGTTTCGACCACGTCCGGCGGGTCGCCGCGCTTGTGGATCAGGATCGTCCCGTCCTGCGTGACGATGAAGAGCCGGTTCCTGTCACCCGGCGGCGACGCGACGAACAGCGGGCGCCCGTTCAGCCCGATCGCGACCGGCACCGACACGAGCGACGTGTTGGCGGCGGGCGCCGCCGAGCACGCGCCCTGGGCGAGGGCGCGGCCGGTCGCGACGAACAGGGCGGCGGCCGCCGCGGCGGCCAGGACGGCGGCGGACAGGAAGCGGGCGGAGAGGTTCCGGGGAGATCGGGTGATCATGGCGTGGGCCTCCCGAGCGTGGCGAGAGTGGCGGCGAGGCTCGCGATCGATCGCGTCTCGCAGCCGAGATCATCAACCCCCCCGGCCTGGAACCTGAGATCGGCGCCGCTCCCCCAGGCACGGGCGGAGATCAGGCGGTCGCCGTCGAACTCGAACAGATACCGCGAGGGCGCTCCCCCCTGCCCCTGATTCGCGAACAGCGCCAGGGCGAGCGGGGCGGAGACGCCGGCCGCGGACCCGCCCCCGGCGGCGCCGCCCGCGACGGCGGACCCGCCCGCGGCGGCCGCTCCGCCGTCGCCGGGCGCGAGCGGCAGGTCGATCCCGCCCGCGGCGACGATCCGATCCCAGAGGGCGCGCATCGCGACGGCGTCGGCGCCGACCAGCCGGATCGAGCCGCCGCGCCCCGGCCCGAGCCGCAGCTCGATCGCCATCGACCCCGGTCCGGTCTCGATGGCGGCGCCGCCCGGCATCGCGGGCAGGAGGAGCCGCGCGCTCGCGGGCGCTCCCGATGGGAAGAGGCCGGGGTCGCCCGCGACGACGACCGACCATCTCGTCGCGGGCGTCGTCGGCAGCGCGGACGTCATCGGCGGCGCGGGCGTCACCGGCTGCGAAGGCGCCGGTCGCGGGGACGCAGACGCCGATGACGCCTGGCGCGAGGACAGCGGCCGCAGGATCGTCGCGAGGGCGCGCTCGCCGCAGACGCCGAAGCCGTTCGGCAGCGTCGCGACGGCGCCGTCGGGTTCGGTCACCTGGACGTCGTACGGTCCGGGCGTGAACCCGGCGACGATCGTCTGCGCGATGGTCGCCGGCGGGGCGACGGTGGCGGGCGGGAGCGGCGGATTCGGGCGGACGACGCGCAGCCCGCCTTCCGCGTCGGCGACGTACGCGAATCCGTCCGCGAAGGTGATGTCGAGGGCGGTGCCCGGCGTGTCGTAGACGCCGATCGCGATGGGCGCCGCCGGATGGCTCACGTCGAACTCCAGGACGCCGGCGTATCCATCCGCGACGTACAGCCGATCGCCATCGAGCGCGACCGCGGTGGCGGCGCCGTCGGTGCTGATGTTCCGGATCAGGACCGGCGTCTGCGGCCGGCCGACGTCGATCACCTCGACGCCGCGGTTCAGGTCCGCGACGTAGGCGACACCCGTGTCGCCGACGGCCACGCCCATCGCCCGCCCCGGCGTGTCGTACCTCCCCGCGAGGAGCGGCGCCGCGGGCGCGCGCAGGTCGACGATCTCGAGGCCGGAGAAGTCGTCCGCCACGTAGGCGTAGCCCACGCGCAGCGCGACGCCGCGCGCGTTCCCCGGCGTGTCGAGCGCGCTCAAGGGCGCGGGGGCGTCCGGGTCGGCGAGATCGAAGACGGCGAGGCCGCGCGATCCGTCGGCCACGACCAGCCGGCCGTCGGCGATCGCCAGGCCCTGCGCCTCGCCCGGCGTATCGACGCCGCCGGCCGAACGGGGCGCCGCGGGATCGGAGACGTCGGCGATCTGCACGCCGGCGGTCCCCTCGGCCAGGTAGGCGCGACCCCGATCGAGCGCCACGGCATGCTGCCCCGCCGTCGCCGGAAGCGCTCCGAGCATCGCCGGATGCGCGGGATCGGAGAGATCGATCGAACGCAGGCCGCCCGCCGCCGTCGCGACGAACGCGGTGCTCCCCGCGACGGCGACCGCCTGGGCCGAGCCGGGGAGGTCGAGGCCTCCGGCGAGCGGCGGCGCCTCGGGCAGCGCCACGTCGAGCACCTGGACGCCGTTGATCAGGTCGGCGACCAGAGCGCGCGTTCCGGACACCCCCACGACGAGGAAGTAGCCGGAGTTGCCGAGGAGCCCGTGGCTGCCGACGATGCGCGGCCGCGCCGGGTCGGAGACGTCGACCACCTGGAGCCCGCTGTAGCCGCCGGCGACGTAGGCATGGCGCCCCTGGACCGCCACTCCGACCGCGCCGTCGGCGATCGCGACTTTCCCCAGAAGCCGCGGGTGGCGCGGATCACCGACATCGAGGACGAGGAGCCCCGCGAGGGTGTCGGCGGCGTACAGCCGGCCTTCCGCGAACGCGATGCCCACGACCGCGGTCGCGTCGGGGGCTCCGAAGCCCGCCAGCGGCGCCGGGGCGGACGGGTCGCTCACGTCGACCACCTCGATGCCCGCCTCGCCGTCGGCGACGTACGCCACCGCTCCGTCGACCACGACACCGTGCGCCGTCCCCGGCGTGTCCCACGACCCGGCGCGCGACGGGGCCGCGGGATCGGCCGCGTCGACGACGACGAGACCGTCCGCGCCGTCGGCGACGAAAAGACGCGTCCCCGCGACCGCGATCCCCTGCGGATCGACCAGACCATCGAACGTCCCGACCCGGCGCGGGCTCTCGGGGCTCGTGACGTCGACGACGTGCACGCCGCCCTCGAAGGTGTAGGGATTGAGGAAGGCGACGTACGCGAGACCGCCCGCGACCTGGACCGCGGTGCCGCTGTCCCCCGTCTCGAAGGCGCCGACGAGCTCCGGCGTCCCGCCGCCCGCCAGGTCGAGGATCTCGATTCCTCCGAGCTTCGCCTGGTGGTTGTAGAACGCGGCGCAGGCGTAGTCGCCGTTCACCTCGAGCGAGCGCGCTCCGTCCGGCATCGGGTAGGTGCCGATCAGGCGCGGTCCTCCCGACAGGAGCGACACCCTGCTTCCCGGCTCGAAGCCGTCGCCGGTCAGGCGGATTTCGGTCGCCGACTCCGCGGCGCCGCGCGCCGGGTCGACGGCGTCGAGGCGAGGCGTTCCCGCGCCCCGCGCCCCGCCGCGCCAGGCGGAAGAGGCCAGGAGAAGCGCCAGGACCGCCGCCCCGCGCGCGGCGGTCTTCAGGGAAGGATCCCCAGCTCGGTGAGGCCGAGCGACGAGTAGCCCGGGAAGGTCTGGTCGACCGTCGCGGGATCGGCCCCCATGTGCTTGCGCAGGATCTCCCAGAAGACCGCCCGATAGTCGGTCCGCATCAGCAGATAGCGGCCGGAGTTTCCGAACATCACGCCCGCCGGCCAGGTCGATGCGTCGCAGTTGTAGACCCCGCCGTTCACGCCGCCGCCCGCGACGAACAGGCAGGACGCCGCGGCGTGATCGGTGCCGAAGCTGCCGTTCTCCTTCGAGGTGCGGCCGAACTCGGAGAGGGTCGCGACCACCGTGTCGCTCCAGATCGAGGCGTAGCCGCGCGGATCGACCGCGGCGCCCGAGAGCACGACGTGCAGCGATCGGAACCCGTACGCCAGCCAGGAGAAGAGCTGCGCCTGCGTGCCGGTCGCGGCCCCCTGGCTGGTGTGGGTGTCGAAGCTGCTCAGCTCGGTCCCCGCCACCCGCGTGCCGTC
Organism: Patescibacteria group bacterium; assembly: GCA_035638115.1. Lineage (GTDB taxonomy): Bacteria > Acidobacteriota > Polarisedimenticolia > Gp22-AA2 > Gp22-AA2 > DASRAN01. The sequence continues at coordinate 4,525 of DASRAN010000070.1, read as the reverse complement.
GAGATTCACCGCGTCGCTCTCCAGCATCGACAGGGCGCAGATCTTGAGCGACTTGAAGAAGCCGTACGACGAGGTGGCGAACTTCTTGCCGTTCGGTCCGCTCGGATCGGGCGGGTTGGTGGCGTCGCTCACCGGAAAGAGCGAATAGAGCGTGACCGGATCCTTCGGGTCCCAGTGCGTCTGGTCCCACGAGCGGTACTGGTCGAGCGTGTCGACCAGCTTGACCTCGGTGTCGGTCAGCGCCGGGCGGAACGGCTCGAGACCGGTCAGACCGGTGTACTCGCCGCGCCAGGCGTTGGAGAGCTTGGAGCGCTTCGGGTCGGCGTAGATGTAGTCGAAGGTGTCGGGGTTGGCGATGTTCACGAACGAGGTGTCGCCCCGCAGGATGACCGGCGGGGCGGCCTGGGCGCTGAGCGCCGGGAGCTTGACCCCCTGCTCGACGGCGTTCTCCGTGATGTACCGGTAGAGCCAGCCCTCGAACGACTTCGAGTCGGCCGGGTCGCCGTTCTCCCAGACCCGCTGGTCGTCGAAATGGGAGCGGCTGTTGTTGGGGAATCCGATGCGGTGCAGGACCGCCAGGTCGCCGGCGTTGTAGACCTCCATCATGTCGCCGAGCGCCGGATGCAGCCGGGCGAATCCGTTCAGATCGATCGACGAAGCCGGCGGGACGTAGAGGGTCGGACGGTTCAGGGTGCTGTAGTCGGGGTCGCCGCCCGGGATCACGGCGTTCAACCCGTCGTTGCCGCCGCGCAGGAAGATGAAGATGAGGCGCCGGTTGCTGAACGGTCCCGCCGCCATGGCGTGGCGGATCCAGGGACCCGGGAAGAGGGAGCCGATGCTGAAGCCTGCCAGGGTCAGGCCGGCTCCCTTCAGGAAGGAACGACGCCCGCAGTCGCAGTCCTCGTGGCTCATCGTCCCCTCCTATTGCTCGGCGAACTGGGCATAGCCCAGCAGGATGCCGGCGGTCTCGCGGATCCGGGTGTCGGTGTAGTTGCTGGTGACGCCGTTGTCGTCGGTGTTGAGGTAGTTGATCGCCGCCTGGCGCTCGGCGGAGGTCAAAGCGCCGCCGAACAGCACGCCGGAAAGGTAATCGACGATCGCCGGGGCGTTGTTCGGGGTGGCGGCGGTCGACACGCCGTTGGCGTTCAGCAGGCCGATCACGTCGGCCCCCCAGTTGGTGCTGGTCCGGCTCGCCATGTCGAGGCCGAAGTTCTGGCGGTTCAAGAGGCCGTTGGTGTCCAGCCAGTCGCCGCCCAGCTCGGAGTAGCCGGTCGGCACCGAGTTCACGTGAAACAGCTCCTGCATGAGGCTGATGTAGTTGCGCACCCCGGTCGTGCCGTCGGTCTTGCCGCGCAGCGCGCGCAGGGCGCTGACCACGTGCTCGAACGGGTCCTTGAGCTTGTTGCCGAAGGAGTCGGGGCTCAGGAACTCCTGCTGCGCCAGGACGGCCCGCAGGACTTCGCGCAGGTCGCCGATGCCTTGCGGATTGCCCGGGTTGTTCCAGGCCGCCACCACCGCGTCGATCATCGCCTGCGAAGGGTTCTCGTCCACGAAGCGCTGCAACAGCTCTTTCGCGATGAACTTCGCCGTCGAAGGGTGCGCGACGATGGCGTCGAACGCCAGACCGGCGTCGTTGAGGCCGTTGGACGGGTTCGCGGCGGTGCTCGGGATGATCGCCTGGTACGGCGTCCCCGCGAACAAGGTCTTCTGTCCGGTGTCGTGCTGGCTGACGCGGAAGTTGGAGACCCACTGGCCGGGCGGCTCGGTCGCCGTCCCATACGTGTTGGACGGGATGCAGGCGGCGAGCGGATCGCCGGCCACCGTGTCGTCCTTCTTGCAGACGTTCCAGCCGGTGAAGACGCGCGCCAGCTCCACGACGTCCTGCTGCGTGTATCCGCCGTCGACGCCCATGGTGTGCAGCTCGAGCAGCTCGCGCGCGAAGTTCTCGTTGGGGGCGTTCTTCAGGTTGGTGGCGGTGTCGAGGAAGATGATCATCGCCGGCCCCAGCGACGAGGCCTCGACCATGTCGCGGAAGGTGCCGTTGAACGCCAGGTCGCGGAACTTGTTCTGCGCGTCGTAGTGCACCTTGGTCGCCTGCTGCTTCTGGATGTCCGGGAAGAGCGCCGCGTAGAACTGGAAGGCGCCGGTGGACTTGTTGTAGTCGGTGTCGAAGTGGTTGTCCCAGAACAGGGTCGCCTGCTGCTCGAGCTGCCGCCGGGTGTAGACCGCGTTCACCAGGTCGAGGCCCTGGAAGGCATTGATCGTCTGCGGCGGCACCAGCGGCGGACGCCGGTTGTTCAGCTCGGTGTTGGTCGTCTCGTCGATCGACGCCGGGTTGAGCTGCTCGTTGATGTACCCCTGGACGCCGAGCGCCGCGATCCGGTCGCGGGTCCACTCGTCCCAGCCGTAGCCGGTGCGGTCCAGCACGTGGTCGCGCACCACCGCGTCGCAAAGGCCCCGCAGCGGCCGCCGGTTTCCGAGCGAGTCGTTGCCCGGCGTCCCCTCGCCGTTGAGGCTCGACTCCGCGGTGACCAGGTAGAAATAACCCTGGCCGACGGGCGGGTTGGCGGGCGTGCTGAAGGTGAGCGCGGTGATCTCGTCGCCATGGCACATCGCTCCCGCGCCCGGCTTGAGCCACGCGATGAGACCGCGATAGACGTTGTAGTCGTCGGCGCCCGCGACCGGGGTCCAGGTCAGGACCGAGGAGGCGCTCATCAATGATGTCGCGACCTCCCCGGGCGGCGCGGCCAGCGCCGCGCCGGCATGCAGCGCCGTGGCGGCGGCGACCACGGCGGCGACGAGCGGGACGGAGAGTCGACGGGTGCTGGGCGGCATGCTCCACTCCTTTGCCCCGGAGGCGTGCCGGGGCATGAACGGTCGCGTGCGTCAATCCCGAAGTGAAGGCAGTGAGTCTTGTACTCCCTAAAAGGTTTATCGACCAGCGGAATTTCTTCGCCGCGCCGGCGGCGCTACGTACTTTTCCGGAGGCACGGCGTCGCCCGGCACCCCCGGCGCGCGCCCGGCGCCCCCGGCCGTGCGTCCGGCGCCCGCGCCGCCGGGTGCTATAATCCCGCCTCCTCCATGAGCACATCGAAAATCATCATTGTCGGCGGCGGGCTGGCCGGCAGCGAGGCGGCCTGGCAGGCGGCGCGGCGCGGTCTCACGGTCGAGCTGCACGAGATGCGGCCGGTGCGCCCGACGCCGGTGCACCAGACCTCCGACCTGGCGGAGCTGGTCTGCTCGAACTCGCTCAAGTCGAACCTGCTCGACACCGCTTCTGGCCTGCTCAAGGAGGAGATGCGCCGGCTCGACTCGCTCATCGTCCAGGTCGCCGACCGCGTCAAGGTGCCGGCCGGCGGGGCGCTGGCGGTCGACCGCGAGGCGTTCGCGCGCGGCGTGACCGACGCGATCGCGGCGCAGCCGAACATCCGCCTGGTGCGCGGCGAGGTCACCGCCATCCCCGACCAGGGCCCGTGCATCCTGGCGACGGGGCCGCTGGCGTCGGACGCCATCGCGGCCGCCATCGGCGCCTTCACCGGCACGGAGTACCTCTACTTCTTCGACGCCATCTCGCCGATCATCGAAGCCGACACCATCGACCGCTCGAAAGTGTTCGGGGCGTCGCGCTACGGCAAGGGCGGCGACGACTACCTGAACTGCCCGATGACCGAGCCCGAGTACGACCGCTTCTACCAGGCGCTCATCGGCGCCGCCGAGGTGCCGTCGCACGATTTCGAGAAGCGGCCGCCGGCCGGCGGCGTGCTGCGGCCCTGTGGGATCGCGGGGGCCGGCGACGCAGTGGGGGCCGGCGACGTTCCGTACTTCGAGGGCTGCCTGCCGATCGAGGAGATGGCGCGGCGCGGGCGGGAGACGCTGCTGTTCGGGCCGATGAAGCCGGTCGGGCTCGTCGACCCGCGCACCGGGCGGCAGCCGTTCGGCGTCGTGCAGCTCCGGCAGGACACGCTGGCGGCCGACTTCTATTCCATGGTCGGCTTCCAGAACCATCTCAAGTTCGGCGAGCAGACGCGCATCTTCCGGATGATCCCCGGGCTCGAGCAGGCGGAGTTCCCGCGTCTCGGGCAGGTGCACCGCAACTCGTACATCAACGCGCCGGCGGTGCTGCTGCCGACCTTCCAGGCGCGACGCCGCCGCGACCTGTTCTTCGCGGGTCAGATCTCGGGCGTGGAGGGGTACCTCGAATCGGCCGCCTCGGGGCTGATCGCCGGGATCAACGCCGCGCGGCTCGCGGACGGCGGGCCGGCGGTCATCTTCCCCGCCACCACGGCGCTCGGCGCCCTGGCGCGCTACATCTCGTCGTCCGAGTCGGCGAACTACCAGCCGACCAACATCGCCTTCGGCCTCATGCCGCCGCTGGAGAACGACATCCGCGACAAGCGCCGCCGCAAGGAGGCGATGGTCCGCCGCGCCCTCGGCGATCTGGAAGCGTTCGCGGCGGCCCAGCTCGGCACGCTCGTACCGGCGCGCTAGCCGGTCGCGGTTCGCGGCCGACGCCGCGCGGGCGAGA
>DASRAN010000069.1:0-8056 GCA_035638115.1 Patescibacteria group bacterium | reverse complement strand
CTCGAACACGTCCTGGTCGCCGTCGTTGTCGAAATCGGCGAACGACACCCCGTGCCCCTTCTGGAGATGCCCCACCCCTGCGGAGGTGGTGACGTCCTGGAAGATTTTCCCCTCGGCGTTGCGGTACATCCGGTTGGGGATGAGCGTCGTGAGGTCCGGGTTCCCGGTTCCGAGGTAGAGGTCGAGCCAGCCGTCGTTGTCGATGTCGCCGAAGTTCGACCCCATGGCGTGCAGGATCCGATCGAGATGGGTGGCGTGGCTGGTGTCGGTGAAGGTGCCGTCATGGTTGTTGTGGTACAGGCGCGCCTTCTCGCCCGGGTTCGGCTGGCCGAGGTAGTCCGCGGCGATGTCGGCCACCCCGTTCGGGATCATGTATCCCGCCACGAAGATGTCGGGCCAGCCGTCGTTGTCGTAGTCGAAGAACCAGGCTGGGAACGAATGCGCCTGCTGCGCGACGCCGGCCGTCTTTGACGTCTCGGTGAACTGCCAGGCGCAGGGGTCCCCCGCGGCGCCGGGGCGCGGCCCGTCGTTGCGGTACAGGAGGTTGGTCTCCATGTTGCGCGACACGTAGATGTCGGGACGGCCGTCGAGGTTGTAGTCGCCGCTGACCACCGCCTTCACCAGGCCGCCGGGGTTCATCCCCGCCGCACCGGCGCACTCGGTGAAGGTCCCGTCGTGGTTGTTGTGGAACAGCTGGCTGGGATGGATCTCGTCGGCCTGCGACTCGTTGCCGACGTACAGGTCGAGCCAGCCGTCCGAGTCGTAGTCGAACCAGACCCCGGTCTGCGACGGGTGCTCGCCCTCGATCCCCGCCGCGACGGTCACGTCCTCGAACGACCCGTCGCCGTTGTTGCGCAGCAGCGACTTCGGGAAACGACCCCCCTTGTTCATCCAGGCGCCGCGCATCAGGAAGATGTCCAGGTCGCCGTCGTTGTCGTAGTCGGCCTGCACCATGTTGAGGCCGCCCATCTCGCCGCGCAGCCCGGCCTCGTCGGTGCGCTCGGTGAAGGTGCCGTCGGCGTTGTTGTGGAAGAGGTGCATGTTGCCGAGCAGCCGCTGCGTCGACACCACCAGGTCCAGATAGCCGTCGTTGTCGAAGTCGTCGGCCACGGAGCCGCCCGCCAGATCGTCGACCGCCAGCCCGAGACCGCCCGCGATGTCGGTGAACCGTTTCACCTCGACGTCGGATTGGAAAACCTTCGGGGGCATCAGCCAGGCGCTCGGCACCTTGTCCGGATACTCGCCGACCGTCATGTAGGCGATGTTGATCAGCCAGCGGGCCGAGAGATCGTTCGGGTACTCCTTCAGCTCGTCGCCCAGCACCTCGATCGCGGCGCGCGAGCCGCGCTGGAAGGTGTGGATGCCGCCGCCGCGGATCGGCAGGAGGCACGACTCGGTGGTGTGGTGCGCCAGGCAGTTCTCCTGCTCGCCGAGACGCAGGTTCGCCACGCCGAGGCTGGTGAGCAGGAACGAGCGGTGCTTTTCGTTGAGCGTGAAGCCGCGCTTCTTGACGTACTCCTGGAGCTCGGTCAGGGCCTGGATCGCCTCCTGGGTCTGGCCCGCGCTGAGCAGCTCCTTCGCGTACCGGGGCTGCAGGTCGAGATAGTCCGCCGGGTCCGCAGAGGCGTGCGCCAGGTACTCCTTCCAGCCGGCCGCCCGCTGCCGGTTGAGGAAGAGATTGTCCTCGGGGCTGATCCCTTTCACGATCGTCCGGAGCCGCGCCTCCATGGCGCGCGTGCCAGGGCCGCTGCGATCGGCGGGGGAGCTGTGATCCCCGGACTCGGCCGGGTCGGCGGCCGCCGCGGCGCCCGCCGCGGTGCCCGCGTGACCGGCCGCCGGCGCGTGGGCGCGATCGCCGCCGGCCGTGCAGCCGAGGGTGAACGCGAGGGCGCAGGCGACGGCGAGCGCGGAGGCGACGGTGGGCAGGGTGGCCGGAACGGGCGCGGGGCGCGGCATGCCGTCCATGATAGATGGGCCTCCCTCAAAACGAGAAGCCCCCTCGCGGGTGGCCGGCGTTCGAGAAGCCGGGCCCGCGAGGGGGCGACATCAATCGGAAGCCCGGCCCCCCGTCCGGATCGACGGGGGGCCGGTCAGGGTCGAAGTGCTACGGAAGAGCCGGACCGCCGCCCGGCTTGTTGATCGACGGGCAGCCACTGCCGGTCACGAAGCAGACGCACTGTCCCTGGTTCGGGAAGTGCCCCGGCGTGTCGAACCGCTGCCAGTTGGTGCCCATGCACTGGTTCTTGTTCGACGGCGGGCCGGTGTGCGCGTCGCAGGCGTCACCGATGTGATCGAGGTCGAAGTCGGCCTGATTCGCATTGGCGACGAACGGGCAGTTGTCCACGCCGTCCGCCACGCCGTCGTTGTCGTCATCGGGATCGCAGGCGTCGCCGATTCCGTCGTGGTCGTTGTCCGCCTGGTCGCTGTTCGAGGTGCCGGGGCAGTTGTCGGCCGCGCAGGTGTTGGCCGCGTATCCCGGATCGCCGAACCCGTCGCCGTCGGTGTCGGTGCAGGTGTCGCACGCGTCGCCGATGCCGTCGTGGTCGACGTCGGACTGGTCGGCGTTCGACGTGCTCGGGCAGTTGTCGGCGGCGCAGGTGTTGGCCGGGAAGCCGGGATCGCCGAACCCGTCGCCGTCGGTGTCGGTGCAGGTGTCGCACGCGTCGCCGGCGTTGTCGTGATCGGCGTCTTCCTGGCCCGGGTTCGAGGTGCTCGAGCAGTTGTCGGCGGCGTTGGCCACGCCGTCGACGTCACCATCCGGGAACCAGCCCACGTCGCGCATCTCGGCCAGCGTCAGGTCGACGCCGCTGACGTTGTGGGTCAGGTCGCCGTTGATCGCCGGCTCCATCAGCTGGTTCGGGAAGGCGCTGACGTCCCAGTGCGAGATCGTCGAGCCGCCCTGGACCGGGTTCGGTGTGTAGAGGAGCGCCCGGTCGGTGGCGTCGGCTCCGGCGCGCAGCGTCAGGTCGAGCAGGAGCGAGGCATTGACGGTGGCGGGGATCGCGAGCTGGGCCTTGATGGTGTTGGCGTCGGCCTGAGTGATCATGACCGACGGAATGGTGATCGTCGGATCGGTTCCGCCCAGGCCGGGCGGGGGGGACCCAGCGGCATTGTTGGCGATCAGGACCGCCGTGGCGCCCGCGTCCTGCGCGTTCTTCGCCTTGACGACGAAGCCGCAGGTGCCGCGGTCGATGAGGGCGATGTTGTTGGCCACGGCCGCCGCGTTGGTGATCGTCGTGCAGCCATCGGTCGTGGTCGGGCCCGAGGCGTTGGCTGCGTCGAGCGCCCGAACGACGTTGCCGGTGACCCCAGGGAACGAGACCGGGTTGCCGAACGACGCCGTGCCGACCAGGTAGTTCCCGACGATGGCGGCCGGCGAGTTCACGCGCAGGTTCGGATTCCCCTGGGCCAGGATGCCCGGCACTTCGGAAATGACCTGTGCGCCGTTCCAGACCACGTGACCGGTGTTGATCGCGGAGGCCGCGCGCTCCGCGTTGGTCATTGTGTCCCAGGTGCGGTTCAGGGTGGTGTCGAGCAGGTGCCGGCCGTAGATGTCGGTCTGGTTGTTGATCTGCGAGCCGTTGGCGACGCTGGCGAACTGTGCGAACCCGAGGCCGTGACCAAACTCATGCAGCAGGACGGTCACCAGGTCGATGTTGTTGCCGTGATTGTTGTCGAGGCCGAGGTACCAGAAGATGCCGGTCAAGCACCCCGCGTTCCCGATGTTGGAGTTGAACCGGGCGCGCAAGTCGGCGTTGGTGCAGAACACACCGCCCGCGCAATCGGCGTCGGTCGTGCAGGCGTTGCCGATGTTGTTGATGCAGATCGGCGTCGGGTTGAGCTGGGCCCCCTCCCGCTTGTTGGCCAGCGCCTGGTGATACCAGGTGGCGGGGAACTCGGCGCCCGGAAAGGGCGCGACACCGGAGAAGTCCGAGTAAATGAAGATCGTGCCGGCGCTGCCGAGCGTTGCCGAGGTGGCGTTGCAGGAGAGCGGCTCGAACGTGGCGATGATCTGGATCGGGACGTTGCTGTCGAGCGTCGCGCCCCAGATGTTGGCCGCCGCCTGGAAGGCGATCAGCCGCTGCTGTCCGAGCGTCGTGCCGGCGTTGCCGCCGACCGGCGCGACGGGCGTCGGATCGTTGAACCCGACGCCGGGCGCGTTCTTGTTGACGATGGTAATCGTCGCGTTGGCGTAGGCAGGCGTCGCCGGAGCGACCGCGAACACCAGCGCGGCGAGCAGAATCGGGGTCGTGGAGATCAGGAGAGATGGTCTGCGCATGGTCTATTCCTTCTCCAGCCCTTTGGGGGTGAGTTTCGTGGCGTCGCGCTTGCCGGCCGGCCCGGATTCGGCTGCCGCTCCCGCGACCAGCGCGTCGGCCTGCGCTTTGGTGTTGACGCAGTGGAGCGTCACCTTCCCACGCCGGTCCTTGGTCGCGATGGCTTCGTCCTGGAACGTGTCCTGGAGATTCACCATGAAGGCGCCGTTCGGCAGCTGGACGACCGTCAAGTCATCGGTGTCACGGCTCACGTTCCTGTCGAGCGACTGGGCGAGCGCCTGAGCCTCCTCGGGCGTGAGCGGCGTGATGTGGCCGGTCTGCGGATCGATCGCCACCTTCACCCCGCCGACGATGCGGATCACCGGCTGCGTGGCCGCCGCGCCCGTCTTGGCGGCGTCGGTCTGGGTCTGCTTCGCCTGCTCTCTGGCTTCCTTGCGGGCCTCACCCTTACGCCCGCCTTGCGCGTCGCTGTTCGAATCGGCCCAACCCGAACCCTGGAAGCCGACGGCCGCGATCGCGACCGCTCCCAGGATCCAGGCGAGACGGCGACCCGGACGATTCCCCCTCGAGGTTCCACCAGACATCGTGACACCCTCCTTGGAATAGACGGAATCCACTACCCACCCGAATGCCGCATGAGGCGACGATCGCCCCGGCGGCCGTGAGCAGCCCCCCGCTGTTTCTCCCGTACAGACGCGGATTTCTACGAATTGCGCACTACGACGATGCTCCACTCTATAGACGGGTTCATGGTGTGATGTCAATAGGTTTCGGCACCGTGAGCGGAAAAAGCCTTGCCGCGCCGCCCGCCGATCTAGAATGCGCAGACGTGACGACGAACCCTGGCGGCGGAGCGGTCGGCGCGGGCGTCCGGGTCCTCGGACCCGGGCCCCTGCCGGACGATTCCGTCCTCGTCCCCGCGGCGCTCGCCTTCGTGGCGGACCTCGTCCGCCGCTTCGCGCCGCGCGTCGGCGAGCTGCTCGAGCGCAGGCGGCAGGTCCAGGCGCGCTACGACGCCGGGGCGCGACCCGTCTTCCTCGACGAGACCCGTCCGATCCGGGAGGCCGCCTGGACGGTCGCTCCGATCCCGCGCGATCTTGTCGATCGCCGCGTCGAGATCACCGGACCCGCCGAGGCCAAGATGATCATCAACGCCCTGAACTCGGGCGCCAGCGTCTTCATGGCCGACTTCGAGGACTCGCTCGCGCCGACCTGGGCCAACCTGGTCGCCGGGCAGGCGAGCCTGAAGGCCCTGGCCGAAGGACGCCTCGAGTACCGGGATCCGGCGACCGGCAAGGAGTACCGCGTCGGGGAGCGGCCGGCCACCCTCATGGTGCGGCCACGCGGCTGGCACCTCCAGGAGCGGCACCTCGAGGTCGACGGCCGTGCCGCGCCGGCGGCGCTGTTCGACTTCGGGCTCTTCTTCTTCCACAACGCGCGCGCTCTGGCGGCGCGCGGCGCGGGGCCCTTCTTCTATCTGCCCAAGATGCAGGCGCACCACGAGGCGCGCCTCTGGAACGACGTCTTCGTCCACGCGCAGCAGGCGCTCGGCATCCCGCGCGGCACCATAAGGGCCACCGTCCTCATCGAGACTCTGCCGGCGGCGTTCGAGATGGACGAGATCCTGTACGAGCTGCGCGAGCACTCGGCGGGGCTGAACTGCGGCCGCTGGGACTACATCTTCTCCTTCATCAAGACGCTGCGGGCCGACCCGGGCGCCGTCCTGCCCGACCGCGTGCAGGTGACGATGGAGCAGCCGTTCATGCGCGCCTACACGCAGCTCCTGGTGCGCACCTGCCACCGGCGTGGCGCGCACGCCATGGGCGGCATGGCGGCGCAGATCCCGATCCGCAACGACCCCGAGGCCAGCCGCGTGGCGCTCGACAAGGTGCGCCAGGACAAGGAGCGCGAGGTCAGGGACGGCCACGACGGCACCTGGGTGGCGCATCCGGGTCTCGTACCGCTGGCGCGCGAGGTGTTCGACGCCGGCATGAAAGGCCCCAACCAGCTCGACCGCCTGCGCGAGGACGTGCGGGTGACGGCCGCCGACCTGATCGCCATTCCGCACGGCACGCGGACCGAGGAGGGGTTGCGTCACAACGTCCGGGTCGGCGTGCAGTATCTCGACGCCTGGCTGCGCGGCTCGGGCTGCGTGCCGCTCTATCATCTTATGGAGGACGCCGCCACGGCCGAGATCTCCCGCACCCAGGTCTGGCAGTGGATCCGGCACGGCGCCAGCCTGTCCGGCGGGCGCAAGGTCGACGCGGCCTGGTTCCGCCAGATTCTGGACGACGAAGTGGGCCGTCTCGGCGCGGCCGGCGGCCGCCTCACCGATGCGCGCGCCCTGTTCGAAGAGCTTTCGACCGCCGGGGAGTGCGCCGACTTCCTGACCCTGCCGGCGTACGAGCGCCTGCTGTCGTACGAGCCGCACTGATCGATCGGAGGAGCGATGCCCCGGACGAAAGCCCGGACCAGCACCAAAGCACGGATCGAGACGAAACCCCGCACCGCGAACAAGCCGCGCGCCGCGACGCAGCCGCGCATCGCGGCGCCCGCGGCCGGGACCGCCACCGCCTGGGGCGAGGCGCCCGCGGGACGCTGGGAGGGGATCGTCCGCCCCTACTCGTCGGCTGACGTCGAGCGGCTGCGCGGCTCGCTGCGGATCGAGCAGACGCTGGCGCGCCGCGGCGCGCTGCGCCTCTGGGACCTGCTGCACGCGCGCGACTACCTGCCGGCGCTCGGCGCACTCACCGGCAACCAGGCGGTGCAACAAGTAAAAGCCGGGCTGGCGGCGATCTACTGCAGCGGCTGGCAGGTGGCGGCCGACGCCAACAGCACCGGGCAGACCTACCCCGACCAGAGTCTCTATCCCGCCGACAGCGTGCCGCGTCTGGTGCGGCGCATCAACCAGGCGCTCCAGCGCGCCGATCAGATCGATCACGCCGAGGGACGCGCGACGCTCGACTGGTTCGCGCCGATCGTCGCCGACGCCGAGGCCGGGTTCGGGGGGCCGCTCAACGCCTTCGAGCTGATGAAGGCGATGATCGACGCCGGCGCGGCCGGCGTGCACTTCGAGGACCAGCTCTCCTCCGAGAAGAAGTGCGGCCACCTCGGCGGCAAGGTGCTCCTGCCGACCTCGCAGTTCGTGCGCACGCTGGTGGCGGCCCGCCTGGCGGCCGACGTCGCCGGCGTCCCGACCGTTCTCGTCGCGCGCACCGACGCCAACAGCGCGCGCCTGCTGACCTCCGACATCGACCCGCGCGACCGGCCGTTCCTGTCCGGCGAGCGGACCCCGGAGGGTTTCTTCCGCATCGAAGGGGGACTCGACTGCGCCATCGCGCGCGGGCTCGCCTACGCGCCGTACGCCGATCTCCTCTGGTGCGAGACGTCGCTGCCGGACGTCGACGAGGCGCGCCGGTTCGCGCGCGGCATCCACGAAAAGTTCCCCGGCAAGATGCTGGCCTACAACTGCTCGCCGTCGTTCAATTGGAAGCGCGAGCTCGATGACAAGACGATCGCGGCGTTCCAGCGCGAGCTCGGGGCGATGGGATACCGGTTCCAGTTCGTCACCCTGGCGGGCTTCCACGCGCTCAACCTCGGGATGTTCGACCTGGCGCGTCTCTATCGCGACCGCGGCATGGCGGCCTACGCCGAGCTGCAGGAGAGCGAGTTCGCGGCCGAGAAGCACGGCTACTCCGCCACGCGCCACCAGCGCGAGGTCGGCACGGGTTACTTCGACCAGGTCGCGCAGGTGATCTCCGGCGGTGACGCCTCGACCC
>DASRAN010000068.1:0-39792 GCA_035638115.1 Patescibacteria group bacterium | reverse complement strand
GCGGGGGCGGCGATCGCCGCCGCGGCGGGCGTCGATCCGTGCGCGGACACCGGGACCGGACACCGCGCCTTCGATGTGCGCGCCATCCGCGAGGACTTCCCGATCCTCTGGCAGACGGTGCACGGCCGTCCGCTGGTCTATCTCGACAACGCCGCCACGACGCAGAAGCCGCGCGCCGTCATCGATGCCATCACCCGCTACTACACGCAGAGCAACGCCAACGTCCATCGCGGGCTGCACGAGCTGAGCGAGCGGGCCACGGCCTCCTACGAAGCGGGACGGGCCGCGGTCCGCCGGTTCCTCAACGCGGGCGAGGACCGCGAGATCATCTTCACGCGCGGCACGACCGAGGCGATCAACCTGGTGGCCCAGACCTGGGGCCGGGCGCACGTCCGCTCCGGCGACGAGATCCTGATCACCGCGCTGGAGCACCATTCCAACATCGTTCCGTGGCAGCTCCTCTGCGAGCAGGCGGGGGCGCGGCTCGTCGTGGCGCCAATCGCGGACGACGGCACGCTGCTCCTCGACGCGCTCGCGGCCCGGATCGGCAAGCGCACGCGTCTCGTGGCGCTGACCCACGTCTCCAACACGCTCGGCACGATCAACCCGATCGACCGCGTCGTGGCGATGGCGCACGCGCAGGGGGTGCCGGTGCTGGTGGACGGCGCCCAGGCGGTGCCGCACATGCCGGTCGACGTGCGCGCCCTCGGATGCGACTTCTACGCCTTCTCCGGGCACAAGCTGTACGGCCCCACGGGCATCGGAGCGCTCTACGGCCGCGCCGAGCTCCTCGAGGAGATGCCGCCCTGGCAGGGCGGCGGCGACATGATCGCCTCGGTCACCTTCGAGAAGACGACCTACAACCGCATCCCCTACAAGTTCGAGGCCGGCACGCCCGACATCGCGGGGGTCGTCGGTCTCGCCGCCGCCATCGAGTACCTCGAGGAGATCGGCTGGTTCGGGATCGAGGCGCACGAGAAGTCGCTGATGGAAGCGATCACCCCCGCGCTCGCCGCGATCCCGCGCGTCACCGTGCTCGCCGCGGCGGCGCCGCGCGTCAGCGTCACCTCGTTCGTGCTGGACGGCGTCCACCCGCACGATGTCGGCACCATCCTCGATCTGCAGGGCGTGGCGGTGCGCGCCGGGCATCACTGCACGCAGCCGCTGATGGATCGTCTCGGGGTGCCGGCCACGACGCGCGCGTCGTTGTCGTTCTACAACACGCAGGACGAGATCGCCGCCCTCGTGGAGGGGATCGGGAAGGTCCTCGAGGTGTTCGCCCCGTGAGCGAGTTCGGTGATCTGTACCAGCAGGTGATCCTGGACCACAACCAGCACCCGAGGAATTTCCGGCCGCTCGAGGGCCGGGCCCGGCGCGCGGAAGGACACAACCCGCTCTGCGGCGATCGGCTGAGCCTCTGGGTCGACGTCCAGCAGGGGCGGATCGCGGCGATCGGCTTCGTCGGCGCGGGCTGCGCCATCTCGAAAGCGTCCGGCTCGATGATGACCGAGGCGGTGAAGGGGAAGACCGAGGCGGAGGCCGAGGAGCTGTTCCGCGCGTTCCACGCCCTGGTCACCGGTGACACGGCCGTCGCCCCGGACGATCCCCGGCTCGGCAAGCTGGTCGTCTTTTCGGGCGTGCGCGACTATCCCATCCGGGTCAAGTGCGCGACGCTGGCCTGGCACACGCTGCATGCGGCTCTCGAGCAGGGCGGCGGCGTGGCCACGACGGAGTGAGAGAGATGAGCGACCCTGTCACGAGTCCCGAGTCCGCACCGGCCGCCCGCCCGTTCTCGGGGCCGGCCCACAGCAAGCCGAACCTGAACGTCGATCCCGCGGCGCGCGAGCTGGAAGAGAAGGTGATCGAGCAGCTCCGCTCGTGCTACGACCCGGAGATCCCGGTCAACATCTACGAGCTCGGCCTCATCTACGACATCGACGTGACGCCGGAGGGCAAGGTCGGGATCCGGATGACGCTGACCTCGCCGATGTGTCCGGTGGCCGGTTCGCTGCCGCCCGACGTCGAAGCGCGCGTCCGCGCCGTCCCCGGCGTGAGCGACGCGAAGGTCGAGGTCACCTGGGAGCCGCCCTGGGGTCCCGACATGATGACCGAGGCGGCCCGGCTCCAGCTCAACATGTTCTGATGCGCCCGGCACGCCGCGTGCGCCACCGGCGCCGCGCGCGCGGCGGAGATCCGCTCAGACGCGCGTCAGGCGTTCGGCGATGAAGTTGTCGAAGATGTGGGTCATCCACTCCAGCCGGCTCAGCCGCCCGCGGTCGTAGGAGGCCGAGGCGGTCCCGAGCTGGGCCCGCTCGCACACCGACCAGTCCTGCTTGTTGGTCTCGTCCCAGAACCCCACCGCGTCCGAGGCGTCGAACCCCGGGCGCGCCATCTCCGCCGGGTCGAACAGGAACTCGCACTCGATGTCGGTCTGCCCCGTGTCACGCGGCCAGAGGACGTGGGTCATGACGTAGTCCGGGTGCAGGCTGAGGAACAGGTTGGGAAAGATGATGTAGTAGTGGATGCGGCGCAGGTCGTCCTGCGTGATCGACGCGAACGGCCGGCGCTCGGTGCGGCCGCTGGTGCTCATGGTGTTGAACTCCGACTCGCGCAGCTCCATGTAGCCGCCGACCGTCGCGGCGTTGACCAGGTCGATCTCCCCGCTGCGATAGTGCGAGACGCGGTTGAGCTGCGGGTGGACGAGGACGCAGTGGTAGCACTCGGAGTAGTTCTCGCAGAGGATCTTCCAGTTCGAGGCGATGCGGTAGCCGATCCGCCTGCCGCTGCGGAGCCGCTCCATCTCGTAACGATCGAAGTAATGCGCCATCTCCGCCAGGTGGGTCTCGAGCGCCGGGGCCTCAGGCGCGAGAGTGACGAAGACGAAACCCGACCAGGTCTCCAGGCGCACGCGATGCAGCGGATACGCCTGCCTGTCGAATCCCTTCACCTCGTCCATGTGCGGCGCCGAGCGCAGGGCGCCCGACAGCTCGTACGACCAGGCGTGGTAGGGACACTGGATGCGCGACAGCCCCGACCCGCGCGGCTCGTCGATCAGACGCGAGCCGCGGTGACGGCAGACGTTGTAGAAGGCGCCCAGCCGCCCCGACGCGTCGCGGGTCACCAGGACGCTCTCGTCGCCGATCGAGCGGGTCAGGAAATCGCCGGGCCGCGCCAGGTCCGACTCGCGCCCGATGCACAGCCACATGGTCGCGAAGATGCGGCGCATCTCCTCCTTGAGGACGGCGGGGTCGTGATAGTAGCGCCCCGGCAGAGTCGTCGCTTCGTCGAGGGGAGCGCGCACCGAAGCCAGCTCGTCGGACGCCCGGCGGGGATCGAAGCCCGGCTCGGCGGGCGAATTCATGGCTCGATGCTCTGCATGTCAAAAATGATACGCACCCCCGCGCGGCGCCGCAAGGTTCCCGGGCCGCACGGCCCGCACTGTGGAACGCGGACGGTCCGGGACGCTCCCGTATACTTCGGGCGATGTTCTCGCGACGCCTGGCCTGGCCCCCCCGGGAGAACCGTCTCGCCGCCCTTCTGCGTGAGAAACGGGCGGCGGGCCGGGCGCTTCTCGATCTCACCGAGTCGAACCCGACCCGCGTCGGTCTGAGCTACCCCGCCGCCGGGATCGCCGCCGCCCTGGCCGACCCGGGCGTAGCGGCCTACGATCCCGACCCGCGCGGGCTGCGCGCGACGCGCGAGGCGGTCGCCGCCTGGTGCGGCCGGCGCGGGCTCGCCGTCTCGGCGGACCGGATGGTCCTGACCTGCAGCACGAGCGAGGCGTACGCGATCCTGTTCAAGCTGCTGGCCGATCCCGGCGACGTCGTCCTGGTCCCGCAGCCCGGTTACCCGCTCTTCGACGAGCTGGCCGCGCTCGAGTCGATCCGCCCCGTGCCCTATCCGATCGTCCTCGAGGACGCCTGGCGCATCGATCTCGAGACGCTCGATCGGCTGCTGACCCCGCCGGCGGCGGAGGGTGGCGCGGCGCAGGGGCCGGCGACGCCACGCGCCGTGATCGTGGTCAATCCGAACAATCCGACCGGCTCGGCGCTGCGCCCCGCGGAGCGCGACCGGATCGACGCGCTCGCAGCCCGCGCCGGAGCGGCGGTGATCGCGGACGAGGTCTTCCTCGACTTCCTGCTCGATGGCGGCCCGGGCGTCTCGATGGCCGGCCCCCGGGCCGCCGGCCTCCCGGCCGCCCTCACCTTCACGCTGGGCGGACTCTCCAAGGCCTGCGGCCTGCCGCAGATGAAGCTCGGATGGATCCTGATCGACGGACCCGAGGATCGGCGCTCCGAGGCGCTGGCGCGTCTGGAGTTCATCGCCGATTCATACCTTTCGGCCGGGACGCCGGTCCAGCTCGCCGCCGGGAGGCTCCTGGCGCTCGGCGACGGGATCGCGTCTCTCATCCGGGAGCGGGTCGCCGCCAATCGCGGCCTCCTGGTCGCGGCTTTCCCCGAGGCGTCCGGCTGCCGGGTGCTTCCTTCCGATGGAGGCTGGTATGCCGTCCTCCAGGTGCCGGCGATCAGGAGCGAGGAGGAGCTGGTCCTCGACCTCCTGGCGAGCGCCGACGTCCTGGTCCACCCCGGATACTTCTTCGATTTCCCCCGCGAGGCGTTCCTGATTCTCAGTCTCCTGCCGGAACCGGGACGATTCGGCGAAGCCTTGCGCCGCATCCGGGCCAGGCTCTCAGGTTGAGCCGAGGCTGAAGATTCGAGATTGACGGACACGGACAGGGCTCCTGACGCTAAGATCAATGATGACAGCGGGATGCGTCTCGATCGCGTCCGCGGGGCGGACGATGCCTGCCCCGGCATGTTTGCCAAGCGGCGGCGCCTTGTGTAACATCCCGCGCCCTCAGGAGACGGGCCCCCCGGGGCCTTCAAGTGCGGGCCTATCAGTCCTTTCAAACAGTCCATAGAGGAGGGGAGTTCAATGAACGCACGCAAAGCTATCGGGTTCGCAGTCGCGACGGCAGTGGTCGGGATGCTCGCCACCGGGTACCAGTTCTCGGGCGACGCCGGCAAGAAGGACGAGGGCACGGTGAAGTGTTCCGGCGTCAACGCCTGCAAGGGCAAGGGCGCCTGCGCCGCCGCCGACGGCAGCCATGCCTGCGCCGGCAAGAACGACTGCAAGGGCAAGGGCTGGGTCAAGGTGAAGTCCGACAAGGAGTGCACGGACAAGGGCGGCACCGTCGTGAAGGAAGAGAAGAAGAGCTAAGCACCCCTCCGGGGGTCCGGGCCGCTCACCCCGGCCCGGACCCTCCGGTTTCACCGGGTCATGCCCCCAGCGAATCCCACCACGCGCCCCAGGTTCCTCGGCCACGGCGTCGGCCTGCGCCGCGACCACTTCGACCGCGTCCTCTCCGCCCCCACCCGCATCGACTGGTTCGAGGTCATCTCCGAGAACTTCATGGTCGACGGGGGAAAGCCGCGCGACGTCCTGACGCGGGTGCGCGAGCGCTACCCGATCGTGATGCACGGCGTGTCGCTGTCGATCGGCTCGACCGATCCGCTCAACGAGGGGTACCTCAAAGAGCTGCGTGAGCTGGCGGGACGTGTCGACCCGGCCTGGATTTCCGATCACCTGTGCTGGGCCGGCGTCGGCGGGCATTACGCGCACGACCTCCTGCCGCTGCCCTACACCGAGGAGGCGCTGGCGCACGTCGTCTCCCGCGTCCAGAAGGTGCAGGAGTTCCTCGGGCGGCCGATCGCGATCGAGAACGTCTCCAGCTACGTCACCTTCCGCCAGTCACAGATGACCGAGTGGGAGTTCCTCTCCGAGATGGCGCGCCGCGCCGGCTGCGGCATCCTTCTCGACGTGAACAACATCTACGTCAGCGCGCGCAACCACGGTTTCGACCCCGTCGCCTACCTGGACGGCATTCCGGCCGACAAGGTGTGGCAGTTCCACCTCGCGGGGCACTCCGACAAGGGCGACTTCCTGCTCGATACGCACGACCATCCGGTCTGCGATCCGGTCTGGGACCTGTACGCGCACGCGGTCCGGCGTTTCGGCCAGGTGAGCACGCTTGTCGAATGGGACGACAACATCCCCACCTTCGAGCGTCTCGAAGAGGAATCGGAGAGCGCGCGCGCCATCCAGACGCGCGTCTCGGCCGAACGGCCGGCCACGGCCGCGCGGGCATGAAGCCCGAGCCCGGTCTCGAGAGAACGGAGAGCCTCTTCTGGGCGCTGGTCACGGCGCCGGAAGGCGTGCGGCCGGGTCTGGACGAGCTGGTGCGGCGCGGCGCGGCGGCTCCGGGAGACCTCGACGCCTTGATCGACGACGGGGCGAACATGACGCCGGCCGATCGGCTCGATATCTACGCCAACATGTACTTCTTCCGCCTGCTCGACTGTCTCAAGGAGGATTTCCCGAAGCTTCACGAGGCGCTCGGGCCGGGGCGGTTCCATAATCTGATGACCGACTACCTGCTCGCCTGCCCGTCGCGGCATCCGTCGCTGCGCTACGTCGGGGAGCGCCTGCCGCAATTCCTGGTCCGGCATCCCCTGGGCGGCGAATCGCCGGCCCTGGCGGACCTCGCCGGGCTGGAGTGGGCGCGCGCCGACCTGTTCGACGCCGCCGATGCGGCGCCGCTGACCCGCGAGCATCTCGCGTCGCTGCCGCAGGACGAGGCCGGCGACATCCATCTCAGACTGGTCCCGGCGTTCACGATGCTGGTCCTGGATCACGACGCGCCCCGGCTCTGGGGCGAGTTGAACGATCGGATCAAGGCTCGCGCGGCGGCGGCGGCGGCGGCCCACGACGGCCCCACCTGCCTGCACGACGCGGCGGCCGACGCGCCGCCGCTGCCGGAAGCGGCCCCGCGGCGCACCCGCGTCCGGGTCTGGCGCCAGGGGTTCGCGATCTTCCACCGGCCGATCGCAGACGACGAGGCGTCCAGCCTCGAGGCGATCCGCGCCGGCGAGCCGCTCGGGCGGGTCGCCCAGCGCCTCAGCGCCGGCCGGACCGAGGCGCAGGCGACCGACCTGGTCGGCCGGATGCTCCAGTCCTGGCTGGACGACGGACTGCTCTCCGCCTGAGTTAAGATATCCCCCTCAAACCAAAGCCGGAGCCCGTCGCCAGGGATGGAGAGATCACCGATGCGCCTGCCGCGTCGTAGATGGTTCATTGTTCCCGCAGTGGGAGTTTTCGTGGCCGCCCTCCTCTGGATGGGCGGCGCCGAGGGGGTCGAGAGCATGTCGAAGGCGGAATCGGGCGCCACCCCGGAAGCGACCGCCACGGAAGGCCAGGTCCGCCGCCCGCCGGCGACCCGCACGCAGGAAGTGGTGGAGGCGGTCCACGGCGTGGCGATCCTCGACTCCTATCGCTGGCTCGAGGACGGGCGCTCGGAGGAGGTGGCGCGCTGGGTCGAGGCGCAGAACGCCTACACGCGGTCGCAGCTCGACGCGCGGCCGGGACGGGGTGAGATGCGCGAGCGTCTCGCGGCGTTGATGTCGATCGGCGTCGTGCAGGCGCCCGAGGCGCGCGGCGACCTCTACTTCCACACCCGCCGCGAAGGGGCGGGCCAGAACCAGCCGATCCTCTACGTGCGCAAGGGCCTGCGCGGGCCCGACAAGCCGCTTCTCGACCCGAACCCGATCAGCCCGGACGGGACGGCGACCATCGACTGGTGGTACCCCTCGTGGGACGGCAAGTACGTGGCCTACGGCATCTCGACCGCGGGCGACGAGAAGAGCGTGCTGCGCGTGCGCGAGGTGGCGACTGCGGTCGATCGCCCCGACGTCATCCCGCACACCCGCTACTGCGCGCTCGGATGGCTGCCGGACGACAGCGGCTTCTACTACACCCGCTACCCGGCCCCCGGGAGCGTGCCGGCCGGACAGGAGAACTACAACAGCCACGTCTTCTTCCACCGCCTCGGCACCGATCCCAAGAACGATCCGAAGGTGTTCGGCGAAGGCCGCCGGCCGGAAGAGATCATCCGGATCAACATCTCGCCCGACGGCCGCTGGCTGACGGCGATCGTGAACGACGGCTGGACCCGCAGCGACCTGCTGGTGCGCGACCTGTCGCGCCCGGATTCCAGGTTCGTCCCGGTGGCGCAGGGTCTCGACGCCATCTTCGAGGGCGGCGTCGTGGACGGCGTCCTGTACATCCGCACCAATCTCGACGCGCCGCGCTACCGTCTGGTGGCGGTCGATCCCGCCCGGCCGGATCGCGCCAGCTGGAAGGTGCTCATCCCCGAGAGCGAGGCGGTGCTCGACGACGTGCAGATCCTCGGGGGAAGGATCGTCACGCGCACCATGGTGAACGCCTCGTCGCGCGTCGCGGTGCACGCGCTCGACGGCAAGCCGCTCCTGGACGTGACCCTGCCCGGGATCGGCTCGGTCGACCGGCTGGGCGGCGACTATCGGGGTGACGAGGCGTTCTTCTCGTACGCCTCGTTCACCCAGCCGCCGATGATCCAGCGCATCGATCTGAAGACCGGCGCGACGTCGCCGTGGGACGGCGTGAAGGCCGACCTCGATCTCTCGGGCCTGGAGGTGAAACAGGTCTGGTACCGCTCGAAGGACGGGACCAAGGTGTCGATGTTCGTCGTCGCCCGCAAAGGTCTGGTCCTCGACGGGACGAATCCAACCCTGCTCAGCGGGTATGGGGGCTTCAACATCAGCGAGACCCCGGAATTCCGCCGGCCGCTCCTGCTCTGGCTCGAGCGCGGCGGCGTCTACGCCCTCCCGAATCTGCGAGGCGGCGGGGAGTACGGCGAGGCCTGGCACCACGCCGGCATGCTCGAGAAGAAGCAGAACGTCTTCGACGATTTCGCCGCGGCCGCGTCGTGGCTCATCGAGCAGAAGTACACCAGCCCCGCGAAGCTGGCGATCCAGGGCGGCAGCAACGGCGGGCTCCTGGTCGGCGCCGCGCTCACCCAGCATCCGGAGCTCTACAAGGCGGTCGTCTGCGCCGTGCCGCTCCTCGACATGATCCGTTATCACGGTTTCCAGATCGCCAAGCTCTGGATCCCGGAGTACGGCTCGTCCGATTCGCCCGAACAGTTCCGCTGGCTCTACGCCTACTCGCCCTATCAGCACGTCACGCGTGGCACGGCCTACCCGGCGGTCCTCCTCACCACCGCCGAGAGCGACAGCCGCGTCGATCCGATGCACGCGCGCAAGATGGCGGCGCTCCTGCAGGCCTCGACCTCGTCGGACAGCCCGATCCTTCTGCGCACCGAGACCCGCGCCGGGCACGGCGTCGGCAAGCCGCTCAGCAAGCAGATCGACGAGGCGGTCGACACGTACGGATTCCTGGCCTGGCAGGTCGGGCTGGAGAAGGGAGCGGCTCCAGCCCCCGCCGCGACCCCGGCGGCCGCGCCCGCCGCGCCCGCCGCCGCGGCGCCCGGCCGGGCGCCGATGCTATAGTCAACACCCCATGCCATCGGCTTCGGTCTGCCCGCTCGACTGCCCCGATCGCTGCCGGCTCGAGGTCACGGTGGCGGACGGTCGCGTGGTCGGCATCGACGGCGACCATGGTCATCCGTTCACCGCCGGCTTCATCTGCGGCAAGGTGCGCGGCTTCACCAAGCGGATGTACGGTCCCGACCGCCTGCTGTACCCGATGCGGCGGACGGGGCCGAAGGGGAGCGGCGCCTTCGAGCGCGTCACCTGGGACGCGGCGATCGATCTCGTGGCGGAGCGGCTCGCGGCGATCCGGCGCGAGCGCGGCGGCGAGTCGATCCTGCCGTTCTATTACGGGGGCTCGAACGGCCTGCTGACCCAGGGCACCGCCGACGCGCGGCTGTTCGGCGCGCTCGGCGCGTCGCGCCTGGCGCCGACCGTCTGCGCGGCGCCGACGGGCGCCGTCACCCGGGCGCTGTACGGCAAGATGGCCAGTATCGACCTGGCCGATCTCGAGGCGGCGCGCTTCATCCTGATCTGGGGCGCCAATCCGCGCGACAGCAACATCCACCTGGTGCCGCTGCTCAAGCGGGCGCGCGAGGCCGGGGCGCGCATCGCCATCGTCGATCCGCGCGCCACGCCCGGCGGCCGGCACGCCGAGATGCACCTGCCGATCTTCCCCGGTTCGGACGCCGCGGTGGCGCTGGCGATGATCGGGCATCTCGATCGGATCGGCGCCGTCGATCGCGGCTTCCTGAAGACGCACGCCACCGGCTGGGAGAAGCTCCTCGATCACGCGCGCTCCTGGACCCTCGAGCTCGCCGCCGAGCGCGCGCGCGTCCCGGCGCGCGACATCGCCGCCGTGGCCGAGGCGTACGCCGACGCCGACCCGGCGCTGGTGCGCTGCGGCTGGGGACTGGAGCGCAACCGCAACGGCGAGGCCTCGGTGGCCGCGGTCCTGGCGCTTCCGGCCGTGGCGGGGAAGTTCGGAAAGCGCGGCGGCGGCTACATGATGTCGGCGTCGGGCGCCTACCGCGTGAACGACCGCGTGCAGTCCTCCGCCGCCGAGTCCGGCACCCGCATCATCAACATGAACCACCTCGGCCGCGCGCTCCTCGGCGAGAAGCCGCCGATCGACGCCCTGTTCGTCTACAACGCCAACCCGGTGGTGACGATCCCCGACCAGAATCGCGTCGTCGAGGGGTTGCGTCGGGAGGATCTGTTCACCGTCGTCTTCGACCAGGTGATGACCGACACGGCGCAGTACGGCGACGTGCTCTTGCCGGCGACCACCTTTCTCGAGCACCGCGATCTCAGCACCTCGTACGGCACCTACGGCGTGATGCTCGCCGAGCCGGTGGTGGCGCCGGTGGGGGAGGCGCGACCCAACGAGGACGTGTTCACCGCCATCGGCGAGCGCATGGGTTTCGCCGGACGGTCCGGCGATGCGGGGGCCTGGCCGCGCGGCGACGATCAGCTGCGGTTGTCGGTCAAGGCGATTGAAGGGCCGCTCGCCGACGCCGACACCGCGGCGCGCGTGGCGCGCCTGCGCCGGGGCGAGGTTCTGCCGTTCGACTTCCCGGGCGAGCGGCCGGTGCAGTTCGCGACCGTCCGGCCGCGCACCGCGGACAGCAAGGCGCACCTCTGGCCCGCCGAGCTGGGCGCGGAGCCGTACCGCGTCCTGCCCGATCCCGGCGACCAGCGGCATCCGCTGGCGCTCATCTCGCCGTCGTCCGACCGGACGATCTCCTCGAGCCTGGCCGAGTACGGATTCCACGAGGCGCGGCTGGAGATGCACCCCGACGACGCGCGCGCCCGGTCGCTCGCCGACGGTGACACGGTGCGCGTGCACAACGATCTCGGCGAGGTGATCGTCGGGCTGCATCTCAGTGGCGACCTGCGTCCGGGGGTCGTCAGCCTGCCGAAGGGGCTCTGGAACCGGCACACCAGGAACGGCTCGGTCAGCAATGCCCTGGTGCCGGACTGGGTGTCGGCGGTCTCCGGCGGTGCCTGCTTCAACGACGCGCGCGTCGAGGTGAGCCGCCAGCTCGATTCCGAAACCCTCGCGTCCGCGCAGCCCGGGACGCAGCCTCGGGCCGATCACTAGCCCCGTCCGGCATGCGCCGCCGCGACTTCGTCAAGGTCGTCATCACCGGCAGCCTCGGGACCCTCGCCTGCCCCCGCGGGGGACGCGAGACCGCCCCGCCCGCGGCGGCCACAGCACCCGGGGGCCCGCCGGCCTCCGCGGGCCGGCCGGCGCCTGAGGTCTCCCGCGAGACGTTCGCCGCCTGCCACGCCCTGCGCGACGGGACGGAGTTCACGATCCCGAAGCCGTCGCGCCACCTGCCGGTGATCATCGTCGGCGGTGGACCCGCCGGCCTGGTCGCGGCGCGCGAGCTGGGCGATCGGCACTACCTCCTGCTCGAGAAGGAAGAGTGGGTCGGCGGCAACGCCACCGGGGGCGAGTGGCGCGGCGTCGGGTACAGCAGCGGCACTTCCTACAACAACGCCGCCGACGTGAAGGCGCTGGCGGCCGACCTGGGTGTCCGGCTGTTGCCGATCGCGAGCGTCGACGGCGCGATCGTCCGCGACACCTTCGTGCCCGATTTCCTGACCACCGGCCTCGACCGCTCGCCCTATCCGCCCGCCGTGCGCGACGGGTTCCGGAAATTCTTCGACACCTACGCCCATTACGACGTCGAGCGCGAAGCCGAGCGTCTCGACAACCAGCCGTTCGCCGAGATCCTCAAGGCGTACCCGCCCGAGCTGCGCGCCTTCTTCGATTCGTTCGGCCCCAACAGCTGGGCCGCGCGGGTGGAGGACACCTCGGCGTACGTCGGCATCCAGGCGGCGCAATGGGCCGGGGGGCTCGAGCCGGCGCGCTATACGGGTGAGCAGGGGTTCGGCCTCCTGACGCGCGCCCTGGGCGAGCGGGTGAAGGCCGCCGGCGCCGAGCGTCTGCTCACGGGCCGGACGGTCATCCAGATCAGACAAGATGGGGATCGGGTTCTCGTCGCCTGGACGGCCGCCGGCAACGACGGCGCTGGCGCCGCGGCGGCTGTCGAGTGCGTGTCGGCGGACACCGTCATCGTCGCGGCCCCCAAATTCATCGCGCGGCACATCGTCGCCGGCCTGCCAGAGGATCAGAAGGCCGCCATGGGACACGTCCGCTATGCGCCATACATGGTGGCCAACGTCTGCTTCGACGGCGTGGTGCACGAAGCCTGCTTCGACACCAACGTCATCGGGCCGGAGCCGATCAGCGACTTCGTCTGCGCCGACTGGCCATCGCGGCGTGGCTCCGGACCCGCCGACCGCCCGACGGTCCTGACCTGCTACATGCCGCTCGTGGAACAGGATCGCTACCGGCTCTTGGACGAGGACGAGGTGCGGGGCATGGCGCTCGCCGCGCTCGATCGGATCGATCGCTGGTTCCCCGGAGCGGCCCGCAAGTGCGGCGAGATCCGGGTGCGTCTGCGCGGCCACCCGATGCACTTCTCGGCGCCGGGGATGATCACCCGCTGGGGCCCGGCGTCACGCCGCTCGCTCGGAGCGATCCATTTCGCCGGCACCGACGGGATCGGCGACGTCAGCGAGTTCTCCACGGCGCTGCAGAGCGGGCGTGACGCGGCCGGGAAGGCGATCGCGTCGCTCGACGCGCGGGCCCGCCGGCGCGGCTGACGCGGACATCCGGGCCACGCCCTCGGATAGAATGTGCCCCACAGGAAGGTGAGCCATGCCGCATCATGAGACGGACAGCAAGCGCGCCGCCGTGACTTCGACCGCCGCCCCGGCTCCGACTGCCACCGCGGCTTCGACCGCCGCGCCGGCGAGCGCCGCCGAGAAGCACCGCCGCTATCTCTTCCCCTGCGTCACCACCTATTACGAGAGCCCGCTGACTTTGGTGCGCGGCGAGGGGATGCACGTCTGGGACGATGGCGGCAGGAAATACCTCGACTGCTTCGGCGGGGTGCTGACCGTGAGCGTCGGTCACTGCAACCCGGAGGTGACCGACGCGATCGTGCGGCAGGTGAAGACGCTGGTCCACACCTCGACGCTCTACGTCACGCCGTCGCTCTCCGATCTGGCCGAGGCGCTGGCGCAGGCGCTGCCCGGCGATCTCGATCGGGTCTTCCTGTCCAACTCGGGGAGCGAGGCGGACGAGACGGCGGTCCTGCTGGCGCGCGTCTACACCGGCCAGCAGGAGGTCGTGGTGCTGCGCTACGGCTACTCGGGCCGCACCTTGATGGCCATGGCGGCCAGCGGCCAGGCGGCCTGGAAGCTGCTGCCGCAGCCGGTGCCCGGGTTCGTGCACGCGCTGGCGCCCTACTGCTACCGCTGCCCGCTCAAGCTGACCTATCCCTCGTGCGACGTCGCCTGCGCGCAGGACGTGAAGGAGGTCATCGAGACCGCGACCTCCGGCCGCGTCGCCGGGATCATGGCCGAGGTGATCATCGGCTCCGGCGGCTTCATCGTGCCGCCGAAGGAATACTTCCAGAAGGTGGCTGAAATCGTCCGAAAGGCGGGCGGGATCTTCATCGCCGACGAGGTGCAGACCGGTTTCGGCCGCACCGGGAAGATGTTCGGCATCGAGCATTACGGCGTCGTCCCGGACGTGATGACCTTCGCCAAGGGGATGGCGAACGGCAGCCCGATCGGCTGCACCGCGACCACCACCCCGATCGCCTCGGTGCTCAAGCCTCTGTCGTTCTCGACCTTCGGCGGCAACCCGGTCACCTCCGCCGCCGCGCTCGCGACGCTGCGCGTCATCCAGAAGCAGAACCTGGCGGAGAACGCCCGGCTGCGCGGCGCGCGCCTGCGCGCCGGCCTCGACGCTCTCAAGCTGCGCCACGCCGCGATCATCGGCGACGTGCGCGGGCTCGGGCTGATGCAGGGGCTCGAGCTGGTGGGGGAGAACAAGGCGCCCGACGCCGCGACCGTCGGCCGGATCCTCGAGATCACGCGCCGCCGCGGCGTGCTGGTCGGCAAGGGCGGTCTGTGGGGCAACGTCCTGCGGATTGCACCACCCCTCGTCGCCACCGACGCGGACATCGACGAGCTCCTCGCCGCCCTCGGCGGCGCCTTCGACGAAGTCGCCGGCGGCGCGGGACGCGCGTGAACACGCAGCGCCCGGCGCCCGCCGGCGCCGGCGCCGCACCGCACCTGTTCGGCGGCCCGCTCCCGGCGCTGTCGCTCCTGCTCGCCATGTTCACTGAAGCGGTCGGCTACGGCATGGTGGCGCCGACGCTGCCGTTCATGGCGCGGCGCGCCGGCGCGGGCGAGGGAGGCGTCGGGTTCCTGGTCGGGGTCTACGCCGCGGTCGGGTTGGTCGCGTCGGTGCCGATGGGCGCGCTCGCGAGCCGCTACGGCCGCCGCTGGCTCGTCATCCTCGGTCTCGCCCTCCTGACCGCCGCGTCGATCGGGTTCGTGTTCGCGCCCACCTACGGCTGGCTGGTCGCCGCGCGCGTGCTGCAGGGACTCGGGGCGCTCGGCGTCTGGATCGGCGCGATCACCATGGCCGCCGATCTGAGCGAATCGGTGTCGATGGGGCGGTCGCTGTCGTGGATGACCGGCACCTGGTCGCTCGGCTTCGTCGCCGGGCCGGCGCTGGGAGGGCTCGGCAGCCTGCAGGTGCCGTTCATCCTGTATGCCGCGCTGTCGGCCGCGACGCTTCTCGTGGCGATCGTCGGTCTCCCCGACGTCGGGCGCCGCGGGCCGCGGGCCACCTTCGGCGGCATCGCGCGGATCCTGCGGCGCCGCGCGGTCCTCGCGTCGGGGGCCGCGACCTTCGCCCTGGCCTTCTTCTACGGGGCGGTCGAGGCGTTCCTGCCCCTCATGCTCGCCACGGCGCACGGTCGCGGCCAGGTCGGCCTGCTGTTCTCCGTCGCCGGGATCCCGAGCGTCGTGCTCCCCGTCGTCGCCGGCCGGCTGGCCGATCGGCACGGCGACGCGCGTCTCATCGTCTTCGGCTTCCTGTTCGCCGCGGGGCTGTGCGCCGCCTTCCTGCCCCTGTACGGCCGGATGCCGCACCCCGTCCTCTTCTTCCTGCTCGGATGCGTCGAGGTCCTGGTCTACGTCCCGGCGGTGGCGTTGCTGCATCGTGGGCTCGAGTCATCCGACCGGGCCACCGCCAGCTCGTCGCACTCGTACGCCTTCTCCTCGGGGTTCTTCCTCGGGCCGCTGCTCGCCGGAGCGATCTTCCCGTTCGGCGGATGGCCGACGATGTTCGGGCTGCTGACGGCGGTCGTGCTCGCCGGGTCGATCGTCGTCGCGCGCGTCGCGGGCGCCGAGCGCGCGCCGCAACCCCTTGCCGGAGACACCGCCGCGTATTAATGTTCGCTCCGAGATGGCGGCGGAAGAGAAGAACAACTCGACGAAGAAGAACGGCGCGCCGAAGGCGGGCGCCGCCGACGAGCACGCCACGACACCGCCCGATGTCGCCTCGACCGTGGCGGTCGCGACCGCCGCCGAGACCTCGGGCGCCGCGGCCGCCGTCGCCGACCTGCCCGCTCCGTCCCCCGAGGCCGCCGAGCCGGCGAAAGAGCCGCGCGGCCTGCGCTTCCTGTTCATCTCCAAGTGGGGTCTGATTCACGATCTCGCCTGGGAGGTGCAGAAGGAGGGGCACGAGGTCCGCTACCACATCATGTCGAAGCACGATCGCGAGGTCGGAGACGGGTTCGTCGAAAAAGTCGAGAAGTGGGAAGAGCACAAGGACTGGGCCGACGTCATCGTCTTCGACGACTGCGAGTTCGGCAACCTCCCCGATCGCCTGCGCAAGGAAGGGAAGGCGGTGGTCGGCGGGACTCCCTACACCGATCGCCTGGAGATGGACCGCGACTTCGGCCAGGAGGAGATGAGCGCCGCCGGTCTCACCGTCCTGCCGCGCTGGGAGTTCGACTCGTTCGACGCCGCCATCAGCTTCATGAAGGTCAACCCCGGCCGCTACGTCATCAAGCCGTCCGGCAAGGCGCAGAACGAGAAGGTCCTGTCGTTCGTCGGCCAGGAGGAGGACGGTCTCGACGTCCTGATGATGCTGGAGCACTACAAGAACGGCTGGGCCACGAAGATCAAGTCGTTCCAGCTGCAGAAGTACGCCTCCGGGGTCGAGGTGGCGGTCGGCGCGTTCTTCAACGGCAAGGAGTTCGCCGTCCCGATCCACGTCAACTTCGAGCACAAGCGGATGTTCAACGACGACATCGGCCCGCAGACGGGGGAGATGGGGACCTCCGGCTTCTGGTACGGCCCGAGCACCCTGTTCCAGCAGACGCTCGCGAAGATGAAGGACCGTCTCGCCGAGGCGGGATACGTCGGCTACATCGACATCAACTGCATCGCCAACGTGCGCGGCATCTTCCCGCTCGAGTTCACCTGCCGGTTCGGCTATCCGACGATCAATCTTCAGCTCGAAGGCGTGTTGTCGCGCTGGGGAGAGTTTCTCGCCTCGCTCGCACGCGGCCAGACGTTCAACCTGCGCACCAAGAAGGGATTCCAGGTCTGCGTGGTGGTCGCCGTGCCGCCCTTCCCGTTCGTCGACCCCGACGCCTTCAAGAAGTTCTCCGAGGACGCGGTGGTGATTTTCAAGAAGCCGATGAACGAGGGGATCCACCCGTGCGACGTGCGCGTGGTGGACGGCGACTGGCGCCTGGCGGGGAACTCCGGCTACGCGGTCGTGGTCAGCGGCTCCGGCTCCACCATGGACGACGCCCGCCGCGAGGCCTACAACCGGGTGAAGAACATCATCATCCCGAACATGTTCTACCGCACCGACATCGGCGAGCGCTGGCACCGCGACGGCGATCTGCTCCAGACCTGGGGATTCCTGGCGTAGTCAGGCGGCGCGACGCGGCGACGGAGCGCCGCGGAGAACGAGCGCCGCGTCAGGCGGCGCGCGTTCCTTCCAGCTCGTCGGCCAGAAGACGCAGGAAGAGACCGACGTCGGTGACGATGCCGGACGCCTGCGCCGAGCCGCGATCCACCAGCTTGGTGACGACGGCCGGGTTGATGTCGACGCAGACGGTCCGCACCCACGACGGCGTCATGTTCCCCACTCCGATGCCGTGCAGCATGGTGCCGAGGATGAGCACGAGATCGCTGCCGCGCAGAATCCCCGCGTAGCGCTCCTGCGCCAGGGTCATGTCCATGATCGTGTCGGGGAGCGGGCCGTCGTCGCGGATCGATCCGGCCAGCGCCAGATCGACGCCGTGACGGATGCAGTCGTGCATCAGCCCCGAGGTCAGGACCCCCTGCTCGACCGCCGCCTTCAGCGAGCCGGCGCGGCGGATGGCGTTGATGGCGCGCATGTGGTTGCGATGCCCCTCCTCGACCGGGATGCCGGTGCGAACGTCGACGCCGAGCGACGTGTCGAGCAGCGCCGCCTCCACGTCGTGCACGCCGAGCGCGTTCCCCGACAGCACGCCCTGCACGTAGCCGCCGCGGATCAGCCGCCCGAGGTGCGCGCCGCCCCCGGTGTGGACCACCACCGGTCCGGGGACCGCGATGACGCGGCCGGCGCGGGCGCGGATGCCGCGCATCGCCTCGGCGAGCTGCGCCACCGCCAGCTCGACCCGCCGCTCGGACGAGACTTCGTTGTTCATGAAGACGAAATCGCCGCGGTCGCGCTCGCGGAACGGCGGGAAGACCTGCACCCCGCCCAGCCCCGTGACCACCCGGTCGCCGGCCTTCACGTCGCGCAGCTTGACGCACCGCGCTCCGCCGCTCGTCACCACGATCACCGCGTCCATCCGCTGCTCCGCCACGTCCAGCCAGCGGCCGCCATGGAAGATCCGCGTCTTGTGGTTGGTGGTCGAGTAGAAGTCGTCGGGGACGGTGCCGTCCTGCGGCGACGGCTTGAGGACAATCGTCTCGTTCTCGTCGATCGGGTGGCACCCGAGAGCCGTGAGATTCTCGAGGATGCGGGCGAGCCGCTCCGGCTCCTCCGCGTTCACGATCATCTCGGCGCGCGAGAAATCGCTGACCGTCCGGCCGATGTCGAACTTCAGGAGCTCGTAGGTGCCGCCGTTCTCGACCACGATCGCCAGGTACTTCGACATCAGCCCCGAGTCGATCAGGTGTCCTTCGGCGACCAGGCGGCGCGAATGGCTCATGGGCGAATCATATACTTGGGCGCTACTCCGGGAGTTCCAGGTCCGCGAGGCGAACGACGCTGCCGTGTCCCGACAGCTTCCTCGCCATCGAATCATCGGCGGTCACGAGAGGGAAGCCCAACCGCTCGGCCAGCGCCACGTAGACCGCATCGTACAGGGCGACCTGATAGTTCCAGGCGATCCGGGTCGCATGGCGCAGCAGCTCCCAGTCGAGGGGCACGATGTCGAGGCGCAGCTTCTCGAGCGCGGCCACGGCCTGAATCGCGTCGGCTTCAACCGCCCTGCCGCTGAAGCGCACGGCATTCACGATTTCCAGGAGCGAGAATTCGGGCACCGCCAGCGCACAGAGACCTTTGAGGTGCCGGCTTCGGAGAGCGATCGCCTTGTGGCGGTCGGACTCTTCGTGGCGGGTGAACCACTTCGCGGCGACGGAGGCGTCCAGGACGTACCGGGAGTGCGTCGCCTGGATCATGGACGTCCCGATCCTTTCGCGGCCCGCTTCCCGCCGCGAGAGCGTTTCCCGGGCTCCCGGACGCGCTGTGCGCGGCTGTCACGCATGTCTCGAATGGTCTTGACCGGATCCCAGCTCCCGAGCCGCTCTGCCAGGACGTCCATCTCCCTGCCCGCCTCTTCCATCTCACGACGGATCACCGAGGCTTCACGCTCCCGCCGGCGTGCCTCCAGGTATTCGAGGAGGGCCCGCTGGATGAGGGCGCTCCTCCTGGTGCGCGTGTCGGCGGCCTCGGCGTCGATCGCCTTCAGCAAGTCGTCTTTGAGGAAGACATTGACCCTGGCCATGATGGTGTGCCCCTGACACACACTTTAAGTCACACTTAAGTGTGTGTCAATTTCCATCGGGGTGTGTGGTCCGGGCGTCGGGCATCATCTATTAATACGGGGGCGGACGAGCGCGGCGCCGCCTGCGCTTGAGGGGGATTTGACTTCCGCCGCCGGATCACCATATTGAAACCGGTCCCGGGGCGCCGCGCCCCGTGGCGGCCGTCTTCCGATGGAGATCTCAAGCGTGAGCAGCGAAGAAGCGATCAGCCTGAGGAAGAAGCTCGCCTGGATCGCCGCCCTCTATTTCATCCAGGGGCTGCCGCTCGGGATCTTCAGGGACGTCCTGCCGGTCTACTTCCGCCAGAGCGGCGTGTCGCTGAAAGAGATCGGCTTCATGACCTTTCTGACGCTGCCCTGGTCGCTGAAAGTCTTCTGGGCCCCGCTCGTCGATCGCTTCGGCGAGCGCCGCACCTGGGTGCTGGTCGCCTGCGCCGCCATGGCCGGCCTGATGCTGGCGCTGCCGGCGTTCGATCCTGCGCATCCCGACTCGGTCCTGTTCGCGGTGCTGTTCTGTTTCGTTCTCGCCTCCGCCACGCAGGACATCGCCATCGACGCCTACGCCATCGGCGTGGTGTCGAAAGGCCAGGAGGGTGTCGCCAACTCGTTCCGCGCCGCCTTCTACCAGATCGCCGTCATCGTCGGCGGCGGCGGAACGATGTGGCTCGTCCGCCCGCTCGGCTGGCCCTGGATCTTCGTGGTGATGGCCGCCGTCTTCGTCGCCATGGCGCTGGGCGTCCTGTTCAGCCCGCGCGTCCCGGTCGTGCACCGCCCGCCGCGCGAGATGGCGTCGCAGTTCTGGCGCTTCGTCAGCCGCCCCGGCTCGATCGCCGTCTTCCTGTTCGTCCTGACCTTCCGCCTCGACATCATGTTCATCGGCTCGATGATCAAGCCGTTCTGGGTCGACCGCGGAATGACCCCCGAGCAGATCGGCATGATCTCCACCGTCCTCGGCGCCGGACTCACCAGCCTCGGCGCGATCCTCGGCGGCCTGCTCACCACCCGCGTCGGCGTTTTCCACGCCCTCTGGTCGATGGGTCTCGCGCAGGCCTTCCCCAGTCTCGCCTACGCCGCCGTGGCGTACTGGGACCTCGGCCGTCCCTGGCTCTACGCCGCGTCCTGCCTCGAGTCGTTCGGCATCGGCCTCTGCACCGCCGCGTTCCTGTCCTTCCTGATGCGCATCTGCGACAAGGACCAGGCCGCGACCCAATACGCCCTCCTCACCGCTCTCTACGGCCTGACGCGCTTTCTCGGCGGCTGGTCCGGCGTCGCCGCCGAGCACCTCGGCTACGCCGCCTTCTTCGCCTTGACCTTCCTCCTGTGCGCCCCGGCCTACCTGTTTCTGCCGTGGGTGAAGCGGTGGGTGGAGCGGGGCGGGGACCCGGGGGCGGGATTCACTCCGGGGGTCGAGACGGCCGAGGGGTCTGATACACAAGCCAAGGTAACTGGGTCGGTACCCAGGCCCGCGACGACCTCGTGACAGGCTGGCGCCGCCTGACCTGAGCTCCACGCAGCGACATTGTTCCCGCCGTCTCGAATGATTTCACGCAATATTCTCATGCACGCAATACTGGTCACGGTATATTAGGCCTCCAGCAGTCGACCTCCGGGGAAGGGGCCGTCGCGCAGGGTTGCTCTGCCCGCGCGTCGTTCGGGAAGGCACATGTTCATTCACACGACAGCGCACCCGCGTTCGGTCGCTTCCTGGAGTCGACTCACGACCGGCACACTGACCTTGATGGCCTGTTTCATTCTCTCCCCGCTTCAGGCCGGTGCCGCGGTGTCGCAACTCTTCCCCGGCAACCTCCCCGTAGACGATCCCGGTCTGATGCAGGTCCTGGATTTCAATCGCGATGGCATCGATGACGTGGTTGTCTCCCATGGTCTCGGACGCGACGGATCGGAGATTTCCGTCTTACTGGGAGCGCCCGACGGTCAATTCCGTGAAGCCTCGGTCGCGGCGCAGGCTGTCGCCATCCAGATGCTCTCTGGAGATCTCAATGCCGATGGATGCCCCGATCTCGTCGTGGCGTCCGACGCTGCGGTGAATGAGGTCGATGTCCTCGCGATACTCGGCAACTGCGACGGCACGTTTCGCGCGCCCACTCTCGTTTTGAGGCAGTTCACCAATCAACCTCTGGCCGTGGGCGACTTCGACGGCGACGGTCGCGCCGATATTGCGATGTCTAATTCGGGGAACGCGAGCATTCGAGTCTTCAGGAGCGCAGCCGACGGGACGTTCGGACCCGAGATCGATGTCCATCTCACGCAGGCCGCGTACTTCATCGGCGCGGCGGACTTCAACCTCGACGGGCGCGCCGATCTCGTGGCGATGGTCAACGGATTCAGCGGGGACAGCCCGGGTCAGGCGGGGATTCTTCTCGCGACTGGGGGGGGGCAGTTCGGTCCGGCAACCTGGGTCAACGTGGGCGAGGCGCCGATGGCGCCCGTGACGGTTGACATGACCGGCGACGGTCTGCCCGATATCGCCATCCCTAATGAAGCCTCGGGTGACGTGTCGATTCTCGTCAACATCGGGGCAGGACAGTTTCAGCATCTGGGGCGGGTCTACATTGGGAGCCTGCCCTACCAGATTACCGTGGGAGACTTCGACTCCGACGGCAGGAAGGACATCGCGGTCCTTTCGAAAGGATTTTTCAGCCCGGTCGACCACGTCTGGATCCTCCGCTACGACCCGGTGAATCTGTTCACGGCCAAGGAGACCTTGACCCAGCTCAGATCCTCCATGTACCAGCTCGTTGCGGGCGATTTCAACGTCGATGGTCATACGGACCTGGCCCTCGGCGTGGGGCCCATCTGGCTCGAATACGGCGACGGTCATGAAAACTTCCGATCGGGCCTGCCGCGCTATCCGACCGGCAATTCGCCATTGAGCGTCACGGCGGCGGATCTCGACGGGGATGGTGTCCTCGACCTGGTTACGACGAATCTCAATTCAGGGAACATGTCGATCCGGCGCGGTCTGGGGGACGGACGGTTCGGAGACGAGACGATGGTCCCCACCGTCCCGTATCCGGGTCCCGTCGCGAGCGCCGACCTCGACGAAGACGGGCATGCCGACCTGGTGGTGATCGATGAAGCGACGGGCAACCTCCTGTTGCTCTATGGGGATGGGCGAATGGGCTTCCAGACGGTGGTCGACGCCTCGCTGAGCGGCCTCGGCCCCACCAACCTGTTCCTGGCGGATTTGGACCTCGATCACAGCGTCGACATAGCCGTCACGACGATGGGCCCTAACGATCGATTTCAGAGGGGATCCGTCGCAATCCTGTTGAACCTTGGCGCGCGCAGGTTCCAGGCACCATCCCTTCTTACGGCGGGGATGGCTCCTAACCAGTTGATCGCGCGCGACCTCAATCGGGACGGCCTGCCCGACCTCGTCGTGCTGAACCGGGGGGGGAGGACGGGGGCAATCTCGACTTTCCTGGGACAGGGAGGAGGCTCGTTCTCGCTTCCCACATTCACCCAGTTGATCCAGGCCGATTACGCAGCGGCCTCGACGCTCGCCGTAGGAGATTTCAATCTCGATGGCCTGGAGGACATCGCGGTCGGCATCCAAGAGTTTTCCAGTGGCGACTACCTCGAGACCCTGTTCGGTATTGGAGACGGCCGCTTTGCGAATAAATACGTCAACACGAGTCTCGGTTCGGGGCCGGCTGCGAGTGTTGCGGCGGACTTTGACGGCGACGGCGCGAGCGACATCCTGACGGCGAATCGGTTCTCCTACGACCTCTCTCTGAATCTTGGTTTGCCGGGCGCTACGATCGATTTCCTGTCGAAACCGCTCGGAGAAGAGACACGCTACCAGGCCGGCGAGTGTCCCGCCGCTTTGACCGTCGCAGACTTCGATGGGGACGGCCGTCCAGACGTGGCCGTCGCGAACGCCTGCTCCAATGACGTGCTGGTCCTCATCAACATCAATCCAGTTCGTGATCGGGACCGGGATGGCGTGCCGGACGCGGACGATCCCTGCACCGATACTGACGGCGACGGGTACGGAGACCCGGGCTTCCCCGCGAACACGTGTCCTCCCGACAACTGTCCACGAATCGCCAATGCCAGCCAGGCGGATGCCGATCATGACGGGATCGGGGACTCCTGTGACGTTTGCCCGGGGACGTTCGACCCGTCGCAGGGAGACGATGACCGCGACGGCATCGGGGATGCCTGCGACAGCTGCGACGACGTCGATCGCGACGGGCTCGGGAACCCGGCCCTTCCAGGCAGCGCGTGCCCGCCGGACAACTGCCTCTACAGGAAGAACCCCTCGCAGTCGGACCTCGATGGCGACGGGATCGGGGACGCGTGCGACCCTTGCACAGACCCCGATCATGATGGTTTTGCCAGTTCAGGTTTTCCCGGCACCGTGTGCGGTCTCGACAACTGTGTGGACGTGTACAACCCTGGCCAGGAGAACGCGGACGGAGATGCGCGGGGTGACGCCTGCGATACCTGTCCGAACGATCCCCTGGATGATCAGGACCACGATGGATGGTGCGCCGATCAGGACAACTGCCTGCAGATTCCGAATCCCGACCAGGCCGATGCGGATGGCGATGGACTGGGTGACAGCTGCGACAATTGCCCGACGGCCGTCAACCCCGGACAGCAGGACTCGAACCATGATGGCGCCGGAGACGCCTGCCAGCCGACCCTCGGCGGCATCCTCATCCACGAGGATGGCGGCGCGACGCTCGAGGCCTTCATTCCTGCCTCGGACCCACAGAATGACCCGTTGATGGGCAGCCTGACCTTCATCGCGCAGCGCGACGTCGTGCTGCAGGGTCTCGATCCCAATGCGCCGCGCTGCGATCAGGGGTTCTTTCCGGACGGCGTTCCCGGCCGGGGGGTGGGTTACATCGCCGAGGGAACGAACAAGTATCTCTTCGACCTGGACTCCACGCTGGCGGATGCCTTCGGCGTGCTTTGCGATGACGGACAGCCCGACTACCAGTTCTGGCTCGGACCCTGCGTCAGCGCCACATACTCGCTGGGATCTGTCGCGCCTGTGGACGGCGCGCCGCTCTGTCTGCGCCAGGCGGGAGCTCAATCGGGCGGGGTCGATCTCAGGGTCGTCGATTCCTCCGCTCTCTCGATCCATCTGCAGATTGCGGGGCCGGTTCCCGACCTGGTGATTCCGTTTTCGAACGGCTTGCCGAAAAGCTCGAGCATCGCGGTCCTCGTCCAGGACACGAAATACCGGCTCACCTTGCGCGTAACGGACGGGACGACGCCACCGATGCAGGCCGAGACAACCTTTCATCACCAGCAGGAGTCGGTGCTCGTAATCTTCACGTCCCCAGACGCCGATTGGGATGGAATTCCGGACGATGTCGATCCCTGCACCGACACGGACGGTGATGGCTTTGGCGATCCCGGCTTTGCGGCGAACACCTGCCCGCTGGACAACTGCGCCGCCGCGCCCAACGTCGATCAACGCGACTCCGACGGCGACGGTCAGGGAGATGCCTGCGACCCCTGCACCGACGTCGACGGCGACGGATTCGGGGATGCATCGCTCCCCGCCGGCACCTGTCCCGCGGACGACTGCCCCTTGGTCGCCAACCCATCGCAGTCGGATGCCGATGCCGACGGGATAGGAGACCTGTGCGATCCCTGCAACGACGTCGATCGGGACGGGTTCGCCGACACGGTGACCGACCTCACCCGATGCGCACCGGACAACTGCCCCGGTATTTTCAATCCCGGTCAGGAAGACCGCGATCGCGACGGCGTCGGCGACCTCTGCGACTCCTGTACCGACAGCGATGGAGACGGCTTCGGCGATCCGGGTGGCGCACTCGTCTCCTGCGCGCTCGACAATTGTCCGACGGTACCGAACCCGGGTCAGGAGGACACCAACGGGGATGGATCCGGCGACGCCTGTCAGCCGAGTCTCACGCTCGACGGCATCGTGCAGGATGGCGGGGAGAACCTCGAGGTCCGGGCGGTGGCGCACGACCCTCAAGGTGATCCCCTCTACGGGACGATCAGCGTATTCGGAACGAATCGAATCGTCGTCGATCTCCCTGACTTCCCGGCGAACCCGAGCTGCAGCGACATTTTCAAGCCCGACCATGCCGTGGGTCGCGGGATTGGCTTCGCCTATTCGGACGGTTCGCCGCTTCTGTTCGACGTCGACACCTATTACGGTTGCGATGACGGCGCGACCGACTATCTCCTCTCAATCGGCATCTGTGAGAATGCGGGTGGTGCGTTCGACACCTTTCTTGACCTGAGCGGTCAGGCGTTTCCACTTCCCATATGCATCCGACCCGCTGGCTCGGCGTCCGGCGGCACGACGCTGATGGCCGATGCTATCGATGCGCGCGGCTTCCACGGACACGCCGACATCCCGGGAGGGGTCCTTCTGCAGGCATCGTTCGCCGGCTCGCTGCCGAACCGGACAGACCTGCCTCCGCTCGTGCCGGGCGCTGTCTACGCGCTCAGTATCCATCTGACTGACGAATCGACGGTGCCGGTGGAGGCGCACGACACCTTCGTCTGTCACGGCGAGAGCGTGCTGTTGATTAACATGCCCCCGGTTGCCTTCGCCTCGAGCGCCGGCAACTCGGAATGCAATCGCCCAGGTGGCTCCACGATTCCGCTCGACGCTTCGCACTCGACCGACCCCGACTCGACGCCCGGGACGAACGATGACATCGCGTCGTACGATTGGTTCGAGAACTACGGTCTTGCGACGCAGATGTCGCTCGGCAGCGGCGAGACGCTGAGCGTTGTCCTGCCCCTCGGATCGCACGCCATCACGCTGAAGGTCACCGACAAGAGCGGGGAGTCGAGCACCGCTTCGACCTCGGTGAACGTCGTCGATACCACGCCACCCGTCCTCGACTGCGTTGCTACGCTCCCCGCCGCCGAGTGTCAGGGCGCCGGGGGCGCTTACGTCGCCGTGACCGCCACGGCGCACGACCTGTGCGGCGGGGTGACCATCACCAACAGTCGCACGTCCAACGGTGCCGATGCCTCGGGGCCTTACCTGCTCGGCACGACGCCGGTCGGGTTCACGGCGACCGACGCCTCCGGTCACCAGGCGACCTGCACCACGACCGTCACGGTGCGCGACACGCTGCCGCCGACGCTGACCCTGCACACCGACCCGACGACGCTCTTTCCCCCGAACCACGAGATGATCCCGGTGCGCGTCTGGTGGGAAGCCGGCGACCTCTGCGACTCGACGGGCATTGACGTGCAGCTGGTCTCCGCGACCAGCAGCGAGTCGGACGATGCGGCGGGGAACAACGACGGCGCCACGGCAGGGGACATCCAGGGGGCTGACATTGGCACGCCCGACACGGCGCTTCTGCTGCGCTCCGAGCGCGACGGGAAGAGCGCCGGCCGCGTCTACACGCTGACCTATCGCGCCGTGGACCGCAGCGGCAACGCGACGCCGGCGCTCGCGACGATCACGGTGCCACACGACCAGGGGCAGGGACCGGAGCCGCTCCTGATGCAGGTGGCTCCGGCGACTGCGCAACCTGCAAACGGCACGACAAACGTGCGCCTCTACTGGCCATCGGTCGCCGGCGCGACGTCATACGACGTCATCACCGGCGACCTATCGGCCTGGCACGTCGAGAACGGCGTGCTCAACCTCGGCGCGGTGCAGGTCCTGGCGCGGTCGACGACGGCGACTTCGCTGACGGAGCCGACGGCGGCGACCCCGGCGGTCGGCCACGCCTTCTTCTATCTCATCCAGCAGCACACGGACCTGGGTGCGGCGGGCTACGGCACGGAAACCGGCCCCTGGCCTCGCGTTCCTGGGTCATGCGACGGGGGGTGCGACGTGGCGGGCGCGCCCCCGCCGGGTGGATCGGGCGGAGGGAGCCCCACCCGTCGCTGACGAGAGGCAGGGGTTCAGGAGGCTCTTCGCAATGGGAGTGGACAAGACCGATCACAATCACCGGAAGACCGGATCCAGGTCCTGTTGCCTCGTCATTGCGGTCGGGCTCCTGATCCTGGCGGCCGGCCCGTTCACCCGTCCCGGACTGGCGAGCGGACAAGCGAACACGGTGCAGCCGTACGATCCGGAACCCGACGCCACCGGCGCACGCCCCCTTTACTCGACGCCGAAATACCCGGCCGGCGCGGATCCGCAGGATCTTGCCGTCTTCGACATGGACGGAGATGGATTCCTCGACGTCGTGACCGCGGCCTACGTCTCGGACGCGGTCGAAGTGCTGCTGGGCAATGGGGAGGGCGGTTTCGCAAGCCCGCTTGAGTACCCGGCGGGCCACCAGCCGCTCTCGCTGGCCGTGGGTGATTTCAACGCCGACGGCCACCCGGACGTCGCGGTCGTGGGGCGCGCCACGCAGAACGGCCCGCCCGATCTCTTCCTGCTCACGGGCGGAGCCGGAGGAGCGCTCGGGCCGCCCGTCGCGCTCGGGATCGGTGGATCGCCGGGACGCGTGAGAGCCGCGGATCTCGACGGAGATGGCCGGCCGGACCTCGTCCTGGGGAGCGCGACAAGCCCGGGGCTCACGATCGTCCGTGGCCTCGGCGGCGGCACGTTCGGCTCTCCGACGGTTCTCGATCCGGGAGCCGGCGTGGCCTTCGCCATCGGCGATCTGGACGGCGACGGCCGCATGGATCTCGCGCATGGACTCACGGGCTCTCCCGCCGTGGCCGTGATCCTCGCCGACGCGACGGGCGGATTTCACGCGCCGGTCCCGTACCCAGTGAACGGTCCTCCCTCGGACGTCGTGATCGGCCGGATCGATCAGGACGGGCTGGCCGACGTGGCGACCGCCAATTTGGCCACCGCGGACGTGAGCCTCCTCATCGGCGCCGGCGCGGGGCGCTTGTCGGCGGCGCGGAGAGTGGACGTGGGGGCCGCCGGCTTCGGCCTGGCCATCGACGATTTCACGCGCGACGGGCTGAACGACCTGGCCGTGCTCGTCCAGAACGGGATTCTGGTGTTCGGTGGGGACGGGACGGGCGGTTTCTCGCATGCGGCCGACCTGCCGACGGGTCTCGGACCTGTGGCTATCGCCTCGCGCGATGTCGACGCGGATGCCCGACCCGACCTCATCACGGTCAACGCCGAAGGGACCGTCAGCGTCGATCTGGGCAGCCCGAGAGGCGCTCCCGGTGAGGCCATCGGCACCACGTTGCTCGAGTCGGGCATGGACTTCGTGGCCGCGGACTTCAATGGGGACCGCCTTCTGGACGTCGCCGTATTCGAGAGGCTCCCCGGCACCAACACACGCAATATGGAGGTCCTGCTGGCGGACGGACAGGGGAGATACCGCCGAAGCGCCTCGTTCCTCGCCGGGAACG
Organism: Patescibacteria group bacterium; assembly: GCA_035638115.1. Lineage (GTDB taxonomy): Bacteria > Acidobacteriota > Polarisedimenticolia > Gp22-AA2 > Gp22-AA2 > DASRAN01. Next base: position 11,171 of record DASRAN010000068.1, on the reverse strand, counting down.
GCCGATTTTTCTCCGTCGATGCCGGCGATTTCAACGAGGACGGCCATCTCGACATCGTGGTGACGGCGGACCTGGACCACGGCGTGACCGTCTATTACGGGGACGGAAACGGCAGGTTCGATGCGGGGCACGCGGTTCCGCTAGACCCCTCGCTGTCGCCCGCGATGGTCGTCACCGCGGACATGAACAACGACGGGCACGCCGACCTGGTACTGGGCATGTCTCAGAGCTCATTCAAGGTGAGGCTGGGAAACGGCAGCGGTGGATTCGGCTTCCCCGGCTCGTCCGTGCCCATCGCCTACGCGGGGCGACCTCTCCTCGCCAAGCTCAACGGCGATCCCTTTCCCGACCTCGTCGTGCGGGATAGCAGCGGGACCTTGACCATTGCCTTGAGCGACGGTTCGGGATCTTTTGCCAGCGTGAGCAAGATCGCGGCGGGCGTTCAGCCGGTTGTCGCGGCGGCGGGAGATTTCGATGGCGATGGTCACACCGACCTCGCGATCCTCAACGCGGGAGACCAGTTTCGCCTCGGCAACGTCTCCATCTTCCTGGGTCACGGCGACGGCACCTTCGGATCCGAAACTCATGTCGGTTCGATCAACGGTCCTGTCGATCTGGTCGCCGCCGACCTGGACGGTGACGGCGATCTCGATCTTGCCGTAGGGAGCAACGGTCAGGGCACGCTTCCATTCCAACTGGGCGATGTCACCCTGCTCTGGGGAGATGGCAGCGGCCGGTTCCCTTCGTACGGCACTCTCGCGACCCCCACGCTCTACACCACACGGATTGCCGCCGGTCGCAGCAACACGGACGACCGTCCCGACCTCCTGACCGGCTTCGGTACGCGCGTCGCCGTGCTTCTCAACCGCGGCCCGATCGCGGATTTCGACGGCGACGGGATCCCCGATGGCATCGATCTGTGCACCGACTCGGACGGGGATGGCGTGGGCGATCCCGACTTTCCTGCGAGCGCCTGCGGCCGGGACAACTGCCCGCGAGCTTCCAACCCCGATCAGACCGACACCGACGGCGACGGCCAGGGAGACGTCTGCGATTCCTGCCCGGCGAGCGCCCTGCCCGACGTCGACGGTGACGGCATTTGCCAGGACGTCGATTCCTGTCCCACCGTCCCGAATCCCGGGCAGGAGGACACGGACGGCGACGGGCTCGGCGACGCGTGCGATCCCTGCACCGACACGGACCACGACGGCTTCGGCAACCCAGGATTCCCTGCGAACGCCTGTGGCGTGGACAACTGCCCGGGGACGGCCAATCCGGGGCAGCAGGATGCGGACGGCGACGGTGTCGGCGACGCCTGCGCCTCCCCGTCGTTTCGCGCCATCCTGCGAAGCCCCTCCGTTCCCGTTGGCGGCATTCCGGTCGCGGAGGCCGCCGCTGATTTCAACGGGGACCACAGGGCCGATCTGGTCGTGGCCATCTATGATGCGCACGAGGTCCAGATCCTCCTCGGCGCGCCCGACCTGGGCCTGGGTCCCGCGGTCCACATCCCCGTGTGCAACTCTCCCGGCGCGGTTCTGACGGGTGACTTCGACGGTGACGGAGCGGCGGATTTCGTCGTCTCGTGCCCGGCGAGTCTCGAGCTTCATCGCGGTCGCGGCGACGGGACCTTCGCCGATCCTTCCATCTACTCGGTGGCTTACTCCTCGTCGACGCTCTCCGCGGCGGACCTGAACGGCGACGGCCTGCCCGACGTGGTCGGGATGACCCAGGATTACTCCATCAAGGCGTTTCTCTCCGCACGGGACGGAACGCTGCAGCCTCAGCCCCCCACGGCCATAGCCAATCCGACGAATTACATGGCCGTCGGCGACTTCACCGGCGATGGGCGCCCGGATGTTGCGATCAGCGCACCGTTCTCAGGGTCGTTCTTCGACACTTCCATCAACATCTATCCCGGGCAGGGGGACGGCACCTGGGGCGCTCCGGTGAAGTTCCCTGTCACGGGCCTGCCGCTCCAGCTCGCCGCCGGGGATTTCGACGGAGACGGACGGGTCGACCTGGGAGTCGCAACGAGCGGGCCTCCCGTGGTGGCCTATCACGGCACGCCGACCGGCCTCTCGACCCAGGCCAGCTTTGTCCCGCTGCAGACCAATCAGCTTGTTTCGCTTTTTGCCGCCGACTTCGATGGCGATGGCCGTGCCGATCTCGCAGAGATCCTCTCCACCAACGGGTTTGGTCTCGTCGTGTTCGCGAAGGGTCGTGCCGACTTCTCATTCGAGTATGCGACCACGCCTCCGACCACGGGTTCGAATCCCCGCGTCGTCCTGCCGGCCGACCTGGATGGTGACGGGATCCGCGATCTCGCGATCGTCAACACCGGGTCGCGAACAGTGTTCGCGCTCAGGGGGCTGGGCGGCGGTTCGTTCGACCCGCAGGAGGCACGGCAAGGGGTCGGCTACCTGTCGGTCGCCGCCGCGGACTTCAATCGGGACGGATTGCTCGATCTGGCGTCATACGGGACGGACGCCATCGGGGACTCAGGCACGAGGATTCTCCTTGCGACGCCCGATGGCTCGTTCGTTCCCGGTGGGTTAGTACCATACAGTGGCTACGTGCCGATCTGGATCGCCGCCGCCGACGTCAATGAGGACCGGAATCCCGACATGATCCTCGTCGACGCGGGTGGAGGGGCCACGAACTCATCGGGATCGGTTCACGTGACGCTGGGTCAGGGGGACGGGACGGTGCGCGATGGGGTCGCGCTGAGCGATGTCACCAATCCCTACTCGGTCGCGGTCGCCGACCTCGACGGCGATGGACGCTTGGATCTCGCCGTGGCCAACCTGGGGTCCTACGACGTGACGGTCTACTCCGGAGACGGCGTCGGCGGATTCGGAAATCCGACGCGCTACGCGGCAGGGGGCTCGCCGTTCTGGATCGCGTCGGCGGATCTCAACGGCGACCACGTCCCCGACCTGGTGACAGCCAATGCCGGCAGCGACCTCCCGCCACCCGGCGCGCCGGGGGACGTCACGGTTCTCATGGGTCTCGGGGGCGGCCGGTTCGCTCCGCCGGCGCACGTCGCCGTCGGGCACAGCTCCGCGTCCCTCGCCCTCGTCGATCTCAATCGCGACGGCCGCGTCGATCTCGCCGTCGTGGATCGCCAGGACTCGATCCTGACGGTTCTTCTCGGCGCCGGGGATGGATCGTTCCGGACCCTGGCGACCTATCCGACGGGTGCTTTCCCGCTGGCTGTCGAGGCGGCCGACCTCAACGCCGACGGAATCGTCGACCTCGCGGTCGCCAACTACGACTCCTCCGACGTTTCACTGTTCGCGGGGGCCGGCGATGGCACGTTCGGCTCGCGCCAGCGATTCGCGGCGGGCGGGCACCCCATCTTCATCGCCTCGGGCGAGTTCGACCCGAGCCGCCGGACGGACCTTGCCGTGGCGACAGGCGGGCACATCGCGATGCTGCTGACGCAGGGCACGCCCGACTATGACCACGATGGCATTCCGGACAACCTCGATCCCTGCACCGACCGCGACGGCGACGGCTTCGGCGATCCCGGGTTCCCGCACAACACCTGCCCGGTCGACAACTGCCCGACGACCTCCAATCCGGGCCAGGAAGACCTCGACCGCGATGGCGTCGGGGACGCATGCGACGACTGCATCGACACCGACGGCGACGGCCGGGGCGATCCGGGTCATTCCGCCAACCACTGTCCGACCGACAACTGCCCCTCCGTCCCGAACGCCGCCCAGACGGATACCGACGCGGACGGGATCGGAGATGCGTGCGATCTGTGCACGGACCTGGATCACGACGGGTACGGCGCCGGCCTTGCGGGGGAACTCTGCCCCCGCGACAACTGTCCGGCCAACTCGAATCCCGACCAGGCCGACCACGATCAGGACGGGATCGGCGACGCCTGCGATCCCTGCACCGACAGGGACCGCGATGGCGCCGGCGATCCCGGCTACCCGGGCAATGTCTGCCCGACGGACAACTGTCCCGACGTCGCGAACCCCGGTCAGTCCGACGCCGACGCCGACGGGATCGGCGACGCATGCGACGGCTGCCAGGATTTCGATCGCGATGGATTCGGGTCTCCAGGGGGCGCAACCTCCAGCTGCCCGGCGGACAACTGCCCGATGATCTCCAATCCGTCACAGCAGGACCTCGACGGTGACGGCCTGGGGGACGCGTGCGACAACTGTCGCGCGGTGGCGAATCAGGATCAGGCGGACGCCGACCACGACGGAGCCGGAAACGTCTGCGACAACTGCCCGGGGATCGCCAACGCCGGCCAGTCGGATGCCGATCATGACGGCGTGGGGGACGCCTGCGATAACTGTCCCGCCGCGGTGAACGCCGGGCAGGAGGATGCGAACGCGGACGGCTCGGGGGACGCCTGTCAGCCGCGTGTCGACATCGCCGAGATTCGCTCCGTCTCCGGCACGCTCGAAGCCGACGTGACGGCACGCGATCCCCAGGGCGAGCTCCTGTCGGGCAGCATCGGTTTCCTCGGCGCGCACGACCTGACCGAGACGCTCCTCGACGCCTACGCGACCTCGGACTGCGGCCGCGGCTTCTTTCCGCAGGGGGTCCACGGCAAGGGCATCGGCTATACCTACGGGGCCGTTGGCCAACCCTTTCTGTTCGATCTCGATTCCGTCCTTTTCTGCGACGATGCGCAGCCGGACTACGGGATCGCCCACGGCACCTGCGCGAGTCCCATCGGCGTGTTCAACCCGGTCGTCTCCCTCTCGGGCTATACCCCTCCGTTCAACCTGTGTGTCCGACTGCTGGGAGACGATCACGGCGGCGCCGATGCGACCGTCCTCGACATGCAGCCCGGGTCGATCGTGATCCGATTCGAATTCAACAGCGCGGGCGAGGACCTCACCGTGCCGTTCACCCATGGACTCCCTGGCGTGGTCGACATTTCGACCCTGGCTTCCGGGATTTCCTACGCGCTCCGCATCACCGCGACGGACGGCAACACCAAACCGGTCACGGCCACGAAGAGCTTCCTGCACCAGGGCGAGAGGACCATGCTCCTGGTCAACAATTCGCCCCCGCAGGCCGCCGTGGTATCGCCCGGCGCGGCGGAGTGCACCAGCGCCGCCGGGGCCGGCGTCCTGCTCGACGGCTCGGGTTCGACCGACCCCGACTCGACGCCGGGGACCAGCGACGACATCGCGTCGTTCGACTGGTTCGAGAACTACGGCCTGGCGTCGCAGACGTCCCTCGGCAGCGGCGCGACCCTGAGCGTCACGCTGCCCCTCGGCGCGCACGCCATCACGCTGAAGGTCACGGACCGGAGCGGCGAGTCGAGCACCGCGACCACCACGGTCTCGGTCGTCGACACCACGCCACCCGTCCTCGACTGCGTCGCCGGGCTCCCCGCCGGCGAGTGCCAGGGCGCCGGCGGCGCCTACGTCACCGTCACGGCTTCCGCCCACGATCTGTGCGGCGGCGCCACGCTCACCAACGACCACACCCCGAACGGCGGCGATGCCTCGGGGCCGTATGCGCTCGGCACGACGCCCGTCGTGTTCACGGCGACCGACGCGGCGGGACACCACACGACCTGCACCACCAGCGTGACGGTCCACGACACGCTGCCGCCGACGCTGACCCTGCACACCGACCCGACGACGCTCTGGCCCCCGAACCACGAGATGATCCCGGTGCACGTGTCATGGGAGGCGCTCGATCTGTGCGACGGCTCGGCGACTGTCAGCCTGGTCTCTGTGACCAGCAGCGAGGCGGACGATGCGGCGGGGAACAACGATGGCGCGACCACCGGGGACATCCAGGGAGCGGCCGCAGGGACGGCCGACAGCGAATTGCTGCTTCGCGCCGAGCGTGACGGGAAGGGATCGGGCCGGGTCTACACACTGACCTACCGCGCCGTGGACCGCAGCGGCAACGCGACGCCGGCTCTGGCGACGATCACGGTGCCGCACGACCAGGGTCAGGGGCCGGAGCCGCTCCTGATGCAGATTGCTCCGCCGACCGCGCAACCGACGGGCGGCACGACGAACATCCGCCTCTACTGGCCGACGGTCGCGGGGGCGATGGGATATGACGTCATCACCGGCGACCTGTCGGCCTGGCACGTCGCGAACGGTGTGCTAGATCTCGGCGCGGTGCGGATGCTGGCCGGTGCGACGACGGTGACTTCGGTCACCGAGCCCGCGGACGCGGCGACACCCGCCGTCGGTCACGGATTCTTCTACCTGATCCAGCAGCGCACGGCCGACGGCGCGGCCGGCTACGGGACGGAAACCGGCCCGTGGCCTCGGGTTCCGGGATCGTGCGAGAGCGGCTGCCCGGTCGCCTCGACACCGCCGGCGGGTGGGCCGGGATCGGGGACGACGGCACGACGCTGAGCGGGGCGCGCACCGCGACAGAGATTCTCGCGCGTTGGGCGAGCGGGTCCCGTGACATAATGGCGCCACCTCGGTGGCTCCATGGATTCGTTTCATCCCGGAGCGCGTAGTGTGCGACAGGTCGTCCTCGCGACGGCCTGCGCCGGGCTGATCGCGGTCGCAGCCGTCGCCGCGGGACCGCGGGGAACGCCGAAACCAGCGCCCGCGCATCCAGCCGGAATCGTTGCTCTCCCGACGACCGCGCCACCATCGACCGCTCCGCCAGCCATCGCTCCGACGATCGTTCCCAAGCCGCCTGCTGCAGCGCCGGCGCTGCGCACGCCGCCCTATGCGCCTGGCGAAGTCCTCGTCAAGTTCCGAGCCGGAGCGAAGAACGCGGACAAGTCGGCCGCGCTCGCCGCGATGACGGCCGCGAGAGCCTCCGCGACCCCGGGAACCTCCGCTGCGACGCCATCGCCTGCCGCCGGTCTCGGGGCCATCCGCCGCTGGACGTACAGGAGCGGCGCGGAGCACTGGCGGCTGCCGCCGGGGCTTTCCGTCGAAGACGCCATCGCCCGGCTGCGGGCGCGCAAGGACGTCGAGTACGCCGAGCCGAACTACGTGCTGACGGCAGACCGGCTGCCGGACGACGCGCGGTTCGGGGAGCTGTACGCCTTCCGCAACACGGGGCAGACGGGGGGCGTGGCGGGGGCGGACATCAGCGCGACGCGGGCGTGGAACATCGCGACCGGAAGCAAGGACGTGCTGGTCGCGGTCATCGATACCGGGATGGACGCGACGCATCCGGACCTGGCGGAGAACCTGTTCACCAACACGGGGGAGATTCCCGGTAACGGCATCGACGACGACGGCAACGGGTTCGTCGACGACGTGCACGGGTGGGACTTCGCCAACGACGACAACAACCCGGACGACGACGCGGGGCACGGGACGCACGTCTCCGGCACGATCGGAGCAGTGGGGGACAACGGGCTCGGGGTGGTCGGGATCAACTGGCACGTGTCGATCCTGCCGGTGAAGTTCCTGGGCGCGGACGGCTCGGGGTTCAGCTCCGACGCGCTGCGGGGGATCGACTACGCGACGCTGATGGGCGCGCAGGTGCTCAACGCCTCGTGGGGCGGCGGCGGATTCTCGGCGATCATGCAGGACACCATCGCCGCGGCGGAGACGGCGGGCATCGTCTTCGTCGCCGCGGCGGGCAACGAAGGGGAGGACATCGACGAGAGCCCGCAGTTCCCGGCGGCCTACGAGCTGCAGAACGTCATCGCGGTGGCCGCGACCGATGACGACGACGATCTCGCCGAGTTCTCGAACTTCGGATCGCAGCACGTCCTCCTGGGCGCGCCGGGCGTGGCGATCCTCAGCACCGTGCCGGGGGGCGGGTACGGGCTGAAGAGCGGCACCTCGATGGCGACGCCGATGGTCACGGGCGCCGTCGCCCTGCTGCGCGCGGCGGAGCCGGGACTCACGATCGCGGAGATCCGCTCCCGACTCGCGGCGGGCGTCGATCCGCTGCCGGGTCTGCACGACACCACCATCTCGGGCGGACGGCTCAACCTGTTCCGGCTGCTCGCCACGCCCGACACGGTGCCGCCCGGGCCGATCGGCGACCTCGCGGCGATCGACTCGGGTAGCGGCTGGGTGCGGTTGAGCTGGACGGCGACGGGGGACGACGGAGCGGCGGGGCGCGCCTCGAGCTACGACGTCCGCTACGCCGCCGGCACGCTCGACCCGGCGCATCTCGACGCGGCCGCCGCGTTCGCGAACCGTCTGGTCCCCGCGGCTCCGGGCGCGGCCGAGACGCTCGAGGTCACGGGGCTGGCGCCCTCCACCGCCTACGCCTTCGCGGTGCGGGCGCGCGACGAGTGGGACACCGCCGGGCCGCCGGGCAACGTCGTGACGGCGACGACTCTGGCGGCGCCGACACTCGCATCGTCGCCGCCGTCGTTCTCCGTGGCGCTGCGCACCGGGCAGGTGGCGACACGCGCCTTGTCGATCGCCAACGCCGGGTCCGGGACGCTCGACTGGAGCCTCGAGGGCGGCCTGCCGTCCTGGCTTTCGGCGGCCCCCGCGGCCGGCCGGCTGCGCGGCGGCGAGTCGCAGGAGGCGACGCTGCGGATCGACGCGTCGGGTCTCGCCGGCGGCGACTACGCCGCGGATCTCGCTCTCCTGACCGACGACCCGGCGCGCGCCCGCGACGTCCATCCGGTCGCGTTGTCGGTCACCGGCGCGCCCGCGATCGCGCTCGTTCCCGCGGGGCTCGATTTCGGCGACGTCCTGGTGGGCGGGACGGCGGCGCGCCCGCTCACCCTCGTCAACATCGGGACGGAGCTGATGACCGTGAGCGCGATCGCGGCCGACGATCCCGATCTCGCCGTGGTGCTGCCGCCGCCGCCGACGAGGGTGCCGCGGCCGCCGCCGTCGCCGGGCGCCGCGGGCGGTGCGTTCCCCGGCCGCGCGGCGGGGATCGGCGCCGACCCGGGCCTGCCGGTGCGGATCGCGGCGGGCGCGAACCTCACGATCCTGGTCACCTGGACGCCGTCGGGCCCGCGGACGCTTTCCGGCGCCCTGCGGATCACGAGCGACGCGGCGAACGATCCCGGCGCCGGCGCCGTGCTTGCCGGCGCGGCGTTGCCGGCGCCCCGCCTCGGCGCGCTGCCGGCCAGCATCTCGATGGGGCTGCGTTCCGGCGCCACGGGCGACAGCGCGTTTCTCGTCGGAAACGACGGCGGCAGCGACCTGTCGATCGTGCTGACGGCCGACGTCGCGTCGGCGGCGGGCATGGAGGCCGGCCCCGAGGCCGGCCCGGCCGCCGCCTGGCTCACGGTGACGCCCGCCCAGGCGGTCGTGCCGCCGGGCGGGTCGATCGAGGCGCGCGCGGTGGTCGACGCGTCGGGTCTCGCGCCGGGAGCGCACCAGGGGACGATCCGGATCGGGACCAACGTCCCCGGTGGCGTCTCGGCCCTGGTCCCGGTCCTGCTCGACGTCGCGGGCGCGCCCCACCTGGTGACCGAGGTCCCCGCCGCGCGGCTCGAATCGCGCCGCTCGTTCAGCGGCGACGGCGCCGTGACGACCCACCGCATCGGCGCGGTTTTCGCGCCGTCGGGCGGCGGGACGCTGCAGCTCGAGGTCGAGGGCGACTTCGGCAGCCCGCTCGAGAAGGCGACGCTGTCGATCGAGGGACGCGACCTGGCCACGGTCGGCGGCGACGGCGTGGAGTGCGCCCCGGAGTCGCGCACCATCGCGATCGGCGCGGCCGACCTCGCGTCGTACCTGGCGGACGGATTGTTCGAGGCGGAAATCCGCAACACGATCGCGGTCGGGTCGTCGTGCGATTTCAACCGGCACGTCCTGCGCCTGGACTACGCGCTGCCTTCGGACCGGCTGGAGTACGGCGACGTCGTGCGTGGCGGCGTGCGGCACCGCACCTACCTCCTGCGCAACACGGGGAGCGACGATCTGCCGCTGACCTCGATCGTGGCGAGCGGCGCCGGGTGGAGCTTCACGGCCGAGCCGTCGACCGCGGCGCCGATTCTGCCGGTGGTCGGCAGCGCCGCCGCGCCCGCGTCGATCGCGGTGGGCGGCCAGGTCAGGCTCGACGTCGCGGTCGACACCGGGGCGGCTCCCGGCGACGGCGCCGCGCCCGGGATGCTCACCATCACCAGCCCCGATCCCGATCGGCCGGTGGTGACGCTGCCGCTCCAAGCGTCGGTCCGCGCGGTGCCGGTGGTGCGCGCGGCGACGTCGCCGATCGACGTCACGCTCCTCGAAGGGCATCGCGAGACCCGCACCGTGACGCTCACGAACGACGGCGACGCGCCGGTCGATGTGGGTCTGGACGTCGAAGGGAGCGGTTCGCCGGTCGACTGCCTGCCGCCGAAGATCGTGGCGACCGGCTTCAACACCGGCGACCTGCGGGTGGTCGACCCGGTCACCGGCGCCGCGACCGTCCTCGCCTCGGGGATGTTCGGGCCGGGCGGGGTGGTGATCGATCCGGACGGCCGGCACGCGTACGTCGCCGAGTTCAACGGCCGGCTGGCGGTCGTGGATCTCGTCCATGGAGGGGTGACGCACTCCGGGACCGGCGAGGCGACGATCTTCGGGCTGGCGCTCGAGCCGGCGGGCGGGTCGCTGCTGGTGGCCGGGTACAGCGGCGGCACGCTGGCGCGCGTCGATCTCGCGACCGGCCTGTTGTCGGTCGCCGCCTCGGACCTCGGGTCGCCGCACTCGGTGGCCATCGACACCGCCGGGCGCACCGCCTGGGTCACCGGACCGACCGACGGCACGCTGCAGCGGGTCGATCTGGCGACCGGCGGGGTCACGCTGCTCGCCTCGGGGCTGAGCGAGCCGGAGGGCGTGGCGCTGAGCCACGATGAGACGCAGGCCTACGTCAGCCAGAGCGGCAACGGCACCCTGGCGGCGGTCGACCTGGTCACCGGCGCATGGCGCACCGTGGCGCGGGGACTGTCTCGCCCGACCGCGCTGCTCGCCGACCCGGACGGCGTCACCCTCTATGTCACGGAGTTCGGCGCCAGCCGGGTGTCGGTGATCAACATCGCGCTCGGGACGGTGCGCACGCTGACCACCGCGGTCCCGAACCCGACCGGGCTGGCGCTGCGGCGCGCTTCGGCCTGCGCCGGGAGGTTCGCGCAGCCGGCGCCGCGCGTCGTGACCATCCCGGCGCACGGCTCCGCGGACGCGGGGGTGATCTTCGACGCGACCGGGCTGCCGCCCGGACGGCGCGACGCCGCGCTCGTCGTCGGCCTCGCGAGCCCGCTCTTCCCGCTCCTCCAGGTGCCGATCTCG
>DASRAN010000067.1:0-4095 GCA_035638115.1 Patescibacteria group bacterium | reverse complement strand
GGTCGATCGTCCGGGCGTGCCCGACCTGCCGCCGTTCGTGGATCGGATCGAGTTCCGCCAGGTCACCTTCGCCTACGCGAAGGCGCCGGTGCTGCACGGCGTCGACGTGGTCGTCCGCCGCGGGCAGGTCGTGGCGCTGGTCGGCGGCAGCGGCGCGGGCAAGTCGACGCTGGTGAATCTCATCCCGAGGTTCTGGGACGTCACCGGCGGCGTGGTGCTGATCGACGGTCACGACGTGCGCGAGGTCACGCTGGCGTCGCTGCGCGGCCAGATCGGCCTGGTCACGCAGGAGGTCATCCTGTTCGACGGCACGGTGCGCACCAACATCGCCTACGGCCGGGCCGACGCCCCGTTCGAGAAAGTCGAGGCGGCGGCCCGGGCGGCGCACGCCCACGAGTTCATCCTGGCGCTGCCGCAGGGATACGACACGCCGCTCGGCGAGTCGGGGCACCGGCTGTCCCAGGGGCAGCGGCAGCGTCTGTCGATCGCGCGGGCGATCATGAAGGACTCGCCGATCCTGATCCTCGACGAGGCGACCTCGTCCCTCGACTCGGAATCGGAGCGCGAGGTCCAGGCGGCGCTCGAAAACCTGATGCAGGGGCGCACGGTGCTGGTGATCGCGCATCGTCTGTCGACCATCCGGCGCGCCGACCTGATCCTGGTCCTCGACCGGGGGCGGATCGTGGAGCGCGGCACACACGCCGACCTCCTGGCCGGCTCCGGGGTCTACGCCCGGCTCCACGCCCTGCAGTTCCACGACGAGACCCCGGGCCCGCGAGCGTCCGTCCGTTGACCCTGTCCGTCCGGCTGTTCCGGACCGACCGCGCCTGCCTGCTGCTCGTCCTCGCGACCGGCCTGGTGCTGTGCGCCACCGGGCTGGCACGCCGCGACCTGTGGGATCCGGACGAGCCCCGCACGGCGCTCGCGACCTCGGCGATCGTCGCGACCGGCGACTGGAGCGTCCTGCGCCAGGATGGACGGCCGTGGCTCGAGAAGCCGCCTCTCTACTACTGGCTCGCGGCCGCGACCTCGATCGCGGCGGGAGAGGTGAACGAGCTGACCGTCCGCCTGCCGGCGAACGCGGCGGCGGTGCTCTGCTCGGTCGCGGTCTTCTTCCTCGGACGCGAGCTCTGGGGCCGCCGGGCGGGCGCGCTCGCCGCGATCGTGCTCCTGACGACGGAGGACTTCGTGGTCGAGTCGCGCTGGGCGCGGCCCGACATGCTCCTGGCGCTGCTGATGACGCTGGCGGCGTTGTCGGCCTGGTGCGCCCTGCGCGCGTCGTTCCGCACCGGCTGGCTGGCGGCGTTCTGGATCGCGCTCGGACTCGCGGTCCTGGCGAAGGGGCCGGTCGGCCTGCTGCCGCTTCTGGCCCTGGGGGTCCACCTCGCGGCGACCCGCGGGCTCGGCGCGCTGCGGCGGCTCGGGGCCGAGTGGGGCGTGCCGGTCGCGGCGCTCCCCACGGTGCTCTGGATCCTCGCCTGGGGCCGGCAGACGGAGAGCGTGTTCCCGATCGGCGACGCGCTCCTGCGGTTCGGCGCGCGGGTCGCCGGCGGCATCCACCACCCGCATCCGCCGCTGCACCTCCTGACGACGCTGCCCCTGTCGCTCCTGCCGTGGGTCGTGATGGTGCCGGCCGCGGTCTACGAGACCTTTCCCCGGCGCGGCCGGCCGCTCGACGAGCGCTCCGTCTTCCTGTACTCGTTCCTCATCGTCTACGTGGTGATGTTCGCGATGTCGGTGGAGAAGCGGGGCATCTACCTGCTGCCGATCCTGCCGTTCGGGGCGCTCCTCGTCGGGCGGCTCTGGGACCTGTCGCTCTTCGACTGGGATCCGCCCCCGGCCGGGCGGGCGATCCACCTGGGCCTGTTTGCCTGGCTCGTCGCGGTGAGCGCGGCCTCGGCCTACTACCTGCCGCGGATCGCGGAGGGGGACCCCGATCTCCTCGGACCGGCGCGTCTGCTCGCCAGCTGCGCGTTCATCGGCGCGCTGCTGCCCATCATCTTTTATAGACGGCTCGCCCCGGGCGGGGCGATCGCGCTGTTCGCGCTCGGAGCGGCCGCGGGTCTGCTGGTGGTGACGTGCGACGTGATGCCGGCGATCAACCAACACAAGTCGGCGCGCGCGTTCGCCGGACGGGTGGCCGCCCTGGCCGGGACGCGCGAGGTCGGCATCCATCCCGACGCGCACGCCGGTCTGTCGTGGTACGCGCGGCGCCCTTTGACGATCCTCCCCGACGGCGCGTCGCTGGCGGGCTTTCTCGCGCGGCCGGACGCGCCCTTGGCCGTGGTCGAGGAGGAGGCGTGGCGTCAGCTCGGTCGCGACGGGCCGGAGACGGGGCGCGTCGTCGAGCGCGGCCGCGTCGGACATCGCGCGTTCGTTCTGGTCGAAGCGGGGAAGGGGAAGGATGAGGTGCCACCGTGAGACTGAGGATTCGTCAACTCGCCCTGGTCGCGCTTTTGCCGGCGCTCGTGCCGTTCGCTCCCGCCCGGGCGGCGGAGGCGATCGACCCGGCGGCGGATCCACCCGCCGGCGTGGAAGCAGGACCGTCACCGGGACCGCCCGCGCCCGCGGCGTCGGGCGCCCGCAAGTCGTCGGACGCGCCGCTCGATTGGGCCCAGGTGGGCCGCGACGCGGGGTACGTCTTCGGCCGGCCGGCGCATCTCGACCGCAGGGGATGGGCCAAGCTCGCCTGGGCGGTCGGCATCGGCGCATCGCTGTACCTCGTCCGCGAGCAGACCCGCGACTTCATCCAGGATCACGCCGACCAGTTCCACGGCGGCGTCCTGGACGCGGCGCGCAAGATGGGCAACGCGGCCACGCCCGTGGCGGCGTCGCTCGGCTTCTGGATCGCGGGGGAAGCGCGCGATTCGGCCTACGACAAGGAGACTGCCACGCTGCTTCTCGAGAACCTGGGATACGCCGGCGCGATCAGCGGGATGATGCAGCTGGTGATCGTCTCGGAGCGGCCGCGCGACGGGAACACGGTCACCTTCCTCGCCCCGCCGGTCGGGCACAGCGCCTCCGGGGACGTGACCATCGCCGCCTCGATCCTCGCGCCGATCATCGACCGGCATCTCCTCGTCGAGGACGACGACGGGCGCGGGGTGCGGTTCTGGAAGCGATTCGGACAGGTCGGACTCTACGGCACGGCCGGTCTGGTGGCGGTGCAGCGCATGTGGTCCGACGCCCACTGGCTGCCCGACGTCTACTTCGGCTACGTCAACGGCCTCGGCGTGGGCCGGATGCTCGTCGATTCCCGCAAAGGAGGACGGGAGTGGCGCGACGAGCGCCGTCACAAGCGGGTCGCGGTCACCGCCACGGCGTCGGGGCTGCGGATCACCTGGCCCTGAGCGCCGTGACCGGGTTCGAGCCCGCGTCGCGCGTTGACCGGGCCGGCGTTCTCTGACACGATGCCGGCCGGCATGCGCGTCCTGTGCCTCCTCAACGGCGGTCCGGATCATCCGAGCACCCGCTTCCGGATCCTCCAGCACCTCGACTCGCTGCATCGGCGCGGTCTCGAGACCGATCTGATGATCGCCAAACGCGACGCGGGTTACGGGATCCTCGACCTGAGGCGGCGCGCCGGGGCGGCCGACGTCGTGCTGGTGCAGAAAAAACTCCTCGCCCCCTGGAAGCTGTCGCTCATCCCTGGACGCGTGCCGATCGTCTTCGATTTCGACGACGCGGTGTTCGAAGCGAGCCCGGACGAGGAGGAGCGCTTCGGACCGGCGCGCGCCGGACGCCGCGCCCGCTCGCGGCGGCGGAGGCTGTCCGCCGTCCTTGGACGCGCCGCGGTGACGATCGCCGGCAACGGCTTCCTGGCGGAATACGCGCGCGCGCTGACGCCGCGGGTGACCGTCCTCCCGACCGGGGTCGATCTCGCGCCTTTCCCCGATGAGGCCGTGCGTCGGGCCGCCGCGCGCCGGCGCGCGGGAACGGGGGAGCGGCGGATCGGCTGGATCGGCAGCCGCCCGAGCCTGAGGTATCTCGCCGCCCTGACCGGGCCGCTTCGCGCGGCGTGCGCGCGGGTGCCCGGAGCGCGGGTGGTGCAGGTCTCGAATGCCTTCGCCGATCTCCCGGGCGTCCCGGTCGAGA
>DASRAN010000066.1:0-63012 GCA_035638115.1 Patescibacteria group bacterium | reverse complement strand
TCGCGTCTGGGACTCCGCGCGGCGCCGCGGATCGGCGGCGGGGCGGCGGATGGCCACCCTGAACGACCGGCGCGCGCAGTCGAGGCAACGGTTCAGCCTCGACTTGACGGTGCCGACGGGGATCGAGAATTCGACGGCGATCTCCTCGTACCCCTTTTCTTCCAGGTAATAGGCGCGCATCAGCTCGCGGCAATCCTCGGACGCCTCGTCCAGGACGCGGCGCACCGCCTGGCGCATCGACACGTCCTCGCCCGCCCTTTCACCCGTGTTCCGCCGGGCGTCGATCTCCGTCGCCGCCGCGACGCCATCGCGGCGCGCTCCGGCCCGCTCAAGGGCCTGCAGGGCGGTGTTCCGCACGATCCCCGCGACGTACCAGTGGAATTCCCGGGCGGAATCGTACCGCCCTTCCTTCAGGCTGGCGACGAGACGCGCCAGCACCTCCTGCACCAGGTCGGGCCATTCGGATCGGAGCGACCAGTAGCGCGGCGCGGTCAGGGCGATGGAGATCCAGCGGACGACCAGCGCCAGGGTGCCCGGCTCGTCGTCCAGCAGCCGACGAGCCGGGCTGTCCGGGGGGTAGGTCATGCGTCTATCCCGCCTTTCGGCGCACGGGTGCGAGCGAGAGATGCGGCGAATTCCGGCCGAGAGCGATCACCCCGGCCATGAGTACCGCGAACCTGGCCGGCTGTCAATCGGGGTCGAGGCGCGTTCAGGTCGCCGACAGGGTCCGATCGACCTGCGTCCCCCGGAGCGGCAGCCGGATGCGCGCCACGCATCCCTTCGCGTCGGTCCGGTTCTCGAGCGTCAGCTGGCCTCCGTGCGCCTCGGCGATCTGGCGGCACAGGACCAGGCCGATGCCGGAGCCGTGCGGCTTGGTGGTGAAGAACGGGACAAAGAGGTTGGCGCTCTCGGGCATCCCCGGGCCGTCGTCCTCGACGCGGATCTCGACCATCGGCGGCGCGCCGGCGGCCCGCCTCCAGCCGACCCGCACGCCGCCCCCCGACGGCTGCGCCGCGTCGACGGCGTTGCGGATCAGGTTGATCAGCAGCTGCTCGATCTGATCGGCGTCCAGGAACAGGACGACGTCGCCTCCCGGCCGCACCGCGACCGCGAGTCGGGTCTCGAGCCCGGCGACGCGCCGCACCAGCGCGCCGAGCGCGACCGGCGCGAGGCTCGGCGGCGGCAGCCGCGCGAGGCGCGCGTAACCGTCCATGAAGCGGCCGAGCGCCTCGGCGCGCGAGCCGATCACCTGGAGCCCGCGGCGCATGTCGTCCTTCCAGTCGGAAGGCGGCGGCTCGCGGGCCAGAAGCGTCGACAGGCTGCCGGCGATCGAGCGGATCGGCGCCAGGGAGTTGTTCAGCTCGTGACCGACGACGCGGATGAGACGCTGCCAGGCCTGGCGTTCCTCGTCGCGCAGCGCGCGGCTGAGGTCGGTCAGCACCAGGAGCCGGTGCGGCTCGCCTCCCTGCCGGAAGGTGCCGGCGTGCGCCTCGAAGCGGCCCGCGCCACCCCCGAAGGCCAGGTCGAGGATGCGCGGCCCGCCGGGGGCGAGACAGGCGTCGAGACCGAGGTCGACGGCCGGCCGCGCCAGGAGCTGCTCGGCCGGGCGGCCGAGGAGCCGCTCGCCGGCCCGGTTCACCAGCCGGAGACGCGCCTCGGCGTCGAACGCGAACACCCCGACGTCGATCTCCTCCATCACCTTGCGCATCAGGGCGACCGCCTCGAGCGCCCCCAGCCGCTGCTCGCGCAGGGTGTCGGCGAGCGCGTTCACCTCGCGCATCACCTCCTCGATCGGATCCTCCGGCCCGCGACCGCGGCCGCGCAGCGAGAAATCCCCCTCGCGCAGCGCCTCCAGGAGGTTGGCGACGCTCTGCAGCGGGCGCAGCACGCGCTCGCGCGTCGCGAGCGCGAAGCCGCACCACAGCACCACGACCAGGATCGACAGCGTGAGCTGGGTCTTGAGCTCGAACGCGCCGGTCCAGAGAAGGGTCAGCGCCAGGATCGACCCCGGCAGCCCCGCCAGGAAGGCCAGCAGGACGATGCGCCGGTCGTGCGTCAGGCGGCGGCCTGGCGCGCGGCCGGAGGTCCCGTCCGATCTCACAGATGGTGGCGCTGCAGGCGGCGGTAGAGGGCGCTGCGGCTCAGACCCAGGGCGCCGGCCGCCTGGCTGACGTTGCCGCCGAATCGCGCCAGCGCCTTGCGGATGAGGAACGCCTCGACCTCCTCGAGACTCATCTCCTCGAGCGAGGCGCGGCCGTCGGTCGCGGCGCGCAGGCCGAGATCGGCGGCGCGCACCGCCGTCCCCTCCCCCATCAGCACGGCGCGCTCGACGACGTGATCGAGCTCGCGGACGTTGCCCGGCCAGGGATGCAGGAGGAGCGCGCGCGCCGCCTCCTCGTCGAAGCCCTCCAGGGGCTTGCGGTAGCGGCGCGCGTGCCGGTCGAGGAACTGACGCGCCAGGACCGGGATGTCCTCGCGCCGCTGCCGCAGCGGCGGCACGGTGACCTCGATGGTGTTGAGCCGGAAGAGCAGATCCTGGCGGAAGCGACCCGCAGCCACCTCGGCCGGCAGGTCGGCGTTGGTCGCCGACAGCACGCGGGCGTCGACACGCCGCGTGCGCGACGAGCCGACCGGCTCGAACTCCCCGGTCTCCAGGACGCGGAGGAGCTTGGCCTGCATCGCCGGGGAGATGTTGGCGATCTCGTCGAGGAGCAGGGTGCCGCCGTCGGCCAGCTCGAACCGCCCGACGCGATCCGTCTTGGCGTCGGTGAAGGCGCCGCGCACGTGCCCGAACAGCTCGCTCTCGAACACCCCTTCCGACAGGCCGCCGGCGTTCACCGTCACCAGCGCTCCGGCGGCGCGCGCCGAGCGGGCGTGCAGGGCGCGGGCCACGAGCGTCTTGCCGGTGCCGTTCTCTCCGGTGATCAGGACGTTGGCGTCCGATGGCCCGACACGCGCGATGAGCTGCAGGACCGGTCGCATCGCCGCCGAGTCGGCGACGAAATCGATCGGAGGTCCGCCGTCCCGCAGCGCCTGGTTCTCGGCCTCGAGCCGGTGCGTGCGCCGCAGCGCGCGGCTCAGCTCGATCTGCGTCTTGAGGATCGCCAGGAGCCGCGCGTTCTCCCACGGCTTCTGGACGAAATCGCGGGCCCCGCGGCGCATCGCCTCGACCGCCAGGTCGACGCTGCCCCAGGCGGTCATGACGACGACGGGCAGGGAGGGGTCGGCGGCCCGGACGCGCGCCAGCAGATCGAGCCCCTCCTGCCCCGAGGTGGTGTCGCGCGCGTAGTTCAGATCGATCAGGAGCGCGTCGAACGGCGCTTCGCCCAGCGCCCGCAGGACGCCGGCCGGCGAGCCGGTCGTCTCGACGTCGCACTCCTCCCCTTTCAGGAGCAGGCGGATCGCTTCGCGCACGTCCGACTGATCGTCGGCCACCAGGACGCGCGCGCGGGGGGAGGCGGTCATCGGGATTCCATCGGCGTCACGAGCGGACGACTCCTGCGTTCCGGTCCGGATTATAGCCCCCGGCCCGGCGCCTACTCGTAACGCAGCGCCACCATCGGATCGACGCGCGTGGCCCGCCGCGCCGGCACATAGCCCGCGAACAGCGCCACGCCCAGGAGCAGCAGCGCGATGCCGCCGAAGGTCACCGGGTCCGCCGTGCCGACCCCGACCAGGAGCGTGGCGACGAACTGCGTCAGGGCGAGCGAGACCATAAGCCCGAGCAGGAGCCCGATCGCGACCAGAACCAGACCCTGGCGCAGGACGAGACGCTGCACGTCGCGCGCTCCCGCGCCGAGCGCCATGCGGATGCCGAACTCGTGGGTGCGCTGGCTGACGGTGTACGACATCACGCCGTAGATGCCGACCGCCGCCAGGACGAGCGCGAGCAGTCCGAACACGCCCAGGAGGCCGGCCGCCATGCGCGGCGCCCACAGGGTGGCGTCCAGCATGTCGCGCCCGGTCTGCACGTTGGTGAGCGGCAGGTTCGCATCGAGCGACTGGATCTCGCGCCGTACCGTGGGGACCAGGGCCTGTGGATCGCCGCCCGCCCGCACGATGAGCGTCATGGCCGGCTGGTACGCCTGCCGGAGTGGCAGGTACGCCACCGGCTGCGGGTCCTCGCCCAGGGTGAAGACCTTGGTGTTCTCCACCACCCCCACCACCTGGCGGAATTCAGGATCGCCGAAGAACTTGAACCGCTTGCCCAGCGCGTCCTCGTCCTTCCAGAAGCGATCCGCCATGGCGCGGTTGATGACGACCGCGAGCGGCGCCCCGTCGCGATCGGCGTCGGTGACGTCGCGCCCAAAGAGCAGCGGGATCCCCATGACGCCCAGGTATCCGGGCATCACCGTGTTCGCCAGGACGAAGGTCCCGGTCGAGCCGGCGGCCGGCTCGTGCCCTTCCGGGAAGACGGTGCGGCTGATGCCGCCGCCGCCGATCGGCAGGATGCTCGAGAGCGTGGCGGCGCGCACGCCGGCGACCGTGCCCGCGCGCTCGACCGCCCGGCGGTAGAAATCGAGGCCGCGCACCTGGTCGTACCCCTGCGCGCCGATGTCGAAGCTCATCACCAGGAGGCCGCGCAGGTCGAATCCCGGCTCGATGCGCTGGGTGTTTTCGAGGCTCCTGAGGAACAGGCCGGCCCCGACCAGCGCGATGAGCGTCAGCGCCACCTGCGCCACGACGAGGGCGCCGCGCAGCGTGACGCTGCGCCGCCCCGCCGGCTCGATCGTCTTGTCCTTCAGCTCGACCGCCAGGTCGGGGCGCGACGCCTGCAGAGCCGGCGCCAGGCCGAACAGGAGACCGGTCAGTAGCGACAGGAGGATCGTGAAGCCGAGGACCCGCGCGTCGAGCGGCATGTCGAGACCGGCGGGCAGGAACTGCGGCGGTCGCAGGGCGACCAGGAGGTCGCGGCTCCAGAAGGCGACGAGCAGCCCCGCCGCGCCGCCCAGGAGCGCCAAAAGCGCGCTCTCGGTCAGGAGCTGGCGGACCAGCCGGCCGCGGCTGGCGCCGAGCGACAGACGGATCGCCACTTCCTTGCGCCGCGCCCCGGCGCGCGCCAGGAGCAGGTTGGCGACGTTGGCGCAGGCGATCAGGAGCACCAGCCCGACGACGGTCATCAGGAGAGCGCCGGACAGGACGACGATGCGGCGGAAGCCGGGGTTGAGCGTGCTCTGCGCGACGGGCAGGACGGTGCCGCCCCGCGCGCCGTTCGGGACCGGATACTCTTTCTCGAGCTGGGAGCCGATGCGCTGCACGTCGGCCCGCGCCTGCTCCACGGTCACGCCCGGCTTGAGCCGTCCGACGATGTCCCACAGGAGGCCCCGCCGGTCGTCGAAGTTCTCCGCCTGGAACCCGGTCAGCACCTGCTCGTGCATCGCCATCGGCACCCAGACGTCCGGACCGCCCAGGGTGTTGATACCGATGAAGCCGGCCGGCGCCACCCCGACGACCGTGAACGGCTGGCCGTTGAGGCTGAGCGACTTTCCGACGATGGCCGGGTCGGCGCCGAGACGCCGCGTCCAGAAGCCGTGGCTGAGGACCACGACCGGCGACGCGCCCTTGATCTTGTCCTCCTCCGGAAGGAAGTAGCGGCCGAGACCCGGGCGCACACCCAAAAGCGAGAAGAAATTGCCGGAGACGATCTCGCCGTTGATCTGCTCCGGCTCGCCGCGGCCGCTCAGGCTCAGCGCCAAGCCCTGGCGCGCGGCCATCTCCGTGAAGGTCTGGTTGCGGTCGCGGTAGTCCTCGAAGTTGGGTTTCGAGATCGACATGAAGTCGTTGAACCCGCCCTTGTTCTTCTCGTCGGTCGTGAACACCGACACGACGCCCGAGGCGTCGCGAATGGGCAGCGGCCGCAGGAGCACGGCGTTCACGAGGGTGTAGATCGTCGTGTTGGCGCCGATGCCGAGGCCCAGAGAAAGCACCGCGGCCGCCGTGAGGGCCGGATTCTTGAACAGCATCCGGACGCCGTATCGCAGGTCCTGGAACACGGTCTCCATGACGGCCTCCTTATTCGTAGCGCAGGGCGGAAGTCGGCTCGACCCGGGTGGCGCGGCGCGCCGGGACGTACGTGGCCCCGAGAGCGACGCAGGTCAGGATGACGACGGTGGCGGCGAAGGTGAGCGGGTCGCGCGCGCTGACGCCGAACAGGAGCCCGCTCATGACGCGGGCCAGGGCGGTGGCGCCCACCAGCCCCGCGAGCACGCCCCAGAGCGTCATCCCCATCCCCTGCCACAGGACCAGCGCCAGGATCTCCCCGCGCTGCGCCCCGAGCGCCATCCGCACGCCGATCTCGTGGGTGCGCTGGGTCACCGAGTAGGCGACCACGCCGTACAGCCCGACCGACGCGAGCAGGAGCGCCACAAGCGCGAACAGCGCGAGGAGCACGAGGGTGAAGCGCCGCTGCGCCGTCGACAGATCGAGGATCGCCTGCAGGGTGCGGACCTCCGAGACCGGCTGGCCGGGGTCGATCGCGAGGACGGCGCGCCGCGCGGCGGGCGCGAGCGTGTCGGGGCGCGCCGCGACGCGCAGCAGGAGGGTCATGGCGCTCCAGGGGCGTTGCGCGCACGGCTCGTACATCTGCATGGTGACCGGCTGGTCGAGGCCGTAGTGCCGCACGTCCCCGACCACGCCGACGATCTCGCGCACCACCTGGCCGTCGACCCCCATGCGCAGGCGCTGGCCGAGCGGATCCTGGCCGGGGAAGATCCGCCGCGCCATCGTCTCGTTGATGAGCGCCACGCGTGGCGTCGCCGCCGCGTCGGCGTCTGTGAACAGACGGCCGCGCACGAGCGGGATGCGCAGCGTGCCGAAGTAGTCGGGGCTGACGGCGTACCAGTTGGCCGAGCGCTCCTCCTCAGGAGGCGCCGGTGGACGCCCCTCGACCGTGAAGGAGAAGATCAGGTCGTCGTCGGAGATCGGCACGCTGGTCACCGCCGCCGCCGACACGACTCCCGGAAGGGTCTTGAGGTCCGCGAGCGCGCGCTCGTAGAAGGCCGCCTGGCGTGCGTCGTCCGGGTAGCGGCGATCCGGGAGGGCGATCTTGAAGGTCAGGACGTTCGCCGGGTCGAATCCGGGATCGACGGTCAGGAGCCGCGCCAGGCTCCGGATCTGCAGGCCGGCCGCCACCAGGAGGACCAGCGACATCGCCACCTGGGCCGCCACGAGCAGGCCGCGCATCCGCTGGCTGAGACGGCCGCGGACGCCGCGTCCGACCTGCTGCAGGGTCCCCTGGAGCGAGGCGCGCGACAGGAGCACGCCGGGCGCCGCGCCGAACAGGAGACCGGTGACGATCGAGACCCCGAGCGTGAAGAGCAGGACGCGCCCGTCGACGGCGAGCGATTGCGCGCGCGGCAGCGTGCCGGGCTGGAGCGTCTTGATGAGATCGACCGCCCAGGTCCCGAGCAGCAGGCCGAACGCGCCGCCGCACAGCGACAGGAGGAGGCTCTCGGTGAGGAGCTGCCGGATCAGGCGGCCCCGGCCGGCGCCGAGCGCGGCGCGCACCGCGATCTCGCCCCGCCGCGTCGCCGCCCGCGCCAGGAGCAGGTTGGCGACGTTGGCGCAGGCGATCAGGAGCACCACGCCGACAGCCAGAGCCAGCACCAGGAGCGCCGGACGGATCCCGCCGACCACCGCCTCGTAGATCGGGACGAGGCGCACGGTCCATCCGGTGTTGCTGTCCTTGTGCTCGGCCTCGATCTGCCGGGCGAGGTCGCGCATCGCGCTCGTGGCGGCCGCGGTCGTCATCCCGCTCTTCAGACGTCCCATCGCCAGGAGATAGTGGGCGCCATGATGCTGCCTCTCGTCCGCGGTCAGGACCAGGGGCGCGAGCAGCTCGGCCCCGGTGGGCAGGGACGACTGCGGCGGCAGGACCCCGATGACCGTGTACGCCTCGTCCCCCAGCGTCAGGGGGGAGCCGAGGATGTCCTGGCGGCCGCCGAAGCGGCGCTTCCAGAGGGCATCGGTGAGCACGACGACGTGCTCGGCGCCGGCCTCGAAGTCGTGCGCGGTGAACGCCCTTCCGAGGACGGGCGGCGTGCCGGTCAGATCGAAGAATTGCGCCGTGGCCAGGAGCCCGGAGAGGCGCTCCGGCTCGTCGTGGCCGGTGAGCACCAGCGACCGGGTCCGAAGCGCCACGAGCGCCTCGAACGCCGTCTGCCGCGCCTCCCAGTCGACGTAGTTTCCGGGCGAGACCGCGAACTGGTCCCAGCCGCGCGACGGGTTGCTGTCCCAGACCATCATCACCCGGTCGACGTCCGGGTACGGCAGCGGCCGCAGCAGGACGGTGTTCACGACGCTGAAGATGGCGGTGTTGGCGCCGATGCCGAGGGCGAGCGACACGATGGCCGCGAGAGCGAAGCCGGGGTTCCTGAGGAGGAGCCTCAGGCCGTATCGCAGATCCTGCACCAGGTCGCCCATCTCAATGTGTCTCCGCGGCGGCCGACCCACCCGAGGGCGAAGGACCGGCGGCCGCGGCGCCGGCCGCGGGGGCGGAGGCGGCTGTGGCGGCGGGGGCGGCGCGCTCGACCCAGCCGTCGCGCAGCCGGACGATGCGGTGGCCGTACGTCGCGTTCTGCTCCGAGTGGGTCACCTGGACGATCGTCGTTCCGGCATCGTTCAGCCGCCGGAACAGCTCCATGATCTCGCGCCCCTGATCGGAGTGCAGGTTGCCGGTCGGCTCGTCGGCCAGGATCAGGTGCGGCTTGCCGATCACGGCGCGCGCCACGCCCACGAGCTGCTGTTGCCCGCCCGAAAGCTGCGACGGATAGAGATCCTTCTTGGCGACGATCCCGAACCGATCGAGGGTGTCGGCGACCAGAGCCTGACGCTCCTTGCGCGCCACGTTGCGATACTGCAGGGGCACCTCGAGGTTCTCGTAGACCGTCAGGTCGTCGATCAAGTGGTAGCTCTGGAAGACGAAGCCGACGTGCTTGCGGTTCAGATCGGCGCGCTCCTTGGGCCGCATCGCGTGCACCGCCTGGTCGAGGAAGTGGTATTCGCCGGTGAAATCGCCGTCCAGCATCCCCAGGACGTGCAGGAGGGTCGACTTCCCCGCGCCCGACGGCCCCATGATCGACACGAACTCTCCCGCCCGCACCTCGAGATCGACGCGTCGCAGCACGAAGGTGCGCGCCGCGCCGTGGCCGTAGGCCTTCTCGACGTGGACGAGACGAATCAATGGTCCGAACCGGCGGCGGCGCTCACCTCGTCGACGACGCGGCCGTCGAACAGGTGCACCGAGCGATCGGCGTGGCGGGCGTAGCGCGGGTCGTGCGTCACCATGCAGAGGGTGGCGCCGTCGCGGTGCAGCTCGCGGAGGAGATCCATGACCGCCTCGCCGCTCTTCGAGTCGAGGTTTCCGGTCGGCTCGTCGGCCAGCAGGATGAGCGGACGCCCGGCCACCGCGCGCGCCACGGCGACGCGCTGCTGCTGTCCCCCGCTGAGCTGGCTCGGAAGGTGCTTGGCGCGGTGACCCATCCCGACCCGCTCCAGCGCTTCCTGGGCGCGCTTGCGCCGCTCGGCCGGCTTCATGCCGCGATAGGTCAGCGGCAGCTCGACGTTCTCGATCACCGACAGGTCGCCGATCAGGTTGAAACTCTGGAAGATGAAGCCGATCTCGCGGTTGCGGATGCGGGCGCGGTCGGCGGGGGTGAGCCCCGCGACCGGCTTGCCGTCGAGCTGGTAGCTGCCGGAGGTCGGGGCGTCGAGCAGCCCGAGCAGCGACAGCAGGGTCGACTTCCCGCAGCCGGACGGCCCGGCGATCGCCAGGTACTCCCCCTTGCGGACCTCGAGCTTGATGTTCGACAGCGCGTGCGTCTCCACCTCGTCGGTGTAGAAGACCTTGGTCACCCCGTCGAGACGGATGAGGGACTCCGTGGCGGTCTGGCTCATTCTGAGTCTCCTGGCAGTGGTCCCTCCCGCGGGAGGGACCGGTTCACTTGATTCGAAGACGGTCGAAGGCGTCCCAGGCCGACGTGTCGGACAGGATCACCTGATCCCCTTCCTTGAGCCCACCGACGATCTCGACGAGGTTGACCGAGCTGCGCCCGAGCTTCACCTGCACCCGGGTCGCCTCCCCGCCCCCCGGCTCGATACGGAACAGACCCACGGTCGCCATCTCCTGGCCGAACGCGGGGCGCCCGACCTGGAGGACGTCGGCCAGCCGCTCCAGCTCGATCGTCCCGTCGACGCTCAGGTCGGGACGCGCGCCCTTCGGCAGCGGTCCAGTGATCGCCACGTCGACCTTGACGGTGCCGTTCTGCACCGCCGGGTCGATCCGCGTCACCTTGCCGGCCACCAGGCCGTTGCGGGTGTCGATCGAGGCCGGCTGCTCGAGCTGGATGTCCTTGGCCTGCGTCTCCGCGATGTGCAGCTCCGCCTTGAGCCTGCCGGGCACGGTGACCTTCGCCAGGGTCGCGCCGGTGGCGATCTGCTGTCCGACCTCGACGGGAAGCTGCTGCAGCACCCCTTCGATCCCGGAGCGCACCTTGAGCGCCTCGACCTTGTGCCGCGTGAGCGTGGCGCGGGCCCGCAGCTGCTCGAGCCGCGCCTCCTGCACGTTGAGCTGCGCGCGGTCGGCCTCGCCGCTGATCGCCAGGCGCTTGCGCTCGAGATCGAGGCGCGTGGTCATCTCCTCGGCCTTCGACTGCGAGATCTTCGAGTTGAGCGCGCTGACCAGGCCTTCCTTGGCGAGGACCTCGTCGGCGTCGGCCTGCAGACGCGCCTGCGCCTGGTTCGCCTCCACGGTCGCGGCGGCCGCCTGCTGATCGAGCCGGTCGCTCTCCAGCTTCACCTTGAGGTTGACGTACTCCGCCTCGCCCGACTTGAGCTGCCAGGAGGCGTCGAGCGACTCGAGATCGAGCTGCGGGTTGCTCAGCTCGAGGAGGATGGTGTCTGCTTTCACCACGGTGCCGGGCTGGACCAGGATCCGCTCGACCCGTCCTTCGCTCTGGGCCGGGATCCAGCGCACCTCCTCGGGGACCAGCGTGCCCAGACCGCGCACCTGCCGCAACATCGCCCCGCGCCGGACCGTGTCGACCCAGACGCCGGAGCGCTCGACCGTGGGGGCCGCCGGCCGCAGGCGCGACAGCCCGAGGCTGATGACGGCCACTGCGGCGATCCCCGCGCCCGCAAGGAGGAGACGCTTGTTTCTCTTCTTCCCGGCCTGCGATGGCCGCGCGATGTCCATGAAACCTCGTTTCGGTTCGTTCAGGAAAGGTGGAACGCGCGTCGTTGTGCGAACGGCGTACCAGCCTGCTCAGTCGTACGTCGCGAGGGAGAAAACGGTTCCAGGCAGTCGCGGGCGGGGGACGACTGTCCGCTTGTGGGATGGGGGATCCCGCAAGCGGACGCCGTCCGAATAGGGTCCCCCGCCTAACGGCGGGTGTACTGGCCTTCCATGAACGGGGCCCACCGCGAGCCATCCTGCGAGTTCTCGATCAGGAAGCGGTACCGGCCGAAATCAGGCGGCGCGACGGCCGCGCCGGTAGAGCACGCCGCCGCAGACGATCAGCAGGGCGCAGCCGCCGAGCAGCTCGGCCTCGTAGCGCCAGACGCTCTCCGTCCCCTGCGGCGGCGCGAGGGCGAAGATCGACGCGAGGAGGGTGGTCAGGAATCCGACCGACGCGACCAGGAGGATGCCGGGCCGCCCTCCCGGCACCGGGATCGATCCGGGCGGCGGCGCCCCGATCGCCAGGCGCACGAGCGAGGCGAACAGGTAGAGGTAGGGAATGAAGTAGACGATGATGGTGAAGTTCGCAAGGACGAAGTAAGCCTCCTGCACCGGCCCGCCCGCCAGGCTCATCACGATGAGCAGGGTCGAAATCACCCCCATCCAGATGATCGCGACGTGCGGCGTCGCATACTTCGGGTGCAGACGCCCGAACGGCTCGGGCAGGTAGCGGTCGATGCCGGCGAGAAACGGGATGCGGGAGGCGCCCGCGATCCAGGCGCTGACCCCGCCGAGACCGCTCAAGGCGATCAACAGGGCGCTCAATCCGGCGAGGAACGCGACCCCCATCCGCCCCTGCACCGCACCGATGGCGTACGACACCCCGCTGAGGATGCCGATATCCTTCTGCGGCAGCGCCACCAGGAGCGCCGCCGTCCCGAGGATGTAGATCAGCGTGATGATCGCCCCCGAGATGATGATGGCGATCGGGATGTTGCGGCGCGGATTGACCACCTCGCCGCTCAGGACCGCCCCCAACTCGAACCCGGAGAAGGCGAAGCAGATCTGTGCGAAGAAGGCGATCGTCCCGATCTGGAACGCCGGCGTCAGCCCGCCCGCGACCAGCGGCGTTGCGGGCGAGCCACGCCAGAGCGACCAGGCGGCCAGCCCGACGAGGATCGCCGCCGGGATCCAGGTCCCATAGGCGCCGACAAGGTTGACCCAGCGTCCGAGCCGCAGGCCCCGCAGGTTGACCCAGACGGCGACCCAGAATACGGCGAGACAAGCCAGCGCCATGAACAGGTTGTTCTTCTCGAGCCCCGCCCAGGAAGGTCCGAACAGGTACAGGAAGTTGCCGACCGTGAACAGCAGCAGCGTGGGGAAATAAAAGAGGTTGTTGGTCCAGTAGCACCAGCCGCAGATGAAGCCGTGCAGGTCGCCGAAGGCGCGCTTGGTCCAGACGTAGATCCCCCCCTCCTCCGGATACCGCGTGGTGAGATCGATGACCGCCAGCGCGGAGGGGACGAAGAAGCCGAGGTTGGCCAGGATCCAGAGCGGCAGCGCCGCGTAGCCGTAGCCGCCCGCCGCGGTCAGCCACCAGCGGAGGCCGGTGATGGCGACGACGTTGAGGAGGACGAGATCCCAGAGGCCCCAGACCCGGCGCAGCCCCCGCTCCGCAGCCTCGCCGGAGACGGGCTGCGGCTCCGCCCCGTCCATCAGGCCCCGATCCCCTCGATCTTGCGGCGGGCCGCGCGCACCAGGATCCAGCACAGGACGCCGAAACAGGCGACCGCGATGAGATCGGCCGCGGCACCCTCGTGCAGGAACGAGATGGCGCTCCCCGGACCCTGCAGCGTTTGCAGGATGCTCGTCTCCTTGCCATCGGATCCCGTGAACGGGACCGAGAGCGCCGCGATCAGCACGCCTCCGATCGAGCCGCCGGCCACGAGACCGGTGCTGTAGAGCATGCCGGAGGAGATCTCCGATTCGTCCTTCTCTCCCGACATCTTCTCGACCACGAAGCGCATCAGCCCGCCGATGAAGATCGGCATCGTGGTCGACAGCGGCAGGTAGGCCCCGACCGCCCAGGCGAGGGCCGAGATCCCCATCACCTGGATCGCCACGGCCATCATCGCGCCGACCAGGACGAAGGCCCATTGCAGGTTGCCGCCCAGGATCCCCTTCACGATGGTCGCGATCAGGGTCGGCTGCGGCGCCGGCAGCTTGTCGGAGCCGATCGGGCCGAACTGGGAGTGGTGCAGGAGGAAGAGCGTCCCGCCGACGGCGAACGCGGAAGCGAAGACCCCGATGATGAACCCAATCTGCTGGTATCGCGGGGTGGCGCCGACGATGTATCCCGTCTTCAGGTCCTGCGACGTGGCGCCGGCGTTGGCGGCGGCGATGCAGACGATCGCCCCGACCACGATGGCCGCCGACTGGTAGATGTCGCCGGTCCAGCGCACCAGGACGAACAGAAAGCAGGTCCCCATGATGGTGGCGATGGTCATTCCCGAGATCGGATTGCTGGTCGTCCCGATGATTCCGACGATACGCGACGACACGGTCACGAAGAAGAAACCGAAGGCGATGATCAGGATCGCCAGGACGAGGCTCGATAACCCGTGCGTCGGCAGGCTCGGCATCCCGTACGCGATCACCAGCGCCAGGATGAGCGACCCGATGACGACCACGCCGATCGGCAGATCGTTCTCCGTGCGCCGCAGCGTCGTGGAGTGCCCCAGACCGCCCTTGAGGCTCTTCACGCTCCCGGCGAACGCCGACCAGATGGTCGGCAGCGACCGCGCGAGCGACATCAGCCCCGCCATCGCCACGGCCCCCGCGCCGATGAGCCGGATGTAGCCGCGATAGAACTGCTCGGCCTGGCTGTGGCTCGCGATCCAGGCGTCGCTGAACCCGAGCGAGGTGAGCTGGGTGTGCAGCGCGGCGTCGTCGACGAACATCGACAAAAGCGGCGTCAGCGCCATCCAGCCGAGAATCGATCCCGAGACCATGATGCCGGCGACTTTCGGGCCGATGATGTAGCCGACGCCGAGGTACTCCGGCACGATCTCCGAGTTGATCGTGAAGTTCCGCAGCGTCGCGGTCTTGTCGGTGACGTACTGCGGGACTTCCTTGAACAGCGCCAGGACGGAGTTGAGGACCTTGTAGATCATTGCGGTCCAGAGACCGGAGAAGACGAGCTTCGCCATCGCGCCGCCCTTCTCCCCCGCCACCAGGACCTCGGCGCAGGCGGTGCCCTCCGGGTACGGCAGGTTGCCGTGCTCCTGGACGATGAGGGCGCGACGCAGCGGGATCATCATCAAAACGCCCAGCGTGCCGCCCGCCAGCGACAGCATCATGATCGGCCAGTAGGTGAACAGGGCGTCGCCGCCCGCCGCGGCCGACAGGAACATGAAGGCCGGAACGGTGAAGGTCACGCCGGCGGCGACCGACTCCCCCGCCGAGCCGATCGTCTGGACGATGTTGTTCTCGAGGATGGTCGAGCCGATCTTCTTGAAGACGGCGATGGCCAGGACCGCGATGGGGATGGACGCGCTTACGGTGACGCCCGCCCGCAGCGCCAGATAGACCGTGGCGGCGCCGAACAGCACCGCGAAGAACGCCCCGAGGACGATCGCCTTGGGCGTGAACTCGGCGACGTTCGCCTCATCCGCGATGAACGGCTTGAACGCTTTCGGGTCGCTCGAACCGCCCGCGTGCGACGACGTCTGCATGCCGGTCCCCCCTCCCGCTGCGCGCAGGACACCCGGCCATGCGCGCGCGCCCGTGATGTTGCGAGACGTCCGGCGGATACGCGTCCGCCGCGCGATGCGGCGGACTGTACCGCAGCCCCGCGTGGGGCGTCAACGCAGCAACCCATCCCCGGCCGGCGGCGCGAACTTCCCCGGTCCGCCGCGGGACGGGCCTATAATGAAGACCCTCACTGGGGGAGCATGACGCGGAAAACCGATCGCCCGGGCGGCCTGCGGGCGCGGATCGCGGGATCCGGATGGACAACGGCGGCGCTGTG
This sequence comes from Patescibacteria group bacterium, assembly GCA_035638115.1. Classification (GTDB taxonomy): domain Bacteria; phylum Acidobacteriota; class Polarisedimenticolia; order Gp22-AA2; family Gp22-AA2; genus DASRAN01. Next base: position 47,809 of record DASRAN010000066.1, on the reverse strand, counting down.
CGCCGCGCTCGCGCTCGGCGGGTGCGGTGGCGGCGAACCACGCGCGGGCGGGGCGGCGGCGATGCGAGAGAAGGCGGCGGAGCCTGCGGTTCTCGAGACGGTGGGCGAGTTCGCCATCGCGCCTCTTCCCTCCGGGGGTCTCGAGGAGCTGACGCCCCGGGAGCGCGTCCTGGCCTTCTATCTCTCCCGCGCCGCGATCGCCGGCCGCGACATCTATTACGACCAGCTGGGACGCTCGAGCCTCGAGATCCGCGATCTGCTCGAGGAGATCCTGACCCACCCGCGCGGCGTCGACGCCGGGTTCCGCGAGTCGCTCCTGCGGTACCTCAAGCTCTTCTGGATCAACAACGGCAACCACAACGATCGCACCAAGCGCAAGTTCGTTCCCGATTTCACGTTCGACGATCTGCGCGCCGCCGCGCTGGCCGCCCAGACCGACGGCGCCGAGTTCCGCCAGGCGATGCGGGAATCGCTCGACCAGAAGCTCCAGCGGCTGCGGCCCGCCCTGTTCGATCCGGCGTTCGAGCCCCTGGTCACCTGCAAGTCGCCTCCCGCCGGCTCCGACATCCTGGGGTGCAGCAGCGTGAATTTCTACGACGGCGTGACGCTCGCCGACCTCGAGCGCTTCGAGGAAACGCATCCGCTCAACTCGCGCGTCGTGAAGCGCGACGGCCGCGTCGTGGAGGAGGTCTGGCGCGCCGGCCGCGGCGCGATCGCCGCGGGACGCTACGCGCCCGAGCTGCGGACCGTGATCGGCTTCCTCGACAAGGCCGCGGCGTTCGCCGAGCCGGCGCAGCGGGCGGTGCTCGGGAAGCTGGGCGACTTTTTCGCCACCGGCGATCCGGCCGACTTCCGCGCCTACAACATCGAGTGGGTGCGCACCGAGCCGCGCGTCGACACCATCAACGGCTTCATCGAGACCTACAAGGATCCCCGCAGCCGCAAGGGAGCCTGGCAGGGCGTGGTCTTCGTCGCCGACGCCGAGCGCACCCGCCTGCAGCGGGCGCTGGCGGCCGAGGCGCAGTACTTCGAGGATCGCGCCCCCTGGGACGATCGCTTCAAGCGACGCGGGTTCACGGCGCCGGTCGCCGCGGCCGTTCGCGTCCTCATGGCCGTGGGGGACAGCGGCCCGATGCCGCCCTTGGGCGTGAACCTGCCGAACGACGAGGAGGTCAGCGAGAAGCACGGCAACCGCAGCCTCATCCTGTCGAACGTCATCGAAGCCTCCAACCGGGCGCAGCTCGAGGGGATCACCAGCGAGTTCGCGCTGCCGGAAGATCGGGCCCTGCTCATCCGCCACGGCGCCGAGGCGGAGCAGCTGATGACCGCCCTGCACGAGATCGTCGGGCACGCCGCCGGCAAGGTGGACGAGTCGCTCCGCGGCGACCCGCAATCGCGTCTGCGCGAGAACTACGCCGCCATCGAGGAGGCGCGCGCCGAGCTGGTGGCGCTGCATCACATCTTCGACCCGCGGCTGCGGGAGATCGGCGCCATCTCCTCTCCCGACGTGGCGGACGCCGCCTGCCGCGACTACCTGGTCCACGACCTGAGCCAGCTCAGGCGGGCGCGCGTGGGCGGCCAGTTCGAGGACGATCACATGCGCGCCACCCATCTCATCGTCGAGTGGCTGCGCCGCAACGCGGGCGGCGTCGAGCAGGTCACCCGCGACGGCCGGACGTACCTGCGTCTGGTCGATGTCGACGCCCTGCGGCGGGGCGTGGCCCGGCTCCTGGCCGAGGTGCAGCGGATCAAGGGGGAGGGGGACGCCCGCGCCGCCCGCGCGCTCATGGAGCAGTACGGGATCCGGTTCGACGAGCGCCTCAGGGACGAGGTCTGCGCGCGCGCCGATCGCGCCGGCATCGTCTCCTATGTCGCCTACGTCATGCCCGAGATCGTCCCTGTCCGGGACGCGTCGGGTGACGTGATCGACGCCCGGATCGCCACGCCGTCCGATTTCGTCCTCCAGATGCTCCGCTTCTCAGGCAAGCTGCCGATGGAATCCCCTGCGCCGCGCTGAACCTGGACGGCGAGGCCCACCCCGGCGTCGGGGTGGCGACGGAGAGTCGTTGTCGGCCGCGACCCGCCGAGGATTTGCGGACCCCCCGACCCAACCCTATATTCGACCCCGGCCCGATCCGGGCCGGGAGGCGAGTCCAGGCATGCCAAGAGCCGCCAGACCGCGCGGCGCCCGCACGGGAGTGGTCGCGGCCGCCCTCGCGCTCGCGGCCCTCCTCCCGCAGGGCTGCGCCATGTTCCCGCGCTACGACATGGCCGAGATCCACGAACAGTCGGCCGCCCGCCCCGCCCGCAACCCGGTCATCGTGCTGCACGGCTTCGTCGGCTCGAAGCTCCGCAACGACGCGACCCAGGAATCGGTCTGGGGGAGGTTCGTCAACGCCATCACCCGCTCGAAGACGGACGACCTGAGCCTGCCGATCGACGGCGCGACGCTCGCCGACGACCGTGACGGCCTGGTGCCGTATGCGCTCTACGAGAGCGTCGCCGGGGTGAAGTTCTACGGCGCGATGATGGACGCGCTGAAGGACGTCGGCGGGTACCGGATCGGCGACATCGACGACCCGCGGCCCGGGGACACCTGCTTCGTCTACGTCTACGACTGGCGCCGCGACAACGTCGAGTCGGCCATCCGTCTGGGCCGCGCGATCCGCCAGATCAAGAACCGCCTGCACGATCCCGACATGAAATTCGACATCGTGGCCCACTCCATGGGGGGGCTGGTCGCCCTCTACGAGCTGATGTACGGCACGCAGGACGTGGTCACCGACGGTCGCGATCACCCGGTGACCTGGGCGGGAGCGTCCGATCTGGGGCGGGTGGTCCTGGTCGGCACGCCGCTCGACGGGACGATGGCCGCGTTCCGGCTGCTGCAGAACGGCTTCTCGCGCTCGATGTCCCCCGAGGTCGTCTTCACGATGCCGTCGGTCTATCAGCTCCTGCCCCAGGACGGCCGCAACCACTTCATCGATCCGTCCGGCGTTCCGGTGGACGTCGATCTGTTCGACGCACGCACCTGGAGGGAGAACGGCTGGTCGGTCTTCGCCACGCGCCGCCCGGCGCGCGCCGAGCCGCCGATCGCCGTGGCCGCGGCGATCCAGGGGGGCGACGCCCCGCCCGCGACGGTGGCACCGCCGGATCGCGACGACCCGCGGCTCCGGTTCCTGCAGCTGGCGCTGGATCGGGCGCGCGGATTCCGTCACGCCCTCGCGCGGCGCGCCGCGCAGGAGGGGCCGGTTCCGGTGCACCAGTTCGGGTCCGACTGCGTTCCGACGCTCGACCGGGTGATCCTGAAGCCGACCCCCGAGGGGCTCGTGACCCTGTTCGACGACGAGTCGGCGCCCGACAGGACGGCGCGGCGTCTGGAGCGGGTGCTGATGGCGCCGGGAGACGGCACGGTGACGTCGGCGTCGCTCATGGGCTCGCCCGCCGGTTCGTCAGCCACGGACGGCGACGATCGGGCGCGCTTCGCCTCGACCTTCTTCGTCTGCGAGTCGCACGGGCTGCTGCCCATGAATCCGGGATTCCAGGACAACCTCTTCTACGTCCTGTTCCACGGACCGACGCGCGCCGACGCGCCGGACGAGCCGGCCGCGACGCGATAGCCATCCTGAAACGGGAAGCCTTAGGTGGTGGGCGGGGCCTGCGATGTCGCCGGGACTCCGGCGAGCCGCTGCCGCGCCGCCGTGCCGGAGAGGCGCAGGAACAGCCGGAAGAGCAGCGACAGCATGAGCGCGCTCAGGCCGACCCCGATGATGAGGCAGAGAAAAATGACGACGAACAGCAGGAACATGTCCATGGGACCGACACCCTCCGTGCCACGCGGACCGCGTTAGCGTCCCCGCGGGACGCCCCGGATTCGGCTTGCAGCGCGCGGCAAATCCTAATATAGGCCCCGCGGTCTGCCAATCAACCGCGACCGCGGACCGGCTGGAAAAAGTCGATCGGGGCTCAGCGCACCTCGACGCGCAGCGTCTTCCCGGAGGTGAAGCGCACGACGCGGCGCGCCGGAATCGTGATCGGCGAACCGGTCTGCGGATTGCGCCCGCGGCGTGCCCGGCGGCGCGCGACGGTGAACGTCCCGAATCCGACGAGGCTCGCGCGGTCGCCCTTCTTCAGGGCCCGGGTCACCTCGTCCAGGAAACGGTCGACGACGGCGGCGATGCGCACCTTCGTCATCTTCGTGTCGCGCGCGACCCGGCTGACAATCTGGGCCTTGTTCATGCCCCAACCCCCCCTTGCCTTGTCAACGGATGAAGAGCACCCAGGACTGACGACGAACGGCGCCCCGGCGCCGGGCGGGCTTATAACAGATGGACTTCCGGCTGTCAAACGGTGGCGTGGCGCGCCCGTCTCCGGGATCGCGCCGCGGCCCGAATCGCTATAATGAGCGCCGAATCCGCGGCCCCGGAGGAACGGGCCGCCCCTGGAGATCCCACGACATGTCGATGCCCCTCACCATCGCCCTGCCACGCCGGCGCGGCGCACCGGGCGCCACGCGTCCGCGCTCGCTTCTGAAGACCATCACGCGCCGGGTCGCCCGCGCCATCGAGGAGTTTCGACTGATCGAGAACGGCGATCGGATCCTGTGCGCGATGTCGGGCGGCAAGGATTCCTACGCCATGCTCCACGTGCTCGAGCAGCTGCGCCGCCGCGCGCCGGTGCGTTTCGAGCTGGTGGCGGTGACGGTCGACCAGGGGTACCGCGGCTTCCAGACCGGCGTGCTGGAGCGCTACTTTCGCGAGCAGGGGTTCGAGCACCACATCGAGCGCACCAATATCGCCGAGGTGATCGACGACACCATGCCGCTCGGCGACACCCACTGCTCGATGTGCGCCCGGCTGCGGCGGGGCGTCCTGTACCGACTGGCCCCCCAGCTGCGCTGCAACAAGATCGCGCTCGGGCACCACGCCGACGATCTGCTCGAAACCCTCCTGATGAGCCAGTTCTTCAACGGCGAGATCTGCTCCATGCCGCCGCTTCTGCGCAGCCGGGACGGGCGCAACACGGTCATCCGTCCGTTGTGCTACGTCTGGGAGGAGGAGATCATCGCCTTCACGCGCGAGACCGGCTTCCCCGTCATCGGGTGCGCCTGCCCCGCCTGCGGCGACGTGTCGCTGAAGCGCAAGCAGATGAAGATGCTGCTCACCAAGCTCGACGGCGATCATCCCGGGATCAAGTCGTCGCTGCTCAAGGCGATCTCCAACGTCAAGACCGCCCACCTGCTCGATCGCCGGCTCCTCGGCATGGACCCGTCCGGCCCACCGACGGCGGAGTCCCCCCGGATCGGGGAGGCATGAAAAAAGGGCGGTGGCCTCACGCAGCCACCGCCCTACTGTCAACAGGCAGGTGACCCCGCCCGTTGGAGGGAGCTCGAACCGGCCGCCGGGCCCCGCCCTGTCCGACTCGCCGCGAACCGGAACCTGGCGAGATCCGGCGACCGATGTTTGAACCCGAAAGAGACGTGCGTTCCGAAGTCGTCTTCTTGCTACTGCGACATCACTCTACAATCAAAACTCCCTCTGTCAAGAACAATCATTCCCCCCGACGCCATTCTGAAGGGCTTCCTATCCCCTCTCGGGTATAGACCCTACCCCGGTCACAGGCCGGATTCGTCCCGTCATTGCTGGAATAACATACGTTTACGCCTCCGGGGGTCTCGGGTGAAGACCCGAGCCCGTCCGGCCGGCCGGCGGGGGTCCTACGGCTCGAAGCGGATGACGGCGACGGTTTCGATCGGGCCGGGACCCGCCCCCTGGGGCCCGGCGAGCAGCGGCCGCGCCAGATCGGTCATGCCGGCGCGCACCTCGTATCGGCCGGCGGTGTTGACCGGGCCGACGCTCACCTCCCGGCGAACCGAGGCGCCCGGCAACAGGTCGAGAAATCGTCCTTCGAGGAGCGCCAGGTCGGCGTCTTGAGCCCCCGAGGCGTCGGCGGACGCGCCGGCGCGGTCGCCGGGCGGGTGTCCGGCGGGCGGGTGACCGCCGGGGGGCGGGCCGGCGGGGAGAGGTCCGGCGGGGGCCGTCTTGGAAGACCCGGCTTTCCCCGGGCTCCGGCCGGATGACGCCGGCGCGGATGCGTCGGGAGCCGTGTGAAGCTCGAGGTGCACCACCGCATCGCCGAGCGCCAGGACGAGACGGCGCGCTCCGACGTTGGTGATGGTCAGGGAGCAGGGGATCCGATCGAGGACCCGCGGCGCCTGCTCCGGAAGACAGACGAGCCCGACCTCGAGGTCTGACGGCCCGCGGCGGAGCGCCTCCGCGAGCGCCGCCCTGCCGGGCGTCCCCACCAGCGCCAGCGTGTCGAGAGCCACCAGACGCCGCGTCACGCTCTCGCCGGCCAGATCGCGCCGGATGGCGTCCAGACCGGAGCCGATCCAGACCGCGGGCGCTTCGGCGCCGTGGGACGCGTACCAGGCGCGCCACGCGGCGGGGTCTCCCACGGCACCGGCGCCGTGGACCGCCGGCAGACGCGGGATCGGCTGCGCCGTCAACCGCCGCAGCTGCCGATCGGCCTGGTCCGCGATCTCGCGCGCCCCGTCGTCCGAAACCAGACGGCGGCGGTCGTCGACGTGCGCGATGAGGAACGGCACGCCCGTCTCGATCCGCAGACGTCCCAGCGCGTCGATCAGCGCGTCGACGACCCAGGCGGAGCGGTCCGCGAAGAAGCCGCGATAGTCGGACAGGTCGGGACAAAGGGCGTCGGCCATGGCGCGCACTGCGTGCTCGCGGGCGCGCGGATCCGGGGCGCCCGAGTAGCCCGAGAGCGTCGGACAGGCCGCGGCGCCGAGGGCGCGGACGCGCTCCTGCGCGGCCCGCTGCCGCGCTTCGTCCCAGTCGTCGGCGAGCAGCGCCGGCAGCGAATCGATCGCCGCGACGCAGAAGGATCGCGGCGCGCCGAGCAGAAGTGCGGCGAGCGGCAGCGCGGCGCGGAACGCGCGCGAACGGGTCATGAACGCTCCAGCATGCGTCGATTCTAGCCCCTGCGTCGTCTTGACGCTCCTGGATCAGCGTGTTAGAGTCCCGCATCTTTTTTTCCATCGGGCTTGATCGTGCTCTCTTGAAGCCCAATACTTAGGATCCCGCTCGATCGTACGAGGGAATTCATTCCCGAGCGGTTTCCTGCCGGCCACGGGCCGGCGCGTGATTCTCCCGTACCTTTTCGCGAAGAAGGAGGTCGTTGATGTGGGATAAGGATAAGAAGGAAACCGGGGCCCGTCCGATGTCCGAGTCAACGCCAACCGTCACCCCCGTTTACCACAGCCCGGAGCCGGTCAAGAGCACGCGCGCCGCGAACATCGGCGCCTCGATCCTGATCAAGGGTGAGCTCCAGGGCGACGAAGATCTGATCATCGATGGTCGCGTCGAGGGCAAGATCGATCTGCGCGAGCACAACCTCACCATCGGACCCAACGGCAAGATCAAGGCCGACCTCTACGCCCGCACCATCGTGGTCTCGGGCGAGGTGACCGGCAGCGCCTTCGCCGCTGAGCGCGTCGAGATCGCGCCGAGCGGCCGGCTGCTCGGGGACATCACGTCGCCGCGCATCACCATCGCCGACGGCGCGCACTTCAAGGGCAGCGTCGACATGGATCGCGGCGGCTCGACGAAGAGCACCACCTCCACCAAGGAGACGGTGCGCTCGCTCCCCGATCCGCACAACGAGGCGGCGAAAAGCCAGCCGCGTCTGTAACCGAACGTGATCGACCGCGCCCCGGGCCGTCGCCGGACGACGAATCACGTCGCACGGTGGCGGGCCCGGGGCCGGCCTTTTCTGCGCGCCCGACCGGGCCTCCAGGGCTGACCGATGCTCGACCTGTTCAAGCGCCAGGGCCAGAAGCCCCCCTCGGGGTCGGGAGGATCCGACTCCCCGCAGCGCTCGCATATCTTTCCGAAATTCCTCAAGCGCCTGGCGGCGCGTGGCCGGCCCCTGGTCCTCGATTTCGGCCGTCTCTCGGGCGAGAACATCGAGATCTTCGCGCGTCTCGGCTGCCGCGTGCAGGTCGAGGACCTGATCGCGCTGGCGTCGGAGAAGACCTCGGCGCCCGGATCGGATCGCGCCGTGGCGTTGCCGTCGATTGGAGAGGCCGACACCCCGTCCGCCGAGGCCGCGGCCGCGGAGTCCGTGCCGGGCGCTCCCACCGGCCCCCCGGCGGACGCCCGGAGCACGGCGCCCGGCCCCGGCGCGACGCCGGTCGCGGCGGCCCCGGCGACGCCGGCTTCCGGCGTCACCCGGAGCGGCGCCACCCCGGCGCGTCCCTCACGGCACATCGTCCTGCCGCCCCGTGTGTTCGCGCGCCAGGCGGGCGCCCCCACCGGAGCGCGGCCGGTTGACCGCTCGGCCGAGCGCACGCCGCTCGCCACGCGGTTCGCGTACGACGACGAATCGTTCGACGGTATCGTGGCCTGGGACCTTTTCAACTACTATGACGCCGAGTCCGGACGGGCGATGGCCGCCGATATCGCCCGCATCCTGAAACCGGGAGGCTTGGTGTTCGCCTATTTCCATGCCCGCACCCTCGGCGTTCCGCCGGGGCCGGGACGTTACCGGATCGTCGACGAGGCCCGCATCGACTCGGAGCCGTTCTCCGGCAAGCCGATGCCGCACCACGTCTTCCAGAACCGCGACATCGAGAAGATGTTCACCGGGATGCGGATCGCCGAGCTCTACTTCCTCAAGAGCGGCGTGCGCGAGATGATGCTCGAGAAGCGTCCCGGCGTCGCCGTGCCGTCCCCGCCCGTGGCCAAGCCCCGGTCCCGATTCCGCATCGACTGAAGACCGGAGCACCCATGAGCGTCCAACCTCGACGGCAGGACATCCGCAACATCGCCATCATCGCGCACGTCGATCACGGCAAGACGACGCTCGTCGACCGTCTCCTGCAGCAGACCGGCGCGTTCCGCGCCAACGAGCGCGTGCAGGAGCGGGTGATGGACAGCAACGACCTCGAGCGCGAGCGCGGCATCACCATCCTGGCGAAGAACACCTCGATCCATTTCGAAGGCGTCAAGATCAACATCGTCGACACCCCGGGTCACGCCGACTTCGGCGGCGAGGTGGAGCGCGTCCTGGGGATGGTGGACGGTTCGCTGCTCCTGGTGGACGCCGCCGAGGGTCCCCTGCCGCAGACCCGCTTCGTGCTCAAGAAGTCCCTCGAGATGGGACACCGGCCGATCGTCGTCATCAACAAGATCGATCGCCCGGACGCGCGGCCGCATCAGGTCCTGGACGAGGTGTTCCAGCTGATGCTCAACCTCGGGGCGGCCGACGAGCAGCTCGACTTCCCGCACATGTACGCCTCGGCCAAGCTCGGTTACGCGGTGCGCGAGCTCGAGGAGACGCCCGCCGGGATCACGCCGCTTCTGCGCATCATCCTCGACAAGGTAACCGGTCCGCCGGGCGACGCGGACGGGCCGCTGCAGCTGCAGATCGCCAACATCGACTACAACGACTACGTCGGCCGGATGGCGATCGGCCGGATCTCCCGCGGCACAATCGCCTGGGGGATGCCGATCGCCCTCCTGAGGCTGGACGGCCGCATCGAGTCCCAGAAGGTCACCCGCCTGGAGACCTTCGAAGCGCTGCGGCGCGAGGAGGTGCGCGAGGCCGCCGCGGGCGAGATCGTCGCCCTGGCCGGCCTGCCCGACATCCAGATCGGCGAGACCCTCTGTCACCCGGAGCATCCCGAGGCCCTCCCCGCCATCCGTGTCGAGGAGCCGACGCTGTCGATGGAGTTCATGGTGAACGACTCGCCGTTCGCGGGACGCGAAGGACGCTTCGTCACCTCCCGCAACCTGCGCGATCGGCTGCGCAAGGAGGCGCTGGCCAACGTGGCGCTGCGCGTCGAGGAGACCGCGACGACCGACACGCTGTCGGTCTCGGGACGCGGCGAGCTGCACCTGGCGATCGTCGCCGAGACCATGCGGCGCGAAGGGTACGAGTTCCAGTTGTCGCGGCCGCGGGTCATCAACCGGCGCGGGCCGAAGGGCGAGCTGCTGGAGCCGCTGGAGTATCTGGTCCTCGATCTCGAGGAAGCCTACATGGGCCGGGTCATGGAGATCCTCGGCGTCCGCCGGGCCGAGATGGCCAACATGGCGGGCGCCGGAACCGGCCGCGTGCGTCTCGAGTTCACCATCCCGGCGCGCGGGCTTCTCGGCTTCCGGCGGGAGTTCCTCACCGAGACCCGCGGCACCGGCCTCATGTCGCACGTCTTCCACCAGTACGGCCCGTATCGCGGCGACATCCCCGACCGCCATCGCGGCGCGCTGGTGGTGAAAGAGCTCGGCACCACCGTCACCTACGCTCTCTTCAGCCTCGAGGATCGCGGCACCTTGTTCCTCGGCCCGGGCGTCGAGGTGTACGAGGGGATGATCGTCGGCGAGCACGCCCGCGACACCGATCTCGTCGTCAACCCCTGCAAGCGGAAGCACCTGACCAACATGCGCTCCTCGTCCTCCGACGACAGCCTGCGTCTCAAGCCGCACCGCCTGATGTCGCTCGAGGATTGCGTCGAGTTCCTGGCCGACGACGAGCTGGTCGAGGTCACCCCGAAGTCGGTGCGACTCCGGAAGCGCCAGCGCAACGCCTCCGACCGCAAGCGCAGCGACAAGGCGGTCGAAGAGGCGACTCTCCCGTGACGCGGGGCGCGGCCGCGGGTCGCCGTTCCGCCGCGCCGCCCGCCCCGCCCCTGTGCATCGGCCACCGCGGCGCCAGCGCCCTGGCGCCGGAGAACACCCTCGCCGCGTTCGAGACCGCCATCGGCGACGGCGCCGACGGGCTCGAGTTCGACGTCCGGCTCACGCGCGACGGCGTCCCGATCGTCCTGCACGACGCGGCGCTCGATCGCACCACCAGCGGTCGCGGCGCGGTCGCGGCGCTCGATCTCGCGTCGATCCGCCGCCTGGATGCCGGGGCGTGGTTCGGGGCGCGTTTCCGCGGCGAGCGGGTCCCGACGCTGGCGGAGACGCTCGACCTGGCGCGCGGCCGCTGCGCCGTCAACATCGAGCTGAAGGACGAGGGCGGCGACGCGGTGTCGCTGGCGCGGGCCGTCGGCGCGGTCATCACCCGTGCCCGCTTCCCGGGACTGCTCCTGGTCTCGTCGTTCTCGCGCCCGGCGCTCCGGGCGGCGCGCGCCGCCATGCCGCGCACGGCTCTCGGATGGCTGGCCTCGCGCAGCGCGCGCGGCCTGCGCGCGACCCACGCCGCCGTCGGTCTGTGGTCGTTTCACCCGCACCTGCGCCTGGCGACTCCGCGTCGCCTGCGGGCCGCGCGCCACCTGGGACTCCGTCTCCTGGTCTGGCCGGTGAACGACGGGCGGGCGGCGCGCCGCCTCGCCGCCGCCGAGGTGGACGGCCTGATGACCGACGATCCGGCGCGGATGCGCGTCTGGATCGAGAGCGTGGCTTGACGAATCGCCCGGCTTGTGGTGAATTACCGCTTCATCCGGAATCACTCGAAACGGGCGACTCGACCAAGGGGGTACGACCGTGGCCAAGAAGAAAGCGAAGCGCAAGTCGGCGGGCCGCTCGCGAGCGGCACGCCGGACGACCGGCAAGAAGGCGACGCGCAGGAAAGTGACCGCTCGGAAGCCGTCCAGGAAGCCGGCGCGCAAGGCCGCGGCGAGGAAGGCGGCGCCGGCCCGGGCCCCGAAGCCGCCCGCGGCTCCGCGCCCCGTCTCCTCGATCGTTCCTGCGGCGTCTCCTGAGAAGGAGAGCCCCGCGGCGGGTGGCGGCCGCGAGGGTGGTGCCGCCCCCACGTACGGCATGGGGTGGGGATCCGACGAAGAGGAATAGCGCGGGTCCCACTCCTCGATTTCGCCTCGTCAGCGTTCGCCGCGACTCCATTAGGCCGGACCCATTGGTTGACCGGCGGTCGATCCGACCTATATTTCATCCATGTCGGTCGTAGACTGCCCGGGAGAGCCGCGAGACCATGACGGCCATTGCACCGCCGGAGTCCTCCGCCGAGGCGTTCAAGCGCGGACTGGCCTGCCTCGAGCGCAAGACCTACCAGGAGGCCGCCTCCTACTTCCAGATGGCCCTCGATCTCGAGCGCACGCAGAACCAGAAGAACACCAACATGCGCTACCTGTCGTTCCTCGGCCTGTCCCTGAACCTCGCCCAGGTGCGATCGGACGAAGGGCTGCGCATGTGCGAGCAGGCGGCGAAGCGCGACTTCTTCGACGCCGAGGTCTTCTGCAACCTCGGCATCGTCCATCTGCGGCATCGCCAGCGGGGACCGGCCTTCGAGGCCTTCAAGAAGGGTCTCATCCTCCGCCCGCGTCACCGCCGGATCATGGAGGAGATGGACCGCTACGACCGGCGCTCCGTGCCGGTGTTCGGGTTCCTGCGACGCGACCATCCCGTGAACATCCTGGCGGGACGGATCCGGGCCCGCTACCGCGCCCTCGTCGATCGATTCGCCCCGACCGAAGCCTGATCGTCCTCCCGCGCGCCCTCGCGCTCGCGCTCGGGTGCCTGGCCGCGACCGCGGGCCTCGCCCGTCCGGCCTTCGGCGCCGATCCGGTCGTGCCGACCGCGGCGCAGGCGCCCGCGACGCAGGCGCCCGCGGGCGAGCCGGCGCCCTTCCCCGCTCCCCCTCCGCGCGAGACGCGCGATCCGGAGACGGCGTCCTACACGCGCCGCGCGCTCCTGCTGGTCGACCGCCCCCGCCCCGAGGATCAGGCGGAGGCGCGGCGGCTGCTGCTGAAGGTCGTGAAAGCCGAGCCCGGCTCGGCCCCGGCGTACGAAGCCCTGGCCCGTTCCTCGGTCTATCTCTACGCGCTCGGCCTCGACCAGACTCCGGAGCGGCTCAAATCGGCGCTCGTGGAGGCGCGACGCGCCGTGGAGCTGGCGCCCGACAGCCCCACAGCGCACGCCGCGCTGGCCTCGGCGCTCGCCATCTCGAACGCCCTCACGCCGGCCCGCGCCGAGGCGCAGCGGGCCGCCGAGCTCGGTCCCGACGAGCTGGCCGGGCATCTCGCGCTGTGCATCGTCGAGCGCCAGCGTCTCGACGTCGACGCGGCCCTCGCATCCTGCCGGCGGGCGGCCGCCCTCCAGCCGGATGCGCCGCGGGTCCTGGTGGCGCTCGGCGAAGCGCTGCGCGAGTCGGGGGACCAGGCGGGCGCCATGCGGATGTTCGGGCAGGCGGCCGACCTCGATCACGAATCGGTCCTGCCGCAGCTCGGGGCCGCGGCGGCGCTCTCCCGGTCGAGCAACTGGAGCCGCGCCGCGAAGGCGTACGACACCGTCCTCGACAAGTTCTCGTTCGCCCGCACCCGGGCCCTCCAGGGGGCCGCAGCCATGAAGGCGCTGGCCGGCGAATACGAAACCGCACTCACCTTCCTCGATGAGGTCGAGCTTCCCGAGGACGACGCGCTGCCGACCCTCCTGAGCCTGTACACCCGCGGCTACGCCCTGCTGCACCTCGATCGGGCCCCGGAGGCCGAGTACTTCCTGAGCACGCTGATCGGGCGGGTGCCATCCGATTACGACGGTCCGGCCCGGGGGCGGGAGGTGATGTTCCGGGCCTACGGCGACCTGGCCGACTATTTCGAGAAGCAGGACCGGCCGGCGCGGGTCGACGCGCTCCTCAAGGAAGCCTGCTCGCGACCTATGGCGCCGCTGAAGCTGGCGCGCCGCCGCGCCGATCGGCTGGCGCGCGCCGGGAGCCGCGAAGCCGGTGCGCGGGCGCTCGAAGCGGCGCTCGCGGGCAGGGATCCGCGGGAGGAGTCGATCGAGCTCGCCGACACCGCGCTTCTCCTGGCGCGCCTGCAGTCGGACGGTGGCCGGCGGACCATCCCCGCCACCACCGAGACGGGCCGGGCTTTGGATCAGGTTGCGGTGAGCCTGCCCGCGCGCGCCCCGGGCGCGGCGCATTACCGGATGGCGCGGGCCTTCGCCCTCGCCGGCGAGCGCGATCGGAGTCTCGCCTGTCTCGAGAACGCGCGCGCGGCCGGTTATCTTCCAGCCGACCAGGCGGCCTCCGAGCCGGACCTCGAGAGGCTGCGCCGCCTGCCCCGCTTCCAGCAGCTCCTCAGCGCGCAGACGGGTCCCCGCGTCGATTGACCGGGGCCCGCTGAGAGAGTCTCGCCTAACGCTTGACGGCGACCTTGGCGTTCTGCTCGAGCGACAGCTGGAGGTCGTCCTCGGGCTTGATCACCGCTTCGCGTCCCTTGGTGGTCCCGGCGACGGCGGTGCCCACGGCGGCGCCCACCGCGGCGCTGCCCGCGGTGTTCTTGCCGAGCATCCGGCCGAGGAGCGCTCCGCCGACGGCGCTGCCGCCGATGATGGCGCCCTTCTTCGCGGCGCTGCCCTCCGCCACCTTGGTCATCGCCGCGGCGATGGCGGCCTTGGTTCCGTCGGGCGCGACGATCGAGCTGAACTGAATCGACAGCGCCCCGCCGGTGTCCTTGAATCCCTTCTTGGCCGACTTCACGTCGCTGATCGTGCCGTGAACCTGGCTCCCCTGCGGGAAGAGGACCCGATCGCCGACGATGATCGGCTGCTTGAGAGTGGCCACCACAGAATCTCCCGAAGCCGCGGTCTCGGAGGTGATCTCCGAGCCGAAGCCGACCGCGAACTGGGTCCCCGCGGGGATGGTGAAGGTCACCATCTGCGGCGCGGGCGGCACCGGCGCCGCGGCGGGGGCCTCCTCGGGGATGGCGCTCGCGTGCGACGCGGACGGCCTGCTCGCCTTCGGCGCGGGCGGCGGGGGCTGGGGTACCGGGGCGGCCGCCTGCTGGGGCGGCTCGGTTGGCTGATCGCCGGCCGGCGGCGGCGCCTGCTGATCGGCCACCGGGGCCTGCGGGCTCGAACCCTGTCCGCCACAACCAGCCAGGGGCACCGCCGCGACCAACACTCCGAGGACCAGAACCAAGAGGACGTTACGGGACATGAAGACCTCCTCGTATCAATCGAAATTGTCAGCCGGGCAGGTCGTAAAAGCGCATCCTACAAGATCGCGCGCGGCTCGATCCAGCCCGCAGTGGGACACGCTCTCTATATAATTGCCGGACTGGCGATCGTCAAATTTCGCCGGGACCGCGTCAGGAGAATCCTTACGTCCGGATTTCCGAATATCCATCCAATATCCACGAAGTTGGATCGCGTGGGCCTCTCGCATTACCCAATCTGAAATCGCCAATCGTGACCTAAGTCGTTCTGGTGCTGTCCGCTGCGCATCATTCGACGGCCAGGACGACGGTGGCAGCTTGCTTGCAGTGGCCGCAGGTTCGGTTCGGGCTCTGTGTGTGCTCGCCCGGACCCGGCAAGTCGAATCTTACGAAGATCGAAGTGGGGATCGAGGGGCTCGGGAGTGGTTTGTGTGCATCCAGCAGTTAACCCTTTCAAAGGAGAACGCGGAATGAAGAAGTATCTGTTTGCTGCTCTCCTGATCGTCGGCCTGGCGCTCGTTCTGGCGCCGCCACAGGCCTTCGCCCAGGAAGACAAGCCGTTCACGGTGCACGGCGAAGTCCGGATGCGGGGCGAGTACGACAACAACGCGACGGATTTCGACAACGACACCACCGACGGCGGTCTCTTCTGGCCTTATCGCGTGCGCATCGCGGTCGAGGGCAAGTTCACCAAGAACGTCGACGGCTACATCGAGGTGCAGTCGACCGGGATCGGTGGGGGGGACTCCAGCTTCCTCGTCAGCGGCCTCGGAGCCCCGACCAGCCAGAATCCCCGGTGGGCGGGCAACGGCACGTTCCAGGACACGGGTCTCTACCAGGGGTACGTCACCCTGAACGAGCTCTGGAGCAAGTCGTTCAGCCTGCGCATCGGCCGTCAGGAGATCGTGGCCGGAAACAAGTTCCTCCTCGGTGACGAGGAGTGGTACGCCGGCATCTCCCACGACGGCGTCGTGGGGATGTGGCACATGAAGAAAGTCGACATCAAGGCCTGGTACACCCGGCCGTACGACAGCTCGTCGTTCTTCAACGGCGGCGGCAACGCGTTCGGCGACCTGCCTCCCGGCCTGACCGGGCTGGCCGGCAACGGAGCGAACGTCGACTTCTTCGGCGGCTACGTCACGTTCCCGATCCACAAGACCTGGGGCGTCGACGCCTACCTGATGGATATCAACGATCGCGGCCTGGGCGGATCGTGGCAGACGTTCGGCGGTCGCTTCTTCAACGACAACTGGAACAAGGGCGGCCTGATCTGGAACGTCGAGTACGCGATGCAGGCCGGCAAGATCGCCGGCGGCGCCTCGGCTGGAGTGGTGACCGACCTCGACGCGAACGGCAAGGCCGGCGAGGCCCTCGTCGGCTGGAACTTCAAGTCGAAGAAGAACATGCACCGCATCTACGGCAAGTACGAGTACGCCAGCGGCGACGACCCCACCTCCACCGACAAGTTCGAGGGCTTCGCGCCGCTGTACGGCGACATCCACGGCCGCACCGGCATGGGTGACTGGTTCCAGGTCAGCGCCTTCTCCACTCTGGTCGGCGGTGGCGTCGGCACCGGGTTCGGTCTGAAGGCCTGGTCGGTCGGCTACGACGGCCACTTTGGCGACCGCCACGAAATCGGCGTCGCCTACTGGGACTACAAGGCGGATGACGACCAGGGCAGCCCGGACGGCGACGCCCTCGGGACGGCCATCGACATCTGGTACGGCTTCAACTACTCGAAGAACGTCGCCTTCCAGGCGGCCTACTCGGAGCTCAGCCCGGGCGATGCCCTCACCGCGAGTGGCGCCGTTCCGGACGACTCCGCGCAGCGCCTGTACGGTCAGGTCCGGCTCCGCTTCTAACGCCGGCCCGCAGTCGCATCACCGAGCCCCGCGGGGTGCACCCCCGCGGGGCTTTTTTCATGCGCGCGACATCCGGTCGAGATCGTCCCAGAACCCGGGGTACGACTTGGAGACGCAGCCGGGATCCCGGATCACGACGCCCGGCAGGCGCAACCCGGCGACCGCGAAGGCCATCGCGATCCGGTGATCGGCGCGCGGGTCGATCGCGGCCCCGCGCAGAGGTCGCGGTCGGATGCGCAGCCCGTCCGGCGCCGGCTCGGCCTCGCCACCCAGATGCACGATCGAGGCGCAGAGCGCCGCGATCCGATCGCTTTCCTTGAACCTCAGGTGCGGCACGCCCGCGATCCGCGTCTCACCCTGGGCGAAGAGCGCCACGACGGCCAGGGTCGGCGCCACGTCCGGCATCCCGCCGAGGTCGGCATCGATGCCGCGCAGCCGTTCCGGACCCTCGACGACGACGGCCTCCGGCCGGCGTTCGACCTGGCAACCCATCTCCCGCAGCCGCTCCAGGAAGAGCACGTCCCCCTGGAGCGAGTCGCTCCCGAGCCCCCGGACCTCGATACGTCCGGGGACGATCGCCGCCGCGGCGAACAGGTAGGAGGCCGAGGACCAGTCCCCTTCGATGACGACCTCTCCGGCACGATAGGCCTGGCCGGGCGCCACACGAAAGCGGCGCGCCTCTCCCCCGGGGCCGTCGGCGACGACGGCGACACCGAATCGCCGCATCATGTCGATGGAGAGGTCGACATAGGGGCGCGAGACCAGCGTCCCCTCGATCTCGATCTCCAGACCGGTCTCCGCCATCGGGCCGGCCATCAGCAAGGCCGAGAGGAACTGGCTGCTGACGCCACCCGGCAGCCGGGCGCGCCCTCCGCGAAGCCCCAGACCTCCGACCCGCACCGGCGGGCAGCCATTGTCGCGGACGCACGACGCCGCAGCCCCCAGAGCCCGCAGGGCCGCCACCAGGTCCTCGATCGGCCGCTGGCTCATGCGGGCATCGCCGTCGATGACGAACTCGGCCCGCTCGCCCGCCAGACGGGCGGTCAGGAAGCGCATCGCCGTTCCGGCGTCGCCGACCTGGAGCGGCGCGCCGGCCGGGGAGACGCCTCGCGTCGCGTCGATCTCCGCGACCAGACCCGGACCGGAGCCGTCGATCACGACCCCCACGCCGATCGAACGAAGCGCCGCCGCCAGGTGGGCGGCATCGTCCGCCATGAGCGGCCCGACGAGACGCGAGACGCCGCGCGCCAGGGACGCGGCGACGAGCGCCCGCTGCGTCGCGCTCTTGGAGGGAGGCGCCGTCAGGACCGCGTCGAGGCGGTTGATCGGCCGCACCGCTTTGGGGGGGCTCTCCCGTCCGGTCGCCAGCGTCTCCTCCCCGCGCCCCGCGCGCCCTTGACCGACGGCGGCGCGCCCCCTATCTTGGGCGGGCCGGCCGCGCGGCCGCCCTCTTCCGGAGCCCTTCATGCCCGATCGCGACGTTCCCGCCCGCATTCCGGTCGCGGGCGCCGCCCTGCTCGCGATTCTCTTCGCGGTCGCGACGGCGTCGCCGGCTTTCGCCGCGGCGCCGCGCAGCAAGGACGACCGCGGCTTCTCGATCGCCCTCGTCAGCCCGTCCGATCCCTACCTGACCGGGCGGCAGACGCTCAAGATCGAGGCGATTATCCCCCGCGCCGACGCCATCGAGGAGGTCGATTTCTTCGTCGACGGCCGCCTGCTGCTGGTCGCCCAGGGCGAGCCGTACTCCTGCGACCACGATTTCGGGTCCGACATCCGGCGTCACGTGGTCGAGGTGCGGGCCCTGACGCACGAGGGACGCCGCGCCAAGGTCTCCTTCGTCTCGCGCTCCGTCGACGTGACCGAAGGGGCCGCCGGGGCCGTGGCGACCATCGCGGCGGTGGTCCGCAACGCGGCGGGCCGGCCGGTCACGCTTCTCGGAGCGAGCGATTTCGTCCTGACCGAGGATGGCGAGCGGCGCACCATCGTGCACTTCACGGCGGGACCCTCCCCGGCCTCCCTGGCGCTGGTCATCGACGCAAGGATCCGCTCCGAGCATCCCGAAGCCGCGCTCGCCTCCTTCCTGCGGGAGCTACCGGATCACCAGGCGGCGGCGATCGCCGGCTGGGCGGACAAGCCGGGCTCCGCCGCGGCCGCCGAACCGCAGGCCGACTCGAAAGCCGACGTGAAGGCCGACCGGAAGCCCGACGCAAAGCCCGACGCGAAAGCGAAACCCGACGCGAAAGCCGGCACGGAGTCGGACACGAAAAAAGCCGCGAACACGGACGCGAAGGCCGACACGAACGCCTCGCCCGTCTGGGTGCCGCCCGCCACGCTGGCCGCGGCGATGCGGACCGGCCTGCCGGAAGGCGCCGGCTCGCTGGGGGCCGATCTCGCGGCGGCCGCGCGTCTTTTCGACAACCGGCGCGACCCGCGAGTCCTGCTCCTGGTGATCGCGGTCGCACCCCCGGCGGCACCGGAAGCCGGATCACCGGCGGGACCGGAAGCACCGGCGGGACCCACAGCACCGCCGCCGGGGCCGAAGACGCCGCCGCCGGGCGCGAAGGGGCCGCTACCGGTGCCCGCGGAGCAGAAGCCCTCCCAGACCGCGCCGGCGGAGGACGAGCCGCTCGCCGCCGGTCTCGAGGAAGCGCTGCGGGCCAAGGCCACCGTCTACGTCGTCGCCGTCGGTCCCGGCGAGGCGCGCGTCCCACCGGTCCTCCGGGAGACGGCGGCGAGAAGCGGCGGACAGGTTCTCCTCGCGCCGGACCTGGCCGCCGTGCCGCAGGCGCTGCACGCGCTCTCGGAGGCGCTGCGCAATCGCTACCTGCTCACCTTCATGCCGGGAGAGCCGGGGCGCGCCGGCTGGCACGCGCTCGACCTGGCGGTGCGGCAGCCCGATCTCGCGGTCCAGGCGCCGAAGACCCTGGCCTTTCCCTGAACGATTCGAAATCGGGATCGCGGCGCGAGCGTCAGCTGGCGCGGGAGGTGGCGTCCGAGTCCTGGTCGTCGCGCGATGCGGGAGGCTCGGATGTGCCGGAGGCCGGCCCGCCGCGACGCATGACAACAGGCGGCGAGGCGCCCTCCTGCGCCTGCCAGTTGATGGAGCGGCATTCCGCCAGAAGCTCGCAGCGGACGCACTCCTTCATCTTGGTGAGCGTGGAGATCACGGTTCCGAAGCAGTCCTTGGTGATGCGCGACACGGGTGATCCCGCCCCCTGACGGCGCGACCCGGACCCTGCGGGTTCCGGCAGCCGAAAGATAATCTATTGGCAACCGGAGACCTGTCAACCTCGACACGCGGCCCGGGGGCGCTCCGCCGCCGGATCGGCCGC
The DNA here is from genome assembly GCA_035638115.1 of Patescibacteria group bacterium. GTDB lineage: Bacteria > Acidobacteriota > Polarisedimenticolia > Gp22-AA2 > Gp22-AA2 > DASRAN01. The sequence goes on along the minus strand of DASRAN010000066.1, from coordinate 27,707 downwards.
CGATTCGTTGAAACAGGCGGTGCGCTCGGCTATACTCCCGCCCTCTTGCTCCCCCGCGGCGTGCTGGCCCCGACGGAAGCGCGGCGCCCGAGGCGCTCCGCCGGCATGTTCGGTCGCATTCCTCACCATCGCCTCCTCCGGCCCGCGGCCGTCCTCCTGCTGGTGCTGATCGCCATCCAGGCCCGGGCCGCCTCCGACCTCACTCCCAAGCAGCTGATGCGTTTCGGGGTGGAGGCGGCGCGCCAGGGCCTCTGGCGGGAGGCGGTGTCGCGCTGGGAGCGCGCCGCGAAGGACGATGCGTCGAACGCGCGCCTGCGCAACAATCTCGCCGTCGCCTACGAGAGCCTGGGACGCTTCGCCGATGCCGACCGCGAGTATCGCGAGGCGCGCCGGCTGGCGCCCGACAGCCGCGAGATCCGCGACAACCAGGAGTCGTTCCTGCAGATGCACTCCGAGATCAAGACACCGGACGCGGGCGCGCCCGCCGCGCCCGCCGCCCCCCCCGCGGCGCCTCCGCCGGGCGGGCGATAGCCGGTGTCTGTGTCATTCGACCCGAATCGAGAGACGGCGGCCCGGTCCGGCGCCGGCGGCGCGCCCGCGCGGAGGGCCGTTCCCCGTGCCGCGGCCGTGCCCGCCATGCTCCTCCTGGCCGCGGGGATCCTCGCGACGGCGCCGTTCTGGGTGCCCGCGGCGCTGGCGAAATCGGACGTGGTGCACGTCAGCCTTCTGGTCCCGCAACCGGCCAAGGTCGACATGACCGGCATCCGGCGCGTGCTGGTCACGCAGATGATCGTCGACGAGGAGGTGCCGGAGTTCGATCTCAGCCACGAGCTGGTCGGCGTGCTGCGTCACGACCTGAAAGAGAAGGCCGGGCTCGACATGATCGACGTCGAGCCCCCCGCGCTTCCGGAGCAGCCGATCCGCGATCTCCTGGCCAACACGGGGTTCTGGCACCGGCTGGCCGAGACCTATCACGCCGACCTGATCATCGCGGGCGAGACGTCGTTCAAGACCGCCGATCGATCCGGGTACGTCCAGATGGACGAGATCTCTCCGATGACCGGTCAGCGGATCCGACGGACGCGGTTCGTCGATCGCGAGGCGTTCCTGCTCGACCTGAGGCTGTTCCTGGTGCGCGGCGCCGGCGGCGAGCTGGCCTGGGAGGATCACTTCAACGGCGACAAGACCTACAACGGCAAGGGATTCGATCGCCTCTCGGGTCTGTTCGACATGTACGAGCAGATGGGCGACGACATCCGCAGTCTCGTCGCCCCCCGCCAGCGGCAGGTGCAGAGAACGCTGTTCAACGAGTAGGATCGGGGTTCGGACCCGACCGGTGCGGGCGCCGGAGGCTTCAGTGCGGACATCGCGGTTGATCCTGGCGCTCCTCGCGGCCCTGACCCTGGGCTCCTCGCCCCTCTTCCCGTTCGGAAAAAACAAGATCGCCTACCAGAACTTCGACTGGCGGATCTACAAGTCGCCGCACTTCGACATCTATTACTACCCGGAGGAGGAGCCGATGCTGCAGCAGTCGGTCTCCTTCGCCGAATCGCAGTACACGCGCCTGTCCCAGATCCTCGACCACGAGATCCGGTTCCGCATCAACCTGATCCTCTACCGCACCCACATGGAGTTCGAGCAGACCAACATCGAGCTCGGCTTCATCCCGGAATACGTCGCCGCGTTCTCCGAGCCGATCGCGGATCGGATGGTCGTCCCGATCGATCTGCCGCCCGACGAGCTGTACACCCTGTTCGGGCACGAGCTGACGCACGTCTTCCAGTTCAGCATCCTGTTCCAGGAGTCGATCTCGCGCGCCTTCCGCGCCAACACGCCCGGCTGGGTGATGGAGGGGATGGCGAGCTACCTGGCACAGGACGAGTCGTCCCTCGACAAGATGATCGTCCGCGACGCGGTGATCTACGGCCTCATCCCGCCGATCCACCGGGTCCAGGTGACCAACTTCCTGACCTACCGGTTCGGCAACGCCGCCTTCGCCTTCATCGAGGAAAAGTACGGGCAGGAGGGCCTGCGGACCTTCATCGCGGAGTTCCGCCGGAGCCTGTTGACCAACAACATCGAGAAGCCGATCAAGGACGCCTTCGGGATCGACGGCGACGAGTTCGACCGGCAGTTCAGGAAGTACCTCCAGAAGAAATACCTGCCGATCCTGCTGGAGAAGAAGGAGCCGCAGGACTACGGCCACGAGATCGCCAAGAAGAGGCCGGGCGACGAGGACGTGGTCAACTTCTCTCCCGCGCTGTCGCCGTCGGGCGAGCTCCTGGCGGTGATGACCACGCGCTGGGGCGATCTCGACGTGGCGATCCTGTCGGCCAAGGACGGCAGGGTCTTCCGTCCCCTGACCAAGGGGTTCACCAACAAGTACGAATCGCTGGTCTACGGCGCTTTCCAGGGGAAGAAAGACATCACCTGGTCGCCCGACGGGGACCGGGTGGCGTTCTTCGCGCGCCGCGAGAACGAGCGCGTCCTGCTGATCCACAGCGCCGTGACCGGGAATCTCGTCAAAAGCGTGTCGATTCCGGGCATCGACGACGAGCTGTCGCCCTCCTGGTCGTCCGACCAGAACATCATCGCCTTCGAGGGGGTCAAGGACGGGGTGACCGACATCTTCACCTACAACCTCGAGACCGGCGCGACGAAGAACCTCACGCAGGACTCGTTCTTCGACAGCAACCCGGCCTGGTCGCCGGACGGGTCCCAGGTGCTCTACAACCGGCGCATCGGCCCCTACACCAAGATCTTCATGGTCGACGCCAACGACCCGGCGCGCAAGGTGGAGCTGACCTTCGGGGACAGCGACGACCTGCAGCCTTCGTTCTCGCGCGACGCGAAGACCATCTACTACACCAGCGACAAGGACGGGGGGATCTACAACCTCTACGCCCTGGCGCTGGAGAGCGGCGACGTCACGCGCCTCACCAGCCTGGCCGGCGGCGCCTTCAATCCGCTCGAGCTGCCGGAGGAGGGGGGACGGGGCTCGGTGGCGTACGCCGCCTACACCCAGGGGCGGCTGCGCGTCTATCGGCTGAACCCGGGCGCGCCGGAGGCGGTGCAGCGCGCGGCCGACCAGGTGAAGGAGCCGCCCGACCTGCAGCCGTTCGAGCCGCCCCTGCGTCTCACGCTCGACGATTCGGCCAAGGTGCCGTACGACAAGATCCACTTCCACATCGAGAACGCCCCCACCGTCCTGGTCGGGGTGGCCAACGACGGCACCGTGCTCGGCAACGCCCAGGTCCTGCTCTCCGACCTGCTCGGCGACCGCCGGATGCTGTTCAACTTCCAGTCGGTCTCCACCTTCTCGAACTTCTATTTCCAGTACATGAACATGAAGAAGCGGCTGAACTGGGGCGCGTTCGCGGTCGACTACCGCGACTACTACATCGTCCAGTCGGCCAATACGGGGGCCACCGCCCGAGAGACCCAGGCGTCGAGCAGCACCGGCGGGGGCGTCAGCATGAGCTGGCCGTTCAACCGCTACTACCGGTTCGGCGCGCAGACCGGCTACTTCAAGCGCAGCAGCACACGGCCGTTCTCCACCAGCCAGGGCACGGTGTTCGATTCGATCGACGAGAATTTCCCGTTCGTCGGCTGGAGCTTCGACGGCGACACGACGCGTTACAAGGAATGGGGGCCGTTCCACGGTCAGCGCTATCAGGTGGCGCAGCAGTGGGCGCCGGTCATGAACTCGTCGGGCGACACCGGCGTGTTCCAGACCGGGACCTTCCTGAACACCAGCCTCGACTACCGTCTCTACCGGCACGTCACGGCCCGCTCGCTGTTCGCGCTGCGGGTCGCGTCGTACATCAGCCAGGGGGATGGATACAGCGTCTACTCGCTGGGTGGCCTGAACTATCTGCGCGGCTACGACTTCCGCGAGATGTTCGGCAGCCGGGTCGCGTTCGCCAATCTCGAGTTCCGCTTTCCGCTGGTGGACGCGCTGGCGTTTCCGATCGGCGTCCTGCGCGACATCCGCGGATTCTTTTTCTTCGACATGGGCAGCGCCTGGTTCGGGGGCGGCGATTTCGCGCACCCCCAGGTCGGCTTCTACCTGACCCCGGCGAACAACGGGGTGCTGAACCCGAACGTCGTCTTCTGCGCCAACCCCGGCTGCACCGACTTCATCCGCCGGAAATTCTCGTTCTGGGATTCGAAGAACGACGAGCTGGGCGACGGCCGCGCTTCCTACGGCACCGGCTTCAACGTCTGGCTTGGACCTTTCCAGCTCACCTGGGCGTTCGCGCGCCAGTTCGAGAACACCATCGAAGTGTGCGACGTCTCCGGCGACGGGACCTGCACCCTGTCGACCGACCGCAAGCGGATCCCCGATCCGAACCACAAGAGCGGGACGATCAGCCAGTTCTACATCGCCATCGACTATTGAGGACGGCCGATCACGAACCGGGCGGGGCGGCCCCGGCCCGGCGCAGCGACAGCGCCGCGGCCGCCGTCGCGAGGACGAGACCGGCCGCGACTAACGCCGTGGAGGTGGCGGGCGGCAGGAAGCGCCCGGCGACCATCGACATGATCGGATTGTCGTGGAACGGCGTGGAGCGGATCACCAGCCTCCAGGTCAGACGCAGACCCGCCAGGGCGACCAGACCGCCCGCCAGTCCCTGGGCCGCGGCCCCGAACAGGAACGGGGCGCGGATGAAGGCGGCGGTCGCCCCCACCAGCTTCATGATGTCGATCTCCTCGCGCCGCGCCAGGACGGTCAGCCGCACTACCGCCCCGGTCGTCACCATCACGGCCGCCAGGAGCAGGGCGCCGACGCCGTACCCGCCGCTGCGCAGCAGCGAGAGCAGGGCGGCCAGCCGCTCGAACCAGGCGCGGTCGAATCGAACCTCTTCGACGCCGGCGGCGCGTCTCCAGACGCGGGCCAGACGCTCCGCCGCGTCGGCGTCCTGGTAGCTCGGGCGCAGCACCACCTCGAACGCGGGCGGGAAGATCTCGCCGCCGACCTCGCCCGGCAGATCCTTCAACCCCGGGAAGCGCGTCTCGAACCTCCGGCGCGACTCCTCCGCGGTCACGAAGCGCGCGTGCGCCACCGCCTCGTCGCCGATCAGCGAGCCGCGCAGCGCCGCGATCTCCTGCTCGCTGGCGCCCGCCTTCATGTAGATCTGCACCTCCATCTCCCCCGCGAGCTGGGTGGAGAGCACTCCGAGATTGAAGGCCACCAGGAGAAAGCCCCCGAAGACGTACAGCGACACGGCGATCGCCAGCGCGGCCAGCACGGTCAGCGCCGGATGGCGGACGAGTCCGTCCTTCGCCTCGACCAGACAGTGCCGCAACGCCTGCACCGGCGCCATCACTCCCCTCCCGTCAGGAGCCGTCCGTGCGACAGCGTCAGGACGCGGCGCGCCATCCTCTTGATGAGATCCCGGTCGTGCGTGGCGACTAAGACCGTCGTCCCCTGGGCGTTGATCTCCTTGAACAGCTCGACGATCTGCAGCGACAGGTCGGGGTCGAGGTTGCCCGTCGGCTCGTCCGCCAGGAGCAGGAGCGGCCGGTTGACCAGCGCTCTCGCGATCGCCACCCGCTGCTGCTCGCCGCCCGAGATCTGCTCCGGGTAGTGCCGCAGCCGGTGGTTCAGCGCCAGCATCTCCAGGACGTGATAGGTCCGGCGGCGCTGCTCCTTCGGCGGCAGGCCGATCACCTGGGTGGCATAAGCGACATTCTCGAACACCGTCTTGCGGCGCAGGAGCTTGAAGTCCTGGAAGACGACGCCGATCTGGCGTCTCAGGTACGGCACGCGCGACAGCTGCATGCTGGCGAGGTTCTCGTTGTTGACCAGGACCTGGCCGGAGGTCGGCACGTCGTCGCGGAACAACAGGCGCAGGAGCGTGGTCTTGCCGGCGCCGCTGGAGCCGGTCAGGAAGACGAACTCCCCGCGCTCCACCTGGAGGCTGACGTCCGACAGCGCGGGCGCGCCGGGACCGTAACGCCGCGTGACGTGAAAGAGCTGGATCAGTCGAGGCGCTCCTTGAGGAGCTTGTTGACCAGCGCCGGGTTGGCCTTCCCCCCGGTCGACTTGATCACCTGGCCGACGAAGAATCCCAGCACTCCGGTCTTGCCGGCCTTGTAGGAGGCCACCTGCCCCGGATTCGCCGCCAGGACCTGGTCGACCGCGCGGGCGAGCGCCGCCTCGTCGCTCACCTGGGCGAGCCCCCGCTCGCGGACGAGCACGGCGGGGTCCTTCCCCGACGCCCAGACCTCCTCGAACAGCTCCTTGGCCATCTTGCCGGAGATCGTCCCGCCGTCGACTAACCCGACGAGACCGGCGAGCCGCTTCGGCTCGAGGGCGGCCGCGGCAATAGGCGTGGCGTCCTCGCGGGTCTTGCGCAGGACCTCGTTGAGGATCCAGGCGGCCGCGCCCCGCGCGCCGGCGCCCGCCGCGACGGTCGCCTCGAAGTAGTCGGCCAGCGCGCGCTCCGTGGTCAGCACCTGGGCGTCCTGCTCCTTCAGCCCGTGCTCGGCGACGAACCGGGCGCGACGCGCCCAGGGGAGCTCCGGCAGCGCCCGGCGGACCGTCTCGATCCAGGCCGGCTCGACCGTCAAGGCCGGCAGGTCGGGCTCGGGGAAGTAGCGGTAGTCATGCGCCTCCTCCTTGGAGCGCATCGCGACGGTGCGGTCCTGCTTCGGGTCATACAGGCGCGTTTCCTGCACCACCTTCCCGCCCGACTCGAGCACGCCGCGTTGCCGCTCGATCTCGTGCGCCACCGCCGCCTGCACGAACTTGAAGGAGTTCAGGTTCTTCAGCTCGGCCTTGGTCCCGAACGCCGTCTGTCCTTTGGGACGCAGCGACACGTTGGCGTCGCAGCGCAGCGACCCTTCCTCCATGTTGCCGTCGGTGATCCCGATCCAGACCAGGAGCGCCCGCAAGGTCGAGAAGTAGGCGTGCGCCTCCTCCGGCGAGCGCAGCTCGGGCTCGGAGACGATCTCGATGAGCGGCACCCCCGAGCGGTTGAAGTCGACGTACGACCGGGTCGCCGAATCGGGGAACCCCTCGTGCAGGAGCTTGCCGGCGTCCTCTTCCATGTGGATGCGGGTCAGGCCGACGCGCTTGCTCACGCCGTGCGCCTCGATGTCGAGATGACCGCGCAGCATCAGCGGCCGGTCGTACATCGAGATCTGATACCCCTTCGGCAGGTCGGGATAGAAGTAGTTCTTGCGGCTGAACTCCGAGACCGGCTGGATGTCGCAGCCGAGCGCCAGCCCGGCGCGCAGGGCGAACTCCACGGCGCGGCGGTTCAGGACCGGCAGGACGCCGGGCATCCCCAGGCAGACCTCGCAGACGTTGGTGTTCGGCGGCGCCCCGAACCGCGTCGGGCAGCCGCAGAAGATCTTCGTCTCGGTCTGGAGCTGGCAGTGGACCTCGAGTCCGATGATGGGTTCGTAGTCCATGGCTCCGCTCGGGGGGCGGATTATAGCATCGGGTTCGGGGACCCTCCCGGCGCGGCTCCCTTCCCGCCCGGGGCGTGCGCCGCGACCGGATGGTAGAATCTCGGGCAACGCAGCGAAGGAGGCTCTGAATGTCACGAACGACGGCCCGTCCCGCTGTGCCGACCGACGCGCCACCCGATCCCGCCGCGCCCCGACCGCGCCGCGCGGGTCTTCCGGTCGCCCTGGCACGGATCGCCATTCTGCTGGCCCTCCTGGGTCCCGCGGCTCGACCGGCGTCGGCGCAGCAGCCGGCGCCCGCGCCCTCGCAGGCCGCCGCGCCCGCCGCAGCCGCGGCCCCTGCCCCGGCCCCGGCCGGCGTGCCGCCGGCCCCGGCCTCGCCGATCGCCAACCAGGAGCAGATGGGGCTGGTGTTCGACGACTTCTTCAAGGTCGGCCTCGACCTGGAGAAACCCCTCGCGGTGCACGGTCTGGTCCTGAAGCGCGACACGATGGAGATGAACCTCGCCGACGGGACGATCTATCTGGCGCAGCCGGTGGCGGGGAGGATCACCGGCGCCTACTTCACCGGCCGCGGCAGCATCCACGTCACCCTCCCCAACACCTTCGACCGCAAGCTGATGCAGGCCGACTATGGCCGCCCCGATTTCGCGGAGAACTTCACCGAGGCCGTGCTGCGCTTCGACGACGACTCGGAACGCGAGCTGCGGGCGGGCGGCAAGCCCGGGACGGCGACCGGCGACCCGATGACCACCTGGAACGATCGCCTCAGGATCGACGCCTACGCGGAGGACCTCCAGGTCGACTTCCTCGAGACCCTTCTCAACGGGCTCAAGACCACCACGTTCTTCACCGCCGAGGTCCTCGCCCGCGACGGCAAGGCCTGGTTCCGCTACCGGCACAACGGGCATCTGCGGATCGAGGACGGCATCTATCTGGAGCGCGCGCTCGGCGCGGCGGGAAAGCGCTGGTACGCCGTGGTGTCGCGGTTCCACCGCCCCGAGGACTACGACCCCAAGGGGAACTACGACGTCATGCCGGCCTCCGACACGAAGGACGTGACGGCGCTGCGCAACGTCGAGATGACCATCGACATCCCGAACACCAAGGCGGTGCAGCTCGACGCGCACCTGACCGTCGAGGCGCTGCGGGAGGGGGTCCGTCTGGTCCGGTTCGACCTGCTGAACAACCTCGACGCCGCCACCTGGGACACACCCGGCCGCCAGGTCAACACGACGCTGGTCGCGAACGCGGAGGGGACGGCGCTGCCGTACATCCATCGCTGGCACCAGCTCCTGGTCCTGCTGCCGAAGGCGCTCCCCAAGGGCGCCTCCACCGTCGTCCACGTGAAGATCACCGAGGACACCATCATCCAGCTCACCGATCACTCCTATGGCATCTACACCTCGTTCCCGTGGTTCCCGAAGATCGGCTATCTGGGCGGGCGGTACACCACGGACTGGACGGTCAAGACACAGAAGCCGCTGCAGGCCACCGGCACCGGGGACATGGTCAAGGAGTGGCAGGAGGGCGACCTGAACTGCAGCCGGTGGAAGAGCGACGTCCCGGTGCAGCTCGCCTCGTTCATCTTCGGCGACTTCAAGGCGACCGACGGGACCTTCAAGCGCGAGTCGCCGGGGGGCGGCGACGTCGCGCTCCGCCTCTGGACCATCCAGGGGGGAACGCAGCACTTCAAGGGGAATCCCCAGAGCGTCCTGTTCAACATCTCAGAAGGCATGAAGAGGTACGAATCGATCTTCGGCCCCTTCCCCTATGCCTCGCTCGACATCGCCGAGATGGCGCACTACCTCAACTTCGCGCAGAGCCCCGCCGGCGTCCTCCTGGTCAGCTCGGTCGAGGTCGGCAGCACCCTCGAGGAGGACGACGAGGGCGGGGTCCACGTCCTCAACGTGGAGGAGCAGGGCGGGCTGGGGAAGATGGGGGGCGGCGGCGTCGGCGACCAGTTCGTCTACCACGAGCTGGCACACCAATGGTGGGGGCACCAGATCGGCTGGGCGAGCGACGAGGACGAGTGGATCAGCGAATCATGGGCCGAGTACAGCGCCAGCCTCGTCATCGCGGCGATCGACCATGGCCGGTTCGAGCTGATGCGCGACAAGTGGCGGCAGCGGGCGGTGCTCGCCGACCCGTTCGGGACGATCAGCACGGCCTACCGCTCGAGATCGATCGAGCACCCCAACGAGCGCACCTTCCTGCTCTACGACAAGGGCCCCTGCGTCGTCCACATGCTGCGCACCTGGATGGGCTGGGACAAGTTCTCGAAATACGTCAACACCATCCAGACCAAGTACAAGGGGACCAATATCAACACCGACACGCTGGCGCGCGAGGCGAGCGCGGCGATGGGGTACGACATGTTCCCCTTCTTCGACCAATGGGTTCGCGACAAGGGGATCCCGAAGGTGCACTGGTCCTGGAGCGTGTCGCCGGACACCGACGGCAAGCAGATCGTGAAGCTCAAGTTCCGTCAGGAGGACGCGGAGAACTTCAAGATCCTGATGGTCCCGATCACCTTCGATTTCGGCAAGGGCGAGCCGGTCATCGTGCCCAAGCCCCTGCTCAAGGCCGAGACCGAGATCCTGGTCAAGGTCCCGAGCGTTCCCAAGTCGGTGAAGATGGACACCGAGGTCACCCAGCTCGCGACCTTCATCGCCGACGGGAAGTAGCCCCCGGGTCAGGCCAGATACTTCAGGATGCGCTGCGCGTCTCGGTAGAGAAGCGGAAACCGCGCGGGCAGCCAGATGCGCGGATCGTCGCCCCGTTCCTTTTCGGCCTCCCGGAAGGCCGCGATGAATCGCTCCGCGGTGCCATGGGTGGTCAATCCCTCGGCCACGCGGCTGGACCACTCGTCGGTCAGCGCCATGACGGCGACCACCGGGTCGCACCCCGGTCCCCGCGGCAATCCTTCGAGGGCGCGGGCCGCCTCGATGAGCCGGCTGTCCGATTCATCGGGAAGCCGGCCGGTCCACGCTTCGACGCCTTTGGCCACCTCGTGCACCAGGAGCGACACCTTGGTGTCGAGACCGGTCTCCCCCGAATCGCGCAACGCCTCGACCAGGCTCTCTCCGGCGCACGAGCCCTCGAGCGCCGCGATGAATCCGCCGACCTCGGCTTCCCGCCGCGAGGGGATTCCGGTTTCCTCGGGCTGGATCTCTCCGAACGCAGCGGCGGCGCCCGGGACGGCGGGTGCGGGGTGCGCCGGCGGCGGCCCGGCGCCGGGGCCCGCCGTGAAGGCGGCCGCGACGATCTGACCGGCGCGTTCCTGGCTGGCGCGGTCGGCCTGCAACGTCAGGACCTGGGAACAGTCCGACCCGCCCGCCGCGGCGCGCGCGGCGCGGTACGCGATCCGGTCGTCGAGGTAGATCGCCAGCGTTCTCGGAACCGCCCGCGTCGTCAGCCCCTGGTTCGCGAAGCAGTCCCAGATCGCCGCCAGCGATTCCCTGGCGCACGGCTTGAACCCCGCCGCAGTCACTCCCCCGTCACAGCCCGGGAGGGGCGGAAGGTCGACCTCGCGATGCGGGACGAGCCAGGGACCGAGACGCGTCCGGCTGAACCAGGAGGCGGGTCGCCGGCCCCCGAGACGCGACAGCGCGCCGAGAACCGCTTCGCTCGGGAATCCGGAGGGCACGGCGGCTTCCGCGGCCCGATCGTCATTGTCCGGTTCGAGCACGGCCAGCACCTGAAGCGCCCGCTCCGCCGGGCTGCCGGTCACCACCCACAGCCGCCCCGCTCCCTCGACCCTCAAGGTGACGGAGAGAAGATCGTCCACGACGGCGAGATCGGTGGGGTCGAGCACCTGATCGTCCTCCGTCACCAGGAGCGAGCCGGGCGGCGGTCGCAGCCCCAGATGCAGGACGCCGGCGACCGGCGGTCCCGAGATCTCGAACTGGGCCAGGCCGTCCTGTCCGGTCGGGATGAATCGGACCCGGCCGAGCGGGACGGCGGACACGGCGCCGGCGGTCGCCGCGCGCGGCTCCCCCGCCGCCCCGGAGGCCAACAGCGCCAGCGCCACGACCGCGATCAATAGATGAACGCCAGGCCGAACTGCGTTCCATCGTGCCATCGGACCAATGAGCTCCCCGAGTCCTGTTCACCGCCAAAACCGAATCCGTGCTGCACGAAGATCGAGAACCGGCGCCATTCGACGGCGAAGCGCGCGAACTCTCCGCGACGCGCGTCGGACGTCTCGAACCCGGGCACGTCGACGCCGATCGACACGTGCTCGCTGGTGACGCCGCCGAGAGCGACGAAGCTCGCATGACGCCGCTCCGTCCGGATCGTCCGGAAGCCCAGACCGGCCGAAAGCTCGTCATACCTGTAATGCCCGTCGCCGCTCGAGCCGCCGGCGTCCGCCTTGAAGTCGCTGTATCCGTACCCGCCGGAGCCGAGGAACATCCCGTTGCGACCCAGACGGACGCGAAGGCCGAGGCCGAGCGTCAGCAGGAGGTCCGGATGGGCGTCGTTGCCTGTCGCCGTTTCGAATGCATCAGCCGAGCCTTCGACGTCGGCGCCGAGTCCCCCGAACGAGAGAGAGACATCGCCCGCCACGCGCGGATTGTGCGCCAGAAACTGCGTGCTCCTTCTCTCGACGGCCTGGCGGGCCGCGACGAGAGGCGGCTGATCGTCCGAGTCGATCCGTTCGGCCTCGACGAGATCGCTCCGGGCGCTTGCGATCTTCCCCGCGGCCGCCTTGTCGGCGGCGCCTTTCAAGAGCGCGGCCCGCCGCGCGCGCAGGTCGTCGATCTCCAGCCGGAGCTGGCGCGCGCGCGGGTTCGTCGGGTCGGCCTTTTCGGCCTCATCCAGGAGTCCCCCGGCCGCCCTCAGATGCCCCTCCTTCACCTTGTCGTTCGCCTCCTCGAGAAGCTGCATGGCGTAATCCGTCCCGCGCTGGATCTCGGTCCGCCACTGGACCAGCCAGCCACGGAAGGTCTTCTCGTCGCCGGTGAGCGGCGAGGTGTACGTTTCGGTCTCCATCACGCGCGACTGCACTTCGCCCAGAAGCGCCGACATCTCTCCGGCCACCCAGTCCAGGTCGTCGCGCGCCAGCCCCCGCTCGAGGCCGGACATCCGGTCGCGGATCCGCGCGACGTCGGCGGCGCGCGCGCGGAGCAGCTCCGCCCGCGCCGATTCGAAGCGCTCTGCCGGCAGGCAGTACCAGACGGTCAGCGCGCTGCTGTCGCCCTCCGCGTGGAACGTCCCGCCGTGGAGCAATTCGTTCACGCCGTAATACTTCCGTCCCGCCTGCACCAGCCGGACCTCCTCGTCGAACCCCGGATCGTCAGGATGGTCGCTCTCCCCGTGGACCCGGCGCTCGACCTCCATGCGCTCGTGATAGACCCCCGATGCGAACGCCTGCTGCGCCAGGTCGAGGAACGCCCGCTCTTCCGCGCGCTCCCGGCCGGACAGGCGCTGTTTCTTCGGGACCTTCGTGTCCGCCTCGTAGGCGACGAACCGGCTGCTGCAGACGTCCGTCACGACGTCCTCCGGTGCGGGAGCTGCCCACAGGACGGAGGACAGCAGTCCGCATGCCAGCGCCGCGACGGGCCACGCTCCCGGAGATGCAGCGCGGCCGCTCCAGTCCCGACGGACCACATCGACCCCGGTCAGTGCTTGCTGGTCATCTTCCAGAGCGCCTGATAGTGATCGGCGATCTGGGACTCGACATCCTCCACCTTCTTGTGGTTGGGCGGCTCCTTGCCGTAGCGCTCCGAGCGCAGGTCGACGAAGGTCTGCGCGAGCTCAGGGCGGCCGGCGTGCGCCGCCTTGTCGGCCATGTCCATGTAGATCTGGTAGTAGGCCTCGTCCATGACGACGCAGGTGCGCATGGCGTACTCCTGGCCGCCTCCCATCTTGAACAACGGCGACTCGTGACGCCGGAAATTCATGTCGCCCGAGATGGTTGATTCGTAGTTCCAGGTGCGGGTGGTGTCCTCGCCGACCACCCCTTTGAGCTCGTCGGTCCCCTTGGTCGTCCGTTTCCCTTTCTCGGTGACCTGTTTCTGGATCGTCTCGCCGAGCAGCTTGGAGAGCTGCATCTCCGACACGCCGCGCAGCAGCTCCACGCAGTTGTTGGTCCCCGAGGGAACGGCGGCGCACCGGGTGCTGTAGCGCGCCGTGGTGCACTCGGCCTCCGCCGCGAGGCTCAACGGCACCGGCGGCAGGTCGGTGACCGTCGTTCCCTCGAGCGTCTTGAGCGTCTTGCTGCCACCGCAACCGGCCAGAACCAGGCCGACGAGCAGCACGCCCGCCGTCAACATGATGTCCAACCTCTCTCCTTGTTTCATGAGCTCCTCCTGTCGATGCGCATCGGTTCGATCCGGTCCCGCCGCTCGCGCCGCGGGGCAGGCCGGTTTCCAGAGTCGCGCCGCCCCCGCCGGCGGTCGATTGGCTTGCTGGTCTGCGAAGGTCTCGTGCAGAGGATGGGTTCGAAGCGGACGCGATGCGCCGGCGGTGAAGTGCGGACTCCCGTCCGTCCCCTTCCCCCGTTGATGGCCGCCCGCCCGGTGTACGTCACGATCTGGCCTGACCGGAAGCCGGCGCACCCCCCGCCGACATGTCCTGGATGAGGTTAGGGTATCAGCAGTTCGGCCCTGTCGGCCAGGAATCCAGCCGGCGACCGGGGAACCGGTCCCTCAGACCGGGAACGGCTCCGCGACGTCGACGGTGGTGCGGGCGCCGCGGTCGGCGAGGTCCTTGAAGAAGCGGGTGGCGTCGATGGCGCGCTCGGGTGGCTGAACGCCGGTCGCCTTCACGGAGCCCTGCGCCAGCCAGCGCGCGACGATGGCGGGGGGCGAGGCGACCATCAGGGTGCCGCCCGACAGATTCCACTCCTTGTGCGGCCAGGCGATCGTCTCGACACGCCCGGACACGGGCTTCCCGCCGCGCGTGCCGCGCACCTCGGTGACGATGTCCTTGAAGCCGATGCTCCCCTTCCGCTCGACCTGGGGCGCGCGCTTGAGGACCTCGATCAGGACGTCGCGCGGCTTCACCTGCGCGCCACGCACCGTCACCGGCTCGCCCGACGCGAGCCCGAGCTGGGCGAGGAATTGCAGCTGCCGCAGCGCCTTCTCCGAGTAGCCGAAGAAGGAGATCTTGAAGAAGCACTCCCGGATCCCCTTCGACGCATAGCTCACCGGCAAGGTCGCCACCTCCGAGTGCAGCGACAGATGCACCTTGGAGACGCCGATCGGCTCCTGGAAGCGGTACAGCTCCTCCTCTCCGAGCGGCTCGGTGTCGCGGAACTCGCCGTCGCGATAGACGACCGGTGGCAGGGTGATCTCGTCGAAGATCGTCTGGATGGAGTAGGCCCAGGCGAGCGAATCCCCCATGTCCGGGGTGGCGCCGTTGTAGATCCGGATCGACTCGACCTTGTCGAAGGTGTCGGCCAGCACGCGCGCCTGCACGTTGGCGACGCCGGGGCACGACCCGAGACCGAGGACCGCGAGAATCCCCGCGCTCTTGAATTTCTCGTCGAGCATCAACTGCTTGCGCGTGGTGTGGAACAGGCCGCCGAGATCGATGTACGGCACCCGGGCGTCCAGGCAGGCCTCCATGATGGGCAGATTGAAATAGTACTGCACCGAATTCACCACGCACCCCGCGCCCGCGATCAGCTTGACGAGCGCCGCGTGATCGGTGACATCGATGGCGGCGGCGGTCACGCCCGGGCGGCCGAACGAGGCCGCGGCCTTTCGTGCCCCGTCACCGTCGAGATCGGCGACGACCAGCTCCGTCACCGCCCGGTCGGAGGCCAGATCCCGCCCGATCGCCCTGCCGATGATGCCCGCTCCCCCCAGGACCACGATACGCACTCGTCTCGCTCCCTTCCCCGCCCGTCGCGGGCGGCGCCTGCGCGAACTGTCACGGCGGCACGGCCATGCTAGCCAATGGCGTCGCGACTGGTCAATGCGCGACCGGCTAGAGGGAGGCCGCCTGAGTTCCGAGGAGCGGTCGCCCCGCCAGGACCGATCGGAGCGCGTGGACGAGGAGGCCCGCCACGAGGGCGAGGGCGAACGACGCGGCCGGGGCGTACCCGGTCCCGAACGGCGCGGCGACCGGGAAGTTTTGCAGGATGGTGTGCACGAAATCGGTGGCCACCAGCGCCAGCACGCCGAAGCGCACCAGCACGAAGGCGATGACCACGCCGGTGAGAATCCCGATGACGGCGGAGACCAGATCGACGCGCGGCGAGTCGGAGAGCGTCGAGATGAGGGCGACGACGAGCGCCACGCCGACTCCCGCGGCCCAGTCGCGCCGCAGCCAGATGCGGAGCTGCACCAGGAGAAGCAGGGCGACGAGGCTCTTCGCCACGGAGAGGGCCAGACCGCCCATGACGATGGCGACCCAGTGGGCCGGCCCCTGCAGGACGTTCAATTCGCCCACGGTCGGCAGCGGCAAGGCCTGGCCGAGCCAGGGATAGAGCATCCCGGGAAGGCTGTCGACCGCGACCCCGATGGTCCCCGCCAGGACCCCGACCAGCAGATCCCGCCCGACCAGTGGATCGTTGAAACGTCCCGAGAGGACACGCGTCCAGCCGATGATCGTGTCCGGCCAGCGCCGGCGCACGATCGGCTCGAGCGCGAGATAGTAGATCCAGGCGCTGGCCGCGCTGAACAGCGCTTCTCCCATCAGGCGCACCAGGATCTCCCATTCGTCGCTCACGCCCGGCACGTGGGTGGCGTGCGCGACGCCGGCCGACATCGAGACCCCGAAGACGAAGACGGCGAGACGCAGCGCGCCGCGTCGATCGCCGCGGCCCAGCCTCAGGTTGCGGCGCGCCATCGCGAGACCGCCAGCGAGGGCGCAGGCCAGGAGGAAGACGATGATCCCGTTCCCCACGCGCTCGCCCCACGACGGCTCGAACGGACGGGCCCGCAGCGCGCGCGTCCAGGGCCAGATCACCTGGAAGTAGATTGGCTGGCCGCGGTAGGAGGCCGCCTCGACACGGAGCGGGATCTCCGGGGCCTCGGCGCGGGTCCCCTCCCAGGCCCGGCGCTCGTCGGCGTAGTCCGCCGGAAGCCAGCGCGACGTGGCGGGATGGAACTGGTCGAGATGCAGGCCCGCCGCGCCGAACAGCGCGCCCCAGTCGGGGTCGGGAGCCTTCGCGTCGGAGGTCTCGAATTGCGGCGGCACGCCGTTGAGCTGCCAGAGCTCGCCCGAGCCGGAGATCATGACGCTCACCATGCCCGGAAGCGTGGCGGGCGGATCGTCCCCGGTGACGATCGCGTCGCTGCTCTTCGCCACCAGGTAGCGCGGACTCTGGCGATAGAACAGGAAGTACGCCGGCGGCCACGGATTCTGGAGCGCCTCCCAGCGGTTCGCTTTCGGATCGGTGGCGGCGATCTGCTCCATCCAGGTCCGGTGCCATCCGTAGGTGATGGCGGTTCCCTGCGGCGGGTCGCCGTACCCCGCCGTCTTCAGGATCGTCTGCGCCCGGTCGATCAGCACCTGGGTGGGCTTGGGCGGGGCCGCCAGCGCCAAAAGCGACGAGGCGCGCGCCATCGTCATGGCGATCCCGAGGCTCAGGACGACCGCCGCGAGGCAGGCCCACGCGGCGACCGGCTTCAAGGCGCCGCTCTCTCCCGCCGCGGCCACCATCTCGGGCGACGGCGTCTCGCCGGCGAGCAGCGCCATCGCCAGCGGGTCGCCGCCCGGCAGGGAGGCCGCCACCGCCACGACCGTCGCGGGCCGCCGCTTCGGGTCCTTTTCCAGGCAGCGCAGGATCACCCGCTCGACGACCGGGTCGAAGTCCTCCACCAGCGTCGACGGCGGCGTCGGCTCGACCGACTCCTGCTGGCGGACGATCTCGGCGAGGGTCCTGCCGCCGAAGACGCGCTTCCCGGTGAACAGCTCGTACAACACGAGACCGAGCGCGTAGATGTCGCTGCGCGCGCTCGCCTCGCCGCCCGACAGCAGCTCCGGGGCCATGTAGGCGGGCGTGCCGGCGCGCGCGCCGGGATTCTCCGCCTGCCCCGCCGCGGCGGCGAGACCGAAGTCGGCCAGACGCGCGCGGCCGCGGCCGTCGAGCATGACGTTCGACGGCTTGAGATCGCGGTGCAGGACGCCCTGGTCGTGGGCCGCCTGCAGACCGGCGCAGACCTGCCGCGCGATCTCGACCGCCTTGTCCTTCGGCAGCCGGCCGATGCGCCGCAGGAGCGAGGACAGGTCTTCCCCGTCGACGTACTCCATCGACAGGAACGGCTGGCCGTCGACGTCGCCGATGTCGTGCACGCGGCAGACGTTCGGATGCGACACCTGCCGCGCCAGCCGGACCTCGTTGTGGAAGCGCGCCAGCCGCACGGGGTCCTGGGCCAGATCGGGCGGCAGGAACTTGAGCGCCACCGCCTGCCCCAGACGCAAGTCGTCGGCGCGGTAGACCTCCCCCATCCCGCCCCGCCCCAGCAGGCCGACGATCCGGTAACGCTCCGCCACCACGGTGCCGGGCAGGAAGCGCCCGTGGTCGAGGGAGGAGTCGGAGGAGATCGAGCGCGGCGAGGAGGGGCTCGAGGTCCCGCCGGCCGGCGCCGCCATCGCGGAGAGCGTCGCGGTCGGCTCCGCGGGCGCCTGGGACCGGCGCCCGGCGGACGCTTCCAGACCGGCGCCGCAGGAGACACAGAACCGCGCCCCCTCGGCGCTCTGAGCGCCGCAGTCGGCGCAGGTCATCAGCGGGAGTCCTGTCCGTAGCCGCCGGTCTCGTACGCCAGGTCGCTGACACGCACCAGATTGGCGTCCTGGTTCTTGCCCATCTGGTAGAGGTTGCGGCGGATGCGGCGCCAGGCGGCGTTGCCGAAGGTACGGGTCAGGAGGATCTCGCGCCGGGCCGCGGCCGCGCCGTCTTCCTGGATGCGGGTGTTGGCGCGCGACAGGCAGGCGATGAGGGCGTAGAGATCGGCGGCCGCCTCGGTCAACCGATCCTGCACGAACTCGCGCTCGAGAATGCCCTTGCCGTGCTCCCGCAGCGCCTTCTCCGCGGCGGACGCCAGCTCGCCGGCGTAATGGGCGGCGCGCGCCGCGGTGCGCTGCAACGGCGGAGCGATGTCGGGGAACGCCTCGTCCGAGACCGCGCGCTTCAGGTGACGCACGGCGTAGTCGGCCAGGACGCCGATCTCCGAGATCGGATCTTTCAGCGCGTGGCCGACCTTCTTGAGATCCTCCCCGACGCGCTGCAGGCCGGAGAGGGCGGCGAAGACCCGCAGGATCTCGTTGGTCCCCTCGAAGATCATGTTGATGCGGCAGTCGCGCAGGAAGCGCTCGTACGGGTATTCCTTGATGAAGCCGTTGCCGCCGGCGATCTGCACCGCATGGTTGACCACGCGCCAGGCGTTCTCGGACGAGAAGATCTTGCACAGCGCCGACTCCAGCGAGTAGTCGACGCCGTCCCGCTCGGCCAGCCCGGTGGTCAGGTAGACCATGCTCTCGGCCGCCCAGGTGCCGGTCATCATCTCGGCGACCTTGCCGCGGATCATCTCGAACTCGGCGATCGGCCGGCCGAACTGCCGGCGCTCCTTCGCCCCCGCGACGGCGCGGTCGATCATCTCGCGGGCGACGCCGACCGAGCCCGCCGCCAGCGAGATCCGCCCGTCGTTGAGGATCTCCATGGCGTACTTGAACCCGCGTCCCGGCTCGCCGAGGAGGTTCGCCTCCGGCACCGGCACGTCCTGCAGGACGAGATCGGTGGTCGACGAGCCCTTGAGGCCGAGCTTCTCCTCCTCGCGGCCGGTGACGACGCCCGGCAGGTCGCGGGTCACGATGAAGGCGCTGATCTTGTCCTTGCCACCGACGTCGCCGCGCGCGAAGACCGTGAACAGGCCGGCATGGCCGCCATTGGTGATGAACCGCTTGGTCCCGTTCAGCACGTGCACGCGCCGCTTCGGATCCCAGACCGCCCGCGTCTGCAGCGACGCGGCGTCGGATCCCGACCCCGGCTCGGTGAGGGCATACGAGCAGAGCAGCTCGCCCTTCGCCACCGCCGGCAGCCAGCGCCGTTTCTGCTCCTCGCTGCCGTAGTGGACGATCCCCTTGCTGCCGATGCCGAGGTGAGCGCCGACGATGGTGGCGGTCGCCGCGCAATGGCGGCAGATCTCCTCCATCACCCGGCAGTAGGAGGTGATCGGGAGCCCGGCGCCGCCGTACTCCTCCGGGACGGTCATCCCGAGGAGACCCATCCCGGCGAGCTCCTGGACCTGCGTCTTCGGGAAGACCCCGGCCCGATCGATGGCGGCGCCGTCGAGGTGGTCCGCCGCCCACTCCCGGAAGGTCTCCAGGACGAGGTCGAGCGTCTCGCGGGCCTCGGCGCCCTGACGCGGGTACGGGAAGACCAGCCCGGCCTCGAGCCGCCCCTCGAGGAGCGACTTCATGAACGAGCGGCCGCGCTCTTCGGCGGCGCCCTCACGCTCTCCCGCCCCGGCCTTCTCGCCCGTCTTCGTCAGAGCACCGCTCTTCGCCGCCATCACCCTCTCCCTCGCGCCCCGCCCCGTTGCTCCCCGAAAGACCCGGTCACTCCTCGAAGAACCGCCGGCCGGCGCGCGTCATCTCCAGAAGCGACCGCGCCGGCGCGAATCGCGGACCGTGACGGTCGGCGAGGTGCTGCAGTCCCTGGACCACGACCGCCACGGTCAGATAGTCGGCATGCCGCAGGAGCCCGCCGCGGAACGGCGGGAAGCCGGTGCCGAGAACCATGGCGAGGTCGACGTCCTCGGGCCGCGACGCGATCCCCGACTCGAGACAGCGCACCGCCTCGTTGATCATCGGCAGGACCAGCCGCGTCTCCGCGGCGGCCGCGTCGGTGCTGTGACGCCCGCCGCCACCGACCAGGCCGTAGACCGCGCTGTTGACTTCGTCCGGCGCCGAGCGCGCGCCGCCGTCCGGCTCGCCGCGGTCGCCGGCCCGGTAGTGGTAGAAGCCGCGACCCGATTTGCGGCCGAGCCATCCCTTCTCCTTGAGCGCCTGCGGGACCGAGGGCCGCGGGGCGCGCTCGCCGAAAGCGGAGGAAAGGACCCCGGCGACGTGCGCGACGACGTCGAGCCCGACCTGGTCGAGGAGCGCGAACGGACCCATCGGCATCCCGAACTCGAGCATCGCCCGATCGACCTCCTCGATCTGCGCCCCTTCCTCGAACATCAGGAGCGCCTCGCCCAGGTAGGCCATCAGCACGCGATTCACCAGGAAGCCGGGCGCGTCGCCGACCACCACAGGCGTCTTGCCGATGCGGCGCGCCAGGTCGCAGGCCGTGGCGACGGTCTGGTCGGAGGTGCGCGGCCCGCGCACCACCTCGACGAGCGGCATCTTGTCGACCGGGTTGAAGAAGTGCAGGCCGACGACGTCCTCCGGGCGGCGCGCCGGGGCGGCGATGTCGGCGATCGGGATCGACGACGTGTTGGTCGCGAACACGAACCCGGGCGGCAGCGCCGCCTCCAGGTCCCGCAGCACCTGGTGCTTGATCTTGAGCGACTCGACGACGGCCTCGATGATCACGGCGCAGCGCCGCATGCCGGTGTACTCGAGCGTCGGCAGGATGCGGTCGAGACGACGGTCGCGCTCGGCGCGGCTGATGCGCCGCTTCCGGAGCTGCGCCTCCTCGAGCGCGGCCGCGGCGCGCACGCCCTTCGCCAGCGCTTCCGGGTCGACGTCCTTGAGACGGACGGCGATGCCGGCGCGGGACAGCGCCGAGGCGATGCCGCCTCCCATGACGCCGGCGCCGATCACCGCGGCGGCCGGGATCGCCGCGGGCCGGGGCGCCGACGCGCCGTCGCGCCGCGCCGCCTGCGTCAGGTTGAAGAGCGCGACCAGGCCGCGGCAGGTCGGCCCGACCGCGAGCGGTCCGATGAGCTCCGACTCCATCGCGAGACCCGCGTCCATGCCGTGCCCGAGACCGAAGACCGCCGCCTCGAGGGCGCGATACGGCGCCGGGTAGTGCCGCTCGTCGACGCGCGCCGCCAGCCGGCGCCGGGCGACGCGCGCGGTCAGCGCGATCGAGACGCGGCGCGCCGGGTTGACCCGCTCGAGCCAGGTGTCGGGATGCCGCCGCCGCGGGCGGATGTGGCCCTCGATCGCCTCCTCCAGGATTCCCTCGGCGGCGCGCTGCAGACCCTCGGGCGCCACGACCTCGTCGACCAGACCGACCTGGCGCGCGCGGCGCGCGTCGAGCGTGCGCCCGTTGAGGATGACGTCGAGCGCCGGCGCCAGCCCGACGAGACGCGGCAGACGCTGCGTGCCGCCCCAGCCGGGCAGGATGCCGAGACGGACCTCGGGCAGGCCGATCGAGGTGCGCGCGTGATCGGCGGCGACGCGGTAGTGGCAGGCGAGCGCCAGCTCGGTGCCACCGCCCATGCAGGCGCCGCTGATCGCCGCCACCACCGGGTACGGCAGCTCCTCGAGGGTGGAGAACAGGCGCTGGCCGCGGCGCGAGGCGTTCTCGGCGTCCTTCGCGGAGCGCAGCGCCTGGATCTCGCGCACGTCGGCGCCGGCGATGAAGACGTCGGGCCGCGTGCTGGCGACGATCAGCCCGCGCAGCGGCTGCTGCCCGGCCTGGCCGATCAGCAGCTCGAGAAGCGCGATGGTGGCGCTGTCGAGCAGGTTCACCCGGCCGGGAGGCGGATCGAAGAGCAGGAGCCCGACGCCGTCCGGGCGCGTCTCGAGGCGCACCGTCGGCCCCGAGGAGCGCGCGTCGAGCGGCAGCGTCTCCTGGGCCAGGGGTCCCGCCGCCAGGCGCCAGGGCTCCGCGCTCACGATCGCTCCAGGACCAGCGCGGCCCCCTGGCCGCCGCCGATGCACAGCGCCGCGAGACCGCGCGTCAGGTTGCGACGCGCCATCTCCTTGAGCAGCGTCAGCGCGAGCCGCACGCCCGAGCCGCCGACCGGGTGGCCGAGGGCGATGGCGCCGCCGTTGACGTTGAGGATCGCCGGGTCGATCGCCCCCAGGGCGCCGTCGATCCCGAGCGCGTCGCGCCCGTAGGCGTCCGACGCGAAAGCACGCAGCACCGCCAGCACCTGCGCCGCGAACGCCTCGTTGATCTCGAACAGCTGCATGTCGGCGACGGTGGTCTCGGCGCGCTTCAAGGCGAGGTGCGCGGCGTGCACCGGCCCCAGCCCCATCACCTCGGGGTCGAGCCCGGCGAAGGCCCAGGAACGGATCCGGCCGAGGTAGGGCAGACCCAGGGCGCGCGCGCGCTCCTCGGACGCGACCACGACGGCCGCCGCGCCGTCGGTCAGCATGCAGGAGTTGCCCGCGGTCACCGTGCCGTGCTGCCGGTCGAAAGCAGGCCGCAGCCGGCCGAGCGCCTCCATCGACTGGTCCTCGCGCGGGCCGACGTCGTCGAGGACCGGGTCGCGATCGGGCGGCGGAAAGATCGGCATGATCTCCTCGCGCAGGCGCTCGCGGGCCGCGACCGCCCGGCGATGGCTCTCCAGGGCATAGGCGTCCTGCTCCTCGCGGCCGATGCCGAACCGTCGCGCCAGCACCTCGGCCGTCTCACCCATGTTGAGACCGCTGATGGCGTCCCGCAGCCCGACCTCGAGGGCGGAGCGCGGGGTCAGGTCGTGGCGCGTGAACCCGAGAAGGGCGCCCGCGCGGCGCGTGAGCGAGCGCGCCCGTCGCAGCGCCATGACGCGCCGCGTGAACCCCTGGCCGAGCTGGAACGGGATGCGTGACATCGATTCGACGCCCGCCGCCACCACCACGTCCGCGAGCCCCGCCTCGATCCGCTGCCAGGCGGTGGCGATCGCCTCGACACCCGAGCCGCAGTTCCGGTTCACCGTGACCGCCGGCACGCGTCGCGGCACCCCCGCCCGCAGCGCCGCCACCCGCGCCAGCGTGGTGGTGTCGGCCGGCTGGGCGATGTTCCCGACCACGACTTCGTCGATCATCCCGGGGTCGAGGTCGATGCGCGCCACCGCCTCGGCGATCGCCTGGCGCGCCAGATCGTCCGCCGGGACGTCCTCGAGCACGCCCCAGGCCTTGCAGAACGGGGTCCGGACGCCGTCCACGATGACGACGCCGCGCCGGCCGTTCATTCCTGGACCTGGTCCCGGGTGATGCCGTATTGCTCCAGTTTCTTGTAGAGGTTGCTGCGTGGTGTGTCAATCGCCTTCGCCATGCGCGAGATGTTCCACCGGAACTCGCGCAGCTTGCGCAGGATGAAGATCTTCTCGGCCTCCTCGCGGTACTCGACGAGCGTGGTGAACGCGCCGGGATCGGGGCCTCCGCCCGCCGGCGCGGCGGTCCCGGCGCCGGCCGCGGGGGCCGGCGTGGCCGGCCCCGCGACGCCGGCGGCGGCCTCCAGATCCCCGGCGCTGCGCTCGACGGCGAGGACGTCCTGCTCCTCGATCGAGTCACCCTCGGTCATGATCAGCACGCGCTCGACGAAGTTCCGCAGCTCACGCACGTTGCCGCGCCAGGGCCGCGACTGGATGCGGATCATCGCGTCGGTCGCGATCTTGCGGCGGCGGTAGTTGTTCTCGGAGCAGAACAGGTCGGAGAAGTGCGCCACGAGCGCCGGCACGTCCTCGCGCCGGTCCCGCAGCGCCGGGGACGCGATCGGCACGACGTTGAGGCGAAAATAGAGATCCTCACGGAAACGTCCGGCGCGGATCTCCGTCACCAGGTCCTTGTTGGTCGCGGCCAGGACGCGCACGTCGACCCGGATGGTCTTCGCCAGACCGACCGGCTCCACCTCGCCGCCCTCCAGCACGCGCAGCACCTTGGCCTGGGTGCGCGGGCTCATGTCTCCGATCTCGTCGAGGAAGATCGTCCCCCCGTCGGCCTGGACGAACTTGCCGATCTGCCTCGCCGAGGCGCCCGTGAAGGCGCCTTTCTCGTGACCGAACAGCTCGGATTCGATGAGGTCCTCGGGGATGGCGGCGCAGTTGACCTTGATGAACGGCTTGTCGGCGCGCACGCTGCGGCGGTGGATCTCCCAGGCGATGAGCTCCTTGCCGGTGCCGCTCTCCCCCGAGATGAGGACCGTCGCGGCGGCGGGAGCGGCCTTGGCGATGGCGTCGCGCACCGCCTGCATCGCCTGCGAATCGCCGATCATCTTGTAACGCGATTCCACCTGGTGCCGCAGGATGAGGTTCTCGTCGCGCAGGCGCTTGCGCTCGATGGCGTTGCGCAGCGCCGTGAGCACGCGCTCCGACTCGAGCGGTTTCTCGAGGAAATCGTAGGCGCCCTTGTGGATCGCCTCCACGGCGGTCGGGATGTCTCCGTGCCCGGAGATCATCAGGATCGGCGTGTGGACGTCGCGCCCGCGCGCCGCCTGCAGGACCTCCATCCCGTCCATTCCCGGCATCTTGATATCGAGCAGGACCGCGTCGGGGGTCTCGCGTTTGAGGGTCTCCAGGCCCTCGGGTCCGGAGGCGGCCTCGAGGAGCTCGTAGCCCTCATACTCGAGGACCATCCTCAGGGACTTGCGGATGGCCTCCTCGTCGTCGATGACCAGCACTCGCCCGCGCATGGTGGGCCGCGCCGGCGGCGCCTCGTGCGGGCCGCGGGCGCGGGCGGCGGGATCATAACAAAAAGCGGGGCCCATACACCGGGCCCCGCTCTGATGTTTCGGCGGATTCTACTGGTCTTCTTTTTGCGCCCGCAGCGTGAGGTAGCTGGAGCGGGCGTCGCCGCCGGTGCGGCTGGGGGGATTCACGACGTAGAGCACCACCAGGCCGCCCGCCTTGACCTTGCGGATCTCGCGGCGATAGTCGGCGAGGTTGCCGACCTGGACGCGGTTGACCTCGGTGAGGATGTCGCCGTTGTTCAGGCCCTTGTCCCAGGCCTCCGAAACCCGCGACACGTGGGTCACGACGACGCCCTGCGTGTCGCGCGGCATGCCCAGCTCCTGGAGGACCTGCGCCGAGACCTCCTCGACCGTGATCCCGAGCCGGGTCTCGTTCTCGTCCTGGGGGGTCTCGTCGTTCGGCGTGCCCCGGCCGGCGGCGATCTCGGGCCGATCGCCGAGGCTGGCCGTCAGGGTCATCTCCTTGCCGGCGCGCACCACGGTCAGCTTCACCTTCGAGCCGGGATCCTTGGAGGAGACGGCGCGCACCACCTCTTCGCTCGAGCCGACCGTCTTGCCGTCGATGGAGGTGATGATGTCGCCGCGCTTGACGCCGGCGAGATCGGCCGGGAGCCCCGAGGAGACCGACTGCACCAGGGCGCCCTTGTCGTCCTTGAGGCCCCAGGCCTCGGCCACGTCGGGCGTGACCTCCCCGACGGTGATGCCCAGATAGCCGCGCGTGACCTTGCCCTTGGTGCGCAGCTGGGCGAGGACCTCGCGCGCGATGCTGGCCGGCACCGCGAATCCGATCCCCTGGCCGACGCTGCTGATCGCCGTATTCACCCCGACGACCTCGCCCGCCATGTTCACCAACGGTCCGCCGGAGTTGCCGAAGTTGATCGCCGCGTCCGTCTGGATGAAATTGTCGAGCGACGCGTCGCGCGACAGCCCGCGCAGGATGCGCCCCTTGGCGCTGACGACGCCGACCGTGACCGTGTGCTCGTACTGAAGGGGGTTGCCGATCGCCATGACCCAGTCACCGATGCGCAGGGTCTCGGAATCGCCCATGGTCAGGTACGGGAGCTTCTTCTCGATGTCGATCTTCACCAGCGCCAGGTCGGAGCCCGGGTCGGAGCCGACCACCTCGCCGGGATAGTCGCGGCGGTCTCCGCTGAGGTTCACCTTGATGCGGCTGGCGCCCTCGACCACGTGGTAATTGGTCAGGATGAATCCGTCGTCGCTGATCAGGAAGCCCGACCCGCCGCTCTGCTCGATGTCCGGTTCGTCCTGATCCTGCCCCTGAGGAGCGCGACGATGCGGCGACTGCGGGCCCTGCGGACCGAAGAAGAACTCGAAGGGATCGCCGTGGTTCGGCCCCCGCTTCTGCGACTTCTGCTGGATTTCCGTGGCCGTGATGCCGACCACCGCGGGGTTGACGCGCTCGGCGATGTCCGCGAAGCTGGCCGGCGCGCCGGCGACGGCGCCCTGCACGGCCGCCATCTGCGCCCGCGCCGCGATGTGCAGCGGGCGCTGGTCCGCCGACCCCTGCTCGGCGGCCCGTCCCGGAAGGGTCATGTTCAACCCGCCGGCCAGGACCATGCCGAAGATGACCGAACCCAGGGCAATCAGCGCCAGGGAGAACAGTTGAGCGTGCCTTTTCATCGTATCTGACTCCTGGATCCCGCCAGGGAACCGTTCCGTCGAGGGAAGTGCAGTATAGGTCGCCCGATCCGGAGGCGTCAAATCACCAGCCGAGGGCGCCTTGTCGCTTTCCGGAGCGGCCGCGAGCAGCCGCTCCACGCGTCCGAGAAGAAGCCCCGGATCGACCGGCTTGTCGATGATGGCGCGCACCCCCAGAGCGAGAGCGCGGCGGCGCAGCTCGGCGTCGGCGCACGCGGTGACCAGGAGGACCGGAGGAGCCGCCGCCCGCGCCGACCAGGCGCCGCGCCGGGCCAGCAGCTCGAGAAAGTCCAGCCCGCGCATTCCCGGCATCTGCTGGTCGAGGATGACCAGGTCGGCCAGTCTGAGGCTTTCCTCGTCGGCCAGGGCCGCCTCGCACCCGGGACGCAGCCGGACCTCGTGTCCGAGCCGCGAGAGCAGCCGGCCGTAGGTCTGCAGCGCCGCGGGGTCGTCTTCGATGATCAGGATGGTGTGCCGGGTATCGCGGGTCATGCCGCCGGCCGCATGAGCAAGCACTGTGCCACGAGGGGCCACGTGGGATCGATGCGCCCTTCCGACGCTCCCTGGAAGAGGTTAGCGCCCTCCGGTGGTCCCGCCGGCCGCTTCGATCCGCCCGGAAGGGGCGCTGGCCGCCGGCGAAACCGGGCGCGAATGGCGCGCGCTGCGCCATTCTGGCGCCAGACACGGCCGCTGCGCGAGGAAGAAAACGTCATCGGATCGCGGCGATTACTCGGGCGGGCCACCGGCGCCGTCCTCGCCCACCTGTCCGTACTCCTTCAGCTTCCGCTGCAGCGTCCTCAGGCCGATGCCGAGGATCTCGGCCGCGCGTGTCCGGTTGCCGCCGGTCTCGTCCAGGGCGCGGAGGATGGCCTCCTTCTCGATCTCGTCCATCCTCTTGGCCGGACCCTGCGGCGTGGCGGGCGACGGCCTCGGCCGCAGCGGGGCCTGGTCCCCCAGCCGGTAGCTCTCGGGCAGATCCTCCAGCCCGATCCGGGTGGTGCCGGCCGGCGCGAGCACGACCAGGCTCTCCATGAGGTTCCGCAGCTCGCGCACGTTTCCGTCCCATCGCGAGCGCGCGAGCGCCTCCACGACCGGCGGATCG
>DASRAN010000065.1:0-18417 GCA_035638115.1 Patescibacteria group bacterium | reverse complement strand
CGCAGGCACGGAACCCGTGGCGCCCGCCGGGCGTCCTCGAGGCAGTGCGGTCGACCGCCTGATCGGTGGAACCCGGCCGCCAACCGCGCCGCCCCCCACGGCGACCACTCCGGATCGGGATCGAAAGACCACCCCGCCTCCCGCGGCGCCTCGTCCCCAACCGAAGGCGACGCCGCGCCAACCGCATCCGCCTGACGATGCGCCGAAGCCTCCCGCCGACGACCAGCACGACCAGTAGGCCCCCCGATTTCGCCGCCCGCCACCCGCCGCCGGACGCCTGGCGCGTCGGGGTCGTTTTCTTGACCGAGGGTGGGGGGCGTGTGGTAGATAGGCGGCCCAATGGCGATCCTGCCGATTGTCCGCTATCCGCACGATGTCCTCCTGGAACCGACTGTGGAGGTCGACGCGATCACGCCCGATCTCGAGCGACTCGTCCATGACATGATCGAGACGATGCATGCCGCGCCGGGTGTCGGCCTGGCGGCCAATCAGGTCGGCGTCGCCAAACGTCTCGCGGTCGTCGACCTGACGGTCGGCGAGGATCCCTCCAAGCTGCTGGTGCTGATCAATCCACGGATCGTCGAAAACGCCGGCTCGTACCTCGATGAAGAAGGGTGTCTGAGCCTCCCCGGGTTCACCGAGCAGGTGCGCCGGCCGGAGCGCTGCGTCGTCGAGGCCATGGACCTCGCGGGGAAGGTCCGGACGATCGAGGGCCGTGATCTGCTGGCCCGCGCCTTCAATCACGAGCTCGATCACCTGGATGGGCGGTTGTTCATCGAACACCTCAGCGTTCTCAAGCGCCGCCTGATCAAGAAGAAGGTTCAGAAGCAGATGCGCTCCGGGGATTGGCAGCTCGTTCCAGAGTGACGGCGGGCTCATGAGACTCGTCTTCATGGGCACGCCGGAGTTCGCCGTCCCTTCCCTCCGGGCCCTTCTGCGCGCCTCACATCACCTCGCGGCCGTCGTCACCCGCCCGGATCGACCGCGACGGCACGCCGGGTCGTCCGCGGAGCCGTCTCCCGTGAAGATCGAAGCGGCGCGGCTGGGGCTGCCCGTCCTGGAGCCGGAGAGCCTTCGCGATCCCGGTTTCCTCGATCGCCTGCGCGAAGCCATGCCGGAGGCGGTCGTCGTTGTCGCTTTCGGCCGGCTCCTGCCCCAGGAGATCCTCGAGTCGCCCCCCCGAGGCTGCATCAATCTGCACGGCTCCATCCTGCCGCGGTGGCGGGGCGCCGCGCCGGTGGCGCGCGCGATCATGGCGGGGGACAGCCGGACCGGCGTCAGCACGATGATGATGGACAAGGGCCTCGACACCGGCGACATCCTGATGACCCGGGCCAGCCCGATCGATCCGCTGGAAACGGCCGGCGAGCTGAGCGCGAGACTCGCCATCCTGGGGGCGGACCTGGTGGTGGAAACGCTCGCGGCGGTGGAGCGAGGGACCATCCCCCGCCAGCCGCAGGACCCGGAGCTCGTGACGCTCGCCCCGCCGCTCCGCCGGGAGGACGGGACCATCTCCTGGGACGCACCGGCCGGCGTCATCGCGGCACAGGTGCGCGGCTGCAATCCCTGGCCGGTGGCGTGCGCGGCGCTCGACGGGCGGCGCGTGCAGATTCTCAGGGCGGTGGAGCACGTGGCGGCCGCCGGGGCCGCGCGCGACACGACGCCCGAGCCGGGGCGCGTGGTGGAAGCCGGGCGGGATCGCGTTCTGGTCGCGTGCGCGGATGGGACGCGGCTGGAAATCCTCGAGATCAGGTTGCCAGGCGGGAAGCTCCTGCGCGCGCGGGACGCCCTCAACGGCCGGCTTGTGAAGCCGGGAGATCGGTTCGCGCCTCCGCCGGCGTGAAGGCGGCGCTCGGATCGCGGTCCGTGCTCCGCGGTCGACGACGGCCCGGCTTTCGCCCCCCGTCGGGCGCTGTGCTAACATGCCGAACTTCTGCGGGCGCGGGGCCCGTCGTCCCGTCCAACAGACATTCCAATGACCGATCGCCCGAACCGTCCCTTCGTCCGGTCCGCCGTGACCGCGGTCAAGATCCTCGTCGTCGTCGGGGGGCTCGTCGTGATCGCGGCCGTCAGCGCCTGGCTGACGGTCCGCCGGGCCGTGTCCGGGCGCGACGTCCAGGTCCCCGACCTCGCCGGTCTGACGGGGCCCGAGGCCGAGAAAGCGCTGCGCGATCAGGGTCTCGCCCTCGACCTGACGACGGAGCGCTACGACCCCCGCATCCCCGCCGGCCAGGTGCTTTCGCAGGAGCCTTCGCCGGGCTCGAGGATCAAGGCCGATCGCAAAGTCAGGGTGGTCGTCAGCCTGGGTGAAAAGGGCTCGTCGGTCCCTGAGCTTCGAGGCAGCGCGGCGCGCACGGCTCAGATCGCGCTGCAGCAGCAGGGCTATCGGGTCGGCGATCTCCTGTACGCCTACTCGCCCCGCTCGGAGGAGAACCTGGTGATCGGTCAGGATCCGATGCCCGGCGGGGGCGGCGCCAAGGACGCGCGTGTCTCCCTCCTGGTGAGCCGGGGACGCCGCCCCGCCACCTACGTGATGCCCAACCTCGTCGGCCATCCTCAGCAGGACGCCCTGCGCTGGATGGCGAAGGCGGGTTTGAGGCCGGCGCCGGTCCGGCGCGATCCGCGCTCCACCGTCGCTGCGGGCACTATCGTCGCGCAGCGTCCGGAGGCGGGATGGCCGGTCCGCTCCGGCGATCTGGTGACCTTGACCATTGCCGGGGAGGACTCTGATCATGAGTGACGCGAAAGGGAAGCCGGCCTCCTCGACCCTGCGGCCGCGCGGTCGCGCCGCGATGCCCGACGGGGCCGCCCTGGCGCCCTCCCTCCTGTCGGCCGATTTCGCGCGTCTTGGCGAGGAGATCGCCGCCGTCGCCCAGGGAGGGGCCCGCCTGCTGCATCTCGACGTGATGGATGGTCACTTCGTCCCCAACCTCACCATCGGGCCTCCGGTGGTGAGCTCGGTTCGGAAGGTGACCGACCTCGCCCTGGACGTGCACCTCATGATCGCGGAGCCCGACCGATACATCGAGCGGTTCGTCGAAGCCGGCGCCGACATGATCTCGGTCCATCAGGAGACCGTGCCGCATCTTCATCGCACGATCGCGCTGATTCGCGGCCTCGGCGCCGCGGCGGGCGTCGCCCTGAATCCGGCGACGCCGATCGGGGTGCTGGAGGAAATCCTCCCGGACCTCGACTACGTCCTCGTGATGTCGGTCAACCCGGGGTTCGGCG
The DNA here is from genome assembly GCA_035638115.1 of Patescibacteria group bacterium. Taxonomy (GTDB): domain Bacteria; phylum Acidobacteriota; class Polarisedimenticolia; order Gp22-AA2; family Gp22-AA2; genus DASRAN01. Next base: position 15,186 of record DASRAN010000065.1, on the reverse strand, counting down.
GCCAGCGTTTCATCCCGTCGACGGTCCACAAGGTGGCGGCGTTGCGCCGCATGATCGAAGGACGCGATGCCGCCGCGCGGATCGAGGTCGACGGCGGCGTCGGCGCGGACAACATCACGACCCTGTTCGAAGCGGGCGCGGACCTGTTCGTGGCCGGGGCCGCCGTCTTCGACGGGAAGGACGCGCGCGGCAACGCCGCCGCGCTCGCCGCGCGCCTCGGCGCCCGACGGCCCGCCTGAGTCCTGCATGCCTCACGAGGGGACCGTCACGGTGCGCGTGCGCTATCCGGAAGTCGACCGCATGGGGATCGCGCACCACAGGAACCATTTCGTGTGGTTCGAGATCGGACGGACCGAGCTGATGCGCGAACGAGGTCTGGCGTACGCGGCCATCGAGGCGCAGGGGGTCTTCCTCCCCGTCATCGAGGCGGCCTGCTCGTACCACGCCCCCGCGAAGTACGACGAGCTCCTGCGCGTGCGAACGACGCTGCGGACTCTCGGCGCCGTGCGGGCGACGTTCGCGTATCGGCTGGAGCGCGAGTCGGATGACCGGCTCATCGCCACGGGGACGACGGTTCACGCCGCGGTCGATCGCCAGGGGCGGCCCCGGCGGCTCCCGGCCTCGCTGAAGACGCTTCTCGATTGAGGTGACGGTGGTCGCGGCGCGTCACGTGGTCCTGGTGCTTCTCATCGCCCTCGGAGCGGTGTCGGTGGCGCCGCCGTGCGTCGCGAAGTCGAAGCCGAAGAAATCGACCAAGACCGCCGATCTCCCTCCTCAAGAGGTGTTCGCCCAGGCCGAGGCGAAGATCGCGAAGAAGCGGTATTACGCGGCGCGCATCATGCTGCAGGAGTTGCTGCCGCGCATCCCTCCCGAGGATCGCGACCTGCTGCCGCGCGTCCATCTGGCGCTCGCAGAGGCGTTCTTCAAGGACGGTGGTCTGGCGAACTACGGGGAGGCGCTCAACGCGTACCGCAATTTCCTGACCTATTTCCCGCAGCACGAGAAGGCGGCTTACGCCCAGCTCATGGTCGGGGAGTCGATGTACCGCCAGGTCCTGGCGCCCGATCGGGATCAGGCGATGACCTTGAAAGCGATCGACGAGCTGAAAAAAGTGGAGGTCGTCTACCCGAAGAGCCCGTACGTCACCGAAGCGCGCAACACCATCGTTCTCTGCTACGACCGCCTGGCGGAGAAGGAGCGGCTGGTCGGACGCTACTATCAGAGACGCAAGGTGTGGCCGGCCGCCGTCGATCGGTATCGGACGGTCCTCGACAAGTACCCGCAGTACAGCAGTGTCAACCGCGTCTATCTGGACATGGGCCGGTGTCTCCTGTCGCTCAACCGGCGCGACGAAGCCCAGGGGCTGTTCGATCGCCTCGCGGCGCAGGACCCGAACGGCTGGATGACGCAGCAGGCGCGCCAGCAGCTGGCGTCCTACGATCGCCGTCGCGAGAAGGAAGGGGCGAAGTTGTACGGCGACCTGAGCGGCCAGCCGAAGAAAGGCTCGACGCCATGACGGCCGGAAGCGCGCCCCGGCGCCCGCTGCTGAGCGTCATCATCCCCACGTTCAACGAGGAGGAGACGCTGCCGGGCTGTCTCGACTCGGTCGCGTTCGCCGACGAGATCCTGGTCGTCGACTCGTTCAGCACCGACGGCACGCTCGCGATGGCCCGGGGGCGCGGCGCGCGGGTGGTGCAGCGCGAGTACGGCTATTCGGCGCAGCAGAAGAACTGGGCGATCCCGCAGGCGCGGCATGAATGGGTTCTCCTGGTCGACGCGGACGAGCGCGTCACGGCCGAGCTGCGCGAGGAGATCCTGCGGACGCTGTCGGCGGGTCCCACGGCCGACGGTTACTGGATTCCGCGCGCCAATCACTTTCTCGGGCGCCGCATTCGTTTCTGCGGCTGGGGCCGTGATCGCGTCATCCGCCTGTTCCGGCGGGACGTGTCGCGCTACCAGGATCGCCAGGTGCACGCCGAGATCGACCTGCCCGGACCGCTCCCGGTCCTGACGCACCCCCTCGAGCATCACACCTTCCGCTCCTTCGGCCAGTACTGGCGCAAGCTCGATTTGTACAGCGAATGGGGTGCGCGGCAGATGTACCTCGAAGGACGCCGGCCCGGCGCCGTGCAGCTCCTGCTCCGGCCTCTGGGACGTTTCATCCGGATGTACATCCTGCGTCTCGGCTTCCTCGAGGGCGCCCACGGCGTCGTTCTGTCGTTGCTGGGCGCTTTCACGGTCTATCTCAAGTACGCGCGCCTCTGGGAGATGCGATTGCTCGACGAGCGCCCCCCCGGCAACGAGACCGAAGCCGGAGAGGCCGGGCCCCTGCTCCGCGAGCAGATCGGCAGAATGGTGGACGAGGACGCGCCCCGGGCGCGCCGCGGCTGATGCCGTACACGGTCCTTCACCTGAATACCGAGACGGGATGGCGCGGCGGGGAGGCCCAGACCCTTTTCCTGGCAGAGGGTCTCGAGCGCCGGGGTCTGCGATCCCTCGTGGTCGCCCCGCCCGACAGCGCGCTTTCCCGGCGCGCCGGGATGGCGGGTCTGGAGGTCCGGCCGCTGGCGGTCCGCGGTGAATGGGATCTGGCCGCCGCATGGCGGCTCGGCCGGATACTGCGGAGAGAACGGGTCGACCTGATCCACTGTCACACCGCCCACGCCACGGCCATCGGCGCCCTGGCCCGGCTGCGCGCCTCGCCGCCCCGCGCCGTGGCCTCGCGCCGCGTCTCGTTCCCCCTGCGCCGCGCCCTCGCAAGCCGTCTGAAGTACACGCTAGGGGTCGATCGCGTCATCGCGGTCAGCGAAGCGATCCGGCGTGGCCTGATCGGTCAGGGGCTGGCGCCGGAGCGGGTCGTGACCGTTCATTCGGGGATCGATCCGCGCCGGTTCCAGGGCGGCGACCGCGGGCGATTCCGGGCGGGGACGGCCGCGGCGCCGATCAACTGGCCGGCGGACGCGTTTCTGGTCGGCACGGTGGGCCACCTGGCCGCCCACAAGGGTTTCGACCTGTTTCTCGAGGCGGCTGCGCTCGCGGCGGGGTCGATTCCGCGGGCCCGCTTCCTCGTGGTCGGGGAGGGGGAGCAGGAGCGCGATCTCAGGCGACGCGCCGCGGTGCTCGGTCTCGCGGAGCGGGTCTGGTTCACCGGTTTCAGGGACGACATGCCCGACGTGCTCGCGGGCCTCGACCTGTTCGTGCTGGCTTCGCGCGGCGGGGAAGGGTCGCCCGCAGTCCTCAAGGAGGCCATGGCGGCGGGGGTCGCGGTGGTGGCGACCGCGCTTGACGGTGTGGAGGAGATCATCGAAGATGCGGAGCACGGCGTCCTGACCCCTCCCGGCGACGCGCAGGCCTTGGCCGGGGCGATCGCGGCGCTCGCGGCGGACGATTCGCGGCGCGCCCGCCTGGTGAGCGGGGCCAGACGCCGGGCGGACGAGTTCACGATCGACAGGATGGTGGACAGGACCCGCGCGGTGTACCTGGCGCTCGGAGGCACGGCTTGAGCCAGCTGAAAATCAACCAGTACTACATGGACCAGCCCGGCGACGGGCCGTGGACCCGCATCAAGAACCGGGTCACACGCCGGAGCATCCCTGTCTTCCCGCGCACCATCCAGATCCAGACCTTCACCGGATGCAACGCCGACTGCATCTTCTGTCCATACGGCGAGACCTACACCACACAGCCGAAGGGCAAGATGCCGATCGAGCTGTTCCGGCGGATCATCGACGAGGCCGCCGAGCACGACGTGCGCCGGATCAGCCCCTACCTGATGAACGAGCCGCTGATGGACCGGGAGATGTTCGACAAGATCCGGTACATCAACGAGAAGATCCCGGATTGCAAGGTGGTGGTCACGACCAACGGGCATTTCCTGACCCCGCCCGTGACCGACAAGATCCTCGCGATGGGGGAGGGGATCCACAAGCTCTACGTCTCGTTCCAGGGGATCGACAAGGAGTCGTACGAGAAGACCATGCGGGGCAACATGGACTTCGACCGGACGATGGCCAATGTCAACCAGTTCATCGACACGCAGCGCGCCCGTGGGCTCGCGAGCCCGAAGCTCTGGATCACCATGGTCGACACCGCGGTGATCGACGCCCGCAAGGCGGTGGCCTACTGGAAAGGCCGGGGCGTGGCGTCGAAGTACACCACGCTGGAGAATCGCGGCGGGAACATCAAAGATGCCGAGACCTTCAGCCGGACGCGATCGATGTCGTACTACTCGACCTGCACGCGGCTGTTCAAGCAGGCCTACATCATGTTCAACGGCGACCTGGTGCTCTGCTGCGTGGACTACAGCCGGGAGCAGGTGCTCGGGAACATCGTCGGCAGCAGCGTGTACGACGTCTGGAACGGACCGGTCGCCAAGGAGATCCGCCGCCGCTACCTCGGGCACGAGTTCGACAAGCTGCCTCTGTGCGGCAACTGCAAGATCGACGAGGAGCGTGAGGTCTCGTTCGACGAGGACGGGACAGAGACGATCACCGAGGCGTCCGACGACTGACCCGCACCGCGCCGGAGTCGGTCCACCTGCTGACCCACCTCAGAAGAGCCGCCCCTGGCGCGGCATCCCCCGCTCTTCCGCCACCGCCACGGAAGCCAGCTCCTTGTAGGCCCGCGTCAGCGAGGCGGGCGCCTTGACCCGCTTCTGGGCGAGCCTCGCCTTCATCATCAGTGCGTTGGCCGGTCCCTTCCCCCGGTAGTGGTTGTTGGCGATGATGAACACCTCTTCGGCCCGCTCGGAGAGGCGCCCGGCACGCTCCGACCATGGCCGCAGCTCCTCGGCCGTGTACAGGTAGTCGTAGCGAGCGTGCGAGGCGTCGCCTTCGCGGAACCAGGCGTCGGCGTTGCGGCCGTGCAGCCGGATATAGGCGATCGGGGAGGTGACGTGACCGGTGGGCCGCAGCGTCGCCCCGACCGCCGGCTGGTCGATATTGCAGAATCCGACGCCGAGACCGTGCAGGAACCGCAGCGGCTCCTCGTGATCCCAGCTCCGATGGCGGAATTCCGCGATGAGTGGAAGGCCGGCGAACAGCCGCGCCAGCTCTTCGAGATGACGTCGTGACCCGTCTCGATCGTGGAAACGCTGGGGGAATTGCGCCAGGACCGCTCCTAACCGTCCGGCGGTCGCCAGAGGATCGATCCCCGCCCGGAACCGTTCCGCCTCGCGCCGCAGCACGTCCGTGGAGGGATCCCGACCGTCCGCGCCGCGCGGCGGTTCCAGGTGGGTCAGATCGCGGAACAGCTTGGCGGTGAACCGGAACTCCGGAAAGGGCTCGATCCGTCTGGCCCAGCCGGCCGCCGCGGCGGGGTCTGGCTGGCGGTAGAAGGTCGTGTTGATCTCGACCACATCGAGATACTCGGCGAGGAATGCCAGCCGATCAAAGCCATGGGGGTGCGGGGATGGATAGACGACCCCTTCCCAGTCCGGATAGTCCCAGCCTGCGATGCCGACGCGGATCACGCTTTGGAGCCTCGCTGCCGGGATTTTATCGCGACCTGGCCCGGAGATGAACGCCGGACCGGAATCCGGGGATTGCCTAAAACGCCCGTACCTGATAGAATGCGCGGGACTTCAGGACTTCGGCAGGCCCCGTCGGCTGGGCTCCCGGAGTCGACGGGAGGCACGCCTTGCAATTCAAGATCGGGGACAAGGTCGTTTATCCCAACCACGGCCTCGGAATCATCGAAACAATCGAAAAGCGCGACCTGGGCGACCGGAAGGAAGAGTTTCTCCGTTTGCGCATCGTCGGCAACGACAGCACCGTCATGGTGCCCCGCAACAACACCACCAACGTCGGGCTCCGGCCTATCGTCTCCCGCAAGGAGGTCGACCTGGTGTACGACGTCCTCAAGGACACCAAAGTCCGTGTGTTCGACGACTGGAAGGGGCGCTTCCAGGAGAACTCGGACAAGATGCGGACCGGGTCGATCACCGAGGTCGCCCTGGTCTTCAAGAGCCTGACCCACCTCTCGCTGCAGAAGAATCTCTCCTACCGCGAGCGGCGGATGCTCGACAGGGCCCGCTACCTGATCGTCAGCGAGATCGCCGAGGTCGAGAGGCTGAAGCCCGAGGAAGTCGAGGCCAAGATCGACAAGGCCGTGGCCACCGCCTCCAAGACCGTGCGCGAGCGCTGACGCAGCCTTCCCGGCCCGGCGGCGCGCGCCGGGCGGACTCTCCATGGATCTTCCGCTCCTGCAGGCCGTGGTGGCCGAAGCCGCCGTTCGCCTGACCGAGCAGGAGCTGATCCGCGTCGGCTTTCTCGGCCGCCATCGATACCTGCTGCGATTCGCCACCCTCGAGCGCGACAATCTGCTCGTTTCACTGCGCGCGGACCAGCCGCGGCTCCACTTGACACCCCTGGGAGTCGGGTCGCCCGAATCACCCCCCGATCGCTTCGCGGCGCTTGTCGATCGTGAGCTGGCCGGCGCCCGGCTCGCCGGCATGGAGGTCAGGGGCGGGGACCGCGTCGTCGCATTGCGCTTCGGCCGGACCCCGGGGTCGCCCGCGGGAACGCCGCGAACGCTCATGGTCGAGCTGTTCGGCCGCTCGGCCAACGCCCTGCTGCTCGACGGGGATGGGATCGTGCTCGGGACCGCCCGCGATTTCGAGGGCGCCCGGGGCGCCGCCACTGGCGCGCCGTACCAGCCGCGACCTCCTCGCGAGTCGGACCGGGAGGCGGAGCAGGGGGCCCCGGGACCGGTCATCCCGACGATCTATTCGGTCCGGCCGCTTGGGGAATTCAGTGAGGGCACCCGCGTCGATCGCCACGACCTCATCCTGAGCGTCAGCCCTCAGGTCCCGCCACCGCGCAGGGAGGGAGACGGGGAGCCGATGCTGGAGACCCGGTTCGCCAGCGCCAGCGCGGCGGCGCAGACGGCGTTCGATCTCCTGGAACGGCTCAGGGACTTCGACGAAGGGCGGACCCTTCACCTGACCCGGATCCGGAAGGAGATCGGCCGCCTCGCGTCGCTCGAGCGCCGACTGGGCGAGGATCTCGATGCCGCCGCGGCCACCGATCGGGACAGACGGCGGGCTGAGGCGCTCCTCGCCGGTCTGGCCCACGCGAAGATTTCGGGGTCGGAGGCGACGGTCGGTGACCCCGAATCGCCGGAGGGGAGCCCGATGACCATCCCGATCGATCCCGGCCTCTCCCTCGCGGACAATGCCGCCCGTCTGTTCACCCGGTGGAAGAAGGGCAAGAGGGCGATCTCCGCGATCGCCACGCGCCGCGAGACGGTGCGCGCCCGGCTCGCCGCATGGCAGGCGGTCGAGCGGCAGGCCTCGGGCGCCGCGTCGCTCGAGGACCTGCGCCTGCTGCGCGTGGCGATGGAACGTCTCGGGCTCGTGCACGCCGAGAAGCCGGCTCGCCGCGCTCTCTCCGCCGCGCCGCCGGGGCCGCCGACACGGGTCCGTCGGCACACCACCGCGGACGGGTTCGTCGTCCTGGTCGGACGGAGCGGGCCCGAGAACGACACCTTGACCTTCAAGGTGGCGTCGCCCTGGGATTTCTGGATGCATGCCGCCGGCACGCCCGGCGCGCACGTCGTGATCCGCAATCCGCAGCGTCTCAAGTCGCTCCCGGACAGGACGCTGGCGGCGGCCGCGGCGATCGCCGCCTGGTACAGCGGCGCCAAGAGCGAGGGCAAGGTGGAGGTTCACTACACCCAGCGCAAGCACGTGCACAAACGTCGCGGCATGCCGGCCGGGCAGGTGCTGGTGCGGCGCTTCCGATCGATCCAGGTCGCCCCGCGGCTGCCGCAGACGGCGATCGAGGACGTATGACGCCTGCCACCAGGCACATGCGGGTCGTCGTGTTCGAGTACTTCAGCGCGCGTCGCGCCGGGTCGGACCCCGCCGCGCTGCGGCGCGCCGGGGGCGCGATGCTGCGGGCCGTGCGGCAGGATCTCGCGGCGCTGCCGTACGTCGGGGTCGCCGTCGTGCCGCCCTCGGCGCGGCCTTCGGCCACGCTTCGTCGCATGCTTCGTGACGCCGACGCGGCCTTGATCGTCGCCCCCGAGTCGGGTGGAATCCTCGTCCGGCTGCTGCGTGTCGCCGTGGGGGAGGGCGTGGCGTTGCTCGGTCCCGGGCCACGCGCGGCGCGGCTCGCGGGTGACAAGCTCGCGACCATCCGGCTCCTGGAGCGGGCCGGAGTCCCCGTCACCGCGTCCAGCACGGTGCCGGCCCGGTTCGAGGCCCGCCTCCTCCGCCGGCGCCCTCCGTTCGTCCTCAAGCCGCGTCACGGCTGCGGCTCGGAGGGGGTCTCCCTCGTCCGTATCGCCGACGACCTCGACGGCGCGGTCCGTCGGGCGCGTGCGGCCGCAGGTGGTGGCGGATTGCTGGTCGAGGATTACCTGAGCGGGGTCCCGGCGAGCGTCTCGATCCTGGTCGCGCCGCGCGGTCCCGGCGTTCACGCGGGGCGGGAAGGCCGCGGCCGGGAGGGGCGCCGGCGCATTCGCGTGCTGGCGCTCGGGCGCCAGAGGGTGGCCGGCCGCAGCGCGCTGCGCTACGTCGGGGGAGAGCTGCCGTGGCGTCATCCGCGCGGTCGGCAGGCGGTCGACGCGGCGGTTCGCGCCGTCGCGGCGCTCGACCGGGCCACCGGGGACGTGCGCGGCTTCCTGGGGGTCGATCTCGTCATCGGCCCGGACGGCCCGCGGGTCCTGGAGATCAATCCGCGCCTGACCTCCAGCTATCTCGGCCTGCGCCGGAGCCTGGGACCCGGCGCCGGGCGCCGACTGTGCGACGCGATGCTCGATCCGCGCTCGCGCCTCCCGCCCGGAACCGGCGCCGCGGTCCGGTTCGACGCGACGGGCCGGGTGCGCGGCGCGCCGTCGCGGCGCGCGGTCCGGTCGTGAGCCGGCTGTTCGGCTGGGATATCGGCGGGGCCCATCTCAAGGTGGCCGTGCTCGACGAGTCCCGACGCCGTCCGCGCCTGGTCTGGCGCCTCGCGAGCTACGAGATCTGGAAGGGTCGGGAGGCGCTCGCCGGCCGCCTGCGCCGGATGCGAGAGGAGATCGCGCCCGGCCGCGGGGCATCGCCGGCCGGCGCGCGGCACGCCGTGACCCTGACCGCTGAGCTGTCCGACGTCTTTCCCGGCCGCGACGCCGGGGTGCGGTTCATTCTCTCGGCCTGCCGGCGCGCTCTGGGCCCTCGCATCGTGGTGCTCGATCACCGGGGCCGGCTGCTGTCCTCGACCGCGGCGCGCCGGACACCGGGCTCGGTCGCCGCCGCCAATTGGATGGCGTCGGCCGCGGTGGCGGCGCGGGCTTTGGGGGGAGAGGGTCTCCTGATCGACGTCGGCAGCACGACGACCGACATCGTGCCACTGGCGCGGGGCCGGGCGCAGCCGCGCGGCCGCACCGATCTCCGCCGCCTCGCCTCGCGGGAGCTCGTCTACACCGGCGTCCTCAGGACCCCGCCGGCGGCCCTGGCCGACCGGGTTCCGGCCGGCGCCGACTGGCTGCGCCCGGCACCGGAGCATTTCACCATCATGGCTGACGTCTGGCGGCTCCTCGGACGGATCGGCGCCACCGAATACACCGTGCCGACGCCCGACGGCCGCGGCCGGAGCGCCCCGGCGTGCGCCAGACGGCTGGCCCGCCTGGTCTGCGCCGAGCCGCGCGACCTGGGAGCCGAGGGGGTTATGCGGCTGGCGCGGTTCCTGGCGCGGCGGCAGATCGACGTCGTCGCCGACGCGGTGCGCCACGTCGCCTCGACCATCCCGGAGGCGCGCCATGCCGTGCTGGCCGGCGCCGGCTCGTTCCTGGGCGCCGCGGCCGCGCGTCGCGCCGGATTGCGGACCCGCAGGCTCGTGCATCTCCTTCCGGGTCTGGGGGCGGAGTGGGATCAGGTCGCCCCGGCGGCCTGCCTGGCGCTCATGCTGCGCGAGGATCGGGGATGACCCGCTTTCGCTGGGAGGCCGTGGTGAAGGTCGGCGGAAGCGTCGGGCGGCGGCGCGGACGTCTGGAGCCGCTGCTCCGGCACCTGGCGCGGTTGGCGCGTCGCGCGCCGATTCTCCTCGTGCCCGGTGGCGGCCGGCTCGCCGACGGCGTGCGCCGGGAGATGCGCCGCCACCGATTGAGCGAGGCGGGGGCGCACGCCATGGCGCTGCTGGCGATGGATCAGTTCGGCCTGGCGCTGGCCGACCTGGAGCCGGCGGCGCGACCGGTCACGACGCTCCGGGCGGCCCGGAGCGCGGCGCGGGCCGGCCATCTCCCGGTCCTCCTCGCGTCGGGCATCGTGGGCCGGGCACGCGACCTCGAGCGCAGCTTCCGCCTCACCTCGGATTCGATCGCCGCCTGGATCGCGACGCGGTGCGGCGCGCGCCGCCTCTTCCTGATCAAGAGCGTCCCCGGTCTCGATCGGAAGCTGCGCGGCGCCGCGTCGGCCCGGAAGGCCGCGCGCGCCGGCCTGGTCGACGCGCTGTTCCCAGCTTTCATCGATCCCGCGGTCGAGACCCGGCTGCTCGAACGCGGGACCCTCGCCTGGGACCCGCGGTCCCGGGCCCCGGTTCCCGATGCCGCTTCGATCTTGCGGGGCCGCAGGCGGCGGCGAGCGCCTCGCGGAACAGCGCGAGATGGCGGCGGTCGAGGGACCCGTCGCGTCCGCCGGAGCAGAGCGCGCCTCGGGCGCCGATGAGATCCGGTGCGGCAGCCGCGACCGCGCCGAGATCGATCCGCCGCAGCGAGCCCGCCAGCGCCGAGACCAGTCGCGCCGCGCGGCAGGCCGCCACCCAGGCGGCGAGGGCGTCGCGGTCCAGGTGCGCGGTCAGAGGCCGGCCGTCCTTCACGGCTGTGTCGAGCAGACAGCCAGCCAGCCCGGCGCGCGCCGTCACCTCGGGCAGGAGCGGGTGGGGAAGCGCCCGCACCCGGGCGGCGTCCGCGTAGGTCGCCGCGATCACCAGGATGCCGGGACTGGCGGCACGGGCCGCCGCGGCGATCTTCGTGAGCGCGACCTCCGCTCGCGCCGCTGTCTCGAGTCCCTCGAGGCCCGTCTTGATCGCGTCGTATCCGAGATCCGCCGCGAGCGCGGCGAGCTGTACCGCCCGCGGCCCGAGCGCCGGACCGATCGCGGCGCTCAGCGGCAGCCGTGAGGACCTCCGATCGCGCAACGCCGCCACCCGGCGCAACGTCGCGAGGTCGCACGGGCCGAGGGGGCCGCGCCGCGGCTCCTTCAGATCGAGCACGTCGGCGCCGGCGTCGATCGCCGCCTCCGCCTCGGCTTCGCTCCGGACGCTCGCCAGGAGACGGATCCGTCCGGCGGCCGGCCGCGCCGAACCCGCGGGGGCGATTGACCTGCCGCTCGGCCGTGTGTTACAGAGATCCGCGAACCGGATCATCGCGCGTCATCACGAAGTGAAACGGGACCCATCGTCCACCTAAGGAGAGCCCACCCATGAAGGACATCCTGATCGGCGAGTCGCTCGTCGGCGAGGGGAACGAGGTCGCTCACATCGATCTCTTGATCGGACCGAAGAACGGGCCGGTCGGCACGGCGTTCGCGAACGCCCTGGTCAACCAGAACGCCGGACACACGGCCCTCCTGGCGGTGCTCGAGCCGAACCTCCTGGCGAAGCCGGCCACCATCATGATGAACAAGGTCACGATCAAGGGCGCCAATCAGGCGGTGCAGATGTTCGGGCCGGCGCAGGCCGCGGTCGCGAAGGCCGTCGCGGACTCGGTGGCGGACGGGATCATACCGCAGGCGGATGCCGAGGGACTGGTCTGCATCGTCGGCGTCTTCATCCACTGGGAAGCGAAGGACAACAAGAAGATCTACGACTACAACTACCGCGCCACCAAGGAGTCGATCGCCCGCGCCATGAAGGGCGAGCCGAGCATCAAGACGGTGATCGAGCGGCGGGAGAAGGCGAAGCACCCGTTCGCGTGACCCGCAAGCATCTCGTCTACATCGTCTCGGCCGACCCCCAGGTCAGCCCGTTCGACATCAACATGGCGTACGACGCCGGCTTCGACGCCGTGATGCCGTATGCCGGCGTCGCGCCGGAGGCCGTTCGCGGGCTGACGCAGGACATCATGTTCTCGCGCGGCCCGAAGGGGGCGCGCGCCTCGGCGCTCTTCGTCACGTCCTCCGACCCGGGGACGGCCGAGGCGATGCTGCGCGCCGCGTCCTCGGCGCTGTTCGAGCCGTTCCGCATCGGGCTCATGATCGATCCGAAGGGGGGATACACGACCGCCGCCGCGCTGGTCGCGAAGACCGCGGCCATCCTGCGCGCGCGCGGACGGGAAGGTCTCAAGGGGGCGCGGGTTCTGGTCCTGGGGGGCACCGGAGGCGTGGGGCGCGCCGCCGCGGCGCTCGCGGCGGCGGACGGCGCCCGCGTCGTCCTGGCCTCGCGCACTCGGGAGCGGGCCGCGGCCGCCGCCCGCCAGATCCACGAGTTGTTCGGCGCCGAGGTGGCGCCGCAGGCGGGAGCCGACGAGCCGGCCCGCGCCGGGCTGGCCCGGCAGGCGGACGTCGTCTTCGCGACCGGCTCGGCAGGCGTGACTCTCTTGGCGGCGGCGACGGTGCGGAGTCTCGGGGGGTCCGTCGTCCTCGCCGACGTCAACGCCGTGCCCCCGGCTGGAATCGAGGGGGTGCAGGCCGGCGACGACGGAGCCGAGTCCCCGCAGGGCCAGGTCACGCTGGGGGCCCTGGCGATCGGCGGGCTCAAGATGAAGGTCGAAGCCGCGCTGCTCGCCGACCTGCTGGGCGTCGAGCCGGCGCCGGTGATCGGCCTGAACGAGGCGCGCCGCCGCGCGGACGAGATCCTGGCTGGGCGCTGACGGCCGGCTCCTGGTGCTCGGCGCCAGCGCCCGTGCGCTGGCGGCGTCGGCGGCCCGCAGCGCGCCGGCCCGCCGCCGTTTCCCCGCCGGTCTGATCGCCCTCGACTACTTCGGGGACGCCGACCTCGATCGACCGGCGGAGGGACGGCCGCCGGTCGACGTCTTGTCGATCTCCCGCGACCTCGCGATGCCACGCAGCACGGCCGCGCTCGGCCGGGCCGCGTTGTCCATGGAATGGTCGGCGGCGGTCTGCGCGGGCGGTCTCGAGAACCGGCCCGGGCTCCTGCGCCTGCTCGCCCGCCGCGGCGAGCTCCTCGGCAGCCCGGCCCGCTCGATCGCGGCGGTGCGCGATCCCGCCACGCTCTTCGCGTTTCTCCAGCGCTCCGGGATCGCGCACGCCTCCATCTCCCGCGGCGCGCTGACCCCGGCGCGAGGCGGCCGATGGCTTCTCAAGCGCCGCCGCTCGGCGGGCGGCGGGGGAGTGCGGGCGGCCCCGGCGGGCGAGCGGCGGCTTCCGGGCGAGCACTTCCAGAGATGGATCGACGGGCGCGCGGGCTCGGCCGCCTTCGTCGCGTCGGAAGGGGGCGCCGTTCTGCTCGGTGTGACGGAGGCTCTGGGGCCCGACGACCTGCCGGGCGCTCCCGCCTTCCGTTACGCAGGGAGCATCCTGGGGCCGCCGGGGGCCTTTCTCGGTGCGGCGGCCATGCGTGACGTGGGCCGCGCCGCGACGCTTCTCACGGCGCGTTTCGGGCTTCGCGGTCTGAACGGATTCGACTTCATCGCCGAGCGCGGCGTGCCGCGGATCATCGAAGTGAATCCGCGCTGGACCGCGTCGATGGAGCTGTACGAAGAGCGCCTGGGTCTGAACCTGTTCGACCTGCATCTCGCCGCCTGCGACGGCCGGATGCCCGCGACCGGCGAGCGGGGCGATCCCGACGGGGCGCGCCTCACGGCGTCCGCCCTGCAGGAGAAACGCGTCCCGGGATACCTGGCGAAGGGGATCGTCTACGCGACCGGACCGGTGACGGCGCCCGACCCGGCGCTCCTGGAGGCGCTCGGCGCGCGTGATCGCCCGCGCGCCGGTGAGCGCTTCCTTCCCGGTCAGCCGATCTGCACGCTGTTCGCGTCGGGGGCGGATCGCGACGGGTGTCTCGGCGCACTGCGCGACCGCGCCGCCGCGGCGCGCCGCCTGCTCCTCCCCGTGCCCGATGCGCCGTTCGACCCCGCCTTCGCTCCGGGCCGCTCCGCGGCGGACGTGGTAAAGTTCGGGCGATCCATCGCGAATCCGGGACGAGACCGATGACTTCCCCACGCACGGCCCTGGTGACCGGGAGCACGCGCGGCATCGGACGCGCGATCGCGCTCCGGCTGGCGCGCGACGGCGTGGTCGTGGTGCTGAACCACGCGCGCGCCGGTTCGGCCGCCGAGGAGGCGATCGCCGCCGTGCGCGCCGCGGGCGGCCGGGCGCACGCGGTGCGCGCCGACGTGACCGACGCCGCCGAGTGCGCGCGGCTGGTGCGCGAGGCGACCGCGGCGGCTGGTCCGATCGAGCTCCTGGTCAACAACGTCGGGCCGTTCCTCGAGCGGCCGCTCGGCGAGACCAGCGACGCGGAGTGGCGCCTCATGATCGACGGCAACCTCGGCAGCGCGTTCTGGTGCGCGCGCGCGGTCCTGCCGGGCATGCGCGCCGCCGGTGGCGGCGTCATCGTCAACGTCGGCGCGCTCAACGCCGAGGTCTCCCCGGGGATGACGCACGACGCGCCGGCCTATTCGCTCGCCAAGAGCGCCCTGATGATGATGACCCGGTCCCTGGCCCGCACCGAAGGGCCGCACGGCATCCGTGTGAACGCCGTCGGTCCCGGGTTCATCGAGACCGAGGCGTACGCCGGATGGGATCCGGACGAGCAGGCGCGCTGGCGCTCGCTGATCCCTCTCGGGCGGTTCGGACGACCGGACGAGGTGGCGGAGGCGGTCGCCTTCCTGGCGTCCTCCAGGGCCGCCTACATCTCGGGCGCGATCCTCCCGGTGCATGGTGGGCTATGGCTGTAGAGGGGTCGCACGGGTCCCGGGACTCCGGGAGCCCGCGTCTGTTCGTGACCGGACAGCTGGCGCGCCCGGCGCTCGAGCGCGTCCTGGGCGCGATGGCGCCGCCGTTCCCGTGGAAGGTGGCGGCGCTGCGCATCAAGGTCGCGGCGCTGATGACGACCGACTACATCCGGCGCACCCTCAAGCCCGCGGACGAGGCGGGGGAGATCATCCTCCCTGGTCTCTGCCAGGCGGACGTCGAGGCGCTGGGCGGACACTTCGGACGACCGGTGCGCAAGGGCCCGAAGGATCTGCGCGACCTCCCCGAGTTCTTTGGCGGGGCCGCCGAGGCCTACGATCCGGACGGACCGC
>DASRAN010000064.1:0-20867 GCA_035638115.1 Patescibacteria group bacterium | reverse complement strand
GGGTCGGGAGCGCCATCGCGAAGCTGCACGGGGTGCAGCCGGAGAACGTCCTGCTCGGATGCGGATCCGGGGAGATCCTGCGGATGGCCGACATGGCGTTCCTGGCTCCCGGACGAACGTTGATCGCGGCGGAGCCGACGTTCGAGGCGGTGCTCGCGTACGCGACCGTGACGCGCGCGGAGGCGACGAAGGTGCCGCTGACCGCCGACTTCCGTCACGACCTGCGGGCCATGGCGGCCGCCTGCGACCCGCGTACCGGGCTGGTCTACGTCTGCAACCCGAACAATCCGACCGGCACCGTCGTCCGGCGCGGCGAGCTGGCCGGGTTCCTCGATGCGGTGCGCGGCCCGACGATCGTGCTCGTCGACGAGGCGTACCACCACTTCGTCGAGGACCCGCGCTACTCCAGCGCCCTCGATCTCCTCTCCGATCACCCGAATCTCCTCGTCGCGCGGACCTTCTCGAAAATCTACGGCCTGGCCGGGATGCGCCTGGGGTACGGCGTCGGGTCGGAGGCGACCATCGGCGCGATGCGCCCGTACCGCCTCTGGAGCAACGCCAACACCACCGTCCTCGCGGCGGCCCTGGCGGTGCTGGCCGATTCCGACCTGATCGCGCGGCAGCGCTCCCGGATCAACGACACGCGGCGCTGGCTCGTCGGGGAGCTCGAGAAGGAGGGGCGGAAGGTGATCCCGTCGGAGACCAACTTCGTGATGGTGGAGGTCGGCCGCGACGTCGGACCCCTGGTCGAGGCGTTCCGGACGAAGCAGGTCTGGGTGGGACGCCGGTTCGCCGCGCTGCCGACCTGGCTGCGGGTGACCATCGGCACGCCGGAGGAGACCGCCTACTTCCTGGAGATCCTGCGGGGGCTGGTCCCGGCGGGCGCCGCCGCGGCGGCCTGACCCCGGCCGGTCCTAGACGCCCCGGGCCCCGGGCGCGGCGCCGCCGGCGGCGCGCCGGGCGATGAGCCGGTCGAGCTCGGCCCGCAGCCGATCCAGGACCTCGTCGTAGCGGAACGAGCCGACGCTGTCGGGCCCGCGTTTCAGATTGACCGTCGTCGGACCGCACCACAGGCCGAGATCGGCATCGTCGGTCTCGCCCGGTCCGTTGACGCGGCACCCCATCACCGCGATGGTCAGGGCGTGGTCGCGGGCGTAGGCGGTCAGCTCGCGCACCTTCTCCGCCAGCTCGACGAACGCCTCGTTCTCCACCCGGGAGCAGGACGGGCAGGAGATGATGTTGAGCCGCTTGCCGAAGTTCTCCGGCACCGAGCGGAAGCGCCCGTGCGAGATGTCGTCGAGGATCCTCCGGCCGGCGGCGATCTCCTCCCCCTTGCGGTCGTTCGGAACGGTGAGGGAGACGCGGATGGTGTCGCCGACCCCGCGCGACACCAGCTGCTCGAGCGCGATGCGCGTCTTGATGATTCCGTCGGGCGGGAGACCCGCCTCGGTCACGCCGAGGTGCAGCGGGACGTCGGGACGGCGCTGGGCGAAGCGGCGGTTGGCGTCGACGACCTTGGCCGGCTCGGAATCCTTCAGCGACACGCAGTAGCGGGAGAACCCCAGATCGTCGAGCAGCGCGGCGTGCTCGAGCGCCGATTCGACCATCTCGGCCACCGAATCGTCGCCGAAGCGCCCCGACTTGCCTGGGTCGACCGAGCCGCAGTTCACGCCGATGCGCAGCGCCACGTCGTGCCGGGCGGCCACGTCGACCAGGAAGGCGACCTTGTCGCGCACCGGCTTCGACTTCTCGTGATGGTGCAGGTGGCCCGGGTTGTAGCGCACCTTGTCGACGTGGGGCGCCACCTCGGCGGCGAGCCGGTAGTTCTCCTGCAGGTCGACCGAGAGGTTGGCCGAGGTGCGGGCGCGGATCTCGCGCAGGGCGGCGACGTCCTTCGGGTTGTCGACCGCGATGCGGACGATGTCGGCCCCGGCCCGCTCCAGGTCGAGCACCTGGCCGACGGTCGCCTCGATGTCGGTGGTGCGGGTCGCGGTCATGCTCTGTACCGCGATCGGGTGGCCGGCGCCGATGGTGAGCCGGCCGATACGCACGGCGCGGGTCGGATTGCGGGGGACCGCGGGCGGAACGGCTGCCGGGATGTTCGGGTTCATCGGAGCCGCATGATAGCAGGCGGCTCGAGACCGCGACAAGGAACCGCGGGCCGCGGCCCGCCGGGCTCCGCCGGGGCAGGCCAGGGTCCGCCGGGGCCGGCCGGGCCGGAAGCTCCGGCCGCCCGACGGGCGGGGCCCCCACCGCCGGGTCGGACCGAAGGCGGGCCGCCCGGGGCGGCCGCCGGGAGCGGAAACTCAGAATTATCCCGTGGTTGCACGAAAAAAGCGGTTGCGTGGATTCCAACTTGCGGTATAAGAGGAGCCATCCAGCTCGAGGCCGATCCCGTTGGCCTCTCGAAGAGGGGCGTGCGGGATCTGTGTAAGTGTGTTGGGGGGAATTACGGTTCGGTCACCGAACCGCGATCACACTGTTGTCACCGCCACTCACAAGGGGGATCCGCCGTCCATGAGTGCTTCCAATTCGAGCGTCGTAGCGAAGAATAAGGGCGTCACGATCTGGCTCACCGGCCTGCCGAGCGCGGGCAAGAGCACCATCGCCAGGCAGCTGGCCCACACGATGAGCGCGTGGGGGCTGCCCGTCGAGCTGCTCGACGGTGACGAAATTCGCGAGCGCCTGTCCAAGGGTCTCGGATTCTCGCGCCAGGATCGCGACGAGAACATCCGCCGCATCTCGTACGTGGCCCGGCTGCTGAGCCGCCACGGCGTGTGCGCCATCGTCGCCGCCATCTCCCCCTATCGCGCCACCCGGCGCGAGGCGCGCGCGGAGATCGAGAACTTCGTGGAAGTGTTCGTCGACTGCCAGCTCGAGGAGTGCGTGCGCCGCGACGTGAAGGGCCTGTACAAGAAGGCCCTCAGCGGCCAGATCCCGCAGTTCACCGGGATCTCCGATCCCTACGAGCAGCCGGAGAATCCGGAGCTCGTGGTCCACACGCACAAAGAGTCGCTGGACGAGAGCGTGATGAAAATCCTGGAGACGCTCGGCCTCCTGGGCTACGTCTCGGCCGAGCTGATCCAGGTGGCCGCGATCACCCGCTCCGGGGCCCGCGTCGAGGGCACGGCGATACCTGTCGAGGTCTCCGAGCCGGTGGGTGCGAGGATGTCGACGGGCGGCGCGCCGTCCGCGGCGAACGTCGGCAACGTCGCCGCCTCCGACTAGAGAGCCGGGCTCATGACATCCCAGCCGCATGGCGGGGTCCTGATCGACAGGACCCTGACGGGAGAGGCGCGCGAAGCCGCGTTGCGGCGCGCCGCCGACCTGCCGGCCCTCGATCTGACCGAACGCCAGGCCCGCGAAGTCGAGAACATCGCGATGGGCGTCTACTCGCCGCTCGCGGGGTTCATGAAGAAGGCCGACCTCGACTCCGTCCTCGACCACAACCGGCTCGCGGGGGGCGCGGCCTGGACCATCCCGATCGTCCTCGACGTCGGTGAAGACGACGCGCGCCGGCTGCACGGGCGCGACACGGTGGTCCTGCGGTTCGACGGCAAGCCGCTCGCGCTGCTGCGACTCGAGGAGGAGCACCACCTCGACAAGGAGCGCTTCGCCCGGCAGGTGTTCGGCACCAACGACGCCGCGCACCCCGGCGTGGCGCTCACCATGGCGATGAACCCCGTCCTCCTGGGCGGGACGATCGACCTCGTCGACATGGCGGCCTCGCCGTTTCCCGGCCACCGCCTTTCGCCGAAGGAAACGCGCGCCAGGTTCGAAAAGAACGGCTGGACCACGGTGGTCGGCTTCCAGACCCGCAACATCCCGCACGTCGGCCACGAGGCGCTGCAGAAGGCGGCGCTCAACCTGGTCGACGGTCTGTTCATCAACCCCTTAGTCGGCGGCAAGAAGGCGGGCGATTTCGAGGACCCGGTCATCGTCGCCGCCTACGACGCCCTCATCAAGGACTACTACCCCGCGGACCGGGCGGTGCTCGGCATCCTGCAGGGTCAGATGCGCTACGCCGGACCGAAGGAGGCGATCTTCCACGCCATCCAGCGGAAGAACTTCGGCTGCACTCACTTCATCATCGGGCGCGATCACGCCGGCGTGGGGACCTTCTACCACCCTTACGCCTCGCAGAAGATCTTCGGCGACTTCCCCGATCTCGGTATCACGCCGCTGTTCTTCGCGGCGTTCTACAAGTGCACCAAGTGCGGCGGTCTGGTCAACGAGAAGATCTGCCCGCACGGCGGCACCTACCGTGTCGATTTCAGCGGCACCAAGCTGCGCGACGCGATCCTGAGGGGCGAGTCGTTCGACGGCATGATCCGTCCCGAGGTCTCGGCCGCCATCCGCGCCATCGAGGGCGGTCCCTTCCGCGCCTAGAAGCGGCCGCGTTCCGATGTATCATCACCGGCCGTCGTCGCGCGCGTGGCGTCGTTTGCGCGTCGTCGGCGCGTCGGCTCCCCGCGGGAGGATGAAATGAAGGTCGCCGTCATCGGGCTCGACTGCGCGGCGCCGGCGCTCGTCTTCGAGCGCTTCCGCTCGCGTCTGCCGAACCTCAGCCGGCTCGCCGACGAAGGGTGCTGGGGACGGCTCCTGAGCACCAATCCGCCGATCACGGTCCCGGCGTGGGCCTGCATGATGTCGAGCCAGGACCCCGGTCAGCTCGGCATCTACGGCTTCCGGAACCGCAAGGACCATTCCTACGTCGGCTACTCGATCGCCAACGCCACGGCGTTGACCCGCGACCTGGCCTGGGATCACCTGGGACGCGCGGGCGCGAACGTCATCGTGCTGGGGGTGCCGCCGTCGTACCCGCCGCGGGCGCTCAACGGCATCCAGGTCGGCTGCTTCCTGACGCCCAACACCAAGAAGACCTACACGCATCCCCCCGACCTGCGCGAGGAGATTGAAAAGGTCGCCCCCGGCTACGTCGTCGACGTCGAGGATTTCCGGACCGACGACAAGGCGGGCGTGCTCGCCCGCATCCATGACAAGTCGCGCAAGCACTTCGCGGTCGCCAAGCATCTCCTGAAGACGAAGCCGTGGGATTTCTTCATGATGGTCGAGATGGGCACCGACCGCATCCACCACGCCTTCTGGTCGCACATGGACCCGGCCTCGCCGAAGTATGAGAAGGGGAACCGCTTCGAGAGCGCCATCCTGGAGTTCTACGAGTACTGCGACCGCGAGGTCGGCGAGATCCTGTCGCTCCTGCCGCGCGACACGACCGTGATGGTGGTCTCCGACCACGGGGCGCGCTCGCTGACCGGCGGCATCTGCTTCAACGAGTGGCTGATCCAGAACGGCTACCTGGCGCTCAAGCAGTACCCCGACAAGCCGACGCCGATGAACCAGCTCGAGATCGACTGGTCACGCACCCGCGCGTGGGGCGACGGCGGCTACTACGGGCGGCTGTTCATGAACGTGAAAGGGCGCGAGCCGCAGGGGGTCATCGAGCCGGCCGACTACGAGAAGGTGCGCGACGAGCTGGTCGCCGGCATCGAATCGATCGCCGATCCCTCGGGCCGCAACATCGGCACGCGGGCCTACAAGCCCCAGGAGATCTACCGCGAGGTCCGCAACGTCGCGCCCGACCTGATGGTCTATTTCGGGAATCTCGACTGGCGCTCGATCGGCACCGTCGGGAGCCGATCGATCCACACCTTCGAGAACGACACCGGTCCGGACGACGCCAACCACGACTGGCACGGCATCTTCATGATGAAGACGCCCGCCGGCACCCCGCAACCGAAGGGGGAGCTGCAGGGACTGCGTCTCTACGACGTCTCGCCCACCGTGCTGAAGCTCTCCGGGATCGCGCCGCCGCCGGAGATGATCGGCCGCAGCCTGGTCTAGCCGCGCGTCAGGTCACTTTCGGGCCAGCCCGAAGGCCCAGACCGCCAGGACCCAGGCCACCGGACACCCCGCGAACGACACCCAGGTCGGGACCATCAAGGGGCCGACCTGCACCGCCCAGTCGCAGCCCAGCCGCACGAGATGCAGCAGGCCGACGACGAAGAAGATGGTCCCCGAGACGAGCAGGTACGGCTTGAGAGTCATGTCACGCTCCTTTTCGAGGCGGGCAGGGGGCGATCGCCGCGGACGAATTCAATCCGGGTCGTGCTCCGGATCCCAGAAGGGCCCGGTCAGGCCGAGACCTGCGAAGATGGTGCGCATCTCGGCGGGCGACGGGCGGCGTGCGATGGGCTGCAGGCGTGTCGAATACCAGGCGTGCGCCAGGCCCCAGAGCTGGTCGATGCGCACCAGCGGCCGCAGCGGCGTCGCTTCCGCCCGGCACCACGCCCGCACGTTTTCTTCCGACCGGAAGAAGAGCATGCGGCTTCACGTGAACACGATGTCGGCCCACCAGCGGAAGGCCGGGACGGCGCAGTGGAACAGCCAGTCCGACCGCTCCGGTCCGTCGGGACCGACCTCGAGCCGGAGCGGCTCCATCGACTGCTCGCATCGCGACCGGACGGTCGCCGATGAGTGCAGCGCCGCCGGGATGCCGAGCGCGTCCCAGGCGCAGTTCGCGTGGTAGGTCACCCCGTTGGCGATCACCTCGTGCTGCGTCGGAACGCCCGAGAACGGCGGGGCCATGCGGATCGAGCAGCCGTCGTCCTCCAGGACCAGCACCTTCTGCTCCCGCAGTCGCCGGTAGGTTTCGGCGATGCCGGCGGTCCGCACGCCGGCGCCGGCCGCGACTTCGTCGGGCGTCGGGCGTCGCCCGGTCCCGGCGAAATGGCGATAGACGGCGAGCTTCACCGCGACGTCCGCGTCCGAGAGCATCGTCCGATCTCCGATCCGTGCCCTCCGGCGTCTCAGGGACCGCCGTCGGGTGCCCCGTAACGGGCGCGCACCAACCGCGCGCCCGAAGGCCCCGGGGTCAGGAGGAAGAAATTGGCGTACTCCTTCGAGGCGATCTCGGGAATGTGCGGGCCGCCGAGCGCCGCGATGATGAGCGGGAGGGTGTCGGAATGGTCGACCACGACCACTACGCCGCCCGCCAGGCGGCGCAGCTCGGCGGCGACCGCCTCGGCATGCGCCTTGGGACCGGAGCGGCCGAGGGCGACCACCTTGGGAGTCAGGCCGAGCGCCTCCGCCAGCGGCTGAGCGGTGTCCCGGGTCCGTTGCGCGTCCGACGTGATGATGGCGGTCACCTTGCTGTCCTTGAGCGCCTCGACCAGCGCCCGCGCGCGCTCCTTCCCCGCCTTGGTGAGCGGCGGATCGTCCTTCGGGCTGGTCGCCTTCTCGGCGTGCCGGACCAGGACGACGAGCGCCGGCATCCCGGGATCGCCGGCGGGCGCGCTCCACGCCCGCGCCGCGACCAGGATTCCCAGGGCGGCGAGAGCGAGCACCCGGCGGGGCGCCGCGCCTCGCGAGGTCACGCCCCCGGTCCCGGGCTTCCGACATCTGAATCGGCTCATGGCCAGGTCCTCTCCGGATGGGCGGGCACGACGGACGAAGCGACGCCGTCTCCCGGGTGATTCTGCCCGGGCCCGCGCAGCGGCGCAAGGGCGTACGGACGTCCGGAGGGGGGAAGGCCGGCTAGCGGAGGCACTCCCCGTTGACGCAGCGCGCGCCGCCCGGACAGTTCACCCAGTTGTAATCCGGGATCCAGTGTCCGCTGCCGTGCGGATTCTCGATGCAGACCTGCTCGAGGAGGCGATTCCCCTGACAGCTGTCGTACGAGCGGGCGTTTTCGACCTCGACGTATCCCCGGACGAAGATGGAGCCGGAGCCCAGCTTGGCGTCCGAATCGACGCAGCTCGTCTTGAAGGACTCCTCTTTCTCGCGGGCCTGGGTCAGGACCTCGGCGCGGGCCAGCTTCTGATCCTGGACCGCCATCTGTTGCCGCAGCGCCGTCGCTTCGGTCGAGGTCTTCTCGACGCTCTGCTGCAGCGTGGCGATGCGCGCGGCCGCTTCCTCCTGCTCCTTGCCCTGGGTCTCCACCCGGGCCTTGAGATCCGCGTTCTCGTGCTCGATCCGCTTGCGCGCGATCAACTGCTGGGTCGCGAACAGCGACGCGCACAGGCAGACGACGGTCACGACGACGAAGGTCAGCATGGTCTGTCGGTTCATCGGATCCGCCTCCACGGTTGGCACGTCGCCCCGAGGAACGTAGGGCGCGCCCGGCCGGGTCAGCAAGGGGGCCGGGAGGGATCGGCGGCGCCGATCACGATCTCGCAATCCCCGGGAGCGTGAACGCCATGAGGCGGCTCACGCCGCTGGCTCTACGCGACGACCCGATCGTTCCTCGCCAGGAAGCGCCCGCCAAAGATGATCGGGACCGCGGGCTGTCCCGAGAACCGGCCGGGGTAGGAGCCTTTCTCGGCGTGCACGTGCAGGTGAGGCTCCGTCGTGTTCCCCGAGTTCCCCACGCGGCCGATCGGCTGGCCCGCCAGCACGCGGTCGCCGGCGCGGACCGCGACGCTGCCGCGTCGCAGGTGCGCCAGGTAGATCGTCGCGCCACCCGACTCGATCGCGACGTGATTTCCGGCCGGATGCGTGGGGTCGCGACGCGGCGGCGGCAGGTCGGGGAGCTCGTCGACGGCCGCGGCGATCACCCCGTCGCACGGGCTGACCACCTCCGCGCCCCAGGCGGCGTAGCGGTCGAGCGCGGCCGGGTAGAGCCCGCGGGCCCGCACGCCGGCGCCGTTCAGCATCAGGACATCGAGCGCGTAGCGCTGCGACGCGTGCCCGAAGTGGTAGTTCACCACCTTGCTGGCGCCTCCCTGGCCGACGATGAACGTCCCGCCGCGGAGGGGGAAGGCCAGGTCGATCGCAGCCGCGGGCGCGCGACGCCCGAGCAGGGCCAGGACGCACAGCACGGAGAGGATCGTTCCGAGGCCGATCGACAGGATCAGGTCCGCGGTCCCGGGGTCCGCGGCCGGCGCGCCGGGGTCCGCGACCATCCAGCGCGCGGCGATCGCTCCCGCGAGCAGCCCGGGAAGCGCCAGACGCGGCCCGCGGCCGAACCACGACCAGGCCCCCGAAACGGCGATCAACGCGACGTACGCCGTGGCCACGTAGACCATCGGCAGCCAGGCCGACAGCGCGAGGCGCGACGCCCGCCAGACCTGCAGGACGAGCGAAGCCGGAAAGAGGAGATGTCCCACGATCAATGGAAAGACGACGAGGGCGATGAGCCGGAGACGCGGCATGGTCCCTTCATTCTGCGGCGCGGGCGCGCAGGATCATGCCATCGATGCTCCGATCAGCGCGAGTCTTCGTCGACGTCGCTTTCGATGTCGTCGACGGGCAGGCCCTGGGAGAACAAGGTGCGCAACGCGCGCGCCAGCGGCGTGCGGGCGTTCGAAGCCAGCGCGAGCGCGAGGGAGACCTCATCCGGGTCCGCGAGGTCCAGATCCAGCGCCGCGCCTTCCACATCGAGGCCCGGTTCGAAGATGGTCAGGAGGCCCGCTTCCCGCAGACCCGCCGCCAGGGAGGAGGCCAGGTCCCCCTCATCGAGATCGGCCTCGACGTGGAGGTGCCGGCGTGGCCAGGTCGCAGGCTCCGGCGGGGCGGGCCCTCTCTGGACCTGATCGCGCGGCACCCAGCACCCGTCGGCCCGGCCACCCTCGAGCTGGACCCAGGTGACGTGAGGCCGCTCGAAGTCGTCGACGACCTGCGCCGGCGTGCCCGCCGGGAGACGTGGACGGGTCTCCGGATCTCCGGGGAGATCCGGGCCGGCCCAGCAGCGAACGGTGGCGAACGGCTCGGGTGGCGCGACGTGCCAGAGGTGCTCCATCTGCGGATCGGGATAGCCGTTGTCGTGGTCGGAACGGATGATCACGCTCTTCTCCCCGTCCGATCGATCCCGCGACAGGTAGTCGACGAGCGCGTCGAGAGGGTCGTAGGTCCCGGGGATCGGGGGAGTCTGCAGATCACGCAGCCCGGGGAGCGCGTCGCCGTCGTCCCGGTTGTGCAGCGTCACGATCGCCGAGGTCGCGATCCACGAGTCCGGGGCGACGTCCGGGCTGTGCAGCAGCCGGACCAGCGCGGCCGTCGCGTCGACGTGGGTCGATGACTCCAGGGCGCTCGCGACCGCGCCGCGCAGATCGGGATCGGACGGCGCGTCCAGGATGGCGATCAGTCGCGCGCCGGCCTCGGGTCGCGGGAAGCGGCCCAGGGAGCGCACCGCGGCGAACCGCAGCGGGCCGTCCGCGGACTGGCTGGCCCCCAGGACCGCCTGCAGCGCGTCGTCGGAGTCCGGGAAGGCGCCGAGGGCATCGAGCGCCGCCGCCCTGTCCGCCGCGTGTCCCTCACGGGCGACCCGCACCAGGATCGGGATCGATTCGTCGCGCGCCAGGGTCCCCAGCGCCTCGATGGCCGACTTCCGCAGATCCGGGTCGTCGTCCCGGGTGAGCCGCATGAAGTCGGAGAGGTGCGCGATCGATCCCTGGTTCGCCAGCGCGCCGACGAGGCGCGGGCGAAGCCAGTCTGGAAGCTCCCGGTCCCAGAGGGACTCGAGCCGGGCGGTCGCGTCCGGATCCTTCATCAACTGATAGCGACGCACGGCGCAGGCCTGCAGGTTCACCGAGGTCTCGTCCAGCGCCGCCTGGAAGAGAGGCTCGAGCGCCTCGTCCTGCCGCCACACGATCGAGTCCAGGAGCGTCCACGCGATCCAGTCGTCCCGCTCCTGGCGGAGCGCGAGGATCAGGCCCTCGATGACCTCCTCGAGAGAAGGCTGCCCCTCCTCCCGGACCGCGACGTCCAGATCGAGCTCGTTGGAGATGTCGCTCGCCACCACGAGCCGCTCCTCCGGGGTGCCGTTGAGCAGCGCCTCGAACACCAGGTCGTAGCGCCGCCGGGCGTCGACCGTCGCGGAGGAGTCCGGGTCGTCCTCCCCGCGCACGGGGGTGGAGAGAAAGAACGCCGCGAACGACGCGGCCGCCGCTGCCGCCAGCCAGGGAGTTCGAATCATGCGAGCACCTCGCGGGGACGGGCCGACTTTCCAGAGAACCTACGGCGGCCAAGCGTCACGCGCCGCTCCCGTCGGATCGCGCCCGCGGGGGCGGGACGGCGCGGGAAGCGGAGGGCGCGCCGCGGGCCGGCCGCCTCCCGCCGGCGGACGAGGGGACAGGACGCGGGGACAGGGCGCGGGGACAGGGCGCGGGGACAGGGCGCGGGAACAGCGCGCGGGAACCGAACCGGCTTGCGGGCCGTATCCTCACCTCGGTAGAATCCCGTCACTCGACAAGGAGGTCTTCATGCCACGGTTCCGCACGGTCCTGACCGGTGCGCTGCTCTCTCTCGCGATGCTGATCCTCGCCGCCCCGGCCCCGTTGCTGGCCCAGGCGCCGGCCTCGCCCGGACCGGCGACGGCCTCGACCGCCGCGGCGGCCTCTCCTGCGGCCTTGGCGCCGGCGAACGCGGCGCTCATCCCGCGCAGCGTGCTGTTCGGGAACCCGGAGCGCTCGTCGCCCGAGATCTCCCCGGACGGCGCGATGCTGGCCTACCTCGCGCCCGACCAGGGGGTGCTCAACGTCTGGGTGCGCACTCTGGGAAAGAACGACGATCGGGTGATCACCGAGGATCGCAAGCGCGGCATCCGCAACCTGGCGTGGGAGTACGACTCGAAGAACATCCTCTACACGCAGGACCAGAACGGTGATGAGAACTGGCGCGTCTACCAGACCAACGTCGCGACCCGGAAGACGCGCGACCTGACGCCGTTCGACAAGGTCCGGGCCGACATCGTCGGGCTGGAGCCGTCGCAGCCGGACACCGTCCTGGTGCAGCTCAACAAGCGCGATCCGAAGGTGTTCGACGTCTACCGCATCAACCTGAACTCCGGCGAGCTGAAGCTCGACACCGAGAACCCCGGCGACGTGTCGGGCTGGCAGCAGGACCACAGCCTCCAGGTCCGCGCCGCGCAGGTCACCACGGACGACGGCGGCACCGTCATCCGGGTGCGCGACGACGCGAAGTCACCCTGGCGCGACCTGATGAAGTGGGGCGCAGAGGAGACGCTCGGCGGCCTGCAGGGGTTCTCCCCGGACAACAAGGCGGTGCTGGTCATCTCGTCGCTGGAGGCCAACGCGGCGCGCCTCCTGGCGGTCGACGTGGCCACTGGCAAGCGCACCGTGCTGGCGGAGGATCCGCAGTTCGACGTGTCGTTCGTGGTCAGCCATCCGAAGACGGGCAAGCTGGAGGCGGTGGTCTTCCTGCGCGAGCGCCGCGACTTCCAGATTCTCGACAAGACCCTGCAGCCCGACTTCGACGCCATCAAGAAGATCCGCCCCGCCGACATCAGCAACATCAGCCGCGATCTGGCGGACGACCGCTGGATCGTGACGCTCGAGGGCGACGACGCGCCGGTCTACTACTACCTGTACGAGCGGGCGACGAAGAAGGCGACGCTCCTGTTCAGCAACCGCCCGGCGCTGGAGAAGTACAACCTCGCGAAGGTGAAGCCGTTCGAGTACAAGGCGCGCGACGGCATGACGATCTACGGCTACCTCACGACGCCCTCGGGGGTCGATGCGAAGAGCCTGCCGATGGTCATCTTCCCGCACGGCGGGCCCTGGGCGCGCGACCTGTGGGGCTATGACCCGTACGCGCAGTGGCTGGCCAACCGCGGCTACGCCGTGCTGCAGCCGAACTTCCGCTCCTCGACCGGATACGGCAAGCAGTACCTGAACGCCGGCGACCGCCAGTGGGCCGGCACCATGCGCACCGACCTGCTCGACGCCAAGGACTGGGCGGTCAAGCAGGGGGTCGCCGACGCGGCCAAGGTCTGCATCATGGGCGGCTCGTACGGCGGCTACGCGACGCTCGCCGGCGTTTCGTATACCCCCGACGCCTTCGCCTGCGGCGTCGACATCGTCGGTCCCTCGAACCTCAACACGCTCCTCAAGACCATCCCGCCCTACTGGTCGACGCTCCTGGCGGTGTTCCACAAGCGGATGGGCGAGGACGAGGAGTTCCTCAAGACGCAGTCGCCGTTGTTCCGCGCCGACCAGATCAAGGCGCCGCTCCTGATCGGCCAGGGCGCCAACGATCCGCGCGTCAACAAGGCCGAGAGCGACCAGATCGTCGCGGCGATGCGCAAGAACGAGAAACCGGTGGAGTACTACGTTTTCCCGGACGAAGGCCACGGCTTCGCCCGTCCGGAGAACCGCATGGCCTTCAACGCCGCCAGCGAGAAGTTCCTGGCGCAGTATCTCGGCGGGCGGTTCGAGCCTCCGAGCGACGCGGAGAAGAAGCTGCTCGAGAGCGTGACGCAGTAGGCGGGACGACGCAGTCGGCCGGGCGACACAGGAGCCCAGCATGCCGATCAAGCTGAACGTGAACGGCCGGACGGCGGCCGTCGATGCCCCCGGCGACATGCCGCTGCTCTGGGTGATCCGCGATCTCCTGAACCTGAAGGGGACCAAGTACGGGTGCGGCATGTCGGTGTGCGGCATGTGCACCGTCCACGTCGACGGCGAAGCGACGCGCTCCTGCGTCACCCCCGTCGCCAGCGTGGAGGGGAAGCGGATCACCACCATCGAGGGGCTCTCCACCGACGGCTCGCACCCTCTGCAGAAGGCGTGGATCGATCTCGACGTGCCGCAGTGCGGCTACTGCCAGGCAGGCCAGATCATGTCGGCGGCCGCGCTTCTGGCCAAAACGCCGAAACCGAGCGACGCGCAGATCGACGCGGCGATGGACGGCAACCTCTGCCGCTGCGGGACCTACATGAGAATCCGCGAGGCGATTCGCAGGGCCGCCGCCGGAAAGACCTAGGGAAGCGCCAAGAGGGAGAGCGTCATGAGCGAGCCAGCCGCGCCGGTTCTCGAGGCCGCATCGAAGGCGGCGGGGATCGACCGCCGCGCCTTCCTGCGCGTCAGCACCGTCGCGGGCGGCGGGATCCTGATCGCGCTCTACGCCGGGAGCGAGGCTCCGATCGGGGCGGACGCGGGCGCGGGGGCCGGGCCGAACCCCGCGCCGGCCGGCTCGGCGCCCTCCGGCGCACCGCAGGCGGCGCCCAACGCCTTCGTCCGGATCGCGGCGGATGGCACCGTCACCATCATGGCGAAGAACCCCGAGGTCGGCCAGGCGATCAAGACCGTCCTGCCGATGCTCATCGCCGAGGAGCTCGACGTCGACTGGAAGGACGTGCGCGTCGAGCAGGCCGACCTCGACGAGGCGAAATACGGCGAGCAGTTCGCCGGCGGCAGCGTGGCCGTGCCGAACCACTGGATCCCGATGCGTCAGGCCGGCGCCGCGGCCCGGCAAATGCTGGTCGCCGCCGCGGCGCGCGAGTGGAAGGTGCCCGAGTCCGAATGCTCGACGGCGGCCGGCCGCGTGCGCCACGCCGCGAGCGGGCGCTCGCTCGGCTACGGCGAGCTGGCCGCCAGAGCCGCCGCGCTCGCGCCGCCCGACCCCGCCACCCTCAAGCTCAAGGATCCGAAGGACTACCGGATCATCGGCAAGCCGGTCCCGGGCGTGGACGACCTCGCCATCGTCACCGGCAAACCGCTGTTCGGGATCGATTTCACCCTGCCCGGGATGCTCTACGCCGTGTACGAGAAGTGCCCCGTCTTCGGCGGCAAGGTGGTGTCCGCCAACCTCGATGCGATCCGGCCGCTGCCCGGCGTGCGGCACGCGTTCGTCCTCGAGGGCGGGACGAGTCTCGCCGGGCTGCTCGGCGGCGTCGCCATCGTCGCCGACACCTGGTGGGCGGCACAGAGCGCACGCGCGAAGCTCCAGATCAAGTGGGACGAAGGGCCGACCGCGGCACAAGGCAGCGACGGCTTCGCGCGCCGCGCCGGCGAGCTGTTCAAGACCGCCCCCGCCCGCACGCTGCGCAAGGACGGCGACGTGGACGCCGCCCTCAAGTCGGCGGCCAAGGTGGTCGAGGCGTCGTACTCGTACCCGTTTCTCGCGCACGCCTCGCCCGAGGTGATGAACTGCACCGCGCGCTTCAAGGACGGCCGGATGGAGATCTGGGCCCCCAGCCAGACGCCGCAGTCCGGCCTCGAGCTGGTCGCGCAGACTCTCGGGATCGCGCCCGGCGACATCACCATTCACATCATGCGGATCGGCGGCTGCTTCGGCCGGCGCCTCAACAACGACTATATGGTCGAGGCCGCGGCCATCGCCCGGAAGATCGGCGTTCCCGTCAAGCTTCTCTGGTCGCGCGAGGACGACATCCGTCACGACTTCTACCGCCCCGCCGGGTTCCATAGTCTCAAGGGCGGCGTGGACGCCTCCGGCCGGATCGTCGCCTGGCGCGACCACTTCGTCAGCTTCGGGGAGGGCGATCGCTTCGCGCGCGGCGCCGGCATGTCGGGCGAGGCGTTCCCTGGGCGCTTCGTGCCCAACTACGCGCTGCACTCCTCGGTCATGCCGCTCGGCGTGCCGACCGGCGCGCTGCGCGCCCCCGGCGACAACGCCGTCTGCTTCGTCGTGCAGTCGTTCATCGACGAGCTGGCGCACGCGGCCGGGAAGGACCCTCTCCAGGTCAGGCTCGCGATGCTCGACGCCCCCGCGCTTCCCGGCCCGACCGGCGGGGACCTGCTCGAGCGCTTCATCCCCGCGCGGATGCGGGGGGTCTACGCCCTGGCCGCGGAGAAATCCGGCTGGGGAGCGCGCGCGCTGCCGAAAGGGACCGCGATGGGTGTCGGCGGGCACTTCTGCCACTACGGTTACTGCGCCGTGGTCGCGGAGGTGCAGGTCGACGCGAAGAACGCGGTCAAGGTGAACAAGGCCTGGGCGGCGGTCGACGTCGGACGGCCGATCATCAACCCCAGCGGCGCCATCCACCAGGTGCAGGGCTCGATCATCGACGGGCTGAGCCACCTGATGGACTACGAGATCACCTTCGAGCGCGGGCGGGCGGTGCAGAGCAACCTGCACGAGTTCACGCCGCTGCGTATCTCGGCTGCGCCCGCCGCCATCGACGTGCACTTCCTCGAGACCGACAACGCTCCGACCGGTCTCGGCGAGCCGGCCCTGCCCCCGGTGCTGCCCGCGGTCGCCAACGCCATCTTCACGGCAACCGGCAACCGGGCGCGCGCCCTGCCGCTGTCCAGGCACGGGTACTCCTGGGCCTCCTAAGCCGGCGACCTCGTGAGCCGGGAGGGGACTACAGGACCAGCGCGAACGACAGCCCGTCGTACCCCTTCACACCCACCGTCTGGATGACGGTCGAGGTGACCCGCGGCTCGGCCGCCACCAGCTCGTGGTAGCGGCGCACCGCCCGGACGTTCGCGTCGGCGCTTTGCGCGTCGGCGACCGCTCCGTCGCGCACCACGTTGTCGGCGATGATGAGCGAGCCCGGGTGGGAGAGCCGCAGCGCCCAGCCCCAGTAATCGGGGTACCCCGTCTTGTCGGCGTCGATGAAGATCAGGTCGAACGACCCGTCACCGCGCTCCTTCGCCAGGAGCGGCAAGGTGTCGAGCGCCCTGCCGAGCCGGACCTCAGCGACCTCCGAGAGGCCGGCGTGCGCAATGCTGGCCCGTGCGACCTCGGCGTGCTTCGCATCGGCCTCCAGCGTGACCAGCCGGCCGCCGGGCGGCAGGGCGCGCGCCAGCCAGATGGCGCTGTAGCCGCCGAGGGTGCCGATCTCGAGGATCGATTTCGCCCGCTGCAGGCGCGCCATCAGGAACAGCAGCTTCCCCTGCGGCGGCGATACGGCGATGTCGGGGAGGCCCGCCTCTTTGCTCGCGGCCCGCGCCGCGTCCAGGGCCGGATCGGACTGCACGACCAGTTGGGTGAGGTAGTCGTCGACGGCGGTCCACTGCGGCTGCTGCTTCGGCATGCGCGATCCCCTCGCTGATGGAGCCGTTTCAGTATGCCACCGCGAGGCGTCACGAAGGAGAATCCGGCTCCGCTCGTCCGGCCGGACCAACGGGTGCTCACGGCTCGGCCGGCAGCATTCCCGCCGGGGCCCGGATCCGATAGCGCAGCGGGGGAGTAGAATCCCCGCCACATCGGAGGGAGACCATGCGCAAGTCGTTCCTGTCGGCGGCCGGGTGCGCTCTGATTCTGGCGATCGTCGGCGTGGCGGGCGATGGCGGCGGGGCCGCGGCCCGCACCCAGAAGCCCGGGTTGCACGCGAAGAAGTGGCTGGCGATCACCGGCAAGCCGCTGGCGGCGACGGCCGGGGCGCGGATGTTCGAGCGCGGCGGCAACGCCGTCGACGCGGCGTGCGCCATGCTCGCCGCCACCTGCACGATGTGGGACACGCTCGCGTGGGGTGGCGAGACCCAGGCTCTCGTCTGGAACCCGAAGACCGGCAAGGTGCAGGGCGTCAACGCGCTCGGCGTGGCGCCGACCGGGGCGACCGCGGAGCTCTTCAAGTCGAAGGGGATGCGTCATCCGCCCGAGTACGGTCCGCTCGCCGCCGTGACGCCCGGGACACCGGGCGGCTTGATGCTGATGCTCGCCGAGTGGGGGAAGCTGCCGCTGTCGGAGGTGCTCGCCCCGGCCATCGACATGGCGGAGGAGGGCTACCCGATCGAGGAGGAGCTGGTCTGGGTCATCGGCCGCGAGCGCGAGCGGATCGCGACCTGGCCCTACTCCAAGTCGGTCTTCCTGCCGCACGACGGCAAGCCTCCTGTAGCGGGGGAGCTGTTCAGGCAGCCCGACCTGGCGCGCACGCTGCGGCGCCTGGTCGAGGCCGAGCGGGGGGCGCTCGCGGCCGGCAAGGACCGCAAGGCCGCGATCATGGCCGCGTACGATCTCTTCTACAAGGGTGACCTGGCGCGCGATTTCGCGCAGGGGGCGCGCGAGGTCGGGGCGCTCATCACCCGCGAGGACCTGGCGGCCTGGCGCCCGCGCATCGAAGAGCCGGTCTCGACGAGCTACCGCGGCATCGACGTCTACAAGCTCACCGTCTGGACGCAGGGTCCGGCGATGCTCGAGTCGCTCAACATCCTCGAGAACGCCGATCTGAAGTCGATGGGATACAACAGCGCGCGCTACATCCACACCGTGACGCAGGCGATGCAGATGGCGTTCGCCGACCGCGACTTCTATTACGGCGATCCCGGCTTTCCGCCGGAGGAGCCGGTGCGCGGACTGCTCTCCAAGGAATACGCGAAGAAGCGCTACGCGGCGATCGACCCGGCGCGCAACGACGTCGGCATCCGTCCGGGCGACCCCTACACCGCCCAGGGGGGCACCAATCCGTACCTGGACCTGCTCAAGACGTGGCCCCCGAAGCCCGAGGATCTCGTCAAGGACGGCGTCGAGCCGGCGCGGCGCTCGGCGACGTCGTTCGACGACGCGTTCCGCGCGGGCACGACCTCGGTCATCGCCGCCGACGCCGATGGCTGGGTGGTGTCGATGACGCCGTCCGGCGCCTGGGTCCCGGCGGTGATCGCGGGGAACACCGGCATCGGCCTGTCACAGAGGATGCAGTCGTTCGTGCTCGACAGGCGGGAGAGCCCGTTCAACGTGGTCGAGCCGGGCAAGCGTCCGCGCGTCACCCTGACGCCGACCTTGGCGATGAAGGACGGCAAGCCGTTCCTCGCTTTCGCCGTGCAGGGCGGCGACACGCAGGATCAGAATCTCCTGCAGTTCTTCCTCGACGTGGTCGAGTTCGGGTTCAACGCCCAGGAGGCGGCCGAGGCGGCCAACGTCACGACGTACCAGATGAACTCGTCGTTCGGCGAGCACGAGCGCAGGCCGGGCCGGCTGACCCTCGACACCCGGACCCCCGACTGGGTGCGGGACGAGCTGCGCGGCATGGGGTACACGCTCGACTTCGCGGAGCGCAACTCGGGGCCGATCAACGCCATCCTGCTCGACTCCGCCCACGGGACGATGTGGGGCGGCTCGTCGAACAACGGCGACGACTACGGCATCGGCTGGTAGGCATCGAGGGCCGCCGCGACGACCAGGTCCCCGGCGATCGAGACGAACGCGGTCAAGGGTCGGCCGACGCGGTCCGGAAAGGTCGAGGCGAGCGCGCCGGCGACCCCGAGGCTGATCCGGGTCATCCCGGCGTCGGCGTCCCGGGCCTCGAGATTCATCGGATTCCCCATCAGGCCGCGGCCGAGCGCCTTGGCGACGGCCTCCTTGGAGCACCAGAGACGCAGGGCGCGCTCGGCGCGGCGCTCGGGTCCCCCCAGGTCGATGAGCGCGAGCTCCGCCGGAGTGAACGCGGCTTCGGCGTAGTCGCCGCGGCGGCGCCCCAGCCTCTCGACGTCGATGCCGGCGCCGCACGGAGGCTCGACGGCCAGCGCCATCGCGATCCCGTCGGTGTGCGACAGCGACACCGAGATCGAGCCGTCGTGCGGGGCGAGCAGGCCGCCCCCCGGCAACGGTCTGCCCCAGGCGTCGGCGCCGATCACGACATCGGCGGGGGTCAGACGCACCCCGCGCGTGGCGCGAAGGTGCAGGCGGACGGCGTCCTTGGCCGCGATCCGCCCCAGAAGCCAGTCGCGGCGGCGCTTCGGGCCGCCGAGGGCGCGCCAGGCGGCCTGCTCGGAGGGTCCCAGCGCCAGAAGCGCCAGGTCGTCCCATCCGGAGCCGTCGCCGGCTTCGAGGGCCCCGGCTGGAGGCTCGAAGACGGTGCACAGGACCTGGCCGCCCAGGGGGTCCGGAGCCGGGTACGGGTCGCTCAGGACGACGTCGCGCGGCGCCCCCCGGAATTGCTCGAGTCGGACAGTCCAGTCGACTTGTTCCACCGCACCGCCGCGCGAATTCATCGGGATCAATCGCTTCGGAACGCGAGGTCCGTTGATATACCCCGCCGCCGGAGGCCCGTCAAGAGATGCGGTGGACGCCAGCCGGCTGACGGCTCCCCATCGGTTTGACGGGTGCCGTCGGACGGCCGTCTGGGGGCCCTTTCAGGTTCCGCCACGGGATCGTTTCCGACTCGCTCCGAGGCCGCACGTGAGCAGGAAAGCGGCATTCCAAGCCGGAAATTTCGCCGAATGCGCTTGACAGGTTCTCCGGGATGTCGTAGAAAACAGGCCGGCAAGCCTTCAAAATTCCCGCGCAGTCCGTCTCCGGGCACTCCGCCCGAGGAGAGATTGCTGTTGCGGGACGATGATGAAGGTGAGGGGCTCACTGGTTTTCTCAACTCGCTTCCGAGTCACGCAGGGGGGGACACAAGCATGCGAGATGAATCGAACTGTAGCGCTGCGTTCCGGGCGTTCGGCCTGGGCGCTGCACTGGTCCTGGCGGTCCTGTTCGGGCTGCCAGCGCTGTCGGTCCACGCGTACGCGGACGACAACGAGCCGGCCGCGACCTGCGTCGACGGCGACGGCGACGGCTTCGTCGACTGCTCCGGCGGCTGCACGCCCGGCGGCGGCGACGTTTGTGGTGACTGCGACGACTCGCACGCGACGGTCCATCCGGGCGCGGCCGAGATCTGCGACGGCCTGGACAACGATTGCGACGGCGACGTCGACACCGCCGACTCCGGCTTCCAGAATCCCGACCCGGTCGATAACATCGACAACAACCATGACGGCAACATCGACGAGGGCTTCGGCTACTGCGTCTTCGCCACGAGCGGTCCCGCGAACGAGTGCAAGACCGGCGGTCACCTGGAGTGCGTGTGGCCTCCCGCCGGTGGACCGACCACGGTCGATTCGCGCGGCACCCTGACCTGCATCAACAACACGAACAACGTCATCACGTGGGAATCCGAGTCGATCGGCGCCGGCAACTGCCACGACGGAATCGACAACGACTGCGACGGGACGACCGACGTCCACGACACGGCCTGCCAGAGCGCCGAGATCTGCGACGGCGTGGACAACGACGGCGACGACCTGATCGACGAAGGATTCTCGGTCGGCACGGTCTGCTCGGTCGGCCAGGGTGTCTGTCAGCGCAGCGGGATCGTGGCCTGCCAGGGGGACGGCAGCGCCGCGTGCGGCGCGACCGCGGGGGCCGCCAAGAAAGAG
>DASRAN010000063.1:0-19307 GCA_035638115.1 Patescibacteria group bacterium | reverse complement strand
GAGAAGGGGGCCTTCACCGACGCCCGCAGCACGCGTCGCGGGCTGATCGAGACCGCGGCCGGGGGCACGCTGTTTCTCGACGAGGTGACCGAGCTGCCGCTGAAATCGCAGGCCAAGTTCCTCAAGTTCCTCGACAGCATGCGGTTCCGGCGGGTCGGCGGCGAGCGCGAGATCGCCGTGGAGCTGCGCGTCGTGGCGGCCACCAACCAGGACGTGCAGGCGCTGGTGACCGCGGGGCGCTTCCGGGCCGACCTGTACCATCGCCTCGCGGTGTTCCAGATCGCGCTGCCGCCGCTGTGCGAGCGTCCCGAGGACATCCCCGATCTGGCCGCGGCGTTCATCCAGTTCTTCGCGGCGCGGATCAAGAAGCGGCTGAGCGGCCTGGACGAAAGCGCCCGCAAGGCGCTCATCGCCTACGACTACCCCGGCAACGTCCGCGAGCTGCGCAACATCGTGGAGCGCGCGGTGATCCTCGCGACCGGTCCGCGCGTGGCGGCGGCCGACGTCATGATGCCGGCGCGCGTGGCCGCGCCGCAGAGGGAGGGGATCTTCTTCGAGGTCGCCGCCTCCCCGGCCGACGAGCCGCCCCGCCTCGAGGAGGTGGAGCGCGCCTACGTGCGGCGCGTCCTGGAGCACTGCGGCGGGCGGCGCACCGCCGCGGCGCAGGCGCTCGGGATCTCCTATCCCACGTTCCTCAAGCGGCTGCGGGAACTCGGGCTCGACGCCGGGTGAGGGACGGACGGCGTCCCCCGCCGCGCTATAATCGGCCCCCGGATCGGCGCCCCGCGTCCGGCCGGCGGACCCCATGACGATTCCCGAGACCCAGACGCGCGACGAGCGATTCCTCTCGCCACCGCCCGAGGTGGCGATCAGCAACGCCTTCGTCCGTCCGTTCGACAACGTCATCGCCACGGCCCGCACCTGCTACTCCCCGAACGGGATCGTGCGCGACGACCAGATCCTCGGCGCGCCCGACGCGGCGCCGGCCGAGCGCGAGGAGCGCGAGCGGCGACGCGACGCCCTGGCCCGCGACCTGTACCAGGCGGGACACCACACCACCCTGCAGCACGCCCATTTCCAGTTCGCGCTGAGCAACGTGAGCCGGCAGTTCATCTGGTCGTTCCTGCACAGCCATCCGTTCTACAACTCCGAGCAGGTCAGCCAGCGCTATGTGGCGGTGAAGCCGGGGCTGTACGCCATCCCGCCGCTGCCGGGGCCGGCCCTCGCGGTCTATCGCGAGACGGTGGAGCGGGAGCACCGGGCATACGAGGACCTGTGCGGGCTCCTGTACCGGCCGGCGTCCGAGGCCTACTACGAGCGCTACCCGTCGCGGCGCCGGCACGCGGAGCGCTGGGATCGCGACGTGCGGAAGAAGGCGCAGGAGGTGGCGCGCTACGCCCTGCCGGTCGCCACCTTCGCCTACCTGTACCACACGATCAGCGGGGTCACGCTCTTGCGCTACTGGCGGGTCTGCCGCCAGCCGGACGCGCCGCTGGAGCAGCGTCTCGTGGTGGGCCGGATGGTCGAAGAGCTGCTGCGTCTCGACCCGGCCTATCAGGCGATCCTCGAGGGCCCGATCGGGGCCGACGAGATGTCGGAGTGGCGCGCCATGAGCGACATCGAGGCGCGCGACGGCGGGACCGCGGGCGGCGAGAGCCGGCGGCGCGCCTTCCGCGAGGAGTTCGACCGCAGCCTCGGCGGGCGCACGTCGCTCCTGGTCGACTGGCCGTCCCGTAACGAGGAGACGCTGGCGCAGTCGGTGCGCGAGGTGCTCGGGCTGCCGCGCGCCCGGATGACGGACGACGACGCCATCGCCCTGTCGATGGATCCCGCCCGGAACCGCCATCTGGGCGAGGCGCTCAACCTGACCACGCTGAGCAAGCTGTCGCGCGCCATGGCGCACTGTCACTACACCTTCCGCAAGAAGATGAGCCACGCCGGCGACTCGCAGGACCAGCGACACCGGATGACGCCCGCTTCCCGCCCGATCCTGGCGGCGCAGATCGGCGCGGAGCCCGACTACGAGATCCCGGCGCTGGTGCGGACCGATCCGGCGTGCGAGCGGCGCTATCGCGAGGCGATGGAGATGGCCTGGGACGGGATCCGGCGGCTGCTCGCCCTCGGGACGCCTCCGGAGCACGCGCTCTACCTGCTGCCGAACGCCGTGTCGATCCGGTTCACCGAGTCGGGGAGCCTTCTCGACCTGCACCACAAGCACGCCATGCGGCTGTGCTGGAACGCGCAGGAGGAGATCTGGAAAGCCTCTCTGGACGAGGCGCTGCAGATCCGCGAAGTCCACCCGCGCATCGGGTCCTACCTCCTGCCGCCCTGCAACCTGCGCGAGATGGCGGGTCTGACGCCGATCTGCCCGGAGGGACGGCGGTACTGCGGCGAGCGGGTCTGGACCTTCCCGCTCGAAGACTACCGGCGCGTCATCTGAGGGTGCGGTCATGCCGACCGAGACGCCCGCGCCGCCCGACCTCGAGATCCTCCCCGGACAGATCGAAGGACCGCTGCGGTTCGAGACGCTCTTCGGGCGCATCGCGCCGGTCGAGGCCGAGATCGGCATCGGCAAGGGGCGGTTCATCCTGGCGGAGGCCTCGCTCCGCCGCGACGTCGACTTCCTCGGCCTGGAATGGTCGCTGAAGCATCTCCGGATCGCCCGTGATCGCGCCTCGAAGCTCGGGCTGGCGAACGTCCGCTTCCATCGCGCCGACGCGCGTCACGTGTTCGCCGACCTGATCGCCGACGCGGCGCTGCAGCGCGTGCACGTCTACTGCCCTGATCCGTGGCCGAAGAAGCGGCATCACAAACGGCGGCTGTTCAACGCGGAGATGGCGCGCCACCTGGAGCGCGTCCTGGCGCCGGGCGGCCACCTGAACGTCTCGACCGACGTGAAGGAGTATTTCGACGCGATCGTGGAGACGGTGGATGCGGCCACGGGGCTGCGCCGCGCGGTCGACCCGATCTACCCGGCCGACGCGGCGACGGGCCTGACCAACTACGAGACCAAGTACCTCGCCGCCGGCCGGGTGATTCATCGCGCCACATGGCGACGCGAGCCCGGCGGCGGAATCCGGAACGCCGGGTCCCCGAACGGCGCCTAACCCGGCAGCTCGACGACGATCAGTCCTTCCTCGACGCGCACCGGGTAGCAGCCGACCCGAACGTCGCGATCGAGCGGCGACACGCCGGTCTTCAGATCGAAGGTCCAGCCGTGCCACGGGCAGGAGATCACCCCGTTCTCCTCCAGGTACCCCTCGCCCAGCGGACCGCCCTGGTGCGGACAGGTGTTCTCGATGGCGTAGAGGGTTCCCGCGAGGTTGAAGATCGCCACCGCCCGCTCGCGCACCTGCACCACCTTGCTGCCTCCCGGCGGGATCTCGTCCGCGCGGCCGCACCGCGCCTTGATCGGCATCAGGAGGCCCCGTCGCGGCGACCGGGCTCGTCGAGGAACTCGGCGATGTTCGTGCCGCCGAAGCGTCCGCCACAGGCGGCCCGGATGCGCCGCGCCACCGTCGCGAGGGCGCGTTTCACGGCCGGGCTCTTCTCGGGATCGGTCATTGGCTCCAGGCGCACCATCACCCCGTCTTCGCGGGTGGTCAGCTGGATGAAGAATTTCTGCGTGTGCCCGCCGTCGACGACGAGCGTCTCGAGGAGCGCCGCGCGTCCTGGGGCGTCGAGGTAGAACCGGTCGACCTTCACGACCCGCCCGCCCTCGCGCTCGGTGAACGGGACGTGGTCGCGCTGCAGTCCGCCCAGCGTGAGCACCCCTTCGACGATGACGTGTGGCACGTCCCTGCGCCGCGCCTCAGGCCAGCTCGCTCTTCACCCAGGTGAGGAGGTCGTCGGCGTGCTGCTTGACGTCCATCTTGCGATCGACCCGGCGGATGGTGCCTTTCTTGTCGATGACGAAGGTGGTGCGGTGCACCCCCATGAATTCCCGGCCCATGAAACTCTTCTTTCCATAGACGCCATAGGCCTTGGCGACCGCGTGATCGCTGTCGCTGAGCAGGGGGAAGGGGAGATCGTGCTTGGCGGAGAACCGCTCGTGCATGTCGAGGGCGTCGCGGCTGACGCCGAGGACTTCGACGTCGTGCGCCAGAAGCCGGCGATAGGCGTCGCGGAACGCGCAGGCCTCGGTGGTGCAGCCGGGCGTCATGTCCTTCGGGTAGAAGTACAGGACGACGTGCTTCTGACCGAGGTAGTCGGTGAGGGACACCTCTCGCCCCCCGGTGGCCATGAGCGAGAACGACGGCGCTTTCTGCCCGACATCCGCGGAGACTTTCTTCGTCATCGGCTCTCTCCCCTCTGCTGAGTGGGACATTCTAGCACGCGGATCGCGCGGACCCGGCCTCACGCGCGCGACGGACGCGACCACCATCTCAGGAGCGCCACGAGGCTGATGACCGTCCAGACGCCCTCGAGAACGATGAAGCCGATCTGTCGCGCCGCGATCGCCACGACCAGCAGGAGAGCGCCACCGACGGCGTTGACCGCATGGTACGACGCGGTGTCGCGCGACAACCGGCCCGCCTGGTGCGCGGCGTAGCCGACCAGGATCAGAAACGCGCCGAGGAGGGACGCGCCCTGCAACAGCATGGCGTCAGACAAGCTTTTCGATGCGGGCGTTCTTGTGCAGCCCGGCCAGATAGTCGCGCAGACGCGCCTCGCGGGCCTCGTTCTGCAGCCGGGTCACGAGGCGATCGTGCATCTCCTCGAAGGGCACCGGCCCCGCCGGCCGACGGGCGATCGCCTTGATGATGTGGAACCCTCTCAGGCTTTCCACCACGTCGGTCGTCTCCCCCGGCTTGAGCTGCAGCGCGGCGTGCTCGACCGCCGGCAAGGCCCCGCCACCCTGCCAGACCCAGCCGCTGTCGCCGTCGTGCTTGGCCTCCGGGCCGTCGGAGTGCAGCCTCGCCATCTCCTTGAAATCCTTCCCCGAGCGGAGCTCCTGCAGAATCGCCTCGATCTTCTGCCGGGCGTTCGCGCGGGTGGCGGCGTCCGCCCCGGGCGGCACCTGGACGACGATCTGGCTGATGTGGACCGCCTCCGGCCGCTTCACCTCGTCCGGGTGGCTGTCGTACCAGGCCTTCGCCTGGGCGTCGGTGACGGTCACCTGGCCGGTCACTTCCTTCTCGGCGAAGCGCTTCACGACGAGGCTGCGGCGCACCTGATCGGCCAGATCC
The DNA here is from genome assembly GCA_035638115.1 of Patescibacteria group bacterium. Taxonomy (GTDB): domain Bacteria; phylum Acidobacteriota; class Polarisedimenticolia; order Gp22-AA2; family Gp22-AA2; genus DASRAN01. The sequence goes on along the minus strand of DASRAN010000063.1, from coordinate 14,118 downwards.
TTGTCCGAGAGACCGGCGCTCTTCATGAACGCCGCCGCCTCGTCGGCCGTCCCGAGGGACTGCTTCAGCTTCTGGACTTCCTTCTGGGTCTCGGCGTCGGTGACTGTGATCTTGGACTGCGAGGCCTTCTGATAGAGCAGCTCGTTGTCGACCAGCGTGTCGAGCACGGCGGCGCGGACGGCCTGGAGGTCGGTGTGCCGGCGGGCGTCCGGCCCGCGGCGCCGGAACTCCACCTGCACCGCCAGATCGAAATCGCGGCGCAGGATCGGGGCGCCGTTCACCCGGGCCACGACGCCGGCGCCGGCGGAACTGGACGGTGCCTTGGGAGCCGCGGAGGCCGGGGCCGCGGAGGTCGCGGCCGGGGGGGCGGTCGATCCGGCCGCGGCCGCCAGCGCCGTCGACAGGGCCATCGCGGCGAAGGCCGGGAGAGTGACTATGCTCTTACGCTTCACTGGCAATCTCATGGTCCTGTTTCCTGTAGGTGTTGATGCTGATGATGGCCGCGAGCTTCTCCGAAATGTCCTTGAACACCAGCGCCGGCTGGGACTCCGGCGCATGGGTCGCCGCCGGCCGGCCGGCGTCCCCCCCCTCGCGCAGGCCGATGTCGAGGGGGATCTCCCCGAGGCAGGGGGCGCCGATGGCGGCGGCGAACCGCGCCCCGCCCCCGTGACTGAAAATCTCCGAGCGCTCGCCGCAGTGCGGGCACTTGAAGTACGACATGTTCTCCACCACGCCGAGCACCGGGACGTTGACCTTGCGGAACATCGCCGCCGCCTTGCGGACGTCCGACAGGGCGACATCCTGGGGCGTGGTGACCAGGACGGCCCCGGTCAGCGGGATGATCTGCGACAGCGTGAGCTGCACGTCGCCGGTCCCGGGCGGCATGTCGATGAACAGGTAATCGAGGGCGCCCCACTCCACGTCGCCCAGGAACTGCCGAATCGCCCCGTGCAGCATGGGCCCGCGCCAGATCACCGGCTCGTCTCCCTTGAGGAAGAAGGCCATCGACATCAGCTTCAGGCCGCCCGTTTCGACCGGCACGATGCGGCGATCGCGGATCTCCGGCGTCGTGCGCACGCCCATCATCTGGACCAGGTTCGGCCCGTAGATGTCGGCGTCCAGGAGCCCGACGGCGGCGCCCGCGCGGGCGAACGAGAGCGCCACGTTGACCGCCACGGTCGACTTCCCCACTCCGCCCTTGCCCGAGCCGATGGCGACGGTGTTGGCCACCTCGGGGATGAGTCCGGCCGGGGTTTCGATGCTGCGGCGGACCTTGGCGCCCATCCTGAGATCGACCGACGAGACGCCCGGCACCCCGGCGAGCGCCGCGCGCACTTCGCTCTCGATCTGCGCCTTGAGCGGACAGCCCGGTGTCGTCAGGTTGACCGTCAGGGACACGACCCCTCCCGCGACGCGGAGCCCTTCGATCATCCCGAGCGTGACGATATCAACGTGCAGCTCCGGATCCTTGACCGTCTTCAGCGCCTCGAGAACGCGGGCCTCGTCCGTCATCGTCGCTTTCACCTTTCACTCCCCGGTTCGCGCGGCCGCGGCGCGCCAGGGGGCCGAGAGACCGCGCAATCCAGCCGGCAGCCCGCCACGATCGAAGACCATCACCCGGAACACACCGCCCATCCGATCGGGAAGAATCAGATCCTTGAGCGCCTCGCGCTCCTTGAGATCGGCCTTTTCGAAGAACTCGAGCGCCCCGAGCGCGAGCAGGAACTCCGCCTGTCCGGTGTCACCCGCGAACCGCAGGCCGCTCTCGACCGCCGCCGCGGAGATCGCCGAGAAGTCGACATGAGCCGTCAGGTCCTGCTCGCCCGGCCGCGCCAGGAAATCCTCCCCCGCGCGGTGTCGATGATACGCCAGCAGCGTCCCGCGACGCCGCGCCGGGTGGTAGAGATCCGGCGCGGGATGCCCGTAGTCGACGATCAGGAGCCATCCGCGGCGCAGCAGACGGCCCCAGCGGCCCACCGTGCGCGGGGCGTCCAGGCTGATGTCGACCTCCTGACCGGGAGCCGGCCGGATCCCGCCCTCGTTCAGGAACGCGCCGATCGCGTCCGTGGAGAGGGGCAGCAGGACCTCACGCAGCCCGCCGCCGGGGGCGATCGCCACGTGCACCTCGCGCGGCCCCCCGGGCGCGCCGACGACCCGGTGCACCGGAAGCGCGTCGAGCACCTCGTTGGCGAACAGGCACCCGCACCCGACGCCGCGGGCCTCCAGCTCCTCGAGGCTGCTCCACGCCACCGGGATGGCGGAGACCCCGCCGCCCGGGCGGAGGCGCTCGAGGCGGGCCTGCTGGCGGCCTCGCAGGGCGGGGCTGGTCTCCACCAGCACATAGCTCAGGGCGCGCGCGAACGGCGGCTGCGCCGCAGCCGCGGCCAGAAAGTCGGCTGCGAAGAATCCCTCGCCCGGACCGAACTCGACGAACTCGAACCGATCGGGCGCGCCGGCCAGGCTCCACATCTCGGCGGCCTGCCGGGCGATCAGGGCGCCGTACGCGCGGTGCAGCCCGCTCGAGGTGACATAGTCGCGCCCGTTGCCGCCACCCAGCCCGCGGGTGTAGTACCCGGCCTGCGGATGGTAGAGCGCCAGCTCCATGAAGCGCGAGAACGGAATCGGGCCGGCGCCCTCGATCTCGTCGAGGATGGCCGGCAGGAGTGACGCGTCGGCCGTCGACGTCATGCGGTCCTTAACGCGCTGCGACGGTCGCGGGACTCCGCGGCGCCGCTCCGCGGGACTCACGGGCGCGCTCGTCGAGGAGACGCTGCACCTGCATGATCCCCTCGATCAGAGCCTCGGGCCGCGGCGGGCAGCCGGGGACGTAGACGTCCACCGGGATGATCTCGTCGACCCCCTGCGTGACGGAGTAGGTCCGGAACATGCCGCCGGACGAGGCGCAGGCGCCCATCGCGATGACCCACTTGGGCTCCGGCATCTGATCGAAAATGCGCCGCACCGCCGGGGCCATCTTCTTGGTGACCGTGCCGGCGACGATCATCAGGTCGGCCTGTCGCGGGGAGAAGCGCAGCGCTTCGGCGCCGAAGCGGGCCACGTCGTAGCGCGGCGCCACCATCGCCATCAATTCGATGGCGCAGCAGGCCAGACCCATCGGCATCGGCCAGAGGGAGTTCTTCCGCCCCCAGGCGACGTAGTCCGCGATCTTCGTCGTGAGGATCCAGGACTCCATGTCTCGCGGGTCGTCGCTCATCGAGCCACCCCCGGGGCCGCGGGACGCGGCGGGTTCCCGCCGGCCGCGGGCGCCGTCAACCGCGCCCACTTCTTGATCGGATCGGGACGCACGCCACCCATCTCGAGCAGCTTGTCCTTGTGGAAGATCATCTCCTCGCGGTTCAGACCCACGGTGCGGTACTCCGGAGTCAGGAAGATGGCCTGCTCGGGGCAGACCTCTTCGCAGTAGCCGCACATGATGCAGCGCAGCATGTTGATGTCGAACACGCGCGGTCCTTTCTCGACCCCGGTGCCGATCTCCTGCGCCTCGATGTGGATCGCCTTGGGCGGACAGACGTACTGGCAGAGATAGCAGGCCACGCACTTGACCCGATCGTTGTCGTCCTTCACGAGGGCCGGCAGACCGCGGTAGCCGTCCGGGAGGCGCCAGCTCTCCTCGGGATACTGCATCGTCACCTTGCGCCGGAACATGTGCCGGAGGGTGATCCACATCCCCTTGAGCACCGACGGCAGGTACGTGTTCGCCAGAAAGCCCCGCGGCTCGGGACGCTTCACCGGCTTGCCGATCACCGACATGAACCCTCTCCCGTCTGCGGCTGGGCCGCCCGCCAGCGCCGCAGCGCCTCGTGGATCGCCTGCTCGGCCAGAACCGAGCAATGCCATTTCGATTCCGGCAGGCCACCGAGCGCGTCGATCACGTCCTGGTTCGTGACCCGCGCCGCCTCGTCGATCGTCCGGCCGATCATCAGCACCGTCGTGACGCTGCCGGCCGCGATCGCCGCCGTACAGCCGAAACTCTTGAAGCGCGCGTCGACGATCCGCCCGCCGGCGATCTGGAGGCCGAGACGGAGGACGTCGCCGTGCGCCGGGTCCCCCACCTGCGCCGTCGCCGGGCTCCCCTCGATCTCCCCGACGTTGCGCGGGTTGCGGTAGTGGTCGAGCACCGCCGCGCTGTACTCGCCCACGCCTTCCATGATCGCCACCTCGGAGCCGGACGGGTCCGATCGTACTTCACCGGCGCGCGCCGGAGCAACGTCGGGGCCGGCGATCATCCGCCGATCTGCCACATCTTCCGGGCCAGCCGGTCGTCGTAGACCGCCTTCATCTCGAGGCTGCCGCCGGGACCCTTGGCGGCGACCTCGTCGCGGACGGCGGCCAGGAGATCCTCGTCGGTGCCGCCGCCGCGGAGGATCGGCTTCAGGTCGCGATCGCCGCGCGCGAAAAGGCAGTTGCGAACCATGCCGTCGGCGGTGAGTCGCAGGCGATCGCAGCCGCCGCAGAACGGCTCGGTGACCGAGTTGATGAAGCCGATGTCCCCGACGCCGTCGGCGAAGCGATAGACGGTGGCCGTGGCGGCGGAATGCTCGCGGCCGGCCGCGACCAGCGGGTACAGGGCCTCGATCCGTCGCAGCACCTCGCGGCCCGGCACAACCCTCTCCTCCTCGTGCCGGTCGCCCTCGCCCAGGGGCATCATCTCGATGAAGCGCACCTGCCACGGGCGGGTCCGCGCGAGCTCCGCGAACTGCGGGATCTCGTCGTCGTTGACGCCTCGGATCAGCACGACATTGACCTTGATCGGCACGGCGCCGCGTCTCTCCAGCTCCCGCAGCCCCGCGAGGACGCGTTCCAGGCCGTCCCGGCGGCTCGCGGCCCGGTAGTGATCCGGATCGAGAGAGTCCAGGTGGACGTTGAAGCGTGTCACGCCGGCCTCGAGCAGCGGGCCGGCCATGTCGCGGAGCAGGAGGCCGTTGGTCGTGACCGCGAGGTCTTCGACCCCCGGCAGCGCGCGCAGCATGCCGACGAGGCGCGGCAGCTCGCGCCGCAGGAGGGGCTCGCCGCCGGTCAGCCGGATCTCGCGCACGCCGTGACGCGTGAGCAGTCCCGCCACGCGGACGATCTCCTCGAAGGTCAGGATGCCGGCCTTGTCGAACCAGGTGATCGCGCCCTCCGGCATGCAGTAGACGCAGCGCAGGTTGCAGCGATCGGTGACCGAGACGCGCAGGCTCCGAGCGACGCGCCCGAACTGATCGACGAGCGTCGCCGCCTCAGTGGCGCTGGTGGCGAGGGTGGTCATGTCAGCGCACGATCCCCGCCGCGGGATCGGGAGGGAGCAGATCCTCCTCGTCGTCGGGCGGCGGATCCTCCTTCTTGGGGCCGCGATAGAGCAGCCGCTCGACCGGCTGCCCCTGGACCAGGTGCTTGCGGACGATCTCCGCCACGTCCTGGGGACGCACGGCGCTGTAGACCACGGCCTCCGGGTAGATGATGACGTTCGGCCCGTAGGTGCACAGACCGAAACAGAGGCATTCAGTGTCCTTGACGGTCGCCGGGATCGCCTGGCGCACGAACTCCCGCCTGAACTCCTGCCGGATCCGCGCCGAGCCGCGCTCGCCGCCGCATCGCGGTCCGGTGCAGATCAGGAGGTGGCGCTTGTACGGCAGGTTCATTCGACCTCGAGCACGGCCTGAAGCTGGAGGCAGGCGTTCTGCGGCAGGTCGTCGACACCCTGCGCGAGCCGGGTGTGCTTGCCGCGATCGCCCAGCACCTTGACGAAGACGTCGGAGGCGCCCTCCATGACGTTGAACGCGTCCTGGTATCCGGGAGCGAGCGCGAGGTAGCCGACGACCTGCACGACGCGCTTCACGCGATCGAGATCCTCGACCGCCTGCTTCGCGGTGGCCAGGACGCCGAGCGCCGCGAGACGCGCCGCCTCGACCCCCTGCTCGACGGTCACCTCGCGACCGATCTTGCCGACGAACTTGAGCTTGCCGGCTTCCTTCGGATATTTCGCGGAGATGTACAGGAGATTGCCCGTGCGCACGGTCTGCACCCACTGACCCGTCGGCTTGCCGACCTCGGGCAGCCTCCAGCCCAGCGATTCGAGAGTCTTCTCCACTTCGCCTGGCATCGCTCGCCCTCCCGGGAACCTCTGCACGCATCGCCGCGCAACCCACGCCGGACCGCGCGTCCGCGTCCTGCGGGAAATTTTATCACCTGCAGCGCCCCTGTTCGCAGGTTTCGGGGCCTTGTGGTCGCCTTTGACAGCCCCGACGGCGCTGGACTAGCATGCCGCGATGCGTGCCTCCGGTGAGCCACAGGCGCCTCCCGACGCGCTCGGAATCATCCCCGCCCGCTACGGTTCCTCCCGACTCCCCGGAAAGCCCCTGGTGCCGCTGGAGGGAAAACCGCTCGTGCAGCATGTCTGGGAGCGCGCGCGCCGCGCGCGCCGCCTCGCCGGTCTCGTGGTGGCCACGGACGACGAGCGCATCGCGACGGTGGTGGCGGCTTTCGGCGGCCGCGCGGTCATGACATCCTCCCGGCACGCGTCCGGCACCGATCGCCTGGCCGAGGTGGCCCGGAGCACGACGGCCGCTCTGTATGTCAATATCCAGGGCGACGAGCCGCTGCTCGATCCCGCCGATGTCGACACCCTGGTCGACGGCCTGGCGTCCGACGCCGAAGCCCCGATGGGCACGCTGGCCTCGCCGCTCGCCGATCCCCGGGAGGCGGAGGACCCTAACGTCGTGAAAGTGGTGTGCGACTCGGCCGATCGCGCCCTGTATTTCTCGCGGGCGCGGGTGCCTCATCCGCGGCACCCGGATGCCGCCACAGGCTCGCCGTGGCGGAGACATATCGGCCTGTACGCCTATCGCAGGGAGTTCCTGCTGGAGTTCGCCTCCTGGCCCCCCACGCCTCTCGAGAGGATCGAGGGTCTGGAGCAGCTCCGCGCGCTCGAGCGAGGGTGCAAGATCCGCGTCTTCCCGGCCCGCGGCCGTTACCTCGCGGTCGACACGCAGGAAGACGTCGTCGCGGTTCAGACCGCGCTCCGCGAGGGCGCCTGACAACGAGGAGGGTGTGAGCGTGGCCACAAAGTACATCTTCATCACGGGCGGCGTCGTGTCGTCCCTGGGCAAGGGCCTGGCGGCCGCCTCGATTGGCCGGCTCATGGAGGCGCGTGGGTTCAGCGTCACGCTGCAGAAGTTCGATCCCTATCTCAACGTCGATCCCGGCACGATGAGCCCGTTCCAGCACGGCGAGGTCTTCGTCACCGAGGACGGCGTCGAATCCGACCTCGACCTCGGCCACTACGAGCGCTTCACCTCCACGGTCACGTCGCGCGAGCACAACTTCACGAGCGGCAAGATCTACGAGCAGGTGATCGCCAAGGAGCGGCGCGGAGACTATCTCGGCGGGACGGTCCAGGTGATCCCGCACGTCACCGACGAGATCAAGGAGTGCATCCGCCGGATCTCCAAGGGGGTCGACATCCAGATTGTCGAGATCGGCGGGACCATCGGCGACATCGAATCGCTGCCGTTCCTCGAGGCGATCCGCCAGTTCCGCCTGGAGGTCGGGCGCAGCAACGCGGTGTTCGTCCACCTGACCCTGGTGCCCTACATCGGCGCCGCGGGCGAGCTGAAGACCAAGCCGACCCAGCACTCGGTGCGCGATCTGCGCGCCATCGGCATCCAGCCGGACGTGCTGCTGTGCCGCACCGATCGCCTCCTCGCCAAGGAGATCAAGAAGAAAATCGCGCTGTTCTGCAACGTCCCGGAGGAGGCCGTCATGACGGCCATGGACGTCGAGTCGATCTACGAGGTGCCCCTGGTGCTCGCCCGCGAGGGGCTCGACGCCATCCTCCTGAAGCTCCTCGACCTGCCGTACCGCGACAAGAACATGGACGAGTGGGTCGAGATGGTGCAGCGCGCCAAGAGCCCCGCGGACGGAGAGGTGGTCGTCGGCATCGTCGGCAAGTACGTGGCGTACGAAGACTCCTACAAGAGCCTCAACGAGGCGCTCACGCACGGGGGCATCGCCAACAACGTCCGGGTGCGGCTGCACTGGGTGGAGGCCGACAATCTGATGGACGGCAGCCTGCCCGAGAAGGTGGCACCCTGTCACGGCCTCCTGGTGCCCGGGGGCTTCGGGATTCGCGGGGTCGACGGGATGATCGAGGCGATCCGGTTCGCGCGCGAGCGGCGCATTCCGTTCTTCGGAATCTGCCTGGGGCTGCAGTGTGCGGTCATCGAGTTCGCCCGCAACGTCGGCGGCCTGAAGGACGCCGATTCGGCCGAGTTCAATCCCGACACCCCGCACCCGGTCATCTACAAGCTCCGCGAGCTCGAGGGCGTCGAGCAGATGGGCGGCAACATGCGCCTCGGCAAGTGGCCTTGCGTCATCAAGTCCAACTCCGCTGCGCAGAAGGCCTACGGACGGACGGAGATCAGCGAGCGTCACCGGCATCGTTACGAGGTGCAGCGGAAATACATGGAGGATCTCGAGAAGCGCGGTCTGCGGGTCACGGGCGAGACGCCCGACCATCGGTTCGTGGAGATCCTCGAGATCCCGGACCACCCCTACTTCCTGGCGTGCCAGTTCCATCCCGAGTTCAAGTCGAAACCGATCCAGCCTCACCCGCTCTTCCGGAGCTTCATCGATGCCTGCAAGCGCCACCGGACCACCGCCCGCTGACGGGGACCGCGCGACGCGCGCGGTTCCAATCGGCGGCGGGGTCGTGATCGGCGGTGGCGCCCCGCTCGCGCTCATCGCCGGTCCCTGCGTCATCGAGAGCGAGGAGCACGCCTTGAAGATGGCCCGGGCGATCGCGGCCATCGCGCGCGAGCTCGGGGTTCCGTACGTCTTCAAGGCGTCCTTCGACAAGGCGAATCGGACCTCGCTCTCCTCGTATCGTGGCCCGGGGTTGCGCGAAGGGCTGCGCATCCTGAAGGGGATCAAGGACGATGTAGGCGTTCCGGTTCTCTCGGACATCCACGAGCCCGCGCAGGCCGAGGAGGCCGCCACGGTGCTCGACATCCTTCAGATCCCGGCGTTCCTCTGCCGCCAGACCGATCTGCTCCTGGCGGCCGGGCGCACGGGGCGGGCCGTGAGCGTCAAGAAGGCGCAGTTCCTCTCGCCCTGGGAGGTGCGTCACGCGCTCGACAAGATCCTCTCCACGGGCAACGAGAAGGTCCTGCTCACGGAACGTGGAACCTCGTTTGGATATCAGAACCTGGTGGTCGATTTCCGATCCCTCGTCGTGATGCGGGAGATGGGGTGGCCCGTCGTCATGGACGCCACGCACGCCGTCCAGCGCCCGGGGGGTCTGGGGGATCGATCCGGGGGCGACGCGGCCTTCATCCCGTTCCTGGCGCGCGCCGCGGCAGCGGTCGGCATCGACGCCCTGTTCTGCGAGATTCATGACGACCCGGCGCACGCGAGAAGCGACGGGCCCAATGCGCTGCGCCTCGACGCCGCGCGCGACCTTCTGCGGCGGGTCGTGGCGATCGACGCTATCGCGCGGGGACGCTGATGCCCCGTGACATCGCCCGCAAGGTGCTGGAGCTCGAGGCGCGCGCGATCCTGGATCTGATTCCGCGCCTCACGGACGGATTCGACCGGGCCGTCGAGGTCCTCCACGGCTGCAAGGGACGCGTCATCGTGACCGGCATGGGCAAGTCCGGGCTGATCGGCGCCAAGATCGCGGCGACCTTCTCCAGCACGGGTACGCCGTCGATCTCCATGCACCCGGCGGACGCGGTGCACGGCGACATCGGCATGGTGGTGACCGGCGACGTGGTGCTCGCCCTCTCCTCCAGCGGCGAAACCGAGGAGCTCCTGAGGCTGCTCGAGATTCTGAAGCGGCTCGATGTCGCGCTCATCGCGATGACCGGACATCGTGACTCGACGCTGGCGCGGCACGCCCTGATCAGCCTCGACGTCGGGATCGCCGAGGAGGCGTCGCCACTGGGCCTGGTGCCGACGGCGAGCACGACCGCCGCGCTCGCCATGGGAGACGCGCTGGCGATGGCTCTGGCCGAGAGACGCGGGTTCACCCTGGACGACTTCGCGCGCATCCACCCGGGCGGGCGGCTGGGGCGGCGGGTGACGACGGTGGGGCACCTGATGCACGCCGGCGCCGACATCCCGAGCGTGACCACGGGGACGCCCCTCCTGGACGCGATCCGCATCATGACGGACAGACGTCTGGGGATGACCTGCGTCACCGACGCGAGAGGCGCCCTGGTCGGCGTCCTGACCGACGGCGATCTCCGCCGTGCGATGATGCGCGGTCCGGCGTCGCTGACCGGCGCCGTCGATGAAGCGATGACCCGATCGCCGGTCACCATCCAGCGGCAGGAACTCGCCGCAAAGGCGCTCGGCGTCATGGAAGAGCGTAGGATTACCGTGCTCGTCGTCATCGACGACGCGAAGCGTGTCGAGGGGGTTCTTCACCTGCACGATCTCTGGCGGACGCAGCTCTTCTAGGCGCCCGAGCCCGTACGAGGAGGACCTCTTGATCTGTCGCCGACCCTTCCGCCCGCGTGCGCGCCGCGTTTCGCTGGTCCTGATGGACGTCGACGGCGTGTTGACGGACGGCGGGCTGCCGTTCACCGGCCGCGGGCCGGGCGGACGCGTGTTCGACGTCAAGGACGGCGTGGGACTGTTCATTGCCCGCCGGCTCGGCCTGCGGACCGGCCTGCTCTCCGGCCGGGGAGGAGCGGACGTCCTCGAACGGGCGCGCGACCTCGGGATCGACGAGGTCCACCTCAATGCACGGCAGAAACTCCCTGTCTACGAACGTATCCTCGTCCGCCTCGGGATCGAGGACGCGGATGTCTGCTATATCGGCGACGACATTCTCGATCTCCCGGTTCTCCGGCGGGCGGGGTTGCCGATCACGCCGGCGGACGGCCACCCCGACGTGCGGCGCAGCGTCCCTTTCATCACCCGCGCCGCCGGCGGCCGCGGTGCGGTGCGCGAGGCCATCGACGCCATCGTCAAGGCTCAGGGCCGGTGGCCGGTCGTGATGAGCTGGTTCGGCGGGACCACGACATGAATATCTTCGTCTATTTGATCGTCTGTCTCTTCTTCATCGTCCTGTTCGTGGTCGGGATCTACAACACCTCGGAGGTGACGGTCGACCTGATTCTCTGGCACATCGGTCCGGCCCCGATGGGAGCGGTGATCGCCACAGCCGCCATCTTCGGCATCGCGTTCGCGTGCGCCATCGGAATCCTGGACGGCATCAAGATCAGGATCACGAACAGGCAGCTGCGTCGTCAGCTGCGCCGCCTCGACGAGGATTGTGATCAGCTGCGACTCAGACTGGCCCGTCACGAGGGTCCGCCGGCCGCCTCGTCGCTCCTCCCCGAAAAGGAAAAGGCCCGGTCCGACTGACCGGGCCTTTCAATCGTTTCGCGTCTTCGACTAGCGCCGGTATTTTGTCAGATCCCCCGGGTCGTTGGTCGGTGGAACCGTAGGCTGCGTTGGCTTCGGAACCGCGCCCGGGGGGATCGGGCTGTCCATCAGGCTGGTCGCACTTTCGAGCAGCATCGTGGTGGACAGGACCTGCTCCACGGCACCGGCCGGGGTCGAGTAGGTCAGCCTCATCCCCGATTCGACAAGGGATGCCGCAGGCCGCCGGCTGTCGATCTGAGCGTCGCTCACGAGGACAGGAGGCGTCCACGTGCCCCGCGACATGGTCAGGAACAGAATGCGTGCGGGGTGGGCGGCTTCCGTGAAGAACAGATAGGGCACGCCGTCGGCATCGAGAAGGAGCCGCGGCTCGATTTGATCGGACCCCACAAGGTCCGGACGGACGATGGGGACGGGAGGAGTCCACGCCTTGTCCGCGAACGTCGAATAGACCAGCCGCATCTGATTGCCGACGTTCTGCGGCCAGACAACCATGGGGGCTCCGGTTTTGGGATTGACCGCGATCGCGGGTGGCTGGTCCCCCAGGTTGTCGCCCAGCGGGTTGAGCATCACCTCGAGCGGAAGCCGGCCGCGCACTTGGCCCCAAATCACGGCCCCCGCCCCGGATCCGCGGGTGAGGTAGACGACTCGTTTCACGCGACCCTGCTGGTCCAGCTGAACCGAGACCTCGGCGCGGACCGCCGCAGGCAGCAGGATGAGAACCAAGCCGAGACAGAGTGACAGGCGGCGGTTCATGCTCTGACCTGGCCTTTCCCCGATTCAATGAATCGATCGAACGTCTCGACTTCGGTGAATCGGCGATCGAGCTGAGGGCGGAGGAACTTCAGGCGCCCGAAATAGACCTTCTCCTGGACCTGGTTTCCACCTGTGCGGGCCATTTCCCAGAGATGGAAGGCGGTCTGGAACAGGATGTCGACGTACCGCTCTTCGCCGCCGTGCGCCATCATCTCGGCCTGCTCGAAGAGATCGCGCGCCTTGCGGTCGTCACGGCGCAGCAGTTGGACCTGTCCCATGTACATGAGGTTGTACGCCGCGCAGCGACGGTAACCCTCCCGCTGCGCCATCTGCAGCGCCTCACCCAGCTCGCGCAGGCCGCGGTCGATCTTGCCGGCCATCGCGTGGCAGAAACCGATGTTCGTCCGGATGAGAGCGAGGTCATGCTTGCCTGCCGTCGGCTCGAGCTTGAGGCGTGCTTCCTTGAAGCTCTCCAGCGCGCGTGGGTAGTCGCCCTGCTCGAACTGAGTGCGGGCGATTCGGTGCAGCGCATAGCCTTCGTATTCCTGGTGACCCGCCGCGCGGGCGATTTGCAGGCACTTCTCCGCCTCGAGGATCGCGAGATAGCCGTCGCCCTTGTCGTCGTGCGCGTCCGCCAAGCAGAGCAGGACCAGCGCGGTCGTCTCGGGACGAATGTCACGATGCCTGCGAAGCACGATGCGCAGCTCGGTCTCCGCCAGGCTGATCTTTCCCATGCGCAGCAGGCTGCGGGCCAGATTGAAGCGCCCTCTCGCCAACAGATCGGGCTCGACCTCGCCCTCGAGGCCCGACTCGAGCCGCGCCAGGGCTTTCTCATAGACCGAGTAGGCGCGCGCGAAGTTACCGGCATCCCACTCACGGTTGCCTTCGGACCTCAGCGCCTCGTAGCTGGACTGCGGATCGGGTTCGAACGGTTCAACGCGCTCCAGCTCAAGCAGGTCCGAGAAGTTCTGGATCGAGACATTAAAGATGTTGGCCAGGAGGCAGAGCTTGTCGAACGAGGGGTAGCAAATCCCGCGTTCGTAGCGAGATAGCTGGGAGTTGTCGATCTCGCCGCCCTCGGCCCTTGCCTTCTCCTCGACCCGGCGCAGCGAGAATCCGTACCCGGTGCGCAGCCGCCGGAGGTAATGGCCCAGACGCTGGCTACCTCGGATATCCCCTTCCGTCTCCATCACTTGAGCCCCCAAGGCGACATGATCCCTGGAAATCTCTCCGACTGGACCTGCCCCGGCCGCTTCACCGGGAATACGTGCCCGCAAGCGTGCGCTGATGACCTAACCCTGTCAAGAAACTATTGTAATCCTGTCGCGGGCCAAATGCAGCACCCGATGGCTCGATTCCGCCCCGACCCGCCGATGCCCCCGTAAGTGGGTCCGGGCTCCCCGTCCTTGACAAGGGGTATTTCCGCCCCTAGTTTCCAGCAGTCGAGGGGCCATGCAGCCACAAGAGAAGAGTCCGGTGCGCGAGGGGGTCCTCTCCAGCGCCACCTTCCCGACCCTCATCTACTCGATCCTTCGCCGGGATGAAACGGGCGTTCTGACGCTGACCACCGACACGTGCGAGAAGTCGATCTACATCCGCGACGGCAGGCCAATCTTCGCCACCTCGAGTGACCGGGACGACCGGCTGGGCCAGGTCCTCTTCAAGAGCGGTCTCGTCTCGCTCGAGGGACTGATGGATGCTTCGGAGGAATCGGTGCAGAGTGGCAAGCGTCTCGGCACGGTACTCGTCGAGCGCGGCCTGATACAGCCCCACGACCTGGTTGGCGGGGTGCTCCGGCAGGTCCGCGACATCATCACCGGCCTGTTCCTCTGGACGCGCGGCCGCTACCGATACGTCCCGGGAGGTCTGCCGACCGATGAGGTCATCACCTTGAAGCTGAGTGCCGGGGAGCTCATTCTCGAAGGGATTCGACGGATCGACAGCTGGGGGCGGATCTGGGAGGCGGTGGGG
>DASRAN010000062.1:0-49880 GCA_035638115.1 Patescibacteria group bacterium | reverse complement strand
ACGAGCCGTTCGGCGCGCTCGACGCGCGCATCCGCGCCGAGCTGCGGCGCACGGTGCGCGGCATCCAGCGCGAGACCGGCGTCACGACGCTGTTCGTCACCCACGACCAGGAGGAGGCGTTCGAGCTGGCCGACCGCATCGGCGTCATGAACTACGGCCGTCTCCTCGAGGACGGCCCGCCCCGCGAGCTGTACCTGCGCCCGCAGACCGAGTTCGTCGCCACCTTTCTGGGCACCGCCAACCTGATGGTCGGCGAGTGCGGCCAGGACGGAGTCCGTCTGGGGCCGGTGCGCGTGCCCCTGGCCACCGGCGTCGGCGCGGGCGGCGAGACGCCGCGGCGGGTCCAGGTCCTGTTCCGTCCCGAGGACGTGGCGGTCAAGACGACCTCCGACGCGCTCGACTGGCCGCTCCTGGGCCAGGCGGTGGTGGAGGAGAGCGGCTTTCTCGGATCGTTCGAGAAGCTCCGGCTGCGGATGCCGCGTCTGGCGGGCGTCCGCCCGATCGCGCCGCCGGCGCCGTTCGGCGGCGAGGAGGTCATCATCGAGGCGTCGCGCTCGCAGCACCAGGCGCGCCGCTTCCCGCTGCGGATCGGCGACAAGGCCTGGGTCGGCGTGCGACGGTTCCACGCGCTGACGCACCCGGGGCTCAGCATCCTCCTCCTGACCGACGGCCATCCGGACACCCGGCACGCGCTGGAGCTGGGGGCGCAGATCGGCCGCATGGCGCACGCCCGCGTCTCGCTCCTGGGCTACGGCCTGGAAGGCGATTTCGTCGGATCGCGGCTGCAGGAGGCGAAGGAGTGGGCCGGCACCGGCCTGCAGGGATTCGACGCCCGCCCGTCGCCCGACCCGATGCCGGAGGCGGTCGCCGAGGAGGCGGCGCGGCGCCACATCGACCTGGTGGTCCATGCCATGCCGCATCGCGGCAGGCTCGAGCTGGCCGAGCGGCTCCTGCAGGCCGGCGACCACAACGTGCTCCTGGTGCCGGAGGGGGAGACGGCGCCGGTGGTGCGCGGCGCGGCGGGTGGATCGTCGGCCCCGTCGGGGCGGCCGGGCGGCGTGGCGGCGCCCGCGCGCGTCCTGATCTGCGTCGCGGTGGGCGAGCCGGCCAAGGAAGACGTCCTGTTCGCCGGGCGGCTCGTGCGTCATCTCGGCGCCGAGGTGACGATCATGACGGTCCTCGGCGCGACGCATGGCGACCTCGAGGTCCGTCAGGCGGAGCGCTTCCTGGCCGCCGGCCGCCGGACGCTGACGCTCCTCGGCATCACCTCGCAGGCGGTGATCCGGCGCGGCCAGGTGCGCGACGAGGTCCGGGCGCAGATGAGCGAGGGGGCGCACGACCTCCTGGTGGTCGGCGCGCCGCTTCCCGCCGGTCGCGGGAGACTGACCCTGGTCGGCATCATCGGCGCGCTCATCGAGGACGTGCAGGACAGACCGGTCCTGATCGTGCGGCCGCACGCGGAGGAGTCATGGCGGGCGTGAGCGAGCGACGGTCGTCCGAGGGCGCCGGCAACGCATCGGTCGGGGTCGCAGATCAGGACGGTGTTGCGACGCCGGCCGCGCCCGCGGCCGCGGGGGACGGCCTGGCGCAGCAGATCCTCCGGGCCGTGCGCGGCCTGCGTTATGGATCGGTCGAGATCACGATTCACGACGGCGAGGTGGTGCAGATCGAGCGCCGCGAGAAGGTCCGGCTGGATCGCCGGAGGGGCGATCGAGCCGGCTGAGATTCAGACCATGACGCGAGGCCGGGCCGACCGGGCGACCGGAGGCCGGCCGTGCGAGCGAGGAACCGACAACCAGGACGCGCGACCGCATCAGCGGAGGCTTCCACGCTGATGAGGCGCGACGATGAGACGATGGAGCTGGAATTGGGCAGGGATCGTGCTGGGAATCGCGGCCGTGTTGCTGGCGCCGTCGGGACGCTTGCGCGCGCAGGAGGCCCCGCCCGCCCACGACGACGCAGCGACGAACGACCCGGCGACGGGCGATGCCACGACGGACGATGCCACGGCGGACGACGCGGCGAAGATCGAGGATCTCGAGCAGCGATTGAAGATCCTCGAGCGCAAGGACGAGCTGGACAAGGAGCAGGCGGCGGAGAAGGCGAAGCAGGCGCCAATCGTCACCGCGGCCGGGAAGGACGGGTTCACGATCAGGACGGCGGACGGCGCTTCCTTCCTGCGCATCCGCGGCTACATCCAGGCGGACGCGCAGTTCTACGTCCGCGACGACGAGGCGCCGCTGACCGACACCTTCGTCCTGCGGCGCATCCGGCCGGTGTTCGAAGGCACGATGAGCAGGTACTTCGACTACAAGTTCATGCCCGACTTCGGCGCCGGCACGACGGTGGTGCAGGACGCCTACATGGACTGGAAGCTCGGCAAGCCGGTCCGGTTGATGATCGGAAAATACAAGGGGCCGGTCGGGCTGGAGCGGCTGCAATCGGCGCAGGATCTGCTGTTCGTCTCGCGCGGCCTGCCGACCAACCTGGTGCCGAACCGCGATCTCGGCCTGATGGTCCACGGCGAGCCGTTCGACGGGGTGCTGAGCTACGCGGCGGGGATTTTCAACGGCGTGCCCGACGGCGGCAGCGCGGATCTCGACACGAACAACGGGAAGGAAGGCGCGGCGCGGCTCTTCGTGCTGCCGTTCAGGAAGACTTCGATCGGCCCGCTCCAGGGTCTCGGGATCGGCATCGCCGGGACCTACGGTCAGAACGTCGGCACGCCGAAGAGTCCGGGGCTGTCGACCTACAAGACGCCCGGTCTGTACGACTTCTTCACCTGGCTGAACGACGGCACGCAGGCGACGGCGCCGACGGCGGCCGGGACGACCGTGGGCGACGGGCGCCGATATCGCGTGTCACCGCAGGCCTACTGGTACGCAGGACGCTTCGGGGCGATCGCCGAGTACGTCCGCTCGACTCAGGACGTCGAGCGGGGCGCCATCGCAGAGACGCTGACCAACGAGGCATGGGAGGTCACCGTCTCCTTATTGCTGACATCCGATACCGCGTCGTACAAGGGTGTGACGCCAAAACGGTCCTTCGATCCCGACGCGCACGCGTGGGGCGCATTCGAGCTGGTCGCCCGGGCGGGAGCGCTCACCGTCGACAAGAACGCCTTTCCGGACTACGCCGATCCGGCGAAATCGGCCCGGGCGGCGCGCGACCGCGGGTTTGGCGTCAACTGGTACCTCAGCCGGAATTTCCGGTTCATGCTCGATTACATCGAGACACGATTCCAGGGCGGCGCGGCCGCGGGCGCGGATCGCGAGGATGAGCGCGTCATCCTGAACCGTTTCCAGGTGGCGTTTTGATGCGGCGCGCGGGGAGTCAGGCGCGTCGCGGGGAGAAGACGATGTCCGAACGAAAGCTCATGCGCGCCGGCCCGGCGACGATTCTCGCCGGCCTCGCGTTCGTCTCGATGCAGATCGGTCCGGCGGCGCCGGCCCGCGCGGGGAGCGTCGCGCTCCTGAACGTCTCGTACGATCCGACGCGCGAGCTGTACCAGGAGATCAACGGCGTCTTCGCGAAGCAGTGGAAGGCGAAGACCGGCGACACGCTGACCATCAGCCAGTCGCACGGCGGCTCGGGCAAGCAGGCGCGCACCGTGATCGACGGCCTGGAGGCCGACGTCGTGACCCTGGGGCTCGCTTACGACATCGATGCCATCGCGCAGAGCGGGCTGCTGCCGCGCTCCTGGCAGGCCCGCCTGCCGGACAACTCCTGTCCCTACACCTCGACGATCGTCCTCCTGGTGCGCAAGGGGAATCCGAAGGGAATCCACGACTGGGAGGATCTCGCCCGCCCGGGGGTCGCGGTCATCACCCCCAACCCGAAGACCTCCGGCGGGGCGCGCTGGAACTATCTCGCCGCCTGGGGGTACGCGTTGCGCAAGCCGGGCGGGAGCGAGGCGGCGGCGCGGGATCTCGTCGCCCGGATCTACAAGAACGTGCCGGTCCTCGACACGGGCGCGCGCGGCGCGACCATCACCTTCGTCGAGCGCGGCATCGGCGACGTCCTGATCGCCTGGGAGAACGAGGCCCTGCTCGCCGCCCGCGAGCTGGGCAAGGACAAGCTCGAGATCGTCACCCCCTCGGCCAGCATCCTGGCCGAGCCGCCTGTGGCGGTGGTCGACAAGGTCGCGGGCCGGCACGGGACCAAGGCGGTCGCCCAGGCTTACCTCGAGTTCCTCTACTCGCCGGAGGGACAGGAGATCGTCGCGCGGCACTATTTCCGGCCGCGGCTCAAGGAGGCGGCGGAGAAGCACGCCGCGCAGTTCCCGCGCATGAACCTGTTCACCATCGACCAGGCGTTCGGCGGCTGGGCGAAAGCGCAGGCGGCGCACTTCGCCGACGGCGGAGTCTTCGACCAGATCTACTCGGGCGGGAAATAGGAATCGCGATGGCCGAGGCTCCGGCGGGACGCGAATCGGGACGGCGGGGGCGGATGCTCCCCGGATTCGGCCTGTCGATGGGGATCACGCTGACCTACCTGACCCTCGTCATCCTGATCCCGCTCTCGACCCTGATGCTGAAGACGGCGACCCTCACCTGGACGCAGTTCGCCGACACGATCACCTCGCCGCGCACGCTCGCCGCCTACCGGCTGTCGTTCGGCGCCGCGCTGGTCGCCGCGCTGGTGAACGCCGTCTTCGGTCTTCTGGTCGCCTGGGTCCTGGAGCGCTACCGGTTCCCCGGCCGCCGGCTGATCGACGGGCTGGTCGACCTGCCGTTCGCCCTGCCGACCGCGGTCGCCGGGATCGTGCTGACCACCTTCTACGCCGGCAACGGCTGGATCGGACGGTTCCTGGAGCCGCGCGGCATCAAGGTCGACTACACGCCGCTCGGCGTCGTGGTCGCGCTGACCTTCGTCGGCCTGCCGTTCGTGGTGCGCACCGTCCAGCCGGTCCTGCGCGGTCTCGACCCGCAGATCGAGGGCGCGGCGGCGAGCCTGGGGGCCGGGCGCTTCGAGACCTTCCGCCGCGTCGTCCTGCCGGAGCTGCTGCCCGCGACCCTCACGGGTCTGACGCTGGCGTTCGCCCGCGGCCTCGGCGAATACGGCTCGGTCATCTTCATCGCCGGCAACATGCCGATGCGCTCGGAGATCACGCCGCTGCTCATCATGATCAAGCTGGAGCAGTTCGACTACGCCGGCGCCACCGCGATCGCGCTGGTCTTCCTGCTCGCTTCGTTCGCCCTCCTGCTGTTCATCAACCTCATGACCCTGAGGAGGGTGAAATGATCCCCGCGGCGGGGGAAGGGCCGGGCCTGCCGGGCGAGCCGCGTCTCGTCCGCTGGGGGCTGATCACGATCGCGCTCGCCTTCCTGGTGCTGTTCCTGCTGGCGCCGCTGGCGGTGGTGTTCGCCGAGGCTTTCCGCAAGGGTCTCGACGTCTACTGGGCGGCGGTGACCGATCCGATCGCCCTGTCGGCGGTGCGCCTGACGCTCCTGACCGCCGCCATCGTCGTGCCGATCAACGTGGTGTTCGGCGTGGCGGCGGCCTGGCTGATCGCGCGCTTCGAGTTCCGCGGTCGCAGCCTGCTGACGACGCTCATCGATCTGCCGTTCAGCGTGTCGCCGGTGATCGCCGGGATGATCTTCGTGCTGCTGTTCGGCGCCCACGGTCTGCTGGGGCCGTGGCTCGTCCGCCACGGCGTCAAGGTGATCTTCGCCCTGCCCGGCATCGTCCTCGCCACGCTGTTCGTCACCTCGCCGCTGGTCGCGCGCGAGCTGATCCCGCTCCTGCAGGCGCAGGGGAGCGACGAGGAGGAGGCGGCGCTCACGCTCGGCGCCTCGGGCTGGCAGACCTTCCTGCACGTCAGCCTGCCGAAGATGCGCTGGGGGCTGCTGTACGGGATCGTGCTCTGCAACGCGCGCGCGATGGGGGAGTTCGGCGCCGTGTCGGTCGTCTCGGGGCACGTCCGGGGCATCACCAACACCATCCCCCTGCACGTCGAGATCCTCTACAACGAGTACCAGTTCGCCGCCGCCTTCGGGGTCGCGTCGCTGCTGACGCTGGTGGCGGTCGCGACCCTCGTGGTCAAGAGCCTGGTGGAGTGGAAGTCCGGGCGCCGGCTCGCCTGAGCGGGCCGGCGGAGCGCGCCGGCTGCGCGGGCGCTATGATTCCCCCATGCGGCGCCTGAGCCTCGGCACTCTGCTCATCGGCCTCAACGTCGGCCTCGTCGTCCTGGCCGTCGTCGGCGTGGTCGCCGCCGGCAGCAGCCTGCTGCGCCGGCTGGCCGACGAGCAGGCGATCGCGCGGGTGCGGCTCGCCGGCTCGACCGCGCGGCTGGCGGTGGAGCTGGAGGCCGGGCACTTGCAGACCGCCGGGCATCTCCTGGCGGAGCGTCCCGATCTGGAGCGCGCGGTCCGCGAGCGCGACGCCGGCGCGGCCGCCGCCTCGCTGGCCGAGCTGCGTCTCGCCACCGGCCTGTCCGCCTGCGCCGTCCTGCTCGACGGGAAGATCTTCGCGAGCAGCGCCGGGGGGGTCGACTGGAAGACGCTCGTCCCGGCCGCCGGAAGCCCGCGCACCTGGGGCCTGGGACCGGCGGGGCCCGGCGGCGGGCTGATCCTGGCGGCCTTCGCGCGCTTGCGGTCGGAGCCCTCGGCGCTGGTGGCGACGGCGCGGGCGATCGACACGTCGTTCGTCCACGCCATCGCGGCGCAGGCGGGGATGCCGGTGGAGATCGTCCCGGCGCGCGAGGCGCTGGAAGCCGAATCGGAGCGCGCCATGCTTCGCGGCCGGGCCATCGACGATGGCGTGGCCGTGGCGGGGAGGATCGACGCCAGCGCCCTCTACCTGTCGGTCGAGCCGCTGCGCGTGCCGGACGGACCGGTCGCCGCGGTGGTCGAGACCACGCTGCCGACCGCCGACACCGACGGCTCGGTGAGCGGCCTGGTGCACGTGCTGCTGGCGATGGCGGTGGTGGTGGGCGGGCTCGCGGCGTTGTTCAGCGTCGTCGTCGGCCGCCGCCTGGTCGGCCCGCTGGCCGAGCTGACGCGCGCCTCGACGCGCATCGGCGGCGGCGACCTGACCACGCCGATCCCGCGTCCGCCCGGCGCCGAGACCGGCGATCTGGCGGTGGCGATGGAGGAGATGCGCAGCCGGCTGCTCGACCTCACCCTCGAGCTGCGCCAGCGCCGGTCGGCGGCGGAGGCGGTCCTCACCGGCATCGTCGAGGGCGTGTTCGCGGTGGACCGCGAGCGGCGCATCCGGTACCTCAATCCGCAGACGGCGGCGCTGCTGGGCATCGACCCCGCGGAGGCGCTGGGACGCTTCTGCGGCGACGTGCTCAACCCGCAGGGTCCGGACGGCGTGCGGCCGTGCGACGAGCGCTGTCCGATCGTGCACGCCCGCTTCCGAGGCGGGGCGCGCGCCACCGAGCACCTGCTCCTCCCGGGCGGGGGCCACCGGTCGGTGGTGATCACCAGCGCTGCGCCGGCGCCTCCCGAGCCGCGCGACGGGCCGGAGCCCGCGGGCGCGGCCCGCCAGTTCCAGGTGATCCGCGACGAGACCGAGGTGGAGGCGACGCGGCGCCTGCGGGACACGGTGCTGGCCAACATCACCCACGAGTTCCGCACCCCGCTCAGCGCGCAGCTCGCGTCGATCGAGCTGCTGCGCGACCGGCTGCCGGATCTCACGGCCGAGGAGGCGGGCGACCTCATCGCCGCTCTCGAGCGCGGCACGCTGCGCCTGACGCAGCTGATCGACAACCTGCTGGAGGGCGTGCGCATCGACGCGGGGCAGGGGGCCATCCGCCGCCAGCCGGTGGCCCTCGACGACGTGCTCGACCAGGCGATCGCGCTGACCGCCCCGCTCATCGAGCTGCGCGGCCAGCGGCTCGACGTCGACCTGCCGCATCCGCTCCCCTCGCTGCGCGGCGACGCGCCGCGCCTGGTCCAGGTGTTCGTGAACCTGCTGGCCAACGCCAACAAGTTCGCGCCCGCCGGCTCCACCATCCGGATCGGCGGCGCGCGGCGCGCCGACGAGGTCGCCCTCTGGGTCGAGGACGAGGGTCCGGGGCTCCCGGAAGGGGACGGGTCGGTGCTGTTCGAGCGCTTCATGCGCTCGCCCGGCGAGGAGCCGGAGGAGAGCGGCATGGGGCTCGGCCTGTTCATCGTCAAGTCGATCGTCGAGCGTCACGGCGGGCGGGTCGAGGCGCGGGCGGCCGATGACCCCGCCGGCGGAGATCGCGGCACGCGGATGTGCGTCATCCTTCCGGCCGACGGGGCGGCGTCCGGCGGCGGCACGCTGGGCGGCCTCTCGTCCGGCGGTGTCTCGTCCGGCGGCGCGCCCTCCAGCGGGGCCGCATGAAGATTCTCGTGGTGGACGACGATCTCGAGCTGCGCCGGCTGGTGGCCTTCACGCTGCGCCAGGCGGGTTATCTCGTCCTCGAGGCGGGGGACGGGCCCGCCGCCCTGTCGACGCTCGAGGCGGAGCGGCCCGATCTCGTGCTGCTCGACGTCAACCTGCCGCGCATGAACGGTTTCGAGGTCCTGCGCCGCCTGCGCGACGGCGGGTCGAAGACGCCCGTGATGATGCTGACCGTGCGCGCCGGCGAAGAGGACCAGGTGCGCGGTCTCGATCTCGGCGCGGACGACTATCTCGCCAAGCCGTTCAGCCCGCGGGCGCTCCTCGCCCGGGTGCGCGCCCGGCTGCGCCGCGGCGGCGACGAGCGCGCCGGGGCGATCGCGAGCGGCGACCTGGCCCTCGACGCCGAGCGCCAGAGCGTCAGCGTGCGCGGCGCCGCCGCGGTCCGCCTCACCCAGCTCGAGTTCCGCCTGATGCAGCTCCTGGTCGCCAACTCCGGCCACACCCTGCCGACCGATCGCCTCACCACCCACGTCTGGGGCCGGCGCGGCATGGGCGATCGGCACATGCTCAAGCAGCTCGTCCACCGCCTGCGCCGCAAGATCGAAGCCGATCCCGCCGAGCCGCGCTACCTGCTCACCATCACCGGTATCGGCTACGTGCTGGAAGCGGCCGGTGGCGAGGCCGGGGGCACCGGGATCTAGGGCGGCCGTCGCCGAGCCACGCTCGCCCTTACTGCGAAGCGTTGCAGGCGTTCGCCGGTGGCGCCTGCTCGGCGGTGCAGCTCGGATCGAACTGACAGGTGTAGTTGCAGCAGTGGGTGTAGGGACACGTCGTCGCGGCGCCGCACGTGCCGTTCCAGGTGCAGCGGCTGCCGACGCCGCTGCAGAAATCGGTGACGCAGAGCCCGCACGACTGTGTCGGCGGGGCTGGGGCCGGGTAGGTCGTCGGGACCAGGTAGACGTCGGTGTACCGGGGGAATCCCGCCTTGATTCCATAGTTGCTGCCGTAGAGCGCGAACTTCCCATCCCGGCTCAAGGCGGCGCGCGCCAGCGACCAGTACCCCGAGTCGTGGGACGGGTCGGTCTCCGGCAGGCTCCCCGCATCGCGCGAACGGTGATGCGCGAGCCGATGAATCTGCGTCCCGTCGAGACTCAGCAGGAAGAGCTCGTTGTAGTAGGTGCCCCAGAGACCGGCCCAATTGGGGTCGAGCATCTCATTGAAGTCGCGGGTGCCGTTGGAGTCGTTCGTGCTGACCAGGATCCAAGGGTGATGCGTGCTGTTGTCCAGACTCACATGAATCGATTTGTTGTACCAGGCCGCCCCTCCGGGCGACGCTGAGGAGAAGCTGAGGAGGCATGTGCGCCTGCTGTTGGCGAGACAGACCTTCTCGATTCCCGGAAGCTTCGTGCAGCCTCCGAGCGAGCCGCTCTTCGGGATGTTGTCGTTGACGGTGACCATCACGTCATGGCAGTCAGGGTCGGTCGTCGTCGGGTCGTAGCCGACGTCGTTGTGCGCCGACCAGGTCTGCACCAGGCGGTTGGTCCAGGTCGTGCCGTCGGTGGAGAGAGTGTAGAGGTACATCCCCAGCGGCTGATAATTCCCGGCCCCGCTCGAATCCGAGTCGAAGCGGCAGAGCACCTTGTTGCTCGGAGTGACGTCGCATTCGACCCGGCGGACGTTGGAGGCTCCGATGAGGCCCCCCGTGAGCGGCGGTGACAGCGTCGCGCTGCTGAACGCATAGACCCGGTGGTCGCTCAGCGAGAAGGAGACCACGATGTGGTCGCCGTCGTCGGAGATGTCGGCTTTGTCGGCGCCGGCGACCTCGAGAGGCTGCGGCGACGAGATGGTCTGCCATCCACCGAACCCAATCCGATTGGGAAAGCTGCTCAACGTGTCCGAGACGCATGAGGCGACATGCTGCTTCACGATCGCGTAGGGGGGGCCGTTGGGATCGTCGGTGTGGTAATAGAAGACATCCGGGTCCGTCTTGCTCCATTTCGGCTGCAGGATGCCGGCTGGAAGCTGGGTCTGCGATCGAAGGATCTTGCCGACCTGATCGGTCACCATGAAATTGGTCGGGCCGAGGAGAAGCATCCGGCTGTCGTCGCTGTTGATGGGTGACACGGTCGAGTATTCGTGGCGGACCGCCTTGTTGCCGAAGAGAGCGACGCCGTCCGAGAGCCGTCTCACCGGGCAGCCCGAGGCCTGGTCCAGGTAGCTCGCGCCCTTCGCGGGCGGATTGAAGGTCACGTAATCGATCGGGACGTGCGCGGCGCCGTCATCCAGCCTCGCGCAGATGGTCCACGGGTCGCAGGCGTCGCCGATTCCGTCGAAATCGTGGTCCTCCTGTCCCGCGTTGGGGACCGAAGGGCAGTTGTCCTGATTGTTGCAAATGGTGTCACCGTCGTCGTCCGGACAGGCCGCGACCAGGCTCCAGGACAGAGTCAGAAGCGCCGCGCCCAACGACATCCTCCTGAGACACTCGTGAATCGTCATGTGGCCCTCCTCGTTCCTGCTTGCTTGGTCGGCGCCGGAACGCAAAAGGTTGCGGGGGACACTCCAATCGGTCTCCCGCCTCGCAACCCTTCGATGGGTTTCTTCGACTAACTGGGCAGACGAGACTCCCAGCTTGAGTGACCGGGTTGGGTTCTCACTCGAAGAATGGAGGTCGGGAACATGTTCACGCGGATGCGGTTGTGGGTCTGGGGTGCGGGCATGGTGGGGCTGATGCTCCTGTCGGGCGCGCCGGTGCATGGCACGGTCCCGCCAGCAGGCAGCGCCGTGGACGCGGCGTCGTCGCCCGACCAGGCGCCGGGCCCCTTCGTCCCGGGAGAGCTCATCGTCAAGCTGAAGCCGGGCGCGGAGCCGGCCGCCGGCGTCGCGCTCCGGGCGGTCGACTTGCGTCATCCGGGAAGACGCTACGAGAGAGTCTTTCCGCATCTCCTGACGGCCGAGGAGGTCCAGCGACGCAATCCGAACCGCGGCCGGAGGACTCCGGCCGAGGCGCCTGGGCAGGAGCGCCGCCTGGAAAACATCTACAGGGTCATCCTCGAAGACCGGGCCGCCGACGTGCTCCGGGCGGCGCGCGAGTTTGCCCAGGATCCCGACGTCGAGTATGCCGAGCCGAACTTCATCGTCCGGGCGGTCGCCGACGTGAACGATCCGTACTACGCGTCGTCGGGATCATGGGGGCAGATCTACGCCGATCTCTGGGGAATCAAGAAAATCCAGGCCGATGCCGCATGGACGCAGGCGACCGGGCAGGGGGTGATCGTCGCGGTCAGCGATACCGGTCTCGATTTCACCCATCCCGACATCCAGAACCGAGTCCGGGTCAATCCAGGTGAGGACCTCAACCACAACGGTGTCGTGGACGCCTCCGACTTCGATGGAATCGACAACGACCAGAACGGTTATGTCGATGACATCCGCGGGTGGGATTTCGCCAACGGCGACAACGACCCGACCGACGACCATTTCCACGGCACCCATGTCTCGGGAACCATCGCGGCGCAGGGGAACAACGGCATTGGAGTGATCGGCGTGGCCCACAATGCCCGGATCCTTCCGGTGAAGTTCCTCGATGCGTCCGGCAGCGGCACCAGCGCCAGCGGAGCCGCCTCGATCGTGTACGCCGCCCAGTCGGGGGCCGACGTGATCAACATGTCCTGGGGCGGGCCCGCGTCGCAGATGGTGGCCGACGCGCTGACCCAGGCGCACCTGCTCGGCGCGGTCCTGGTGGCGGCGGCGGGCAACAGCAATGGAGATGTGGGCACCTTCAGCCCCGCGAGTCACCCGGACGTGATCGCGGTCGCCTCCACCGACCAGAACGACGCGAAGTCCGGTTTCTCCAACTGGGGACAGAAGATCAGCGTCGCTGCTCCCGGGGGAGGCAGCACCGACCCGAACGATCCGCAGCAGACCTACGTGAACATCCTGTCCCTGCGGGCCGCCGGGCTCGGACCGGCCAACTTCGTGGTCGGGAGCAACTACCTGCGGCTGGAGGGAACCAGCATGGCGTCACCGCACGTTGCCGGCACCGTGGCCCTGATCCTGTCGCGCCAGCCCGCCATGGGGACCGATCTCGCCAAGGTGATCCTCGAAGCGACCGCGACCGATATCGGCGCGCCCGGGTTCGACATCTACGCCGGGAACGGACGGATCAACGCCTTGGCCGCGGTCCAGAGCGCCGGGTCCGCCGCGAGTCTGCCGGAGCTGATCGTTTCCGTCCAGCCCCAGAAGCCGTTCGCGGCGCCGGGTGGCCCCTTGCCCGTCACGGTCACTGTGAAGAACGTCGGGCTTGCCGGCGCCTCCAATGTCGTGGTCGAGCTGTTCGATGGCAATCCGGGGCCGGACGGCCTGTTGCTCCGATCGTGGACCGTGGCCTCGCTGCCGGCCGGGTCGTCGCAGGCGCTCCAGGCATGGCCGAGCTTCCCGACGACGGGTAACCGGACGCTCACAGCCGTAGTCGATCGCGCCAATACCATCGCCGAGGTGACCAACGCCAACAACACGGCAAACGCGACAGCCGGCGTCGGAATGATGACCGGTTTCGTCGAGAGCGTCGTCGCCGCGGCCGCCAACTCGCAGGTGGTTCCGTCGCTCTCCGGAGACGTCGCGGTCTGGGAGGATCATCGAAATGAAATCTCCTTCCCGAACGGCGATATCTACGCCCACAATTTCGCCACCGGCCAAGACCAGATCATCACCTATGACGCCGTGATCACCGCGAACCCGAACGACTCGACGCGGCCGTCGATCTCGGGCACCGGGATCGTCTGGACTGACACGCGCAATGGCGGGCTCGATGTCTACTACTTCAACACTGCGACCATGACGCTCGGCCAGGAGCAGCTCCTGACGCCGTATACCGGGTCTACCGTCTACTCGGGCTGGCCGGCGATCAGCGGAAACCGCGTGCTGTACAAGCAACTGCAGAACTATTACGACAAGGACAACCCGACCGCCACCGGAACGCTGGTCCGAATCGATCTGCCGGGCCTCCAGCAGACGACCATCGGCTCGGCGAGGCAGTTCGACATCGACGCGGACGTCGTCGTCTACAGCTTCACCGATTTCTCCGTTCACCTGCTGAACCTGGCGTCCGCTCAGGACACCGTGATCGGCACGGGGATCGATCCGGCCATCTCGGGGCATCACGTGACCTGGATCGGTATGGACGCCGCGACCCTGCACATCTACGACACAGCGACCGGCCAGGACCTGGTGCTCGCTCCCGGCCCCGGCGCGAACCGCGCCCACCCCGACGTGTCCGGCGATCTCGTCACCTGGACGGAGCGGACCGACTTCGGGGCGGGATACTTTTCCAATTGGACCATCCGTTCGTATGACATCGACACCGGTGCCACCACGATCGTCTCCAGTAGCACGGTTGATCAATTCAATCCGAGCGTTTCCGGAAACCGGATCGTCTGGCACGACTTGCGTGATTTCAGCGGGCCGGACATCTACGCCGCGACCGCGGTCACCTTCCCCGTGGCGGTCGCCAACCTGACCGGGCAGCGGGTGACGAACAAGAGCGCCCGGCTGAACTGGAACCAGAATCCCGAGCCGGACGTCGTGGCCTACGCCATTTACCGCAGTCAGACCGCCGCCGGTCCGTACGATCGCATCACGGAAACCAATGGTCTGACCTACCTCGATCAGAACCTGGTGCAGAACGCCACCTACTACTATCGCGTGGCGGCACGCAACCAGGCTGGCTGGGAGGGCGTCCTCTCGGCTGTCGTGACAGTCGACCTGCATCACTGAGCATGCGCGGGGCGCCCGCGTGGCGGGCGCCCCGCTGCATCCGAGCAACCTCATCGTCCCCATGGAGGGTGAAAGTCCTTGCTGGATCGGGTTCGTTCCGGTACCTTCTGCACGATTGAAATTCGATCCGCTCATCAAGTCTCGGCAACATCGATCAACAGAGTCGCCCGCGCCGGAGGCAGAAGACCTCATTCCTGGTCTGCTCCGGGGAGATTCAAACGCGGTCGGAGCGATGGACGTGTGGATCGATGTCGTCCTGCGCCAGGAGTTCCGGTCGCTGCGCAACGACTGGGACGACCTGAGGCAGGAGATTCGCATGCGCGTGCTCGCCTGCCTCACCGCCGGCCGCTTCAACGGTGGATCGACGCTGCGGACCTACGTGCACAGGATCGCGCGCAACGTCTGCATCGACTTCGCTCGCAAGGCCTATCGCCGCAGGGAGTCGACCTCCGGGAGCGACGCGCCCGTGGCCGGATCGGCTGCTGACGACGGGCCGGCCCGAGTTCTGAGCCGTAATTTCCTGGACCGGATTCTCGAAGGCGTGAACGTGCGCGACCGGATGGTCCTCGATCTGATTTTCGCCGAGCACCTGTCGTACATAGAGGTGGCCCGGAAAGTGGGGATCACCGAAAGCGCGGTGAAGTCCCTCGTGTTCCGCTGCCGGCACAGGCTTCTCAAACGCCGGCGGGAGCTGCTCAACCTGCCCGAGGCGCCCCGATGAGCGAGCCTGTCTGCGTCGACACTTGCCGCGAATTGCTGCCGTTCTACCTGAACGGGAGTCTCGAGGCCGCCGAGGCCGAGGCCGTCTCCACTCATCTCGCGAGCTGTCCCGAGTGCGCCCGGGATCTCGACGAGTTGTCCGAGATCGCGGTTGCTATCGAGAGGCATGGCGCCGCAGCATCCAGGGCGATTCGGTCTCCCGTGCGGGTGGAGATGGGCTTGCGATCGCGGCTGCTTCTGATCGCCGCGGCTCTCGTCCCGTTGATCGCAGGAGCGGCCTGGGCCTGGTTCGTGCTTCGTGGCGGACATGTCGCGCCAGGAATCTCCGGCGGAGCCGCGGCACCGGCCGAGGTGGTCGTCTTCGACCTGGCCGGCGGACCAACCCGCGACCAGGCCGCCCCACCGATCCTCGAGATCCCGCGAGGAACGGCTCGGGTCCGGTTCGTCTTCTTCGTTCCGGTCAGCCCCGGAGCGGTTTACGCGGCGGAGATTCGGGATGCGACAGGCCGCGTGATGATTCCCGAGCGGACGCTGGGGCCGCTCGACGCCCTCGGCCGGGCCAGCCTCGAGGCGCCCGCGGCGGGACTCGTTACGGAAGGATCGTACGAGCTGGTGGCGTCGAGGGCCGGACCAGGGAACGACAGGACGACGTACCAATTTACCTTCGTCGTTCGTCGATTCGCTCAGCAAGGCGCCACGCATGACTAGGGGGAATCGGCCCGCCGGCCCGCCAAGATTTCCCCGCGCGCTGCTGGCGGCTCTCGTCTTCCTGGCGGGTCTCGCCGCATCTGCCATGGTCGTCACGAGAGCCGAGCCGGCCGGCTTCGACGAGCTCATTCGTCTTTACGATGACGGTCACTACCCCGAGGCCGAGACCTACGGGCGTTCCCTGATGGCTCGCCTCGAAGCTGAGGGCCAAGGGGATTCCCTCGACATGGCCCTGGTGATCGACCGTTTCGTGTTCATCCTCTTGCGCGGGGGCAAGGGGACGCAGCCCGACACGCTCGATCTGGCGAACCGGGGCCTCCGGATCCGCGAGCAGTCGCTCGGTCCCTCGCATCCCGACGTGGCGCAGAGCCTGACCGCCCTCGCCTATGTCTACTACCGACGGGGCGAGTATGCCCAGGCCCGACCTCTGTTCGAGCGAGCCCTCGCCATCCGTGAGAAGGCGGCGATCCCCAACGACGAGGTGATCGACAAGATCCGACACAACTTCGCGAACCTGCTCGCCGACATGGGCGATTACACCGGGGCGCGGATCCTGTACGAGCAGGCGCTCGTCAGCCAGGAACGGCTCTTCGGACCAGACTCGCCAAGGGTCGCGATGACGCTCGACACCCTGGCGATCGTGCTCCACGACCTCGGCGACGCGGAGGGCGCGGCGAAGCTGTTCGAGCGGGAGATTCCGCTCCAGGAGAAGCTCCTCGGGCCCGACCATCCCGTGCTCGCCGTCGCCCTGGACAGCTATGCCGTGGTCCTCGACGAGATGGGCGACACGGACCGGGCGATCGACCTGGAGCGGCGCGCCCTCGCGATCCGCGAGGCGAAGCTCGGCCCGGATCGGCCGCAGGTTGCGGCGAGCCTCAACAACCTCGCAGGCTACCTGACCCGCACTGGCCAGGGCGAGGCCGCCCGGCCGATGTTCGCGCGCGCGCTGCGCATCTGGGAGAGCGCTTATGGGCTGGATCACCCCGCGGTCGCCCACCCCGTGATCGGCCTGGCCGACCTCGATCTCGCCCGGGGCGATCTCGAGGCGGCGCGGCGTGGCTATGAACGGGCCGTGAGCATCCGCGAGACCCGGCTCGGGACGGAGCACCCCCTCACCGCCGAGGCGGCCGTCAAGCTCTCGCGGCTGCAGCTTACGATGGGTGAGGACTCGGTGGCCCTCGACGGGTCGCTCCGTGCGGAGAAGACGCTCCGGGAGCAGGTCCGCCGCATGGCCCGCCGGCTCTCCGACCGTGACGCGCTGAAGTACGAGACCCTCCAGGCCTCCGGGCTCGATGTGGCCGAAAGCGCGCTCATCAGGGCGCGCTCCGGCCGGGAAGCGCTCCGGTCGAGGACCGGCGAAATCTGGGACGCCGTGATCCGCGCCCGCGCTCAGGTTCTCGACGAGATGGCAACCCGCCACCGTGACATCTCCGAGTTACGCTCGCCGGCGCTCGTGACCCGCCTCGAGACTCTCGACGCGGCGCGCGGCAGACTCTCGGCGCTCATCGCCGGCGGACCACAGGACGACGCGGAAGGCTTCAAACGCAGGCTCCAGGAGGCGCGCGATACGATCGATGCTGCAGAGCGTGCCCTCGCTCGCGATTCGCTCGCGTTCCGGGGCGATCAGGACCGATCGCGGGGTGGTCTTCCCGAGATCCTCGCTGCGCTCCCCGGGGACACGGTTCTCCTGGCCTTCACGCTCTTCAACCGCCTCGTGGCCTCCGGAACTGCCTCCGAGCCGTGGTACATGGCTTGGGTCCTTGCGCCCGGGGGTGGCCCGCCTCGCGCGTACCCGATCGGCCCGGCCGCGACCATCGATCCTCTCATCCAGACGTGGCGCGTCGAAGCGGGCACCCTTCCGGCCGACGAGCAGGCCTCGGCGCGATACCAAAGCGCCGGCACCGCCCTGCGGAAGGCGATCTGGGACCCGGTCGCGCCGGCTGTGCGGCGCGCCGCGAAGGTCCTGATCGTTCCCGATGGCGTGGTCCATCTCGTCAATTTCGCGACCTTGCCGGACAAGGACGGCTACCTCGTGGAGAGCGGTCCCACGATGCACTACCTCTCCACCGAGCAGGACCTCCTCGGCATCCATTCGAGGCCGCGGAGGAACGGCGGGCTCCTGGCGTTGGGCGGAGTCGATTTCGATGCCCTGCCTCTCGCTGTCGAAGAGCAGAGAGCGCTCCTCCGGACTTCTGGATGGCCCGATGCGGGTGAGCCGGTGACAGAGGTTCGAGATCTCTTTCGCGGCGCGTTGCCGGCGTGCGATGCGTTCCGAGCCGTCCGTTTCCCCGCGTTACCCGGTTCCGGAGACGAGGCGGCCGAGGTCGCGAAGCTTTGGCGCGGGACCCCGGAAGGGAGGGGCGGGTCCTCGGCGGTCCTTCTGACCGGCCGCCAGGCGGGGGAGGGAATCCTGAAGCGACTCGCTCCCCAAGCCGGAACCCTCCACCTCGCGACTCATGCGATCTCGATCGACGGCGCCTGCGATGCGAGACGGACACCGGCCGCGTCGAGCCTCCTTCACATTTCCGGCTTGATCCTTGCGGGTGCGAACCACAGGGGCTCCTCACCGGCGCCGGACGGAGAGGATGGCATCCTGACGTCGGAGGAGATCGCTTCGCTCGATCTGCGCGGTATCGATTGGGTCGTCCTCTCCGCCTGCCAGACCGGCCTGGGGACGGTCCTCAAAGGAGAGGGGATCTTCGGGCTGCGCCGATCGTTCCAGATCGCCGGGGCGCGCACCCTGATCATGAGCCTCTGGCCGGTGACCGATCACGATGCGCGCGAGTGGATCGTCCGTCTCTATCGCGCCCGGCTCGCCGGACAATCCTCCATGGATTCGGTCCGCGCCGCGGACCGCGCTGTGCTCGAGGCCCGGCGCTCGGGCAACGTCTCCACCCATCCGTTCTTCTGGGGCGCCTTCGTGGCGGCGGGCGACACGAACTAGCCGGTCCCCTCAAGGCCGGCGGCGGTACGGATCCGGGGCGAACCCCGTCTCGTCGAAGCCCCTCGCCCGCTCCCGGCGCTCGAGCGGGCCGATGCAGGGTCGGCTTTCCGGCAGGACGCCGAGCCGGACCAGGCTGGCGTGGTACTCGTAGCGCAATTCCAGGACGGCCGACGGGGAGTCCTCGCTGTCGAAGACGATCTGGCGCACCGGGTGGCTCGTCTCCTGTCCAATCCCGGTCGCGGCCAGATCGTCGGTCGGCGCCTGCCGGAAGCGCATTCCCGGCTCGGCCGAAGCGGAATCCTTCTGGGCCGCTTCCGGCGCCGGCGCGGTGGAGCCCGCCACTTCCTCCGACTTGGGGCTCGGCTCGTCGCGACGCGGTACGGCGCTTTCCTGCGCGACGACCTGACGGGGCTTCTCACGGAAGACCGCCGCGGCGACGAGACCCAGATTCTTTTTCTTTCCAAGCCAGGCGCCATACGACTGCTCCTCTGTGGTGAAAAAGAACCGCCGCGCGGTCGACGACGACGTCTGCCAGCCGTCGAGCGTGATCGTCTCGTAGGGACCGAGGACCCACTTACGGGCCTCGGCCGCGGAGGTCGTCCGGGCATCGATCGAGTTGAGACCGTCGACCGACAGGGCGACGGCGACGCGCTCGCCCGTGCGGTTGCGCAGCCGGACCGAGTACTCGCGTCCGTTCAGGGCCTCGATGTAACGCGTGCCCCGGGCCGCGTATTCCTGGAGCGGGGTTCCGTCGACCAGGATCTCCAGCGTGTAGCCGGCGCTCTCCGCCGCGTAACTTCTGCCCCGAGACGCCAGGGCCGCGGCGAGGAACAGCGCCGCGATCGAGAACGATTTCGACATCGTGCGAATCGATGGTGACATTGCGTCCACCTCCGTGGAGTCCCGAAGTTCCGGGCTCGGGGGAGATAGACAATCCGCTCGACGGGAAGTTCCCGGCCATTCCACCCATCCGGGCCGCTCGTAACGTATAAGAACCGTGATCACCACATGACGACCTCCGGCCTGGAACGCGACTACGTCCTGGGAACGCACGACGAAGAGATCGAGCGTCTGGGCCTGCAGCACCGGGTATGGCGGCCCCGGGTGCTCGATGCCTGGCGGCGCGCCGGGTTCGGGCCCGGGCAGACGATTCTCGACGTGGGGGCGGGGCCCGGTTACGCCACGCTCGACCTGGCGGAGATCGTCGGGCCGTCGGGGCGCGTGGTGGCGCTGGAGCGCTCGCGGCGGTTCCTCGACGCGCTCGAGCTCGCCCGCCGGCGCCGGGGCTTCGATCAGATCGAAGCGCGCGAGGTGGACCTCGACGAGGGCGATCTGCCGGCCCTGCAGGCGGACGGCGCCTGGTGCCGCTGGGTCCTCGCCTTCGTGAAGCAGCCGCGGGAGCTGCTCGCGCGCCTGTCACGCGCGCTGCGACCGGGCGCGGCGCTGGTCATCCACGAATACTTCGACTACTCCACCTGGCGTCTCGCCCCGCCCACGCCCGAGGCGGAGGAGTTCGTCCGTCTCGTCATGGAGTCGTGGCGCGCCGGCGGGGGAGAGCCCGACGTCGGTCTCGAGCTGCCGCGCTGGCTCGAAGAATCGGGATTCGCGCTGCGGGCCCTGCGGCCCTACGTCGACGTGGCCGCTCCCGCGGACGACATCTGGCAGTGGCCCAAGGCGTTCCTGGAGGTCGGGCTGCGCCGTCTTGTCGACCTGGGCCGTCTGGACGCGACGCGGGCCCGTGCCATCGCCGCCGCCTTCGCCTCCAGGGAGAAGGAGCCGAACACCTTCATGATCACGCCGGCGGTGCTCGAGGTCGTCGCGGTCCGCACGTCGCCGCATGAGCGAGACAGCCCGACAGTGTCAGGGCGCTCCTGATGGGCCATTCAGAGATCTCCTCGATTGTGGGATCCGCGAGACCGTAGTAAACCCATCCGCTGGAACTCTCCCAGGGGTCAGGACAGATCACGAGCCCCAGCAAGCCTGTAAGGAGGCCAACGATGCGTCAGATTCTGATCTCGGGAATGATGGGCATGTTCATGATGACCGCAGCGCCGGGCTTTCTCCGCGCCCAAACCAGCAAGGCCGCGGTCGCCAAGGAGTCGCCTGCGACTCAATCGGCTGTCGAACTGAGAATGGCGATGCGGGAGCTCTGGGAGGCGCACGTCATGTACACGCGCAACTACATCATCAGCGCCGTGGCCAATCTTGATGATGTCGGAGCGATCGCCGGCCGCCTCCTGAAGAATCAGGACGACATTGGCGCGGCGATCAAGCCCATGTATGGGGATGCGGCGGGCAACAAGCTGGCCGCGTTGCTCAAAGACCACATCACGATCGCCGTGGATGTCGTGAAGGCCGCAAAGGCGGGCGCCGATGCCGACCTGGCCCAGGCCGACAAGAGATGGCACGCCAACGCCGACGAGCTCGCCGCATTCCTCGGCGGCGCGAATCCGAATTGGACCAAGAAGGAACTGACCGAGATGCTGTACCGGCACCTGGAGCTGACGACGGGGGAAGTCGTCGCCAGGCTCAAGAAAGACTGGGCGGCCGATATCGCAGCGTATGACCAGGGGGACGCGCACATGCGCATGTTCGCCGACGTCTTGACCAAGGGAATCATCAAGCAGTTTCCGGACAAGTTCAAGAACTAGCAGGATTCGGATGCGCGGAGGCATCGCGCGCGTCGTTCCCGGAAGGAGGCGTTCATGAACCAGCCTCAATACAAACAGAGACTCCTCGATCTCGAGCGGGACCTCGCGGCCCGAGTAGCGCGCGAAACGGATCTGGGCCGCGAGCAGTCTCAGCAGGGTGTCGGTGATTTCGGGGACGCAGGTGTCGTCGAAGAAGACGCGAGCGCGGATTTCAACGAAACCGAGCGCGACACGGCCATCCTGCGCCAGGTCCAGGACGCGTTGCGGCGAATCGAGGCCGGCACCTTCGGCTCTTGCGTCGTCGACGGCAAGCCCATCGAGGCCAAGCGTCTGGCCGCGTCGCCCTGGGTACCCTACTGCCTGGAGCACCAGACGCTGCTCGAGGCGGACACCGGGCGTCGCTTCCCCACTCTCTAACCTGCGTGCGTCGGCGCCATCTTCCGCCCCGGACCCGACTGTGACAAGATACGTGCCCGCACACAGGAGCCGAAGGGGGGACGGGGCGTCATCGGGCGTTCCGGAACGGTCGGCGCCGCGGCGGAGGAGATGAGATGAAAATCACGGTGAAGGAAGCGGGGAAGGTGCGGGTCATCGAGCTCAAGGGCCGCATCACCCTCGGCGCGGGCGATCTGGAGCTGCGCAAAGCGGTGCAGACCCAGCTCGACGCGGGGAACACGGCCGTCGTCCTGGGCATGCAGGGGGTCGAGTACATCGATTCGGCCGGGCTCGGCGAGCTGGTGGCCTGCAAGAAGCGCGCGTCCGCGAAGGGCGGCAACGTGAAGCTGGTCATGCCCAGCGAGTCGGTCTACAAGGTGCTGTCCATCGTCTCCCTGCACCTCGTCTTCGAGATCTTCGACAACGAGGCGAAGGCCGTCGCCTCGTTCTGAGGCGCGCGGCCGCGGCGTGAAGCGCCTCACGCTCGACGCCGGCGACGCCGACGTCGGGAAGACTCTCCAGGCGCTCCTCCACGAACGCGTCGGTCTCAGCCATTCCCGCGCCCGCGGGCTGATCGACGCCGGCGGCGTCCGGCTGGCCGGCGGTCATCCGGTCCCCGCGGGCGAATACGCCCGGCGTGTCGCGGCGGGCGAACGCTTCGAGATACAGCTCGACCCGCAGCGCCGGTACCAGCCGAAACCCAAAGAGCGGCCCGGGCGCGGCTACCGCGTCGTGCACCGCGACGACGACCTCCTGGTCGTCGACAAGGGTCCCGAGGTCCTGTCGGTGCCGACGCCGCTGCGCGACGAGGACAGCCTGGTCGAGCGGATCCTCGAGTCGGAGCGGGCGCGCGGCGTGAGGGGCGCGGCGCTCTTCCCGGTTCATCGCCTCGACCGCGACACCTCGGGTCTGCTCCTGTTCGCGCGCACCCATCGAGCCCATCAGGAGCTCAAGGCGCTGTTCGTCGATCGGACCATCGAGCGGCGTTACGTCGCCGTGGTCGAGGGGCGCGTCGCCGAGGAACAGGGGCGGTTCGAGAGCCGGGTCGTGGAGGATCCGAAGAGTCTCAAGGTCAAATCGACCACCCGCCCGGGGGAAGGGCGCGA
Source organism: Patescibacteria group bacterium (assembly GCA_035638115.1). Taxonomy (GTDB): domain Bacteria; phylum Acidobacteriota; class Polarisedimenticolia; order Gp22-AA2; family Gp22-AA2; genus DASRAN01. Next base: position 27,228 of record DASRAN010000062.1, on the reverse strand, counting down.
GGCGATCACCGAGTTCCGCGTCACCGAGCGGCTCCCCCGCGCCACGGTCGTGACGGTGCGCCTGGTGACCGGCCGGAAGAACCAGATCCGCGTGCACTTCGCCGAGGCGCGCCACCCGCTGGTCGGTGACCGGCGCTACGGACGGCCGTCGCCGCAGATCGGCCGGGCGGCCCTGCATGCCGCGAGCCTCGCCTTCCGCCATCCCGCCGACGGACGCAAGATGACCTTCACGTCGCCGCTTCCGGCCGACATGCGCGGCCTGCTGCGGCGTCTTCGGAGCCATCCCGCCTGATCTGCGGTATCCTGTCGCCGGTCTCGAAAGACCGACGCCGCACCGCGAGGACGAGGACCCGCATGCCGACCGCCACCAGGGCGCAGAAGGGGGCCGCGGCCAGGAAAGCCGCCCCCGAGACGCTCACCGTCACCGACAACCGGACCGGGAAGAGCTACGAGATCCCGATCGTCGACGGCGTCATCCGCGCCATCGACCTGAGACAGATCAAGACGCGGCCGGAGGACTTCGGGCTGATGACCTACGACCCGGGGTTCACCAACACGGCGGCCTGCCGCAGCTCGATCACCGAGATCGACGGCGATCTGGGCATCCTGAACTACCGCGGCTATCCGATCGAGCAGCTGGCCGAGAACAGCACCTATCTGGAGACCGCCTACCTCATCCTGCACGGCGAGCTGCCGGCCCGCAAGCAGTACGAGGAATGGGTGCTCGACATCACGCACCACACCATCCTCCACGAGAACATCAAGAAGTTCATCGACGGGTTCCGCTACGACGCGCACCCGATGGGGATGCTGGTGAGCACAGTGGCGGCCATGTCGACGTTCTACCGCGACGCCAAGGACATCTTCAATCCGCGCGCCCGGCGCGACCAGCAGTTCCGGCTGATCGCCAAGGTGCCGACGCTGGCGGCGTTCTCATACCGCCACAGCGTCGGGCTGCCATTCGCCTACCCGGACAACGATCTGTCGTACTGCGGCAACTTCCTCAACATGCTGTTCAAGATGACCGAGGTGAAGTACCGCCCGAGCCCGGTCATCGAGCGAGCGCTCGACGTGCTGTTCATCCTGCACGCCGATCACGAGCAGAACTGCAGCACCAACGCCATGCGCGGCGTCGGCTCGTCCCACACCGACCCGTACACGGCGGTGGCGGCGGCGGTCGCCGCCCTCTACGGCCCATTGCACGGCGGCGCCAACGAAATGGTCCTGAGGATGCTGGGCGAGATCGGCTCCCTGCAGCGCGTGCCGGACTACATCCGGCGCGTCAAGGCGGGCGAGGTGAAGCTGATGGGGTTCGGGCACCGGGTCTACAAGAACTACGACCCGCGCGCCCGCATCATCAAGAAGATCGCCGACGAGGTGTTCGATGTGACCGGGAAGAACCCGCTCCTCGACATCGCGCTCGAGCTCGAGCGGATCGCCCTCCAGGACGACTACTTCGTCAGCCGGAAGCTGTACCCGAACGTCGACTTCTACTCCGGTCTCATCTACCAGAGCCTGCGGTTCCCGGTCGAGATGTTCCCCGTGCTGTTCGCCATCCCGCGGACCGTGGGCTGGCTCGCGCAGTGGGAGGAGATGCTGGTCGATCCGGACCAGAAGATCGCCCGCCCGCGCCAGATCTACACGGGCGCGGGGCGCCGGGACTACGTGCCGATGGAAGGCCGCGGGTAGCGCGCGATGGCCGCACGGCGGCCCACGCGCATCCTCGGACAGGCTCCCCGGCGTCCGGGCGTCATGAAGCCGAACCCGCAGACGAAGCCCGCGCCCGGCCGCGGCCCGGGACTCGACGAGGCGCCGCGGGTCCTGCTGCTCCTCCCGACCACCACCTACAAGGCGCGCGACTTTCTCGAAGCGGCGGCCGAGCTGGGCGTCGAAGCGGTGGTCGGCTCGGATCAGCCGCAGGTTCTCGAATCGATCGCCCCGGGCCGCACCCTGACGCTGCCGCTTCAGGACGCGCGCGCGTCGGCGCACGTCATCGTGGAGTTCGCGCGCTTCCGCCCGCTGCAGGCGATCGTTCCGACCGACGACCAGACGGCGGTGGTCGCGGCGCACGCCGCGCAGGCGCTCGGTCTGCCGCACAATCCGCCGGACGCGGCCCGGGCGGCGCGGCGCAAGGATCTCCTGCGCGAGCGGCTCCAGGCCGCCGGCGTCCGGACGCCGCGGCACCGGCTGCTGCCCGCCGACCCCCCGCCCACCGACGCCGGGCTGATGGCGCTGGCCGCCGTCCAGGTCTTTCCGTGCGTCCTCAAGCCCCTCTTCCTGTCGGCGAGCCGCGGCGTGATCCGCGCCGATTCCGCGGAGCAGTTCGTCGCCGCGTTCCGCCGCATCCAGGCGCTCCTGTCACGCCCCGAGGTGACCGGGAGGGGCGACGTGGAGGAGCGGCGCTTCATCCTGGCCGAGGAGTTCGTGCCCGGGCCCGAGGTGGCGCTCGAGGGGCTCCTGACGCGGGGGCAGTTGCGGGTCCTGGCGCTGTTCGACAAGCCCGATCCGCTCGACGGCCCGTTCTTCGAGGAGACGCTCTACGTCACGCCGTCGCGCCTGCCGCCCCCGGCGCAGGAGGCGATCGTCGCCACGGCGCGCGCCGCGGCGCGGGCGCTCGGGCTCGCCGAGGGACCGGTGCACGCCGAGCTGCGTCTCGGGTCCGACCCTCGCCCCGGGTCGGAGCCGGGACCCTGGCTCATCGAGATGGCGGCGCGCTCCATCGGCGGGTTGTGCGCGCGGGCCCTGCGATTCGGGGTCGGGATCACGCTCGAGGAGCTGATCCTGATGCACGCCCTGCGTCGCGACGTCGAGGCCTGCGTGCGCGAGCGCCGGCCGGCCGGCGTGCTGATGCTCCCGATTCCGCGCGCCGGCGTGCTGCGGCAGGTGCGCGGCATCGAGGCGGCGCGCGCCGTGCCGGGAGTCGACGAGGTCTCCCTCACCGCGACCATCGGCCAGCCGGTGGAGCCCCCGCCCGAGGGCGGGGCCTACCTGGGGTTCGTCTTCGCCCGCGGGGCGAGCGCCGGCGAGGTCGAGACGTCGCTGCGGGCGGCGGGCGCCTGCATCAAGGCGAGAATCGCCGCCACCGACGCGGAGGAGGCGGTGCAATGACGGGGCAGCCCCAGCCACCGCCCCGGATCGATGTCACCGTCGAGAGCCGTCGTGGTCTCCTGTCGCTCTTCGGGCTGATCGAGATCCTCGTCGGCGCCGCCTGTTTCGGGCTGCTGTGCGTCATGTCGGTGATCTGGCTGTTCGCCGGCCGTCTGCCGCCCGAGCAACGGCCGATCCTGGAGACCTCGAACCTGGTCCTCAGTGTCCTGCTGTACGCCGGCGCCGCGGGTTTCTTCGTCGTCATGGGGCTCGGCACGATCTACGCGCGGCGCTGGGCGCGGGCCATCATGCTCATCGTCTCCTGGCCGTGGCTCCTCAACATGGTCGCGCTGCTGATCTTCCTCGCCGTCATCCTGCGCCCGATGCTGGCGCGCCTCGAGGGATCCCCGGACACCCCGTTCCCGACCGGCGCCGGGATCACCCCGGCGATGATGGTCGCGATCCCGTTCGGGCTCTGCGTCCTGCTCGCTCTGCTGCCGCTGTCGTTCATCATCTTCTACACCCGCCCGGGCGTGCGGCGCACCTTCGACACCGCCGATCGCCGGCCGTGCTGGACCGACGGACGGCCGCTTTCCGTGCTGGCTCTGGCGCTGGTGACGTGGGCCGGGGCGGCCGCCTGCCTGGCGGGGACTTTCTACGGCGCCTTCGCGCTGTTCGGATGGATGCTGACCGGAGCACCCGCCGTCGCCGCGAGCCTGGTCGCGGCCGGGCTGTGCGTCTGGCTGGGGCTCGGACTGTACCGGATGACCCCCGCCGGTTGGTGGGCGAACCTGGGGTTCGCGCTCCTGCTCCACCTCTCCTGGTGGATGAGCCTGTCGCGCCTGGGGGTCGAGGGGATCCTCGGTTCGGCGCAGATCGACTCGGAGCGCACACAGGCGCTGCGGCAGGCGGGACTGCTCGCGTTGTTCGGGTCGTCCTGGCTGGTGCTGCTGTCGGCGGTGATCTGGATCGCCGTTCTGGTTGGTCTGAAGCGTCACTTCAGGACGGGTTGTCCCCCTTCACGACGGGAAGACCAGCCTTCACCCATCCATCGATTCCCTGCGGCATGACGAACACCTTGGTGTAGCCAAGCTCCACGGCCCTCCGGGCCGCGTGATGGCACTCCATTCAAAGCTCGTTGTGGCAGTAGAAGATGAGCGTCGTGTCTTTCTTGTCGGGGAGCACGCCTTCCTTGATGTCCTTGCTGTACAGCCGCACGGCGCCGGGGACGTGGTTCTCCTTGTACAGCTCTTCGCGGTTGCCGTCGTAGACGTGGACCGCCGGGTCCTTGATCTTCTTCGCGACCTGCTGGACGGTCATGCTGCCGAACGGGTCCTTCTCCGCCGGCTTGGCGGCGTCCTTCGTGGCGGCGCCGGTCAGCGGCGCGAACGACAGCGCCACGATCGCCGCCATCAGGATCTGCATCGGTTTCTTCATGGACGGGCCTCCCTGAGAGACTATTGTGGAGGGGTCTTCGACGGCCCCCCCGCATAGAGTATAAGTGCGCGCGGCCGGGAGCGCAGCGCCGGAGTCGTCATCGGCGGCGCGGCCCGGGCGGGGGGATATCGTGGTGACCAGGATTCGCACGTTCGCGACGGGAGCGCTTGCGGCCGGGGTGGTCCTGTCCGGCGCAGCCACCAGCGCCCGGGCCGACGTCTGGACGTTCGGCTGGCACGGGTACGCCTACCTCGATTCGAACCGCCAGGAGGGGCCGTCAGGCGGCCGCGACTTCGAGTCGATCAATCACTTCATGACCTACGCCTCCCGGCCCGCCGGCGCCTGGACCATGACGCTCGTCGGCATGTTCAGCCTCGAGCCGGCGACCATCCGCCCCGAGGGGAGCCCGCTCCTGTTCCAGCGCGGCGAGACCTACAACGACATCCTCATCGTCGACCGGCAGCACGCGCACGACCTGTTCGTCCAGCTCGGCGCCGAATGGACGCGCCCGCTGACCCAGAGCTCGAGCCTCCGCCTGTTCGCGGGTCTGGTGGGGGAGCCGGCGGTCGGGCCTGCAGCCTATCCGCACCGCCCGTCCGCGTCCGAAATCCCGATGGCGCCGTTGTCGCATCACAACCAGGATTCGACCCACATCTCCGACGACGTCCTGACCGCGGGCTACACGGTGTCGATGGTGAGCATCGAGGGCTCGTTGTTCCACGGTCAGGAGCCGGACGAGGACCGCTGGGATCTCGACCAGGGGCCGCTCGACTCCTACGCCGGCCGACTCACCGTCCGTCCCGTGCGCGGGCTGGAGATCCAGGTGTCGGCCTGTCATCGCGAGGAGCCCGAAGCCCTCGAGGAGGGGGACCAGACGCGCGTCACCGCGTCGGCGTCGTGGGAGCGCTCGTGGGAAGGCGGCTCGATCGCGGCGCTCGCCTCGAGCGGCAAGAACGAGCTCCCCGGCGGTCTGGTGGAGTGGGGGCACCTGCTGGAGGCGACCTGGAATCTCCACCGGCGGCATTTCATCTACGGCCGGGCCGAGCGGGTCGACCGCGACCTGTACGAGCTGACCTTCAAGACGCAGCGCCCCGACACCGTCGCTCCCGACACCACGGCGGTGGAGACGCTCGACCTCGGCTACGCCATCGACGTGCCGCTGCTCAAGGAGGCGGAGAGCGCCGTCGGAGCGGCGGTGGCGGTTTACAGGTTCGACAGCGACCTCGACGACGTCTACGGAAGCGATCCGATCTCGTACTGGGTCTACCTGCGCTTCCGGTTCGGCTCGCCCGGCGCGCACGCGCACCACCACTGAGCGCGCGTCAGAGCCGCGCGTCGCTGCTGCGCAGAGGGTCGAACTGACCCTCCATCGGCTCGGCTCAGCAGAACCAGGGCTCGGTGAGACGGGGCGGCCGCCCCTTGGCCAGCGCGGCGGGCGGCGGCGGGGCGGAGGCGATCGGCGCCCCGGCGGCGCGCCGGGCCGCGACACCGATGCGCCAGAACGTGGCGCGCGCGTCCAGGTCCCCACCCACGGCGCTCTCCACGAGGGTCGCGACCTCCGCCTGCAGGCGATCCATGCGCGGATCGGGATGTCGCCAGGTCCAGGTGAAGCGCCGGGGATCGAGCGGCCCGCGGTGCGGCAGGAAGGCCTCGTGCCTCTCGAGCAGGGAGCCCGGCGGGACCAGGAGGCGGATCGACATCTGCACCGGATCGACCGCCTCGACGAGGTCGAGCCGCTCGATGAATCCGATCAGCTCGAGATAGCTCTCGATCGTGCTCCAGGGCGTGAACGGCACCCAGGTGGGGCGCAGCGCGATGCCCGCCGCGCGCGCCAGATCGAGCGCCGTCTCGATGCCGGCGCGCGTGTGTCCCTTGGCCAGGATGGTGAGGACCTGGTCGCTGAGCGATTCGGCGGCGGTGACGATGAACAGGCAGCCGAGCCCGGCCAGGTCCGCGAGCCGCTCGCGATGCTTGATCAAGTGTTCGATCTTCGCCGTGAAGTCGAAGGTGACGCCGGGGAAGCGTTCGTGCAGCGCGCCGGCGATCGCCAGGGAGTGGCCCGGCCCGTTCAGGAAATCGGGATCGCCGAAGGTGATGTGCCGCGCGCCGTCCGCGACCTGCCGCGCGACGTCCTCGAGCACGATCTCGCGCGGGACGACGAAGAACCGGCCGCCGTACACCGGCGGGATCGGGCAGTGACGGCAGAGGTGCAGGCAGCCGCGGCTGGCCTCCACCTGACCGGTCACCCGCCGCTCGTCGCCCGCCATCAGCCGCACGTAGCCGTCGAGCGGCGGCAGGAGGTCGCGAGCCGGGACCTCGAAGCCGACCCGCGCGATCCATGGCCCGGCCGGATGCGCCGTGGTTCGCACCCCGGGGATCGGCCCCTGGTGACCGCGCTCGAGAGCCTCCGCCAGACGCAGGAGCGGCTCCTCGCACTCACCGCCGATGACCGCCGCCGCGCCCGCCGCCAGCAGGCTTTCGGCGTTGAGCGTGGCGTACAAGCCGTAGAACGCGAGCCGCGCGTCCGGATTGAGGACGCGGAGCCGCTCAGCAGCCATCACCCCGAGGCGCAGCGCCGTGTGCATCGGGACGGAGATGGCGATCAGGCGCGCGCGGCGCACGGCCGCGGCGTCGACCGTCTGGCGCGCCAGGTCGAGCGCCGCCGGCGCGTAGCCGGCGCGGCGCAGCACCGCGGCCGGCGACGCCACCGCCAGCGGCTGGTGCCCGAGCTCGTAACAGGAAACCAGAAGGATGGCGCCCGGGTCCTTCAGGGACGCCAAGGAGGGGCCTTACTTGGCCGGCTGGTAGAAGGGGTTCGTCCCGCCGGCGTGATCGGTCTGGTCGATGACCCCGGCGATCTGCGGGATCTCCTCGCGCAGGGTCGACTCGATCCCCTGCTTGAGCGTGACGTTCACCATGCCGCAGCCCTGGCAACCGCCGCCCAGCCGCAGGTAGACGAGGTTCTCCTTCACGTCGAGGAGATCGACCCACCCACCGTGGCCGGCGATCGCGGGGTTGATCATCTCCTCCAGGATTGCCTGGACCTTCTTCTTGATCTCGTCGTCTTCAAGGGCGTCCATGTCGTTTCGGTGCCTCCGCCCAACGCGTTGAAACTACGCCCATTCTAGCCGATCGGCAAGGCCCGCGGGCGGCGAACTCGCATCCGGGAGCGTCCCGGCGGCTTTGGAACCGGTCCGCCGGAGGCCGCGTATGATCGGACGACCCACGGAACAGGCGTGCCGGCCGGCGGTTCGGGAGCCGCCGCGCGCCGCGGCGGGTCGGGAGGCGGGCGACATGCAGATCGACATCAAGTACCAGCCGTCCTACTCGCTGGCCATCGTCCGGCTGGATCCGAACGAGTCGATCCAGGCCGAGGCGGGGGCGATGGTGAGCATGTCGGCCAACCTCGAGATCGACACCACTATGAAGGGCGGCGTGCTCGGCGCGATCACCCGCTCGGTGCTGGGCGGCGAGACCCTGTTCGCCAACACCTTCACCTCGCGCGGCGGGGCCGGGGAGATCACCCTCGCGCCGGCGCTGCCCGGCGACATCGCCACGCTGCGGATGAACAACGAGACGCTGTTCGTCCAGTCGGGCTCGTTTCTCGCCAGCACGCCGGAGATCAGCCTCGATCTGAAGTGGGGCGGCGCGAAGACCTTCTTCGGCAGTGAAGGCCTGTTCCTTCTCAAGGCGAGCGGCAGCGGCCCGGTCCTGATCTGCTCCTACGGCGCCGTCCACAAGGTTCCGATGGACGGCCGGACGCCCTACATCTGCGACACCGGACACGTGGTGGCGTTCACGCAGGGGCTCGACTACGAGGTCCGCAAGGTGGGCAACTGGAAGTCGACCCTCCTGTCGGGCGAAGGGCTGGTCTGCGAGTTCCGCGGCAGCGGCGACCTGTACCTTCAATCGCGCTCGACGCAGGCTTTCCTCTCGTGGCTCATCCCGCGCATCCCCGGCCGCACCGGCGGCGGAGGCGGTGTCGCGGGCGGCGTGATCGGCAACATCCTGCGCGGAGACTGAGCGGACGCATCGCGACGAGCCTCTGATCGCCCCGGCAGATGACCACGCCATCCCGGGGTGATGACAGGAAGATGAGCTTGGTGACATAATCCCGCCTACTGCAACCCAGGGGGGGTGGCATGAACTCCGGGCGGAGTGTCCGCGGCGGTCCAGTCGTCGTGCGACTGCGTCCATGGATCCTGTCGCTCCTCGCCCTCTCGGCAGGTCTTTACGCTTCCAGCGTCCCTTCACGCCGGCCCTCGCCGCCGGGAAGCGCACCAGCGCCTGTCATCGTCGCCCCGCCGCGACTGGCGCCGGTCCCCCCGCGTGGCATTGATCAACCGCCCATGGGTGTCGTGGCGGGCACCGGCATCGCCGTCACGGTCGAGACGACCGTCGAATCGTCCGCCGATTTCACGACCGCGGGCGCGACCACGCACCATCACCTGGTCATCGACAAGCCGCCGTTCGCTGCGACAGCCTGGCTCGAATTGGTTGCGGATGGAAACTTCGGGACAGCGCTCGAGTTCGCCACCGCAATTGCGAATGACGATATCAGCGTCCGGACGCCGAGTGCCGGCGTCGAATGCGCGCCGGCGGTAGGGAGCCGATCCCTCTCTGCATCTGCGCTTGCCGCTTTGACCACGAGCGGCACCGTCGACGTCGATGTGACGAATTCGCTCATGGTAGCGCCAGCTTGCGACCATAACCGTCATACGATTCGACTGCGATACGAGACGCTCGCAGACCGACTCGATTTCAATGACGTTCGCGTTGGGGCTGAGAAGACGATTGTGCTCACGGTCCGGAATCCGGCCGCCGTCGCAGCGACTGTGCAGCTCGGGTCGGACACGCCTGTGCTGCGTCCGGACGAAACCTCCTTGATCGTCGATCCACAAGGCGAGCGCCAAACGGTGGTCCGGTTCGCGCCCGTGGCGCCCGGCCGAGTCAATGGAACGCTCACGCTGACGAATAGCTTGCCGGGAGTCGTGCCGATCTCAATCAGTCTGACCGGCACAGGGGCTCCGCCGCCGAGCCTGCTCGTGAATCCGGGCGTGTTGAGCTCGACGCTGCCCTTCGGTGGATCGCAGAGTCAAACGTTCACCATCGCTAACTTCGGGGACCACACGTTTGACTTCGAGCTCCGCGTTGAAGGCCCCGGCCCGCACCCACCGCGACATGCCGTCGCCCTCGATGGGGGACCTCTCAGCCTCGTGACTATCGACCTGGATACCGGTCAATCGGTGCGCACCTCGCTGGGGATGGCGCTCTCGGGTGCACGGGCCGTCGCTCTCGACCCCTCGGGCAGTCTCGTCTACATCGCCACCTATTTCAACGGCCTCTATTCCATGCCCTTCCCCAGCGGTCCGGTGACTCAGGTGTCGAACGGCTTCTCCGGGATCGTTGATGTCACACCGTCACGCGATGGACAATACTGCTTCCTGCTCGATCAGGCCGGCGGGCGGATCCTTCGCCTCGATCTGGCTGACGGCAGCGTGCAGAGCATCGCCTCAGGGCTGAACACCCCGATGGCGCTCGAGGTGTCGCCCACCGACGGTGAGCTGCTGATCCTCGAATATGACCGGTTGGTCAGGGTCAATCTCTCAACCGGAGTAATCACGCCTGTGGCGATCTCTCTCGGCTCGGTGAGCGCGCTGGGGGTTGATCGCGGGCGTCGACTCGCGTACGTCACGTCGTATGTCCGCGGGCTCATCAGGGTGGACCTCTCCACAGGCGCGGTCTCTGCCGTGCTGCCTGATGCACAGCCACAGTTCACCGCAGTCTCGTTGATGGGTGACGGAAGGCAGGCACTGCTCCTCGATGCCGATGCGGGACGGGTTGACCAGATCGATTTGGCAAGCGGGACTCGCATGCCAGTCTTTCTCCGTCTGACCGTTCCCCGTGACTTGGCTGCACTGTCCGACGATTCCGGCCCGGTTGATTTCCTGACACTCGATCCAATCGAGGGTGCGATCCCCGCCTCTGGAACCCAGGCCGTGACCGCGCACTTTCTGGCCGGGACCCTGCCAGCGGGAGAATATGCGGCCGCCGTGGTCTTGCGCCAGGCAGAGGTTTCGACTCCCGTATCTATCATCCCGGCCTCGCTGACCATCGTGAGCTCACCACACCTGGAAATCATCGGCCCCACCCATTCGGCCGAGGTGACCGAAATTTTCCATAGCGCGTTTTACAACGACACATTGCTCACCCTCAGCGTGCCTCTGCCTGAAGTGCCCCACGGACCAGGTACGCTTGAGGTTACGACCGAGGCAACTCTTTGGTCATACATGCCAGTGAGCGTTGAGGGTCGTCCGGTTGGATCGGATCCGACGGTGCAGTGCGTTCGGACGACGCGCAGCTACCCCCTGTCCAGCGAGCTCCTGAGCCAAGTGTCGGCAGACGGCGTCGTGGACGTCGAGCTCTCGCTTCAACGAGTGGAGGACTTTGGGATTGAGTGCGGGGTGAATCGATTCACGGCCAAGCTCTCGTACCCTGGCGATGGCCAGTCGATCGATTTCGGGATTGTCGAGGCGGGCGAACGGCGGATCGCCATGCTCACCCTCCGCAATGCGGGCGATGAGAACCTTCAGCTCGACTCATTTCAGACGACCGGAGACGGTTTTTCATTAGAGCAGCCAGATCTCGTCCTCCCGCCAGGATCGGAAGTCGGCATCACAGTGAACTTCGCGCCGACGACGCCGGGCAAGTCTCGTGGCGAGCTACAGTTCAATTCGAACGAATTTGGCGCGGGATCGGTTCGTATCCCCCTCGTCGGATCCGTCCTGTCCCCGGCGATGGCCTCGGTGCAGGCGGCCGCAATCTCAATCTCGCTCCCCGAGGGGAGCACGCGCGCGACGGAGATCGTGCTCGAAAACAGTGGCGGTGTGCCGCTGGACTACAGCGTGCGAGTTCGAGGCCGCCCCCCTGAGGATCCACGCGACACATCCTGCACGCCGCGATTTCTACTCGCAAGCCTTCATCCCATTCCTCTTGCATCTCCGGCGGCCCAGGTGACGTCGCTCAACCCCATTCAGCTGTCCGGCAATGTATTTGATGAAGCAATAGATGGAACCGGCAGAGCGGTCTTTATCACGACCGGCCCGGGGAACGGTGGCGTTTTTGAGGTCAATCGCCAGACCGGTCATGAGGAGAAAATCGCTGGACTCCCATTCCCGCAAGGTGTGGCGCTTAGCCACGATGAGAAGATCGTTTACGTCGTGGCGAACGGACTGTTCTCAGTCGACAGAGCCACGCTGAGGCTGGAGAAGATTGTCGACTTCGACAGCGGTCAAGGGCTTGCCCTCGACGCGGCAGGGACGACGGCATATGTGACCTCCGGGGCAGGCTCCCTGATGGCCGTCGATCTGAACTCGCGGGCGATTCGGACAATCACTTCCGAGCTGAAGGCTCCACAGGGCTTGGCACTCGCACCGGGCGACGCTAACGCATACGTTGTGCAAATGTATGGGGCCAACTCGGACTTTTTCAATGGCAGCCTCGTGAAAGTTGATTTGGCGTCGGGCGCGGTCAGCGCGATCCGCTCGGGGCTGGAAGGGGCGGAGTCTGTCGTCCTCGATCCTTCCAGTACAGTCGCTTACGTGGGTGAGGACGCAGGCTGCAGAATCCTTGCGATCAATCTAGCTACAGGACAGTCGTCTGTCGTGACGGACGGCATCTGTCCATATGGGATGGCCCTCCTGCCCGTCGCGGAATGCTCCGGCGGGTTCCTCGACCTGACGACCCGGACGGGATCCGTCGCGGCGTCATCCTCATTCAATCTTCCGGTCGGTGTCGATGCGTCGAGTCTATTACCGGGAACCTATTCGGCGCTCGTGGAGGTCTCGACGAACGACCCTCAACACCCTCTCCTGAGCGTCCCCATCAACGTGCACGTCCTTCCCGACCATGACAAGGACGGCGTCGCCGACGCGAACGACAACTGTCCTGCCCGGGCGAACGTCGACCAGGCGGACCGCGACGGCGATCGGGTGGGGGATGTCTGCGACGATTGTCCGGCCGTGGCCGACCCTGGGCAGGCCGACAGCAACGGCGACGGTGCGGGTGACGCCTGTCAGGCGCGTGCCGAGGTGGTGGCGATTCGCCAGGACGGCGGACAGTTCCTCGAGGTCCAGGCGCACATCAGCGACCCTCAGAATGAGGCGCTGGCCGGGACGGTGACGATCGCGCCGGCCGCCGGCACGGGAGCGGCGGCTGGGTCTGGAGCGGTGGCCGAGACCGGAGCGGCCCTTACGACGGTCCGGGGCGGCGCGCCGATCGTGCTGATTCCGTTCGTCGGGCGGCTGCCACGGACGATCGATCTCGCATCCCTGACGCCGGCCGCGAGCTATCGCCTGACGATCTCCGTGACGAACGGCAACACTCCGGCGTTCACGGCGGCGGGTGATTTCCGCTTCCAGGGCGAGCCTCAGCTGGCGTTCGACGATCCGCCGGTCGCCGCGCTGTCCCTCCCCGCGACCATCGAGTGCAACCGGCCGGGTGGCGCCGGGGTGGTGCTGTCGGGCGCTGGCTCGCTGGACCCGGACTCCACGCCCGGCACGCGTGACGACATCCGGTCATACGCCTGGATCCTCGACCCGGACTCGCCGGGCGAGGCCAGTCTCGGCACGGGCGAGGCGCTGGAAGCGACGATTCCGCTCGGTGCGCACACCATCGCCCTCCGTGTCACCGACAGCATCGGCGAGATCGGGCAGGCGGGGGTAGCAGTGATGGTCGTGGACACGACGCCGCCCGCCGCCACCCTGACGGCCGACCCGGCGGTTCTCTTCCCCCCGAACCACACGATGCGGCTCGTGAGGCTGGTCTGGCAGGTCGTCGATGTGTGCGACCCCGCGCCTGCCGTGAAGCTTTTGAGCGCGGGGTCGAGCGAGCCGGACGACGCGGCCGGCGAAGGGGATGGCCAGACAACCGGCGACGTCCAGGCGTCTGTGCCGGGCCCGGCGCCCGCGACCATCGGGTTGCGAGCGGAGCGCTCGGGCGCCGGTGGCGGGCGGATCTACGAGATTCGGGCGCAGGTCGGCGACGCATCGGGCAACACGACGCTGGCCGCGACCAGCATCGTGGTGCCGCACGACCAGGGGCAGAGTCCCGAACCGCTCATCCTGCGGCTCCAGCGGCCGGCCGGTGGGGGCACCGGCGTGCGGATCTCCTGGACCAGCCTCGCCGAAGCGGAAAGCTACGATGTCATCGCCGGCGATCTCGCCGCGTGGCGCGCCGAGGGCGGGCTTCTGAGGCTCGGAAGCGTCCGGGTCCTGGCGCGCGGGATCACGTTCACGACGGTCCAGGAACCCACGAACGTGGCGGCGCCGCCGATCGGGCACGCCTTCTTCTACCTCGTCCAGGAGCGGGTCGCGGGCGCCGGCCTGGGGTATGGCACGGTCTCGGCCGCCCGGCCGCGCGTGCCGGACTCCTGCCTCGGCGGCTGCCCGTAGCGGCATCCTCGCGTCGAGTCTCCGTACCCGCGTCCCGAACCCGCATCGGTGCGCTCTGCTAGAATGACGGCGGTCGCGAGCGCCTGACGCGCCGCGCCAGAAGCGGGGTATCGAGTTGAAAGGAATGTTCCGGGCGTGGGCGGCGATTGCGGCCGCCGTTCTCGTCCTCGCCGCCTGCGGCCGGCCCGAGAACGCCGCAGAGCCGGCCCGCATCGTCGTGCAGCACCTCCTGGTCTCGTTCAAGGGCAAGCTGCCCGGAAAGAACGTCGAGCGTTCGGAGGCCCAGGCGAAAGAGCTGGCCGAGCAGCTCCTCCAACGGGCGCGCGGCGGCGAGGACTTCGGCGCGCTCGTCAAGCAATACACCGACGACCAGGCGCCAGGTCTCTATACGATGGTGGCCGCCGGGCAGAGCCCGGCCGCGGGCGAGTATTCCCGCGACCAGATGGTGCCCGGGTTCGCCGACACCTCGTTCCGTCTCGCGGTGGGGGAGATCGGCCTCTGCCGGTACGACGGCGTGAAGAGCCCGTTCGGCTTCCACCTGATCAAGCGGATCCAGTGATCGAGCGGTTCCCGTGACGATGCGGATCGGGTGACCATGCCGCGCGACGTCTTCTTCTCGGTCGACATCGAAGCGTCGGGCCCGGTGCCCGCCCTGTTCAACATGGTGTCGATCGGCGCCGTGCCGGTCGATCACCGCGACGGGGCCTGGCGGCCGGGCGAGGAGCGCTTCTACGTCGAGCTGAAGCCGATCGCCCCCGGCTTCGACGCGGGCGCGATGAAGGTGCACGGCATTCCGCGCCAGAAGCTCGAAGCGGAGGGCGTCCCGGCCGGCGAGGCGATGCGGCGCCTGTCGGAGTTCGTCGCCGTCTGTCTGCGGCGCACCGGGGGGCGCCCGGTCTTCGTCGGCCACAACGCGGCGTTCGACTGGTCGTACATCTCCTATTACTACGAGCTCCACCACCTCCCGAATCCGTTCGGCTACAAGGCGCTCGACAGCAAGTCGCTGGCGATGGGCCGGCTCGGCATCGGCTGGCACGAGACGAACAAGGAGCGGCTGGAGCGGCTCCTCGAGCTGCCGGCGCAGGACGCCTCCCTCACCCACCGCGCCGACTACGACGCCCATTACCAGGCGCTGATTCTCTGCGCCCTGCTCAACCGCGCCCCGCTGGCGCGGGAGTAGAATGCCGCCGCGGTCCGACCCGGAGGAGACACCCATGAGCGAGCACGTCTACAAGTCGGTCGAGCTGACCGGCTCGTCGAAGAAGAGCATCGAGGACGCGATCGAGAAGGCGGTGACCCGGGCCCACAAGACGGTCCGGAACATGCGCTGGCTCGAGGTGCTCGCGACGCGCGGCTACATCGAGAAGGGGAAGGTCGCCTACTGGCAGGTGACCGTGAAGATCGGCTTCACGCTCGAGGACTAGCGGCGGGAGCCGGGACGTGAGCCGCGCGCGGCGGTGACATGGAGAACCTGCCCGATTTCGCCGTCTGGTACGTCGTCTTCCTGTTCACCCTCGCGTTCCACGAGGCGTCGCACGCCTTCATCGCCCATCTCGGGGGCGACGACACCGCCTACCACGGCGGCCAGGTCACCCTCAATCCGTGGCCGCACATCCGGCGCGAGCCGTTCGGGACGGTCCTCATCCCGATCCTGACCTTCTTCGGCTCGGGCTGGATGATGGGCTGGGCCTCGGCGCCGTACGACCGCTCCTGGGGCCAGCGTCATCCCAGGCGGCTCGCGGCGATGTCGGCGGCGGGGCCGGCGGCCAACCTGACGCTCGCCACCGTCGCCTTCGTCGTCCTGAGGGTCCTGCTGTCGGCGGGCTATTTCACGGCCCCCGACCACGCCACCTTCAGCCATGTCGTCGCGCCCGCCGAGGTCGGCGCGGGCTCGGCCGCCGGCGCGCTCGCGCTCCTGCTGTCGGTGGCGCTCAACCTGAACGTCCTGCTCTGCCTGTTCAACCTGATCCCGCTGCCGCCGCTCGACGGCGCCGGCGTGGTGCAGGGACTCTTCCCGGACTCGATCGGCGCGTTCATCGCCACGATGTCGGGGAACCCGATGTTCACGATGATGGGACTGCTGGTGGCCTGGCGTCTGTTCGACGTGATCTTCCCGCGCGCCTTCTCGATCGTCCTGGCCCTGCTCCACCCCGGAGTCGCCTACACGTAGCCCCCGCGCGCGGCCGCTCAGCCGCGGGCGTCTCCCGGATGGCCGGCCGAGCGCTTCGATTCCTCTTCCTGGAGATCGGCGGTGGCGTGGTCCCAGTCGTCGTACAGATGCGCCAGCTCGATCTCGATCCCCTTCTTCTCCTCGCCCAGGCCGCGGGCGCGGGCGTGGTCCTGCCAGACGTCCGGCTCGGCCATCGCCGATTCGATCTCCTTGAGACGCGATTCGAGCGGCAGGATCGAAGCCTCGACCTTCTGGATCCGCTCGCGGAACGCGCGCAGCTCGCGGTTGCGGCGATTGCGCTCCTCGGCCTCGTCGCGGCGGCGTGTCTTCGCCGACGGCTCCGCGCCGGCGGCCGGAGGCTTCGCTTCACGGCGGGGCGGATCGTCGCGCCGGGGCGAGGCCGCGCGCGGCGGCGCCTCCTGTCGCCCGCCGCCGCCGGTTCGCGCCGGTTCGCGCCGGGTGTCGCCGGCGGGCGTCTCGTCGCGCCGGGCGGCGCGCATCAGGTGCGCGGCGCGCGCGGTCGGAGCGGCGCCGCGCGCCGCGGCCAGGTAGTCGTCGTAGCCGCCCTCGTAGACCGTGATCCGGCCGTCGGTGAAGGCGGCCACCTTGGTCGCGACGCGGTTGATGAAATAGCGATCGTGCGACACGAACAGGAGCGTCCCGCCGTAGCCGGCGAGCGCGTCCTCGAGCGCTTCGCGGGTCGGCAGGTCGAGATGATTGGTCGGCTCGTCGAGCAGCAGGAAGTTGCCGGGGTCGAGACACAGGCGCGCCAGGGCCAGGCGGTTTTTCTCGCCCCCGCTGAGCACCTGCACCTTCTTGAAGACGTCGTCGCCGGAGAACTGGAAGATGCCGAGCAGCGACCGGAGCTGGCCGTCGGTGCGGCCCGGCGCCCACGCCTGCAGCTCCTCGATGACCGTGCGTCCCGCCTGCAATGTCTCGAGCACGTGCTGCGCGAAATAGTGGATGACGACCTTCTCGCCGATCTCGATACGCCCGCCGTCGACCGGCTCCTTGCCCGACACCAGCCTCAGGAGGGTGCTCTTGCCGCAGCCGTTGGGCCCGACCAGCGCGATGCGGTCGCCGCGCCAGACCTCGAGGTCGAGCCCCTTCAGGACCGGCCGTCCTGCGTATCCCTTGAAGACGCCGGCGAGCAGGGCGACCCGCTGCGCGGCGCGCGTCACCGGCGGGAACGAGAAGCGCCAGGTGTGCTCCCCGGCCATCACCTCGGTGCGCTCCATCTTCTCCAGCATCTTGATCCGGCTCTGCACCTGGCGCGCCTTGGTCGCCTTGTACCGGAAGCGCTCGATGAAGCGCTCCACCTCGGCGACCCGGTGCGCCTCGGAGGCGGCGTGCTTCTCCGCCAGCGCGCGCGCCTGCTCCTTCTGGACGCGGAACTGGTCGTAGTCGCCCTGCCAGACGTGCACCCGCCCGCCCTCCATCTCGGCGATTGAGGTCACGCAGCGATTGAGGAAGGTGCGGTCGTGCGACACCACGACGAGGGCCGAGCGGCTGTCGAGCAGGAACGCTTCGAGCCATTGCACCGCCTCGAGGTCGAGATGGTTGGTCGGCTCGTCGAGCAGGAGGTAGTCGGGCTGCCGCATCAGGAGCGCGCCGAGCGCGGCGCGCATCCGGTAGCCGCCGGAGAACTCCTGCAGGCGGCGCGCGTGATCCTCCGGCCCGAATCCCAGACCGCCGAGGATCGCCTTGGCCTGCGATTCGAGGTTGAACCCGCCGGCCGCCTCGAAGCGGTGCTGCACCTCGCCGGCCCGGCGCATCAGCGCGTCGAGGCGCTCGCCCTGCGCCTCGGCCATGTCGTGATGGAGCTGCTCGAGCTCGCGCTCCAGCGCCGCCACCTCGGCGAACGGCGCCAGGAGCGCGTCGAGCACCGTCCCTTCGGCGAGCCGCGCCCCTTCCTGCGGCAGGTAGCCGAGGGTCAGGCCGCGCGTCAGGTCGACGGAGCCCTTGTCCGGCTCTTCCAGCCCCGCGATGATGCGCAGGAGGGTCGTCTTGCCGGAGCCGTTCGGGCCGACCAGGCCGACGCGCGACCGGGGCGGGATCCCCCAGTCGACGCCTTTCAGGACCTCATGCACGCCGAACGATCGGCTGACGCCGCCAAGACGGAGCATCTCGGGAGTCTACACAGCCGGGGCGGCGCGGTTCAACGGTGGCGCCCCGCGCGATCCGTGGGAGAATCGCCGCCCCATGCGCCGCGTCAAGCTCGTCCCCGGTCCCACGGCGAGCCGATCCGCCCGCCCCGCGGCGCCGCGTTCGGCCCGGCCGCTCGACCTCGACCCGGCGGCGGTCACCCGTCTCGAGCGTCTCGTGTCGGGCCTCCTGTCACGCTGGAACGCGACCCGGGCGAAGGCGCGCATCCTGCCGGCGCCCGGACGCGTCCCGGCTCTGGCGCCGATCTTCCGCACGCCGCTGCCGTGGCTTCCGGAATCGGAGACCCGGTTGCGGAGAGAATTGACCGCCCTGCTCGAGCTGGCGCGGCGCAACGACAGCCCGCGGTTCTGGGGATACGTGGCGCCACCCGCGATCGCGGCGGGCGTGGCGGCCGACTGGCTGGCCTCGGGGATCAACCAGAATCTGACCGCGTTCCGCTCGTCGCCGGGCGCGGCGCTGCTCGAGCTTCAGGTCACCGGATGGATCCGCGAGATGATCGGCCTGCCGCGCGGCGCCTCGGGTCTTCTCGTGAGCGGCGGCTCGGTCGCCAATCTCGCCGGGCTGGCGGCGGCACGCGAGGCGGCGGTGCCGTACGACCTGGCGCGACGCGGGCTGCGCGGCGGGCCGGGACGGCCTCTCACGCTCTACGCCTCGGAGGAGGCGCACCACGCCATCCAGAAGGCGGCGGCGATTCTGGGGATCGGCCGCGACTTCGTCCGGCTGGTCCCGACCGATCGGAGGATGCGGCTCGACGTCGGCGCGCTGGGCGAGGCGATCCGGCGCGATCGGCGGGCGCGACTGCGGCCGTTCGCCGTCGTCGCCAGCGCCGGCACCGTGACCACCGGCGCCGTCGATCCGCTGCGCGCCATCTGGCGGCTCTGTCGGCGCGAGAAGCTCTGGCTGCACGTCGACGCCTGCTACGGCGGATTCGCGGTGCTCGCGCCTTCGGCGCGGCCGCTCCTGCGCGGCCTGAGCCTGGCGGACTCGATCGCGCTCGATCCGCACAAGTGGCTCTACGCGCCGGTCGACGCCGGCTGCGTCCTGTACCGCGACCCGCGCCCGGCGCGCCGCGCCTTCAGGCTCGACGCCGACTACACGCGGATGTTCGGCGCCGGCCGCCTCGAGCAGACCGCGTTCTGGGACGACGGGCCGGAGCTGTCGCGCCGCTTCCGCGGCTTGAAGATCTGGCTCGCCTTCAAGGTGCACGGGGGGGAGGCGTTCACGCGCGCCATCGAGCACGACCTCCGGATGGCGCGCCTGCTCGAGCGCAAGGTGCGCGCCGCGGCGCGTCTCGAGCTCCTGACGCGCGGCGACCTGAGCATCGTCTGCTTCCGCTACGTCCCGCCCGGCCCGCGCCGCCCGGAGGCCGAGCTCGAGGCGATGAACGAGCGGATCCTGGTGGCGTTGCAGCGCGAGGGGAGGGTGTTCGTCTCCAACGCGCGCGTCCGCGGTCGGTTCGCCCTGCGCGCCTGCATCATCAACTACCGCACGACCGAAGCGGATCTCGACCTCCTGGTCGAGCGCGTGATCGCCCACGGGGGCCGGCGCGCCTGACACCGCATTTTCCCTCGTCGTTCCTTGAAAACCTGGGGGTCCGCCAGTATAAGAACGAGCATCACTCGTTTCGGAAGGGTCGGGGGAATGCAAGGAGGCACTCATGTCTGAGCACCGCCAACGCGCCGGATTCTCGTCCTCCGGGGTGAAGGCACTCGGGGCCGCCGTCCTGCTGGTGGGGCTCCTATTCCTGCCGGCTCTCGCCCGGCACGCCACCGCGTTCGGTTGGCAGCCGCATCAGGGAAAACCCGGATTCCATCCTGGGACTCAGCCGAACCCCTGGTATCCCGTGAACCCCACCCTGAGCGCCGCCACCGGCGCCGCGGCGCGCCTGGCACAGTCGGGCGTCACCTGCGAGCCCGGAGTGCCGGAGGGCGCCATCGAGGCGTGCGTCGGGAAGAACGCGGGCGACGCATGCACCGTCGCCCACGAGGACCACAGCTTCACCGGCACCTGCGCCGCCCTTCCCAGCGGCGTCCTGGCCTGCCAGCCGCCGGCCCCGCCGCCTCCATCTCCCGGCGCCGTGGCGGCCTGCGCCAACCTGAAAGCCGGCGACGCCTGCCATCTGACCGCCGACGATCACACGGTCGACGGCCTCTGCCGCGCCTTCGCCTCCGGGGTCGTGGCCTGCGTCCCGGTTCCGCTGCCGCTGCTGGGACTGATCGATGCCTGCACCGGGATGAACGCCGGCGACGCCTGCACCTTCACCCACGAGGACGATACGGTCAACGGCGCCTGCACCGCGATCGACGCGCTGGGGGGGCCCCTGCTCTGCTTGCCTCAGCAGGAATTGACGCCGACGATCGACGCCTGCGACGGCAAGAACGCCGGCGACGCTTGCGCCTTCGAGCTCGAAGGTCATGCCATCAGCGGCACCTGCTGGATGGGCCCGGGTCAAGATTTCCTCAGCTGCTCGCCGAAGGGCATCCAGGTGGATCCTCCTCTATGCTTTGAGAAGAGCCCCGGCGACGCCTGCCAGACGGAGGTCGGCGGCGAATTAGTCGACGGCATTTGCGAGCCGAGTTTCTTGTTCGCCCCCATCTGCGTCCCGCGGCAGATGATCCCGCTCGAAGTCTGCTATGGGAAGACCGCGGGGGACGCCTGCTCGTTCATCGGCAACGATGGCAGGAACATCAGCGGCACGTGCGCCGCCGCTCCCGATCATGCTGACGTCCAGATCTGCCAGCCGTCGCCTGCGCTGGCGCTTATCGACGCCTGCTCCGGGAAGGCGGCAGGTGATACCTGCTCGGCGACGCTCGGCGACCGCAGCTTCAGGGGAACGTGCGGATTTGCCGCCGACGGTACGACGCTCGCTTGCATGCCGCTGCCCCAGACACGGCTGTTGCCGCGGGTCGTGGCCTGTGCCGGGATGGCCCGGGGCTCCCTTTGCACCTTGCGCCTCGACGACCGGATGCAGCGGGGTCTCTGCCGGCCCAACGACGAGGGGGTGCTGGCCTGCCTGCCGCCCGCGCCGCCCCAGGAAGCGGTTGATGCCTGCTCCACCCTCGCGGTCGGCGATCCCTGCTCGTTCCCCTGGAACGGCGTCAACGTGAGCGGCGCCTGCAAGGCGCTGCCGGGGGGCTCGACGCTGGTCTGCGCCCCGCTCTGTCCGCGGAGCGGCGGCCGCTTCTAGCGCGGATCGCTTCGCGCTGTTCGGCACAGAACACCGGTCCGGCGTCCCCGAGACTCCGGACCGGTTTTTCTTCGCTCAGGCTTCTTTATTCCGGCCTCCACCTCGGCAGGCGGCCCGGCGTCCAGGGCGCGCCCGCCAGCTCGGCCTTGTCCTCGAGTCCCTTGAGATCCTGCTCGACGAGCGCGCGCAGCCTGTCGAGGACGTCGGCGAACTGGCCCGCGGCGACGTCGTAGTCGTTGCGATGCGTCGCGGTCGGCGACTGGGTGTTGAACCAGGAGCCGCCCACGATCTGATCGACGCGGTCGGAGATCGACGGAGCGGTCGGCTCGTTGCGCCTGGCGCGCGTCTTGTCGCCCGTGAGCGGCACCATCAGGTCCTTCAGCCGCTTGTCGATCCCGGCCAGATCGTCCAGCAGGCGCGGGTCGGCGCCCGGCGTGTCGAGCAGGGCGACCTTGAGGAAGTTGATCCGGTTCTGCGCCTCGCCCGCCGCCTCGACGGCGCCGGTGACGGCGCGCTGCAGCCTCGCGGTCTTGCGGGCGAACGCCATCACCGCCTCGCGATCGGGCGCCGGCAGCGTCGCGGCCGCGAGCGGCTCGGTCTTGAAGGTGAGCGGGCCGGCGAGCGTCGTGGTCACGCCCGCGACGCGCTTCGCCATCGTCACGCTGTAGGTGCCGGGGGCCGCCAGCGGACCCTGGCGCGGCGGGGCGAACTCGTCCTCCTCGGGCGGCTTGAGGACGGCGGGCTTGGAGACCGGGAAGCGCAGGTCCCACGCGATCCGGTGGAAGCCGGCGGTCACGGGTCCCGTGACCCGGCGCACGACGTGCCCGTCCTCGTCGCTCACCGTGAAGATCACCACCGGGTCGTCCTCACGCTCCTCCGCCTGCAGCGTCTCCCAGGGCGGATAGAGGACGTCGCCGCCCTTCTTGACCGTCTCCTTCTCCGCCTTCTGGCGCGTCTTCTGCTGCGTCAGGATCTCGTCCTTCAGGTAGTAGGTGAAGATGGCGCCGAAGGGGGGATTCGGGGCGCTGTAGAAGGCGTCGCCCTGGAACGACTTGTCCTTGAGGCCGAGCGGCTGCGACGGGGCGTACATGAAGGCTCGCTTGACGGGGAAGAGCAGCGCCTCACGGTCGAGCGCCGCCGTGTCGAGTCCCCGCAGCGGCGAGTAGTCGTCGAGCACGAAGAAGCCGCGTCCGAACGACGCCAGCACCAGGTCGTCCTCGCGCTTCTGCAGCGCGATGTCGCGCACCGGGATGATCGGCATCTTCCCCTTGAGCTGCACCCAGTGGCCTCCGCCGTCGGTCGTGAAGAAGAGCCCGAACTCCGTGCCGGCGAACAGCAGCCGCGGGTCCTTCGCGTCCTCGGCGAGCGCCCAGACCGGGCCGCGCTCCGGCAGGTTGGAGGCGATCGAGGTCCACGATCGGCCCTGGTCGGTGCTCTTCAGGACGTACGGCTTGAAGTCGCCCATCTTGTGGTTGCCGAAGGCGGCGTACACGGTGTCGGCCGCCTGCTGCGAGGCGGTCAGCCGCGACACGTAGGAGCGCTCGGGGACGCCGGGGAACGACTCGACCTTGCGCCAGGTCGCGCCGCCGTCGGGGCTCACCTGAACCAGGCCGTCGTCGGTGCCGACGTAGAGGAGCCCTTCCTTCACCGGCGACTCGGCCAGGGAGACGATGTTGCCGTAGAACGACGTCGAGGCGTTCTTGGCGATCGAGTCGACGCTCCAGACGCGCCCCATGACCTTGAGGCGGTTGCGGTCGATCTGCCGGGTCAGGTCGGGGCTCACGGCGCGCCACGAGTCGCCGCGATCGTCGCTGCGGTACAGGCGCTGGGCGGCGAAATAGAGCCGGGTGTGCGCGTGCGGGCTGATGAGGACAGGGGAGTCCCAGTTCCAGCGCGACGGATCGTCGCCGGGCCCCGGCTGCGGCTGGATATCGACGGTCTCGCCGCTCTTGCGGTCGAAGCGGACCAGCCCGCCGTGCTGCGACTCGGAGTAGACGAGATCCGGCTCCTCGGGGTCGACCTGGGAGTGGAATCCGTCGCCGCCGGTGGTCACGTACCAGTCGGAGTTCAGGATGCCGTGCGCCGTCGTGGTGCGTGACGGCCCGCCCAGGGTGTTGTTGTCCTGCGTGCCCCCGTAGATGCGGTAGAACGGCAGGGCGTTGTCGACCGCGACGCGGTAGAACTGGGTCACCGGCAGGTCGGCCTTGAAGTCCCAGGTCGCGCCGCGATCCCAGGTCTCGTACAGACCGCCGTCGCAGCCGACCAGCAGGTGATCGGTGTCCGAGGGATCGATCCAGACCACGTGGTTGTCGACGTGCTTGGTCTTCTCCGGGACCTTGACGAACGTCTTGCCGGCGTCCTCGGTGACGTGCAGGTAGGTGTCGGTGGCGTAGACGCGCGCCGGGTTCTGGGGATCGGGGAACAGCTCCTGGTAGTACATGGGGCCGTTCGGGTTGTAATCGCTCATCTTCTCCCAGTTGCCGCCCATGTCCGTCGATCGGTAGACGCCGCCCGCCTTGTTGATCGACTCGATCATCGCGTAGAGCGTGTCGGGGCTGGCGGGCGCCACCGCGAGCGCGATGCGTCCCATCTCCTCCTTGGGCAGGCCGTTCTCCACCAGCTTCTTCCAGCTGGCGCCGGCGTCGGTCGACTTGTAGATCGCCGACTCGGGGCCGCCGTCGATGAGCGTCCAGACGTGGCGCCGGCGCTGGTAGGCCGCGGCATACAGGACGTCGGGGTTGCGCGGGTCGTAGACCAGGTCGCTCACGCCGGTGTTCTCGCTCACCGCGAGGATCGCCTTCCAGGTCTTGCCGCCGTCGATCGTCTTGTAGAGGCCGCGGTCGCCGCCCGGCGCCCAGAGCGGGCCCTGCGCCGCGACGTAGACGACGTTCGAGTCACGCGGGTCGATGACGATCCGGCCGATGTGCTCCGACTTCTTGAGGCCGACGTTCTCCCAGTTGGTGCCGCCGTCGCTGCTGCGGTAGACCCCGTCGCCGAACCCGACGCTGCGCTGGCTGTTGTTCTCCCCGGTGCCGACCCAGACGACCAGCGGGTTTTTCGGATCCAGGGCGAGGCAGCCGATCGAGTAGGAGCCCTGGGTGTCGAAGATCGGCGTCCAGGTGGCGCCGGAGTTGGCGGTCTTCCAGACGCCTCCCGAGGCCGCGGCGACGTACCAGACGTTCTTGTGCGCCGGATGGACCGCGATGTCGACGATCCGCCCCGAGGTGACGGCGGGGCCGATGCCGCGCAGCTCCAGCCCGTTGAACGTCTCGGCCTTCCATTTCGTCTCGGGGGGCTTGTCCGCGGCGGCCAGGACCCCCGCTCCCGGGAGCGCCGCCAGCGCGGCGAGGACGAGCGTGAAACCGAAACGGTGAGTGAGACGCCGGCATCGAGTCACGAGACTTCCTCCACTGGCATCGAACCGATCGCGACGAATCGGTGACGCGCGCCGGAACCGTCATCGGCGCGACCTGACACCTTCGTCACGCACCTTTGTAACCGCCGTGAGAACCGGCCGGAATCCCGACCCCGCAGCGAGCCTTGTAGCGGAAAAGCGAACCCGGTTCAAGAGCATGGCGCCCGCGTCGCGCGGGCGTCGGCGTGATCCCAAAAGCCGTCCTTGATCGGGGAGGCCCCGGTTCTTAGTTTGAGGTACCGGGTGCCTGGAAAGGCCCATTGGACGGGAGATTGAGCCATGTTGACGAAGAGGACGTTCCTGGTCGTGATGACGGCGCTCGCCGCCTCCCTGGGGACGCCCCGGGCCGGTGTTTACGAGCCGCCCGTGCACGTCTCCCCGGGGCCCACGCCCTCGATCGAGAACCGCTGGCTCGATGCGTGGGTGGTGACCTCGGCGGACACCTACTCGGAGTGCAACGGCTTCTACACCGACAACCGGCTGCGGGGCGATCAGGTGAGCAGCCACGGCCGGATCGACGTGCCGATCGGAACGCCGGCGCACGTCGACATGGTCACGCTCTCCGCCTCGGAGGCGGTGTTCAGCATGACGATGTCGCAGAAGCTCCTGGTCACCCGCGAGCACCGCGACTTCACGCTGCAGGCCGAGGCCCGGTGCCAGGTCGACCTGAAGGTGATGCTGCCGCCCGGCATGAAGGGGGAGCAGGACATCCTGGGGATCGAGGCGCTGGTCCAGCCGGCGATGAAGCGCTACCCGACCGAGGACGCCGCGGTGCTCGCCGCCGGCTTCCTGCCCCAGGACGATCCGGCCTACGCCGCCGCGCATCAGACCGCGATCGCCCGCCAGCAGGAGTTCGAGAGCCGCCAGACGGCCGAGGCGATCGACGCGCGCATGAGCCAGTGGGTCAGCCAGACGCAGCGCATCCAGGGACGGATCAGCAACGACCCCGACTACCTCGCCGGCTTCGCGCGCGGCGTCGAAGCGGGACGGGCGACCGCCCTCACGAAGTGCGAACAGCTCGCGACCGCCGAGCCGGCGATGCTGCCGATGAGCGGTCCGTCGGCGGCCACCTTTGCCTCGAAGGGGAGCCGGCAGAAGGCGTGGAGCCGCGGGTACGAAGACGGCATCCAGCTCACCCACGGACTCGAGGCGATCCGCATCCTGCCGCAGTGCGTGCCCGGCACGCCCTCGGCCTCGGCGAGGTGATGTGATGAAAGCGTTCGTCCCCGCTCTGATCCTGGCCGCAGCGTGCGGCGCCGCCCGCGCCGGCGACCTGCAGAGAGACGTCGAGGCGCGCTGGCGCGGCGCCTGGGTGGTCACCGGCGTCGAGACCTCCTCCGACTGCATGGGCTTCTACAACGACAACGACGTCAACGGACGCCTGGTGAGCGGCCGCGGCCGCCGGCAGTTCAAGGCCGGCGAGCTGGCCCGCGTCGACAGCATCGACCTGAAGCATGCGCGCATCGATCTGAGGCTCACCTTCGTCGAGCCGATCCTCGCGTCGCACCAGGACGGCCCGTTCACCCTGTTCGACGAGGCGCGCTGCCGCATCAATTTCCAGGTGGAGCTGCCGCGCGAGGTCGTGAAGCACGACGACCTGAAGTCGCTCGAGTCGTTCGTGACTCCGGTCCTGCAGCGTCACGCCGCGGAGGACCAGGCGCGCGCCTCGGCCAGCTACAACGGCCGCGAGCGCGAGCCGCTGCCACCCGACTACGATCGGACGCTGCAGAAGCACGCCGCCTGGAAGGCGCAGCAGGTCAACGAAACGGTCCAGGCTTCGATCTTCAAGCTGGTGGACGAGACCTCGCGCATCCCCGACCGGATCAACGGCGATCCCGACTACATGAGCGGCTTCGTGAAGGGCGTCGAGGCCGGCCGGGCGGCGCGTGCCTCGCAGTGCTCCGACCTCATCGCCATCGGCAACGCCCCGCCCCCGCCCGTTCGCGACCGTGTCGCGCCGGCGGCCAACACCTCGCCCGGCGACCGGATGGCCGCCGAGCGCCAGGCCCGCTCCGCCCGCGGCTACCAGGACGGGATGCGGCTCACCCTCGGCGTCGACGCCGTGCGCCGCCTGCCCGGCTGCTTCGTGCAGGTGCCGGGCGAAGGCGCCGAACCGCCTCGCTGAGGGCGCGGTCGGCTCGCTGACCGAGGAATAGCCCGCCTCGATCCGCGGCGCCGGTGCTGCGCCCGGCCGGGACGGGTCCGGCGACGCTGCGCGTCGCCTCCCCTCGCTTCGCTGCGCGCCCGCCCGACGCGCCGGAGCTCGGCGCGTCGGGGCCCCGGGCGCTCCGTCTCAGACGCCCGGCCGGACGCA